>CAIOKO010000019.1 GCA_903858935.1 uncultured Schlesneria sp. | reverse complement strand
CATCCGGACGGCCGACAAGTCGTCAGTACTGGTAACGATCGTCGGTTTAAACTGTGGAATATCGAACAGACCGAGTCCACGCGTCCTATGAGCGATCAAGTTAGCGATGGGGTCGTCAGAGCACTGGCCTTTTCGAGCGAAGGAACGTTGCTGGCAAGCGGCGACGATCGGGGTAGGGTCCGCGTTTGGAACTTCGAGGACTTTGAAAAACAGGGGCCACCGAAAAATATTTGTCAGCATCATGGAACAGTTTCTTCGATTGCATGGGCTGGCCTCGATGTCAGTGGTAAGCCGTCTGAAACAGGCCGATGGCTTAGTGCCGGCCGAGATGGCTCAGTTCAATTATCGGACAACGATCAATCAACCTTACTCTTCGGCGGCACCGCAGAGCAGAGGTCGATCAGCCTGAGCGACCCGATTGAGGGAAGGCGCTACGTCGTTTGCGCCGATGACGCCAAATTGGTCCGTGGCGAACTCACTGTCCCACAGGGCAATGATGAAAAGCCGGAAAATCATCCAGATAAATATTACTCGGCTGCGACATCACAAAATGGACGATGGGTCGTTCGCTGAGGATCTGGAATTCAAAAAACTAATGAGGACGCTAAGCCCGGAGGCATCGTCGAAGTCATCGAACTCGCGTGCGCCGACGCCTCCGAGATAACTGCGGCGCGCGGAGAGATCGAAAACGACTCGCTCGTTTATGGCGTTGCGATTGGAGGACGTCGTGACCCGATCGTAGTGAGCTGCACGCGCAACGGCGAAATCCAAGTCTGGAAACGCGAAGAAAGCACACTGATTCATCAAAAAACGCTCAAACTTGGGCAGCAAAAAGATTCATCGCGGTCCAGCAGTGAGCAAAAACTAAGGGCGTTGGCCGTTGCCATTCATCCGAGTGGTCAATGGCTTCTGTGTTCGAGATCAGACGGAGTGATTGAACGTTTGAAACTACGCGGTTCCAGCTCCAAATCCGAAAAATGGTTTCCGTTGATCAATGCCAAGAATTCCATCCGTTACGGTTTGGACTTTTCCGCCGCCAGTTCTGAATGCAGTGTTAATTGCATGGCATTCGATCATGACGGCAAAACGCTATTAACGGGCGACAAATCTGGACGGATTCTGATGTGGTCGGTGACCGACGAAGGACTGCATACTCCCATGTGGGTTGGCAATTACGACACCAGTGAGGTGTCGTCGGTAGCGTTTTCGCACGACGAAAAACGTATTCTTAGTGGGAACAAGAACGGCAAAGTGAGGATTTGGCGGATTCCGACTGAGGACCTTCCCTCCGCTTATCCTTATATCTCGATCTTTGATAACAATATTGCCAGACCCTTAAAAGACCCGCTATGGGAGACTCAACTACCAGAAATAAACGAACTGGTGGGCATTGCCACTTCGTCGTTCGAGGAAAAAGCCAACTCAAATGGCAATGACAAGACTTACGTCACCCTGCATTGCTTCTTAAGCGACGGCACGCAGAAAGATTACAAGTCCGTAGGTATCGAGAACAAACCGAACAAGAAGTGAATGGAACAAAACGAAGTGTCAAGACGACCAGATTAGAAAGCCTGACCCCTGATTTAAGAGCTCAACTCGCTCCCACATAAATACGACAACTTATTTATTTTTAATCCGACGTGGGCCAAATCACAGGAGGTGCGGCTGCTCAGCGATTGGACTTGGTCGCTTTCCAGGTTGCCTTCTCAGGGGAGTGCATTCTAATGGGAACCGTTTTCACAACGCCATTCGGAAGCAGCTCGATGGAAATTCCGTCACCAATGGCGTTAAAGCAGGAATCTGCCGATTGGATCGATTTGAT
>CAIOKO010000018.1 GCA_903858935.1 uncultured Schlesneria sp. | reverse complement strand
TTTTTCCGATTTCAACTTTTGTAGTCATCTTCTCTGCCTTTCTAAAGAGAAACGTTGTTCAAACATTTCCCACAAAAGCAGAGGAAGCAAATTTTTTAGATTTATGGTTTCAAGAACCACTTACCAGGGGATAAGTCCAATTAATGGTTGACAAGAGACGTTTTCTTGGAATATCCTCGTTGGCATGCCAAGAACAGCACGCCAAGCGCCGGGGGGAATGATCTTTCACGTACTCAATCGTGGAAATGCCCGGGATCGGATTTTCGTCGATGACGCTGACTATGCCGCGTTCGAAAAAGTCCTGGCAGAAACTCAAGCCGAAGTCTTTGTGCGCATTCTCAGCTATTGCCTCATGCCGAATCACTGGCATCTGGTCCTGTGGCCGCTGAAGGATGGCGACCTGGGGCGTTTCATGCAACGGTTATCTGGATCAATGCCAGCCAGATCGCTCGATTTTTTGAGATTGCATTCCGCATACGCCAGTGCCAGATTCTCCAACTCGTCGCCGCCACCATGCTTGATTGGAATGATGTGCTCCATCTGGAGCCGAATCAAAGGCGATGCTTCTTGTTGGCTTTGGCAATACTCGCACCGGTTGTACGCCCGCACGCGGACGAACTCTCGCACGCGAGCATCCATGCGTTAGACTCCAGTGTGTTGCAATCGAAATCGAGCCTCAGCCTGAAGAATGGCCATCAGGTTGTTGGCCTCGATATAGGCTTCATACACCTCACGTTCTTCGTCTGTGAGTTCCCCTTCGTTGGCTTTCGACGCCAACTCATCCACTCGGTCGGTAAGGGAAGAATCAGCCTGTAGTTGCGCAAAACGATGGATTTGGTCGTCGGAAAGAAGGGCGAAAATCGGGGCGGTTCCCCGATGAAACGCTCGCTGTGGTTCGGTGTTCAGGTTCATGAAAGGGAGTCTACCAGATTGACAACAGCATCGTCAAAAGATTTCTGAACTTGCGTCAAATCCGGGGCACCATCGAAATCGAAGATCGATTCTCGCTTTGATTTCGGTTCATCGAATACCGACGAGCAGGGGGTCGCGAGCTGAGGGGCACAGTTTTTTCGGGAAAAAGCTGTGTCCCCCAAGTGTGCGTCGCTGGCACTTGCATCATCACACCGTCGGAACCGGCCACCTGTATCAGGGAACCTACAAATCATTTCCGATCGAGGAAGATGATCATCTCTATACGGTTTTGCGTTATGTCGAACGGAACGCTGTGCGACCGACAATGGTCGAACGGGCCGAGGATTGGACGTGGAACAGCCTTTGGCGTTGGTTGCATCCCACAGAACACCACGAGAAACCGATTTTATGCCCATGGCCAATCCCGCGCCCTAACGACTGGGTTACGCGAGTGAACCGAGCCTTGACTAAGAAGGAACGGGAAGCCGTAGAAGCCTCTGTCGTCCGAGGCCGACCCTTCGGCTCAGAGTCATGGCAAGAGGCAACCGCCAAACAACTGGGACTCGAATCCACATTTCGCCCCCGAGGCCGCCCGAAAAAGACAATCGACGACGGCAAATCCTAATTATTGGACTTATCCCCTTTTCTCTCTTGTTTACCTAGGGTCAAACGCCACCATATTAATTTTTTGTTGACTCCATTCCGCTACATTCTGCACAATCGGGAATGCCACATGGGGCATTCCGCTTCATCAGAGGGAACCGTTCGTGATTTTGCCAGCCACAGAAACGCTTGCCAATGGGACGCCCATTCTGGATCGGATGGCCCCACTTCCGCCGCGAACGGTGCCTGGCTCCGGGTTGGCAGTGCTGCTGGCGGTTTGGGTTGCCGCGGCCATTATCCTTGCGGTTTGTTGGATCTTCAATCGCCCGCCGATTCTGCGCCAATGGTTCCTCACAGACCTTCGTCCTTGGTTCTTGGACCAATGGACACGAATCGGGATCATCGGTCTTGGCGCTTCGACGTTTGCAGCGTTTTATCTGATGCTTGCCGTTCACGAGCTTGGGCATGTCGTCGCCGGCCTAAGCGTGGGCTTTCGTTGCCGGTCGTATCGGGTCGGCCCACTTCGGTTCAACCACCCGTTGCGTGTGTCACTTTATCGAGGACCGGGCGCGATCGTGAATGGTGTCGCTGAGCTAGACCCCATCACGACCAACCGTCTCGCCTGGCGCGGCATGGCTATGGTCTTGGGCGGCGCGCTCGCCAATTTTCTTACGGCGGTGGTCGTGCTCTTGTTGCCCCTTCCAATAACCGCATTCTCCGGGTTTTTCGTCGTATTCTCGATTGCGAATGGCATGAACGACCTGTTTCCGTTTGAGAGTCGGCTTGGCATCTCGGACGGCAGACGAATCTGGATGCTCTTACGGCAACCCCAGCACGGCGAACGCTGGCTCGCGCTGTTGCGCCTCAGCGGCGAGCTCACTGACGGCGTGCTCCCGGAATCGCTCTCGGCCGAGTTTCTCGCCAAAGCCATTGCGGTGCAGGACGATTCGGCAGACACGGTAAAGGCAAATGCCATGGCCTTTTCGTCAGCCTTCTATCAGCAGAAGGACAGCGAGGCCGCGAAACGACTCGAAACGTGCCTGGCTTACTCTGATCGTGCCACGCCAGCCCTCCGCGAGGCACTGAAAAGCGATGCCGCAGTGTATCAGGCGCGGAGGAGGAAGCGTGCCGATCTGGCGGTCGAATGGCTAGCGGAAATTCCGGTCACAGCGCAGTACTCGTGGCTTCGGGCCCGGGCTGAGGCTGCCATCCTGGAGGCCAATGGCGATTTTGAAGGAGCGATGAAAAAACTGGTCGAGACCGAAACGGCGATCCTCGCGATTCCCAAAAATGCTCATCGCGATACACTTTTACGATTGTTACAGAGGTGGAAAGCCGAATTATGCCCTGCGTGAGCCCAATGATCCGCTCGCGCGAGAATCATTCCGGTTACAAATCTCCTCTGTCACGCGGTGCCGAATGTGACCTTCCCAGCCCTGGACACTGGCCAGAAGAAGTTCAATAGACGTCCTGTCACCCCGATTAACTTTCGGAAACGAGCCATTCGGCGAAATCGTCGAACGGCTTGTTTCGATTTTCGGGCAATGAGTTACGCCTTGTGGGATGTGTCCCGAGCATGCGAGCCGTGACTTCAAAGTGCAAGCAGAATTCATGGAATCGATTTACAAGAATTTGATGAGAAGTTCAAATCTCGCTGCGAGTCTCGTCGAGAACAACCAAGTCATGAAGCGATGATTGTGATTCGTTCGACACCTCCGGCACTACGATTCTCAATGCGCAGATTCCGCGAGCAGCAACTTGCAGATTCTTTGAGAAAGCCAGCCTCGGGACGTCAATCAGAAAAAGCTCAATGGCTGTCCTGTCATCCCAACTTGATTTGCAGGTTTTCGTTTGTTGCCTGACGCACTGACGTTTTCACGTTCAAACGAGGGCTTTAAACTCACTGGACACCAGAGCGAATCATCGACAGCCAGCATGGGGCTTGTGGAGGAAAACAGAACTTGCGTACTATCGAACAATCGTCGCTGTGTCATGATCCGCTTGATGCATAGCCCGCCAGCAAAACCAAAATATTCCGCTAACCAACCAGGGTCACAAACCTTGAATCCATTCCCGCTTCACACACGATGTGATCTTCTCTACCAGCCTGCTGAAAAACGGGGACAGGCGCCTCGCGATCTCACTCATTCAAGAGGATTGTTGGTTTCGCGTGGAGCCAGTCCCCGTTTTTCAACAGGGCCCTACGGCAGCGGCTTGGCAGGCATCATGGCGTCCAAAAAGCAATTTCCGTTCAGTACTGCGAGAACTTTTTGCCGTGACTTGATGGCTCTGGTCCTCGTTGGAGTGGCCTTGGCGCTCCCTGCGGCTGTTGCGATGGCTGCGCCGGTAGAGGAGCCGGATTTCGCCGCCCGGGAGGCGGAGACGAAGAAAGTTTTCCAGGATCGCGTCACCCCCTTCTTCAAGACGTACTGCACGAATTGTCATGGAATTCATCGAATGGAGGGAGGCATCAACTTTGCACCGGCGCTGGTGGCTCCTGGAGTTCCCTCCTCGACCAAGAAATGGAAGCAAGCACTGGCCAATGTGAAGGCGCACGACATGCCGCCGAGCAACGCGGACAAGCAGCCGAAGGATGAGGAGCGGCAGATGTTCGTCGACTGGATGGGGACGATCAAATATCTCAGCCCGAAGGACCCGGGGCCGTTTGTGATCCGTCGGCTGACCAAGGTGGAATATGGCAATACGCTGCGGGACATCTTCGGAGTGGCTCCGGCGATCGCGGCGGAGTTGCCGGATGAGGTGTTCGGCGAGGGGTATCTCAATACGCTGTCGCCGCTCCAGTCTGAGCATTATCTCGGCATCGCCAACGAAGTGTTGAATCGAATTCTGGCTCCGAAGGACGCTCCCCCCACTGAGATGCAAAATCGGCTCTTCGGCGAACCGCCCGCACCCGGCACGGATCTTCGCATGGCGGCGAAAACGGTCGCGAGTTCGCTGACTCGGCGCGCCTTTCGCCGGCCTGCATCGGACGCAGAACTCGAGCTGCTGCTCGGCGTCTTCGATCTGGCACGCGAGAACAAACTCGACTACCCGGCGTCGCTGCGTCTGATGCTCAAGGCCGTACTCGTTTCCCCGCAGTTCCTCTTCATCACGCCCGCCAGCGAGGCCGCGCCGGGGCAGACCATCGTCCCGCTCGACGACTACCAACTGGCCTCCCGCCTCTCGTATCTGCTCTGGGCGACGATGCCCGATGCGGAGCTCTCCGCCCTTGCGGACAACGGCACGCTTCACGAGCCCGCGATTCTCAAAACGCAGGTGAAGCGCCTGCTCGCCGATCCGCGATCGCGGGCGTTGTTCGATGGATTCGGCGCTCAGTGGCTCGGCCTGTTGGGGTTGGAGAGCAAGACTTTCGACACCGCAAAATTTCCGCAAATGACCGCCGAGTTGCGGGGGGCGATGTACGACGAGGCGCGGCTGTTCTTCGACAGTATCGTTCGCGAAAACCGCAGCCTGTTCGGCTTCGTGGACAGCGATTACACGTTCCTCAACGGCACTCTCGCCGCACTGTACGGTCTGGAAAAGACCGTCACTGGTCCGGAGATGCGAAAGGTGACGCTGGATGACGCGAATCGTGGCGGCATCCTCGGCATGCCTGGCATCCTGGCAACAACCTCCTTCCCGAATCGCACCAGCCCCGTGAAACGGGGCGTGTGGGTGCTGGAACAGGTGCTTGGCGAACACGTCCCACCGGCACCTCCAAACGTTCCCCCTTTAGAAAAGCAAGACAAGCAAGCGGTTGAAAATTTGACCCTGCGCCAGCGTACGGAACTCCATCGAACGAACGCCGTCTGCGCGAATTGCCACAAGATTCTCGATCCAATCGGCTTCGGTCTGGAGAACTTCGATGCCATCGGGCGCTGGCGGGATCAGGACGATACGGGGGGAGCGATCGACGCTGCGGGCGAGTTGCCGGGCGAAAAGCGATTCTCGTCTCCCCGGGAGCTGAAAGCCATTATCGCCGCACGGAAGGACGAGTTGGCACGGAACCTTACGCGGAAACTGCTGGCCTATGCTCTGTGCCGCCAGCTCGAAGGCTACGACGAGATCGTGGTCGATCACCTGATTGAAGCCGTCGCCAAGGATGGTTACGGCATGCAGACACTGATTTCCGAGATCGTCACCAGTTATCCGTTCGTGAATCGCCGCATCCATGAAAGCGAGGCATCTTCCAATGGCCAATAAACTTCGTATTGATCGTCGCACCTGCTTAAAAGGGCTCGGTGCCACTCTCGCGCTGCCGCTTTTGGAAACCATGGGCTGGGCCGACTCAGGCGAGGACAAACCGGTCACACCACCCGTGCGACTTGCCTTCATGTATATGCCGCACGGCGTCATTCCGGATCAGTTCTGGCCGGCAAATGCGGAGAGCTTTCTGACTTCGCCGCCGCCCGCTTTGGAATCGTTGCAGCCCGTGCTCGACCAGTGCCTGCTCATGAAGGGGATCTCAGGCGTGCCGATCGCCCCTTTCAATGGTGCGCCACACGCGCTTGAACTCTCGACCTGGCTCACGGCGCAACTGCCGGATGCGGACAAGCGAAGCCAGATCAACATTTCGATTTCTGTGGACCAGATCGCGGCCAACTTTGTGGGCGGTTTCACCTCACTCCCCTCGCTGGAACTGGCGACGATGCCGCAGACGCACAAGGAGAATCAGGAGGGGCTGAACGAGGGGTATTATACGCACTGCAGCTTCAGTTCACCGACGCAGCCTGTCCCCGCAGAGACGAATCCCCGTAGCGTGCTCAACCGGCTTTTCGGAAAAACCGACCAACGCGGACAACTCGCAAAAGCCGACCCGCTCGATCGTCAGATGCTTGACTTGGTGCTGGGTGGCGCTAAGGACCTGCGCCGAAAACTCCCCCGGGATGACCAGCACAAACTGGATGAATACCTCGACAGCGTGCGTTCCGTCGAGCGTCGTATCGCCGCCATCGAATATCGCCAGAAAGAGGCCGCGCGGGAAAAGGCCGGAATCGCTTCCAGCAAACAAAAGGCTTCCGATTCCCCGCCCATCGAAATCAAGATTCCCGAGGGCGACAAACGCAGCGAATACATGCAAGTGATGTGCGACCTCACCGTGCTCGCCTTCCAGACCGACACAACTCGCGTCAGCACCTACATCGGTTCCACGCCGAACGGTGTTTCCTATCCCGAACTCGGGTTCAATGACGAGCATCATTCCCAGACCCATCACGAAAACAGGCCCGAGCAGGTCGCGAAAGTCGCCGCGATCACCGCGTTCAACGTTGCCCAGTTCGCCCACATGGTGAAGAAGATGGCCAGCCTCCGCGAAGGGGATGGCACCCTGCTTGACAACTGCATCATGATGTGGGGCTCAGGCCTCGAAGACGGCAACAAACACTCCCGTGAAAACCTCCCCTTTATTATCGCCGGCAAAGGGGGCGGCACGATCAACACGGGACGCTTCCTGCCAGAAACCAAAGGGAATCAAGGCGACCTGCTCACCACGATTCTCGCCTGCGCGGGCATCCCGCTTGATCGGCCCATCGGCATCGCGACCAAGCAGATCAAAGAGATGATCGCCAGTCGATAGAAGAGAAACTTCAAGGGACGTATTTGAGACAGGGAAGTATTTCATAAGTCGTGAAACGCCGGCATTTTTCCCTCGTGTTGAGATCAAATTCGAAGTCGACAAGACGGACGAACACTATCACGTACCGCTGTTGGTCAGCCCACACGGGTGTTCGACCTACCGAGGTCGTTGAACGCCGCCAGGGAATCAGTCAGATTATCGATCACGTTTGACGATCGATCAGATAAAAACCGAATTGTCGTGGAGAACCAATGGCTTTCACTCTGGTAGTGGCTTTCCGTCGTTAACCTGCCGATTCAGGCCCTTATTCCAGCCTCGAACTCCGACCAGAAAAAGTTTAATAGCCGTCTTGTTGTCCCCGTTGTTTTTCTAAGCAACTATTCTTCAGCATCTCGGTTCGTCCAATATTCGATGCCCGCCTGCAATTCTTGAGTTGACACATCGTACCCTTCGAGGCGTTTTCCGCTCCAATTTGTGCCAATATAAATTTCTTCTTTGGCAAGTTTTGGAAACCAATGGATAAACTCGTCGAGACCCATTTCCGTAATCTCGTATCGCTGGTATTCCCGGTGCGACTTCTGGACCGTCACGATTCGGCGACGGCTCGACCAGAAAGGAATCACTTCTTGCCCTCGTACAGGGAAGACCAGGTATTCGCCTTCACTCGTGAAGGTAAACACCTTGCGCTCCTCAGCCACTTGCTGTTTGAATTTGTCATAATGTAGTGCCGCGGTACTCATCAGAGTTCTCACTCCAGCCAACGACGATTTCACTGTCAGCCTCGACAAGCGAAGGCTATGACACAACTTTTCTTCGTAGTTGAAGATGGGAGTCAAATCACAAAGTTTTTGCTTTCCTTCAGACTTCCGGCAACAGTTCGATTACCAGGAGCGTCAACAATTGGGCACTTAATAGCCGAAGATGCGAGCCTTCCAATGTGTAAGCGATACAGATCTCATCGGCAATCAGAAACGCACCCCACTGCAATAGTGAGGTCGTGAAAGCAAGATACAGTTCTTTGCGACCCGACTTCATGCCTTGAAAGGCCCGCGCCGCTCGCCAGAACAGTACCGAGGCTAGTCCTTCCCAGATGATCACACCTGCAAACATCAGGGCATTTACAAAATCGGAAGTGCCGTAGCGTGCAAATGTCTCTTTGATGAATTTCAGATTACCGGACGCAAAGCTCCACGATTCGCCAAGTAATCCGGCAGCTTTTCCAGCGTCCGCCAGATTGCTGAGGAAAACAACACTCATCCAAACTGCCCAGAAGAGCAGAAGAAACCGTTTCAAGAAGATAACGCAATTGATCTCAACAAAGATATATTTCATCTCGCTCCATTCGATTTGGGCCAGTTGCCGGTTCTACCATTTCAACTGCTCCGAATCATCCCATAGGCGTTTATGAAAGTTCGTATTTGTGCCGTTGCTAATCACGATCCTGCTCCGGCTCCGCCCAAACTCTGGCGCTCCCATCCTCGGTCATCGCAACGTGGATCGTGTTGGCCCGGCAACAGACGGGACAATCTTCGACATATGTTTGATTTATGCCTTCAGTCAGGTCCAATGGAATGATGATCTCTTCACCACAAGCATCACAGATGTAGCAGGATTCCCTATGCGATGTCGCTGAAATCATCTCTGAGGGGAGTTCTTCGTCTAACTGCGATAAATCTCGTCCTGATCCAAGTAATTCGCACGCCCAGAGCATGACCGAAAGTGGCTCGGGGTCAGCCAGTCGATGATCATTTCCCACTTCGATCAACGTCGCCTCACTGGACTTCGCCAGTTCTTCGGAGTGGGCAAACGGGATCACGTCATCGGCTCTTGAATGCAGAATGACTGTGCCGGGATTCACGTTGCTGGCTGTTCCCCAATTCTTCCATGCGGGGCAGAGCAGGACCAGTTTCGCTGAACCGCTGTTGATGTTCATCGCAACGGCACCGCCTCTTGATGACCCCACAACAACGTGGGGCTGGTGCTTGTCGAATTCGGCCTGGGCTGTCTTCACTGCCGACGTGAAGTCGTCGTCATCAAGGGCGGGGTTGATGACTTCGTGGCCATGCTCCTTAAGGTAGGTTGGTTTGACGCCGCCGGGGACAGAGTGCCAGCCGTGAAGGAAAAGGATTTTCATATTCGTCCACTCTTTACGTCGCTTCTTGCCGGGCCAATGAAATCAGCATTGTTTCTGGCAGCTTATCCACGCCGGCCTGCCGAAGCATATTGACGACCTGTGCCGCCGTGTAATGAGCGTGAGTGCAAACGTGGAGCAGGACATCGGCTCGGCGAGTTCCGAACCGTTTGCCGAGGCCGTAACTGGTGCTTTTCTTGTAAACGAGTTCGTCCAGCGATTCGGGGGTCAGCGATGCCAGATAGGTGAGCCATCGCTGGTCCAGGGCCGTCCACTTCTGTCGAAGATCGTCCAGACCCGTGATCCCGCCTTCACCTTGTTGGTTCCCCGGTAGCTTGCCGGGCAAGTCGCCTTGAACGAGTGGATCATCGTTGCCGAGCAGTGCTTCGAGCCAGACAAACTCGGCAGCGTAGAGATGAACCAGTGACTTCCAGATTGACCCCTGGCCAATCTGGAACGGCGACTGCAACTGTCCGTCGGTCAGGCCTGCAGCAGCGTTCAACAGATTGCCGTTGACCCAGGTTCGATGCTGATGCAGGCGATTCAGTAACTCAGTCGTGTTCATGGCGCTCCTTCGGATCTTGTTCGGTGTATTGTAGCGGTTCTGTTACCGCTGCCGAAAGAACTGCAGCCGGAAGAAAACGAAGACAAAAAAGCTGCCATATGGGTTTGTTGATTTTACTAAGAATCGACGTGTGCGCGTACCTTGAGCGGTTCCGCCGCGAGCACGGAAAAAGTTGGGGCTAAAAGCCCTGTGACGAAAACAGCGAGAGTGTCATCTCTGTCGTATTT
>CAIOKO010000017.1 GCA_903858935.1 uncultured Schlesneria sp. | reverse complement strand
TCAACCCACCCGATGATTCACCAGAAACCTCTGCAAAACCCAATTTAACTACTCATCAAAAACCAAATACTCACTAATTTCTTTCACAAAAGTGTCTCAAAGTTATTGACACGCACCGCTCTTTCGGAATTTGAGTCTCAAAATATTTAGGCAACTCTGATGGGCAACTCTGGCGGAGCTTAGGCAACGATCGATGGGCAACCATGAAACCGCATGGGCAACTCTGGGAGTTCTCAGGCAAAATTGGCGATTTTCACGGGCTCTTTCGGAATTCGAGTCTCAAAATATTTAGGCAACTCTGATGGGCAACTCTGGCGGAGGTTAGGCAACAATCGATGGGCAACCATGAAACCGCATGGGCAACTTTGGGAGTTCTTAGGCAACAAAGGCGATTTTCACGGGCTTTTCCGAAATTCGATCAAGTCGTCT
This sequence comes from uncultured Schlesneria sp., assembly GCA_903858935.1. Taxonomy (GTDB): domain Bacteria; phylum Planctomycetota; class Planctomycetia; order Planctomycetales; family Planctomycetaceae; genus Schlesneria. Next base: position 24,348 of record CAIOKO010000017.1, on the reverse strand, counting down.
GCTGCTCGAGAGCCTCCTGACCTCGCACAGCAGACGACGCACCCAAACGGCAAGCAACGAACCGCCACGGCCGACCCCGTCGCCTCAAACCAACGACAGGGTCAGCCGTATTAAAATTAATACCGAGATGTCAAAGATCAAAATCGTTGTAGTACATCACAGAGCCGAAACGGCTCAGAAAGTGGAGCGGTGAAAGTGGAAAGTTGACCAGATCAAGAAAGAAATCGTTGTCCTGACCCTTCTACTATTGAGGAACTTGACGTTCGAAGCGTCGCCAAAGTTTCTCGCGTTCATGGAGCGGAAGCGCCAGACGAACCGCTTGTAGCGGCTTGCTACTCTCTCAAAACTACTTTCTGCCGCTTCGGCCCGGCTGCGGGTTAAACGGCAAACAGACACCTGCCATTTCTTTGAAATTATAAAAACGACAAAACTATTACACGCATCAAGTCGCTTGTAAATAGAAAAACGGGAATATTTTCTTAACGTTTGGAAGGCGGTCATGACAATCGTTGGATTCTCTTGAAGCATTCCGATGCTAGCAGCGTCGCCCACGTGGACGATGCTGCTAGCATCGGAAGTGCCACTTGCGACGGTAATTCCAACTTCTTTTCGGGTGAAACCACTGATGCGAAAAGTCCACTCAGCACGATCATGCATAGTATGAAAAGCTATACGGCGAACGAAGCGAATCGAGTATTGCAACGAGAACGCGGGTTTTGGCAGCGAGAATCGTATGATCATTGGGTGCGCGACGACGCGGAACTTGCTCGGATTGCCGAGTATATCGCCAATAATCCTGTGGCTGCCAAACTCGTTAATAATGCCTGGGATTGGCCATACTGTTCCGCTTATGACCGGAAACATCCGCGAGATAAATGTTTGGCGGAATGGTGGTGAATTGCCGTGGCCGATGCTGCCAGCAACGGAAGCTCGGTTTTGGTTTGCCGAATTTGTGGGTTTCTTCCGACGCTAGCAGCGTCGGCCACGTGGGCGACGCTGCTAGCGTCGGACTAAAAAAATTCCAAACCGATGATGGCCTGACGGTTACCAAAACTGCAGGTCACCCGCCGACGTACCTCGCATACAGGCCCCGAGCAGTGCTGATGTCATCGGTCCCTTGGATGATGGCTCGGCCGTCTCGGAAGATCGTGATTTCGTATGATGGGTCGGACAGTGTCAGGCGGACTAAGAAGGGATTGCGTGTGATGGGGCCTGATTGTTCCAGCTTTCTCGCCAGATCTTCGAGCGACAGGCTTGTTGGTTGAGCCGGTGAGATCTGTACCGAGTTCCTGCCGCAAAGTTTCGTCGATTGCGATGCGTTGCCGCCGTGAAGCCAGTCGCGTCGGCCTTGGACGCAGGCGGGACACTCGCTTCGTTCCCGCAGGTTCGCCAGGTTCATTTGCCGCAGGGTTCCTTCCCAGACATCAATGATCGTGAGCTGCGGCAATACTAGATCTTTGCGGCCTGACAGAATCTTGAGTGCGGTGGTCGCCTGCAACGCGGTCACCATGTGGATTGCTGGTGCCAGCACACCTGCTGTATCGCAGGTTTCGGTGGCGCCTGCATCGGGAGGTGTTTCTATCACACAGCGGAGGCAGGCTGATTCATTGGGAAAGATGGCCATCGTCTGGCCGTGACTTCCGACGCAGCCTGCATAGACCCAGGGGATGCCCAAGTCTAAGGCGAGATCGTTGATCAGGAATCGGATTTCAAAATTGTCGGTTCCATCCAGGATCAAATCGACATCCTGAGCGAATCCCCGAATGTTACGCCAGTCGATGTCGGCGACGTGTGGATCGAGTGTGACCTGCGAGTTAATTCGGGCCAGTTTTTTCGCAGCGACAATCGATTTCGGCAGATGGTCGACGACGTCCTGTTCATCGAACAGGACTTGCCGCTGAAGATTCGTCAGGTCGACAAAATCGCGATCAACAATTCGTAAGAAGCCGACGCCTGCGCGAACAAGCGTATCGGCGAGAACGGTTCCTAATGCACCGCAGCCGCACAGGAGCACGCGTGAGCCGCGAATTCGTTCCTGGCCTTCAGTTCCGATACCGGTAAATCGAATCTGGCGGCTGTATCGTTCAAGTGGATTTGGTGTTGGTTGGTCTGGCTTTGTCATTTAGTGCTTGCGAGCCTCGGCGGGAATTCCGGAATGGATACATTGTTCGGCGGGAAGTTTTCCTTTGGACCAGAGCGTTCGCTCGACCATGATTCGCATCACTTGTTCCAATTGTTCCTGCGCTTCTCGACTTTCCAAAACGCCGATCGCTCGGGCAATCGCTTCCAGCGTACAGACCCCGGTCTCATTCCGTTGAGTCCTCAAATAATATTCGGATGGTGGCCCCGCACTCAGTTTGACTCTGGGGATACCGAGCAGGGCAGGTTCGCGGCGCATGAATTTTGTTGTCTGTCTCCAGTTTGCATCGGGGACGATCAACAGGACGGGGTTCGTTAATGTCGCGGCAAATTCGGGCGTTAGTTCAATCGCATTGGGGCTGGGATAAAGCACAAGCGAAGTCATACCGGGCAGGTGTAAACTTTCGGGTGAAAGTCGTTCGTCTCTTTTTCCGTGGATCTGAATCTCACTGTTCGTCAACGCTTTGTTGGTCAGCTTGGCGGTGTTGGTTGTGAGTGGTTCTTCGAACGTATGCATCAGGATCATCACGCGTGTTTGAAGCGTGATTTTCGGAATCCACTTGCAAAAACAAAGCGGCTTACGAATCTCGCAGCGTGGACAACGGTGTTCGGCAATTCCTGGTCGCATAAGTCGAGTAGCAATGTCGAAAGTCAAAATTCGCTCAGGCGTTGGTTCGCCCGTCAATCATTCGTTTTCTTAGATCATAAAAGAAAATCTGTTTTCCCCATAGTCGGAGACAGAGTTCGTTATTTCGGATGCCCTTTGCCATGCCCGCGAAAACTGTGGCAGACGAAATCGTCGTTCTCGAAAAAATGGGTTCAGGCGATTCCACCGGACAGGCGGGGTCGATAATGTAGTGAAGAAGATTCTCGCGTAATCATGTCGTTCCACTTCATATCATCTTCGAGGTTCATATGCGTTCTCCGACGTCTATTCAGACGAGACCACGAACATTGCGATCGACGTTTCTGCTGGCGGTTGTCTTGATGCCGTACAGTGAGGGAACTGTTTTTGCTGATATTGCCCCTCGACCTCTGAGTGGCGGAGCAAATCTTGCGAGTAAGGGCATAATCACTGATGTTGAGATGACGGATGAAGTTGTCAAATTGCGAATCACACGCGACGCCTGTCACGTCGACGTTGTTTTTACGATGACAAACAAAGGCAAAGAAGACGAGACGATTCCGGTCGGGTTCCCATTCTTCTATGCGGATGAACTCGGGGACTTTAGGGCGGTTGTTGATGGCACGAAGATCAACGTGACGAACGAAAAAGGAGGAAAGGTCAGTAAAGGTAGCCTGGACCAACCGGCGGGTTGGCAGCCGTTCTGGAAACTCTGGACCACAACTTTTCCACCAGGTAAACCGGTCAAGATTGTCGTTTCGTATTGGACGAAACTGTCCTACGCGCCGTGGGGTTGGAATGTCGATATGCAAAGGGCGAGTTCAATGCTGACTGAGCTGGTTCCGACTAAGGAACGAGCGGCCCTGGAAAAGCAGTTGGACACCCGTCATATCACATACATCTTGCAGACGGGGAGTCGTTGGGCTGGGCCGATTGGACGATGTCGAATCGAAGCGTCGTTCGAAGGGATTTCGACGGACAATTTGATTTTGTACGGCCCGAACTTTGAGCAAGAACAGGCGACGATTACCGCCGACAAGATCACCTGGGACCTGAAGGATTACGAACCAAAACGCGATGTCGAGATTCGAATGACACCGAACATTAACCGCAAGCAGACAATCGAGCTGCTGGAGCGGCTTCAAAAGAAGAATTCCCAAAATGCCGTGTTAGCTGCAGTGCTGGTTGAATACCTGAATGCTGCAGGACGGAAGGACGAGGCGGAAGCGACGTTGTTGAGATGTCTTAACGAGTGTCAGGACAAGGTCGTCCTCTGGGGCCCGCAGGGCAAAACAGGTTTGACACTCGAAGATTCGGCCAACGTTATCAGACTGGTTCAGCAAATCGCGGGTACGCCAACCTATCCCAAAGGAGAGCGGATCAAAGATTTGGGGCATCTGCGAGGAACGTTGAACACATTTGAACCGAAGAATCCCAAAGCATTAGTTCCGGCAATGAAACGGATTGCTCAGAGCATTAAGGAACAATGGAAGTACGCCAAAAGGGCCGATTCGTATTATGTCGACGAAGCCGACAAAATCCTGGCCTGGTGTGAAAAGCAGCAGCAGGATGTTCCGGAAAAACCCGTGACTGACCGTCGGTCATTGAAGGAGGCCGTTGGCGACCGTTTCAAGATCGGCGTCGGTGTGGGCCATCAAGTATTAAAACAGCCGGACGACGCAGCGTTGATCCGGCAGCACGTCCAGATTCTCACGCCCGAAAACTGTATGAAGCCTCAGAGTATCCATCCCAAAGAAGATCAGTGGAACTTTGAAGCGTCTGATCAATTCGCCGAGTTTGCTCGTACCAATAAGCTGGATGTCGTCGGTCACTGTCTTGTCTGGGCGAAGGATGATCGTACCGATGAATGGATGAAGCAAGAGAACGGTCAGCCGGTGTCGCGTGAGACGCTGCTGCGTCGCATTGAGGCACACATTGAGACCGTTGCCGGACGTTACGGGGATGTCGTGACGATGTGGGACGTGGTTAACGAAGCCCTGGCCGATACCGGTGACGATCTTCTACGAGATTCGGTTTATTCTCGCGCGACGGGAATCGATTTCATTGTCACGGCCTTCAAGACTGCTCGCGCCAAAGATCCCGAAGCGCTGCTGATCTACAACGATTATAATGACCACAAACCCGAGAAACGCGAAAAGTTGATTCGCCTGTTGACCGAACTGAGGGAAAAAGGTGCCCCTGTGGATGCGTACGGGATGCAGGGACACTTTGAACTTGGCGAAAATGAAATCCCACAGCTTCGAAAAACATTCGATGAGCTGCGAAAGTTGAAGATCAAAGTCGTTGTTTCAGAGCTGGATATCGATGTGGTCACCCGCGGTCGATGGTGGGCGGATAACGGGAGTCATCGCGAAGAGTTGGCCAAGTACGATCCTTATAAAGATGGCCTACCGAAAGAGATCCAGGAGAAACAGATCGAACAATACGTGCAATTGTTCAAACTGTTTGAAGAGTACCCCGACCTGATTGTACGCGTCTCGTTCTGGAACCTGCACGATGGCCAGAGCTGGCTGAATTATTTCCCTTGGAACCGAGTTAACTACCCACTGCTGTTTGATCGCGATCGAAAGCCAAAACCTGCGTTCGATGCGGTGTATGAAACTCTGCGGAGTGCGCGTTTCAACCGGGATGTGACGGTACCGTGAATTGCCATGTCGTCAAGGCGACTGAGTTAAATTGAGTTCTTTTTGTTGAAGCTGCAGTTCGACTGGACGCCTGCGTTCCCAATCAATCCATATAAATTGGAGAAACTCAGACGTTTTCGTAACTCTGCATCAGGCGACATTTACTGGGCCAGGTTTTTACTGGGTCGGGAAAATGATCGGTCTTACTGATTGAAGCAATCGCTGGAGATCGGGTTCGTTGTGATTGAGGTGATCGTGACCCCACACATCAGAAGTCCGCTTGAAGCAGTCTTCAGCCAGAGACTCTCCGATATCCTCAAGACTTCCGCCTAACGCTTTTTTGAGGACTTCTGGTTCGTCTTTTGGGCCAACCACGAAAACGCGATTCTTTAGATCGTCGGGAACTTTTTCTTCGAAATGTTTTCGTCGGGTCTCGTATTCCAAGTCGAAGTCAATGAGCATGATGACATAGCCATTTTTATGGTTACGCAGGTGCGTAACGTATTCCTTCACAAACTTTTCGAGCACGCTCGACCAGCCCCCTGTGCAGGGTAAGATCTGGATTTGAGGCGACTTTACCTGATCGTGAAGGACAAAGCCGTTAGCGATCTGTTCGTCGGCATGATCTTCGGGAATAACGTAGACGTGAGGCAGATATTTGTTAACACTCATCCAATAACCTCGTCGCGAATCAGCGCGTCGATCAGATCGCCTTCATAATTGAAATTCTTCAAAAGCTTCGAAAGTGTTGGGTCGAGATGCGACTTTCGTGTGAGAACGACAGTGTTGTCATCAGAGAATTTTCGCACCGTCTCGGGGTGGTGGCTCGTTGCGATGAACTGCCCATTCCGCTTGACCATCTTTCGCAATGAAGTGATGAATTGTCCCACCTGCGATAGCGATAGATGATTGTCCGGCTCATCCCAAATGCATGCGACAGGGTAGCCTGACGAGTTCGAGGCAACGATGTAAGCGCTGAGAAAAAAGCATTTTTCACCAGCCGACAGGCCGTCGAACTCGACGGTCATGATTTCTTCCGAGCCCGGTCGCTTGAATGTCACCATCAACTGCTTTCCGTCCTTTCCGCGGTCTTCGTTCTCGATTGCGGAGAAATCGGGAATTACCGTTTTGACAAATTCGTCAAATGCCCCGTACGCAGCAGGTTTCTTTTCCAATAGGCCTCGAAGACACGAAGCATAGTTTGACGCGTCTTCATTCATCTCGACTGTCGGTTGATCGGAAAATCCAGTCATATTTGCTGGAATAGGAGCGACAATTATGAGCGACGCAAGGTATGCCTTAAGATCTTGAATTGATCGCTCGGGAGGCTTCTCGTTGATGACAGGAAGCGCAAATACATGCCAGTCAAGCCCGAAGCTGTTTCCATTTGGGAGGTCAACGGCAGCTTGTTTGCGGGTGAAAACAGCTTGTCCGCCGACCAATAAGCTTTCGTCGAGAATGCGAGCTTCTCGAAAGCTTTCGGGCCAGTCAAAAGACACCGCGTATGAAAACCGTTTGTCTGAGATCGCAACCTCAATTTCGAATCGCATCGGCCGGTCGGTCCGGCCGAACGAAAAATCGCTGGGCGCAATAAGTTTTCCTACGCGGCTGGAGCCGCAACAAATGCTTTGAAAGACGGCAAGCGACTTTAGGGTCGTCGATTTGCCCGCACCGTTTTTTCCGAGCAACAGTGCGGACGATTTACCAGTGAAGTCAAGTTCCAGACTCTCCAGGCATCGGAAGTTTTGGACGTAGAGTCGTTCGATCATGCGATATCCGTAGGTGAGCGTGGAACAATCAATCCATCAAGGCTGTTTCAGGCGGATTAAATTCCCGCGAGGTAGTGACACCGATTATATGTAAACACAAACAGTCTGCCAGTCGACCGCCGAAATGATTGTGCGACGGATAAAACGAGGGTGTTACCGTTTGAGCCGGACGGGGAACATTAGCCTTCTTCGCTCGGTCGCAGTTTGCGCGCTTCGATGCATGCGGCGGGGATCGTCAACGCGAGTTCGCCCTGCTCTGCTGCGATCGTATTCAGTCGGTATTCTAGTGCCGCGAAGGTTTGTTCAACCGCCCCTTCAGGAGCGATCGATTTCCAACCCGGGACAAAGCCGAGTCGAATGAAATAATGGCGCAGCAAGGCTGACCCATCGACAAATCGCTCGCGAAATGTGTAAGTCGTTGCTTTGACGAATTCGAAGCCTTCCTGTTCCAGCAGCGTCTTGACTGAATCCACGGTGGCGCGGTGATTGATGTGAGTGTCGAGTGCGGCGATGCGATCCGAAAAGCCGAGTTCTAAAAGGACGTTGCGATAGGCCTCGTAGAATTCCGTCATGTGCCCGACGAGGTTTGTGGTGAGGAAAAGACTGGCTCCAGGCTTCGCCACACGAAAGCATGACTGCAGTGCTGCCTTGGGGTCATCAAAGTTGTTAATTCCAAGGTTCGAAACAATCAAATCAACCGATTCATCAGGCAGATCGATCGTGGCCACGTCCTGCACGAGGGTTCGAACGTTTTGGATGCCCAGATGATTCAACTTGCGATTCAAACGATTGATGGCGGCTTCCCAGGGATCAACGGCGATCACCTGAGCCTTGGAACCGCATCGCTGCGCCAATTCAATTGACATGAAACCGGTACCTGCACCAACGTCAAGGATCGTTATACCGGGCCGTAGCATCACATTCTCAAGCAACATCAACCCGAAATGAGCCGACCATAATGGCAGCTCATCGTAGAGATCGCCGAACTCGGGCGTTTTGAAATCGATTTCTTCGAGGTAATGCAATGTAGAGTCCTCAATCGGGGCGTTGTCTTGCGGATTGGCAGGCAAAACGCCATTTCTGTGGAGGATACCGGCGGGATGGGATCACCTCCAGCGCGGCTGATGTTTGACTTGAATCTCGGTGTTGGTAGCGTACGAAGCCGTACGTGAACAAACCGAACAAACCCACGTCGGTTACACAACGACGTTACCCTGCTAATTCTGATTAGAATGCGTGCGATTTGAACGGTTTGAATTTGACTGCCACGCGATTGGGAATGAAGCCGCATAGCGGCGACCGTGTAAAGCCCGGGGCAGCTTCTGTCCCGGGTTGTGACAGACACAAATCAAACAAAAAGCCCCATTCGGGGCGACCGAGATTCGACGCACGCCATACCATGCCATTGGTCCCTTATCATCATCAATCGGGATTACTTAAAATACGATGGCGACCGAACCAGTTCTCGGTCACCCCGATGGGGTTTGGGGTCGTATTTTTACGCATCCGATCCTGGGGCGGAGGCCGCCCCAGGCTATGCTCGGTCGCCGCGCTGCGGCTAAAAAGAGATCGGCCAACAAATTCAAAATCCGCCCGACGATGATCGCTAAAGAGCTTCAAAACATTAGATCATTGAATCAATGATCTATCACAATTCGTCGGTATGTTATGCACGTTATCCGAATCGATCACTCAAACACTTTAAACGGCGGCGGATAAACCACGCTTCCAGCAATTCCACTCAATGCGCCCGGAAACAATTCCATCGCCATCCATGAATCACTATCACCGAAGGGTGATTTCAACGAACAGGCAAGTGCCGGCGAGAAGCCGAATTGAGTGTAATAGGCAGGATCCCCAAGGACGACGATGCTTGAATACCGAGTTGCTTTACAAGCTTCGATTCCCATCTTTACGAGAGCTGTACCAATCCCTTGTCGCTGAAACTCGGGCAACACCGCCAACGGCGCGAGCGACAAGATTTCTATTGATCCAACAGCACTCCGGATCATCACAGGACTGAACAGGATGTGACCGACGACGTTGTCGTTTAATGTGGCCACCAGCGAAACTGTGATGTAGCCACCCGCGCGCAATGCTGCGACAAGTTTTGCTTCGGCGAGGCCACCAAATGCCTGTTCATGCACGAGTTGAATTGCCTCGTGATCATCGCCGAATTCAGTTCTGATTTTCAGATTCATCTCGGCGTGATTCAGGAAAAGGATTTGAAGTCATGACAAAAGTTTCGAACAGGGGGCGTCAAACAAACAGTTCTTTGATGACACCAGTACTGTCGCCGTGACGTGGGATATTGACTCCGAGGCCGTGAAGCAACGTCAGCCAGGCGTTGCAAAGCGGGGTATCCTTGGGAACGACGAGATGCTGCCCGAGTTTGACTCCAGCGCCGCCTCCGGAAACGATCGTCGGGCAGTTGTCCAGGTAGTGGACGTTGCGGATATTGCTGCCGAAGACGACACAGGTGTTGTCGAACAAGCTTGATCCGTCCGCTTCCCTCGTCTCTTTAAGTTGATCGATCAGGCCGGCGAGAAGTTGACTCTGGACAAGGTCTCGTTTTTGGGAGGCTTCCATACGTTCGCCGGGGGCGTAATGGCTCATGTCGTGTGGGGCGACCCTGATCCCGAGAGATGTCAGCAGAGTGCTGATCGGTTGGCGGTAGGTCATGACTCGCGTGCAGTCGGTTTGGAAGGCCGCCACAATCAGGTCATACATCAGCTTGACTTCGTCCAACCCGGAAAGGCTTGATGACGGAGCCTCAAAACGAGCCATTGGCTTGGGGATGTTTTGCCATTGCTCCTCTTTTGTCAGTGTCGTTTCGATGTCTCGAATGCCCTGGAAATATTCGTCGAGTTTCGCGTTGTCGTTCTTGCTGAGGTGGCGCTGAATGTCTTTGGCGTCGCCCGTGACTGCGTCCAGAACACTCCGTTTCTGCCTGAGCATTTCCTGACGTTGCTCGATCGGGGTCGTGTCGGTTGAGAACATTCGATGGTAAGCGGCCAGTGGCTTGTTGAGACCAGCCACCGGCTTTCCGCGAACGTCCCAGGCAAGTGACAGACCTGGGCCATGTCCGTTGGCAGCGATATCGTGATCGCTTCCGTTGAGTTGCAGTGATGCAAAACGAGTTTCTTTGCCGAGGACTCCTGCGGCGACTTGATCAACCGAGATACTATTGTGGAACGCGGCCCCCGCTTCAAAACGATTGGCCCCAGTGAGCCAGAACGTGCTGCCCCAGTGCGCTTCTTCCGTATATTTGTTTGTCAAACCTTGAACAATGGTGAAGTCGGACTTGTGCCGGGAAAGTGGCGCCAGTCCCGCTGGCAACGTGTAATTCTCACCTCGATCATTCACATTGGGAAACCAGGTCTCTTGAGTGACTCCGTAGCCGATCCCCAGAAACACGACTCGTTTGGGTGGTGTGACAGCATTGCTCGCCGAACAGAACCGTTGAAAGCCGAGCGATTCAAGTAGTGGCAACGCAATGAGCGATGTGCCGGCTTGAAGGAACTTGCGGCGTGAACGTTTCGAAGTCATGAATTGACGCCTGCGAGAAAAAAGTTCATTTCGAACGGAATTCGTTACTGCTGACAAGGACCTTGATGAATTCTCGCATGGCGAAATCTTTCTGGCGAGATTGATTAACCATCCGTGCGATCAGCGGTTCATCGCGGAAACTGCGAGGTCGTCCTAGGGCATACTCGAGAACGGCAATACTGAACCCTCGGGCGAAAGCATCCGATTTAAAGGCGATGACCTCACGCAGTTCGAAGAAATCCTTGAATGAAGGCCCGTGATGAAACGAACCGGCAGGGTCGATTGTCCAAGTCTTCTTCCCCAGTCCCACTGCTTCATAGGTGTCTGCTGTGCGCCATTGTCCCACCGCATTAAAATTTTCCAGAGCAAGTCCAACGGGATCGATCTTGCGATGGCAACTCGCACACTGTGCCTCTTCCTGATGTGCCCGAAGCCGTTCACTTGTCGTCAGCAGTTTGCTTTGCAGCCGCGAAATCTGAGGGACGTTTGCCGGCGCCGGAGGTGGAGGATCGTTGATCAGTTTTCGCAGGACCCAGGCACCTCGTTCGACAGGGCTGGTCTGTTCGCCATTACTTCCCATCGCAAGGATTGCCGCCATGCCGACCAGGCCACCTCGCGGCAGGCCGTTCGGAACGGAGACCTTCTGGTAGGCGTCTCCTTTGACTCCTTCAATGCCGTAATAATTCGCGAGCAGGCTGTTGATCACCACATAATCGGATTTCAAGAGATTCCGCAGACTTTCATTGTGATGCAGCAGGTAACCGACAGTTTCATAAACTTCGTTTCGCGCCGCCATCTTTGTGCTTTCATCGAAAGCTGGATATCGCACGTTGTTGAACCGGAAAAAGTCGAGTCGGTCCATGCCGAGCCACTGGTGTGTAAAGGGTACGACAAATCCAGTCGATCGCGGGTCATCGATCAATCGATTCATCTGTGCCACTAACACGTCCGGCTTCAGTAATTCTCCGCTAGTGGCAAGGTCGCGCAATGGTTTGTCCGGTGGTGAGCCCCAAAGGAAGAACGAAAGACGCGTGGCGAGTTCAAGGCCGCTGAGTTCGCGGTTCTCCTGAGCACCCGCTTGTTCGACGAGGTAAAGAAATCGAGGCGAAGCGAGCACGATAGCCAGTGTTTCCTTCAGTGCGGAACCGTGTCCTGAACCACTCATTAGTCGTTGGTTGTAGAAGTTAACTAGCTTGTCGAGGAAGGTGGGTGAGACCGGATTCCCTCGACAAGCTTCCGTGGTGAATTGTTCGAGTGCAGCTCTCAAATCACCGTCAGAGATCGCCGTGGCATCGTCACCGATTGGGATACCGAGTGCGCGAACGCCAGGTGGAATCCGCTCTTCTGAAATCGTTTTCCGTTCGACTTCGGTCCAGTCGACCCACAAGGCGAATTCAGGCCCAATGCCATTCTGCTTTTCTCCCTCGGCGAACACGCGGTGACCTTGCTCGTTACTGTCGAACGTTCCTTTCTCGCGGAGAAAGAACGAACCGCCGCGGCTTTTTGTCAGGTTGAACGGGATCTCGATCACTTGAGGAGCGTCCATTGTTCCGACGACTTCGTGGGTACTCAGGTGTGTTGATTGCACACCAAATTCGACGAATCGTCGTGCAGGTGTGGACTGCTTCGTCGCGGCAATTCGAATGCGGACAATGCACTCTCCGGATGGCCAGCCACCGATTCCGAAGTAATGAAGCGGATTCACGCCGTTATCGCGGATAGTCAGAAACGCGCCATTCTTTACTTCGGGTTGAGCGAGGAAATAGGCTTGATAGGGGAGCAGGTTCCAGGCACTGATTCCTTCATGGGTGGCATGTTCGCCATCGGCAAATCCAAACTCCGTGGGTGAAGGGACATCTTTCAGCCTCTGCCAGGAATGGTAGAAATTCCACGGGGGTTGATTCGTCAGTCCCTTTCGAATCTTTGCCGCGATCGCCTGGTTCTCAGGACGATCTGCCGCCGCATCGACGGCCTTGGTCCAGATGTTGTACTTTCGCCGCAGTTCGATCCGATTCTGAAGATTGGCTTTCACTCGATCAACGACATCTTCGGCTTCAAACCGCTGTTTATTGTTGGAAGAGGCATGGGCGACTCGTTCGAATGCTTCGACAAGGGCTTCGTGTCCCAGCGCGTGATACTGTTCGAACTGATCGCTCGACATGAACAGGTTTGACCCGCTGGTATCGAAACTACCGTTGCCTGTGGCGGCAGGAAGTTCGCTGACGTCGATCTGAACCCCGAGCAGTTCTCGCAGAGAGTTTCCGTATTCGCGGCGATTCAAACGACGCATCGTGATGAGGCCATGCTGATCTCGCAGGTTTCTCCTGGCGGCCGCCATCACGTTCGTGAGATCATCCAGAAAATCCGTTTTTGCCTCGTTTGCGGGCTGCGTTTCGTCTGCTGGTGGCATGGAGCCGGAGTTCAGGGCATTAAGTACTTTCTGCCAACGTTCGGCGGATTCGTTGTCCGTGAACTCTAATGGGAGCGTATCGACTCGAAACTTGCCCTCGGGCTTCTCGGCATTATGGCACTTCAAGCAATATTCTTGCAGTAGCGACTTGTGTCGTTCGTTCAAAGTGACCGGCGCATCAGTCTCGGCTGAGCATGCCAAGTGACATGGCAGAAGCAGCGTGAGGCAAGCCAGAAGACAGCGGCTGTCACGCCCCATTTTGGCAGGCCTCAAAAACTCGACCCACCCTGCAGTTTTCCGATCCATCCTAAGTCCCACAGAATGTTCTGTAACTGCCATCTTCGGATGGAGGTGCCTGGTACATCTCAGCATCTGCACCGGCTTCGTTTGGCGTTGCCAGCACTTTCAGCAGTCGGTGAAGCACGGAAAGGTCGTCGTGGTCCTCGGCGGCAGCGAGTGCTTCCTCGACACGGTGGTTCCGTGGAATGACGGCTGGGTTGACGCGTCTCATTCCCGCCTTGACCAAGAGGGTCGGTCGGCTCTCGCGACTGAGGCGATGCTTCCATTTCGTGTTCCATTCCTGGAAGTCCGGACTGGCATACTGGTCTCTCACTGGAAGTTCATCCGCTGAAAGATCACGAAACGTGTTGGTAAAATCAGCCTTGGACTTCTCCATCCAAGCCTGTAACGACTGGACTAAATCCAGGTCATCCGGCTCGGCGCTTTGCATTCCCAGCTTCGCCCGCATTCCATCCAGCCAATACTCTTGAAACAGAGCGGGATATTCGCCGAGGACCTCTGTCGCAATGGCGATGGCTTTTTCCTGTTCAGGGTCGATAAGCGGGATCAGGGTTTCTCCAAACCGCGCAAGGTTCCATTGCGCGATGGCGGGCTGGTTCCGATAGGCATAGCGGCCGGCGTGGTCGATCGAACTGAAGACCGTATCGGCACTGTAAGCGTTCATGAAAGCACATGGGCCATAATCAATGGTCTCACCCGAGATGGCCATGTTGTCGGTATTCATGACGCCGTGGATGAAACCCACAAGCTGCCATCGAGCGATGAGTGCCGCTTGTCGGTCCAGAACCGCACGAAAAAACTCGAGATACCGGTTTGGTGAGTCTGCCAGTTCCGGATAGTGCCGATTGATCGTGTAGTCCGCCAGCACTCGCAGGTTGGCTTCGTCACCTCGGGCGGCGACATACTCGAATGTACCGACCCGAATATGGCTGGCAGCCACTCGGGTGAGGATCGCTCCTTGTAGTCTGGTTTGTCGATAGACGGTTTCACCCGTGGTGGCGACGGCGAGACTTCGCGTTGTCGGGATGTCGAGAGCAAACATGGCTTCGCTGATTATGTATTCGCGCAGCATCGGCCCGAGAGCGGCAAAGCCATCCCCACCACGCGAGTACGCTGTCCGCCCTGCCCCTTTGAACTGGATGTCAACGAGATGACCGGCTGGCGAGCGGTGCTCACCCAAAAGGATCGCTCGTCCGTCACCGAGCATGGTGAAGCCGCCGAACTGATGGCCCGCATAAGCCTGTGCGATCGGATTGGAACCATTCGGCAGATCCTGACCTGAGAACAACGAAGCGGCAGCTTCCGGAGAAACTCCGTTCAGGTCGAGACCAAGATCATCCGCCAGTCGACGATTGAGAATCGACAGGCGAGGCGCTTTTGCAGTGGCTGGCTTCGCCGGACTAAAAAAGCTGTCAGGCAGCCGCGAATAGGTATTGTCAAACCGCCAGCCGATTTGGTCTTGTCCGGGATGTTCGTTGTCCGCATTCACTATCACATTCCTTCAGTGGCGTTTTCTGACCGGATGAGTATAGGTACAAAAATGAAACAGTGAGAGTCTGGGAGTGAAATATTGCATCAGTTTCGAGAGTCGATGGGAGAACGCCCGAAGGTGGTCGGCTCGGTCTTCGGGGTCTAAATTGTGTCCACATTTGTTTTCAGCTGCTCGCGATCAACACTTCCACCATCGATTTGCATCGGAATATGGCGCGGCCGTACCATCTGGCTGCCGTTTCGAATTCCCAAACTGGTTTTGTAAGGGCCTGGCTTGTGTCAACTTTCCGTCGATGGCATTTTCTCGTTTTGTGTATTGCGGTCGCGGCAGGAGAGTCATCTGCTGCGGGACGTTATCTGGAAGTGAAATACCCTGCGTCCGAAATGCCGGGCGAACTTCAGATGGGAGTGACCTACACGCTTTGGCTGCCGGATGATGTGAAGACGATTCGCGGGATCATCGTTCACCAGCACGGGTGTGGGACCGGTGCCTGCAAGGGTGGAGAGACCGCCGCTTACGATCTGCATTGGCAGGCGCTGGCGAAGAAATGGGAATGTGCTTTACTCGGACCTTCGTACCAACAAGCTGAACAGCAGAATTGTCGGCTTTGGTGCGATCCTCGTAATGGGTCTGCCAAGACGTTTTTGAAATCGCTGGATGACTTTGCCGTTCAGTCCCAGCATCCTGAATTGAACGCTGTGCCCTGGTGTCTTTGGGGGCACTCGGGAGGTGGGTTCTGGGCCAGCCTGATGCAGACGATGTATCCCGAACGGATCGTGGCATTGTGGTTCCGTTCCGGCGGCGCGATCAACGCCTGGGCCAAGGAGGAAATTCCTCGACCGCAATTTCCGGCGGCGGCGTTTGGCATTCCGGCGATGTGTAATCCCGGCATCAAGGAGCGGGACGATCCGAAGATGGTTGGAGCCTGGACGGCGGGCACGGGGCTGTTTCATCTTTATCGGAGTCAAGGAGCGCCGATCGGGTTCGCTGCTGACCCGCGTAGTAGTCATGAATGTGCCGATAGCAGGTATCTCGCGATCCCATTTTTCGATGCCTGTCTGGAGCAACGGTTGCCCGAAGCCGGCGCGAATTCGCAGGCATTAAAGCCCGTCGATAAGAAGCAGGCCTGGTTGTCGACATTGTCGGGAGACAAGCCGGTTCCGGCCGCCGAATACAAAGGTTTAGAAAATGAATCGGTCTGGCTGCCGAACGCGAAATTCGCCGCATTTTGGGAAGAATACATCCGCGTCGGTTCCGTTACTGATACCACACCCCCGAGTGCGCCGAGCGACGTCAGGAAGAAGGTGAACGCCGACGGCTCAATTGAAATCACGTGGGATGCCGCCGCCGATTTTGAAAGCGGCTTGAAAAACTTCATTATCCGTCGTGATGGTAAAGCCATCGGTCAGGTTCCCGAAAAGCCTGTCGGCAAATTCGGTCGTCCGTTGTTTCAATCCATGAGTTATCATGACACACCAGAACGACCGTTATTGGAAATGAAGTTCGTGGATATGACGGCCAAGCCCGATGGTGCTGGCAAGTATGAAGTGATTTCGGTCAATTCCGTCGGCCTGGAGTCGGAACCGGCGAAGCCGTGATGAATGTCAGGGTTCGAACGACGACACTCTCTTCCGGCCCAAGGGGGCCATCAGTTCGAATAGCCTGGCCCATCGGGCTAGGACGCCGGGAGTTTAATGAATCAGAAGGCCTGTAGGGCCGACCATTCACGGAACTTGACTTGACGACGTAGTGCAACAGAATCAACATCAGACGCGTCCGTCGTTTTAGGATGAATTTCGGGAATTGCACAATAAACAAGAGGTTGGGTTTAAAAACGACACGCTTGGCATCGACATCGAATGGTCGGCCCTTCAGGCCTTTTGGGTATTTCGATGATTGTATTCCTAGCCCGATGGGCTAGGCTATTTGAACTGCTGACCCTTTGGGCCGGAATGATGTTGATCACTGTCAACTAGCCACAACTTCGATTTGCTTATATCTCAGCCAACGATTCCAGGATCAGGATTACAAATGTCCGATCGCTTCTGTCTGAACCGACGCCAATTTTTGTCTGCGAGTATTTCGGCTGTGGGAGGCCTGATGACGACATCCGTCAATGCCGCTGAATCTGATCTTCCCTGGATTGACGCTCATTCACACATCTGGCCGCCCGAGACTGACAAATTTCCTCTTGTCGCGGGACAGACGAAGAAAGATCTGAATCCACCAAGTTTTACTGACGACGAACTGATGGCCATCGCTCGACCTGAAGGGGTTGGTCGAGTCGTGCTGATTCAGCATTCGGTCTATCACCTGTTCGATAACTCGTACCTGATCGATGCGGTACGGCGGCATCCCAAGCTGTTTCGAATTCAGGGGATGGTGGATGACCATCAGCCAAACCCCGGCGAGGCGATGAAAAAACTGCTTCCCCAAGGCGTGACCGGATTCCGGATCACGCCGCTTATTCGCAAACCGGAAGGACAGCCCAAATGGTTGGAAACGCCGGGGATGATTGAGATGTGGAAGACGGGAGCAGCGACTCGGCAGGCGATGTGCCTGCTGATTAACGCGTCGGATTTGCCCGCGACCGACCAGATGTGCGAGCGGCATCCCGATACGCCAGTCGTGATCGACCACTTTGCTCGAATTGGTGTCGATGGCCAGATGCGTGACAGCGAAATTGCAAACCTCTGCCGATTAGCTCGGCATCGACACACCAGCGTCAAGATTTCGGCATACTATGCTCTCGGTCAGAAGAGGCCGCCGCACGATGAATTGATCCCGATGATCAAGCGATTGTACGAGACGTTTGGACCACAGCGTCTGATGTGGGCCAGTGATTCGCCATATCAGATTCAGGGAGTCAACACTTACAAGGCATCAATCAGCCTCGTACGAGACCGCCTCGACTTCATTTCGAAAGAGGACCGGGATTGGTTGCTCCGCAAGACTGCGGAGCGGGTGTTTTTCTACGCCTGAAGAGGACACGGCCAATTCGTCACCTAGGTCCCGCGTTAACTCGTTACCAAGTTCAGGTTGGTAGCGAGTTAATATGCCTTGCAAGTTCTTTGCAGGTCTCCTAATAATGTCAGAATGTCTTTGTTTCATGGCAACTCTTGCACTCGTCATTCCTGAGCCTTAACCAAGATTCACTATGCGAGACTCACCACCCGATCAACGTCGGAGCCACCTCGCTTCGTGGGTTTTGTGCGGTCATACGATGCAGCAAATGTGCAAAGGGCTCGGATGGAATTTGGCTCAAGGCCTTTTGGTGGTGGCCTACTTTTTGGCCGTCGTGTTCACGCAGTATTCGGCCAATCGTTTCGGCGCAGCGGGGTTGGAGCTGTTTCAACGAATGACCTATCTCAATCTCGTATTCATGACGATGATCGGGATTTCCTGTTTTTCGAATTGCGTTGTGTCGGAGCGTGAAACAGGAACATTGGAATTATTGCGAATGACAGGTTTGGGGCGGGCAGGGTTTCTCGTGGGGCGTTGGCTGCCCCTTTTTATTGGCTGTGCGATCATGTTGATCTTGCAGATCCCCGCCATGTCGTTCGCGGTAACACTCGGAGGTGTCTTGCCGGGGCAACTTCGAGCGATGATGGTTTTGCTTCTCGTCCATCTATTTTTTGTCGCGAGTATTGGATTATGGATTTCGGTTGTTTGTAAGACGAGTCAACGTGCGGTACTGGTGGCAATTTGTATCTTCAGTGCCTGGTTCATCGGCCCCATGGCAATCGAAACATTGTTGAATTGGGCCAGTCCAACATCGAACAATTCCACCGTTGATAACATCATCACGAGGCTTCATTCCTGGAGTGCGTTCGGCAGTACCCAACGGTTGTTTCAGTCATCTTCAATAGCTCCTGACCTCTGGTCCAGAGACCAGAGCTATCTAACTCTGTGGGGCGCGATTTCCATCGCTGGGAGCTGGTGGGGACTTGAACGATACGCGGCTCCCCAGGTCGCTACGGAGAAGCCCATGACCGCGCGTCCGCGACGTCAATGGGGAGCCGGTGTGATGGCGGTCTTCTGGAAAGATTTTCGCGCGATTGGCGGCGGCTGGCGCTGGTTCATTTTGCGTCTGGTTTGTTATCCCGCTTTGACGCTGGCATATGGACTGAGTAATCCGGCCGTTCCATTCCCATTTTACTGGCTCACGACCCATGAAGCATCGCTGCGATTGATGGGCTGGGACACGGCAATCCTCTTGGCGCAGCTTTACCACCGAGAAATGCGTGAGCAAACCTGGGGGACACTGTTGTCTCTTCCAATGTCACGCGGCCAAATTGCCTATAGCAAATTGGCCGGAACAACGCTGGCGTTATCACCGGGATGGATTTGGGTCGCGATTTTGAGCTTCTATGTACCAACATTAGGTTGTTACGGAGCGACGACCATTGATGTCATGTTTTTTACCAGCATCGTAATCTTGGGCTGTCACGTCAGCGTACTTGTGTCGGTTCTCTTCCCTCAGTTCAGTTGGACAATCGCTCTTTTGCTCGGAGTCCTTGTCGCTCATTTGGAACTGATTGGAACTCAACTCGTCGTATTCAATTATTTTCCCCTAGCGTTCCAGGATGAACGCTCACGGCTTTCGTTGATCGGTTGGTTTTTATTTTTTACTCTGATGATATCGGCAGGACTTCACAAGCTGATTGCGAAGAGACTCGGACGCTTAAGCGACTAGTTTTCGTCTACCGTTTTACGTTGGCCGATCGCTCATCCACTTTGATCCAATTGTCATCGTTGCTCCAGGAAGCAGGCTGAAGTATCACGGTATGCCTGCAAAAGTCCGAGTTAAGCCAATTATGTCGAGGTTTACGATGACCGAATTGGACGCAGAAAGTAAATCAAGTTTTGTCGGCATTAGGATGGCCGACGCGACACGTGCTGAGTTTAATGACTCGGCGACTGCAGAAGACTTTGACAAAGTTGCGAAACAGCCGCGTCTCACGACCTTGCAGTGTTCAAAGCCCGTGAGCCCTTCTGTTTGGAGTCTGGTCAACGAGCATTTCTGTCGAGTGCGACCCGATGTTGAATTGAGGGTCTATGCTCACTATGAAACCGGGTGCGATTTGTCCTTCGCTCGCCTGCTGACAAACGTCCGCCGGTTTTCGGCAGACTGCCTGATGGATGCAAAAAATATTGAGGCTATTGCCGCCATTTCCGATCTTGAGTCATTACACATCGGGATCTTCGAGTTGAATGACTTCAACGTACTTAACCTTATCACTCCAAAGCTTACGTCTTTAAGTCTTTCGGCCACAAGATCGAAGAAGCCGAGCCTCGCTCCATTGAGTCGATTTCGCGCACTGGAACAACTCTATATCGAAGGGCATCACAAAGAAATTGAGGTGTTGAGTGAGTTGTCGGAACTCGCGGATGTCACGCTCAGATCGATTTCGACACCCGATGTTGATTACTTGTCGGGCCTGTCAAAGCTCTGGTCACTCGATATCAAATTGGGAGGAATTCGGGCCTTCAAGGGAATCGAAGGGAAAAAGAGTATTAAGCATTTGGAATTGTGGCAGGTACGGGAGCTTGACAACATCGACTTTGTTTCGAGTTTGACTGGTCTGCAAAATCTCTTTCTGCAGTCGCTGCCGCAAATTCAGACGATTCCGCAATTGAAAAACTCATTACAACTGCGTCGGGTAATCATCGAGAACCTTAAAGGGCTAACAGACTTTAGGCCGTTCGAGGTGACTTCCGCTCTTGAAGAATTTGTTTTGTTAGACGGTGGCAAACAAACTCCGCAACAACTTTTGCCCGTTTTGAATAACCCGAACGTCCGCCGTATGACTGCGTATTTTGGCACGCTTCGCAAGAACAACGAGTTTCTGCAAATGCGAGAGAAATATGGAAAAGAGGAAATGAACCGGTGGGCTACGTTCGAGTACCGCTAAGTGAGTCGTGATAGATCCATTAACGAGTTACCAAGTTCCGGCTTGGTAACTTCCGGTCTTCGAAGCGCTGCTTCGCGACCGTTTCTGCGGGAAGGGTATTTTAGAAGTTGGCCTTCAATGTTTGTTTGCTGGAACGGACGTTGTTGATGACCGGTATACCCACTTCTTTGAGCTTCCTGTCACTGGCGTCGAAAAATTCTGTGGCAGCGACAACAAGCTTTTCGTTCGGATCAATAATCTTGCAAATAAGCTCCCATGTCCTTCGTTTGACTCGAATTTCATCCCAATCCATTTTTTCCAGAATTCATGAATAATCGGTCGCTCGACAACACATTGAATCATGTACAGCGAGGCAAAAAACAGAAATCATTTCAACAGGAGCGAATATGCATCCACCAACCCTGAATGAATCTCATCAGGCCAATGCCGTAGATCAGAAGGACTCTTGTCGAAATGATTTGCCAGTGCAATCCGAATTCGAGACATTGGTTCGTCGGCATTCGGCGATGGTTCTCGGTGTCTGTCGACGCATGCTGCCGAATGCTGACGCCGAAGATGCCGCTCAATCTGTCTTCGTATTGTTGTGGCGAAGGGATTCAGTCATCAGAACGAGTCACATCTCGCCGGGTGGTTACATCGCACCGCGCAACACGTCTGTCGGAATGCAAAGCGGTCCAGCTTCTCAAGGTTTCGCCACGAACAGAATGCCGCAGCGGAATTGCCCATGATGACATCAGAAACGGCTGATCCAGTCCAATGGCAAGAAATCCGGCAAATTCTGGATGAAGAAGTCAATCGCCTGCCGGACAAGTTGCGGCTCGCCTTCGTACTGTTTCATTTCGAACATCATTCCATGGCCGAGGTGGCAAATCTGCTAGGGTCGACCGTTCCAACGGTGGGAACCTGGCTACAGCGGTCACGTGAAAAGCTGGCTGGCGGACTCAAACGACGAGGCGTTGTCTTCGGTGCGACAACAATCGCGGCCCTCCTGTCAGAGCAACTGCTGGCCGAAACGGTTCCCGACGCGTTTGTCGCGGCCACTGTTCAGACCGTCGCCGACGTTTCCGCAGTTGGATTGACCGGTTGCACGCCGCTCGTCGCAGCACTGGTGAAAGCGGGAACTGTTGGTGGTTTGTCGAAAACGGTCTTGGTTGCATCGTCCCTTGTGATGCTGGCCGTCAGCGTTCCCCTGGTCGTATTCTGGTCAGTACCGTCGTGGGAAACGAGGAATTCTGCTGATTTTCCGCTGCTACAGGGCGAATGGCGTCAAGTATCCCATGAGCAGGACGGGGGACCGGTGAACGCACTTCCCAAGATTGAGTACGAAGAAACGCTTCGAATCTCAGGCCGAAATTTCCGCCGCACTCAGAAGCTCGCCGACGGCCGGGTGCTGGAGAGAGAACGTGGCACATTCGTATTGGACAATTCTCAGAAACCGGCAACCATCGATTTCAGTATGTTCCAGGGAACGGGACATGGAATTTATGAACTTGACGGAGACACGTTAACCGTTTGTGTCACCCGAAGTGGCGGACCCCGTCCAAGCGAACTCGAGACGACAAAGAACGATAATCGAATACTGTCTCGATACAAACGAGAAGAATAGTCGTCAAGGTTTTCTGAGTTGCTGGCCACCCCTGCCGTATTTCCAAAATTTGCTTTCGAAAGGAGATTAGATCAGGTACAGTCGATGGGCGCAAAGTTTACTCCCTGCCAATGAACCCACCGCCCTCGGCATCTGTCCCACCGTATCCGAGAAGTCTTCATGAACAACCTGATTATCTCCCGTCGCGCACATGCAGGATTTTTTCTGCTGTTCGGAATTGCCTTCTTTGCGCCTTTCAACGGAAAAAACCTTAACGCTCAGGTCGATTTCAATCACGAGGTCCGTCCAATCCTGGCGGAGAATTGTTTTCAATGTCATGGTCCTGATGCAAAAAAACGGAGCGGTGATCTGCGACTGGATCTGGAAGTCGACGCGAAGAGGTCGGCTATCGTTGCTGGTGCGGCCGCAGACAGCGAACTTGTGAAGCGCATCCAGTCGACAGATCCTGAAACTGTCATGCCTCCCCCTGCTACTGGAAAAGTTCTGACAGCAGCACAGAAAGCGATTCTCAGCCAATGGATTAAGGAGGGGGCAAAGTATTCGAACCACTGGGCGTTTCAGCCGATAGCTGATTCGCAAACGCTTTTGAAAGCTCTGCCCGAGTCAGAGGTTGGCGCATCTCCCATTGATCTTTTTCTATTAGAGAAGCTTAAAAAATCTGGGCTGAATTATTCGCGGCCCGTCAGTCGAGCCCAGTTCATCCGTCGAGCGACCTTCGATCTAACTGGTCTTCCTCCCACTTGGGCCGAGGTGGAGACTTTTGAAAACGATACGGCAGAAGGAAGTGAACAGCGATTGATTGACCGCCTGTTGGAATCGCCTCGTTATGGCGAACGCTGGGGACGTCACTGGCTGGATATTGCTCGATATGCAGACACTCATGGGGGCGCGGCGATTGGTTTCACGACTTTTCCGTTTTCGTACACGTATCGCGACTACGTGATTAATGCCTTCAACAAAGACTTGCCTGTTGATCGCTTCTTGCTGGAACAGATCGCAGCGGATCAGCTTGGAATATCGGATGAAGATCCTTCGTTGGCCGCGCTCGGGTTTCTGACCGTCGGGATGCAATTTCGAAATTTTCACGACACCATCGACGATCAGATCGATGTGATCACTCGCGGACTGATGGGACTGACCGTCACCTGTGCCCGCTGTCATGACCACAAGTTCGATCCGATTCCGACATCAGACTATTACTCGTTGTATGCGACGATTGCTTCGAGCAAATCACCCTCGCAACTACCCGCCATTGGCACCATCGCTGATCAGAATGCTCATCAGCAGTACGAACGGCAGCTCAGCGAACTGAAATTCAAGTATCAGCAGATTGCTCGCGAGCAAAACGAAATCATGCGGAATCGGCTGCGAATGCAGGTCGGGCTTTACCTGGCGGAAATTGCCAAAGGTGTCGGCGAGCAGGATCTGTCGACGCAGTTTCTTTCATATCGGACCGACGATATTCGACCTTACGTCTTGAATCGCTGGCTGGCTTACCTGAAGGGACTCGGCAAAGACGATCCCGTCTTTGGGCCGTGGCTTGAGATGCAGTCGTGGGGCTCGATCCCGGAAGCCGAATTTCAGAAACGCCGCGATGAATATCTGAGCCGTCTTTCTGCCGAACTGGATGCGATTGGACGGACTCCTGAAAAACTGTATGCGCTACGAGCTGAGCCGCCAAAATGGAATCCGTTTATTGTCGACGCGCTCGTGGCACAGAAACCCAATTCACTGAGCGACGCCGCTGCCGTCTACGGGAAAGTGTTTGCTGAACAGCAGCGGTTGTGGTTGCAATCGCTGCTGGAAACCGCCAACGAAGCAGCGCCAGGAGGCACGGTTCTGCCGGACGATCATCCGGGGCATCAGGTCATCAACAGTTCGTCACATCGACAGATTCG
>CAIOKO010000016.1 GCA_903858935.1 uncultured Schlesneria sp. | reverse complement strand
GCTGCTGGTTCAGCACCATACCCACTGCTTCTCGCTTGAATTCCGATGTGTGCTTGCGACGTTCTTTCGACATGCTCTGGACTCCTCGGGGTTAAGTTTACTCGCTTTTCCCCGCGCCCACATTTCATGGGCAAGTCCACTCACCAAAACCTGAATCGACATCCAGGCAGGTCGGAAATCTAAATCCCCTGATTGTTCTCCCCAAACACTGGTGAGAAAAAAACGTGAACCTGTCGGTCAGGTTGGCAAACATGTCCAAAAAACTTTAGGCAACATTAGGATTGTCCAGGCAACATTAGTGATAAACAGGCCTCTTAAGACATTTCCGTCGTGGGAATGTTTGGGCAACTTTGATGGGCAACATT
The DNA here is from genome assembly GCA_903858935.1 of uncultured Schlesneria sp. Lineage (GTDB taxonomy): Bacteria > Planctomycetota > Planctomycetia > Planctomycetales > Planctomycetaceae > Schlesneria. The sequence continues at coordinate 93,854 of CAIOKO010000016.1, read as the reverse complement.
GGTAATGGTTGGGCAACTATGAATTCGGATTGAATATCAATGGACGATGACGGTCGTAAAATGCGGCGGTCAAATCTCGCGTAGCAGTGTTCGCTCGAGCCTTCATGCTGAATCAAAACATTAATCAAATCCACCAGGGAGATCCTCAAAAAAAGTTGGCCAAGTTGGCCAAGTTCCTTTTTTTCAGGCATTTCTTCGGGGTTGAAGTTAGCCAGCTTGGCTAACTTCAACCGTTCTCGGCCTTGTCAGTTCTCGTTCCCAAGCTCCCGCCTGGGGACGCCCTCCTCGAAGCTCCGCTTCGCGTATGGCAAGTGACTCCGCAATTGCATGAAGCATTCACCCCGAGCGACCCGGACTGTTCTGACGACATCTCGCACGTCTTCGATATTCTTCCCTTCGGTAACTTCAAACCTTCTGTTCAGTACCTTCTCTTCCGTTCTACTGTCATCCCGCAGCCGAGAAATTCGGTGTCAAAGTTCGATCAAGTTCGAACGACTTCGACTATTCCTCGTAATTCGTAGGGTTTTCGTGATCGTTTTCCTGTTTTTTTAGCTGTGTTCGAGTTCGTTCGAGTTCGTTCGAGTTCGAGCGAGTTCGAATCCCATCATTCCTCCCAGGCGAGTCGGGCGATTTCAACCGGCAGATTCTTCGTCCTTTCCACTCTTCAGAAACTTGATGTTTTAAGTGTCACCAAAGTTCCTCGGGTTCATGGAGCGGAAGTATCTGGCGAACCGCCTGAGACGGCTCTCAACTCTCTCGGCGCTTCGCCGCCCCTTAGATTTGTCTTAAGGTTTCCACCCGCCACGCTTCATCCTGCGGGTAAACAACGAACCGCACGTATCAGCCCGTGCCAATTGACGGCTACGGGGCGATCCGTGTGTTGGTTCACTCACTTTTGTCATAAACAAAATAAGTGGCGACAAAAAAATACAAAAAAATAAGGCGGGTGTCAATGGGTGAGTCTGACGAGTTTCTTAACGTTTGGAAGGTGTTTGTAAAATTGGTTGTCGATTAGCCGGCTGTTGCTTGGTAAGAGGCATACTCCGGTTCCCTCGCCAAGACGAAATCCTGATATGGCCAGGTGCATAACCCGCTGCCTATATTGGCTTCAGGAAAATAATTCCAAAAGATCCGCGGGACGCATGATTTATCCGGTTCTTTCAAAGGACTATGTCTCTGGAGTTCAATGGGAGCATTGAAATGAAAGTTGTGTTTTGGCCGATCAACAAAGGGAGGTGGCCATTTGAATCGTTGGCATCGTGCACGGTCAGTGTTGACTCAGGTCGAATTCACCGTACGTACGACGTCGATGGGATCTTGAAATTCCAGCGTGCGTGGGATCTCAAGTACGATGGGAAAACGATTCAGCGAAAAAGCATAGAGATTAAGGAAAAATTGTCATGGTTGCCGCAAATACGGATCATCCGTTGCGCGTACGAAATCAAGCGTGACGGGGAGGTCATTGCGACCATCAAGCCGAGAGGTCGGCACTGGCGGTATTTCGACTTTGACTGCGGTGGGAGGACATTCGAGTTCACAAATACTTGGAGGCATCCGTTCCTGATCTGTCGGCAACTTGACATGAAGCAGGTCGATGTTAACGCCTACACTCTCAATGAAACGGCTGATGAGCTTGATCCAGACGTAATCGCCATGCTGTGCGTCTACTGGCGGGAAAGTTGTCTCTCTGATTAGAGTCATTCCCAATGTGCGAGAGCCAGGTGAAACTCTGACGGCGCGGAAACCGATTTCTGTGGCGTTCGTTGGAATTGCAGGAAAGCAGCGAATGGTCCATGGGGACTCGAGGAAAAGACGAAAGAGTTTTGGAACTCTTATCTTCGCAAATCGGCGCGAATTGGGAAAAATCCAAGAAAGGGATTTAACATCGAATCGGTTCTTTTCTGATTACTGAAGATCCGTGCTCCAAATCCTGCTGCCAAAAGTGCCGGGGAAGGGCGGGGGCAAATGATCATTGTACCTGTCCTTGTTTTTCAGGTTTTATCTTGCTTCGGCCTGAAGGCTGTAGTCTTCGATCTTTTTGTGCAGCGTGTTTCGATTGATACCCAGCTTGACCGCCGCCTTGGTCTGAGTGCCCTGACAAGTACGAAGAACCTGAAGAAGGACTTCCTTTTCGACTAACGAGACGATCCGTTCGTGGATATCCTGTGCTTCGTCGCCCGCTTCCATCAGGCCGAGAGTGACTAGTTCACTGCACATCTTCTGGATCCCACCTGACTTGGCGCGACTGATTCTGACGGGAGCCAAGCCACGGACGTGTGGCGGGAAAAGGTCCATTGCTAACGTTTCCGCAGTACAAAGAACCGTCGCCCGTTCAATATAGTTTTGCAGTTCTCGCACATTACCGGGCCACGAATAGGCCTGGAGCATCGAAATCACGTCGTTGGGAATTTTCGGAATCGGTCGTCCATTCGCCGCCGCGTATTTCTTGGCGAAAAACGTGACGAGGGCCTCAATATCCTCCGGCCGGTCACGAAGTGGAGGCAAATAAACCGGGACCACATTCAGCCGGTAATAAAGGTCTTCTCGAAAACGTTCCGCGTCGATTTCATCGAGCAGATCGCGGTTAGTGGCAGCGACAATCCGGCAATCAACGCGAATCGTTTTTGTGTCCCCAACGCGCTCAAATTCCTGTTCCTGAAGAACTCGAAGCAGTTTTACCTGCAACGTGTAACTCATTGAATTGATTTCGTCCAGAAAAATCGTGCCGCCGTGGGCCGCTTCAAATCGCCCGGTCCGATTCTCGTGAGCACTCGTGAAGGCCCCTTTGACATGCCCAAAAAGCTCGCTTTCCAGCAGGCTCTCGCTAAGAGCGCCACAATTCACTCGGATAAATGGGCCCGATGCACGGGGGCTCAGTTCGTGCAAAGCACGTGCGATCAATTCTTTTCCTGTCCCCGTTTCTCCCATCAGTAAAACGGTGGCCGAGGTGCTGGCGACCTGTCTGGTCAGGCGATAGACATCGGTCATGGCAGGGCCGTTGCCGATCATCCCGTCCAGGACGATGGAGCCATTTTTCCCGTTCCCAACAGTACTCATCTTCCTCTACCCCTCGTATTCCTATGCTCGTCCGTCGAACATGTTGCTTCTATTGTGAGCCGAGATTCAGGAATTCAAGGCCAAATTACGAAAGCCAACGAACGCTTCACAATTGCGCACGAGTCGAAAAACAAAAAATGCGCGGTTTGTAGTCATGAAAGCCTATCAATATTGCATATCGTCACGCAACAGCTTCCATGCAAGCGATTCTCGTTTGATATGCAAGCAACATGCCTGTTTGCGTGGAATGCGGGTGTCCAGATTCAAGATCACTAAAAAAACAACACATTGACGTTTGCTGAAAACTCCATAAGGATTTTTTTCCGATCGGGAAAGTGGTCAGCGCTTTGTGTAGAATTCCTCAAACCGATCCAAAAACCTAAACACAGTGGGGCGATAGCCATAACTGAGGCCCTGATCCCATCAAAGGGTTCGAATATGTTTCGTAGCTCGAGTGTAAAATTGTGCATTAAGGGGTTTGCCGTTTGGGGCCCGTTTATTACCGCAATTTTTTTCGTTTTTGGACATGCTGGATTGCTGGTGCCAACTGCCAGCGGAGCTCCCCCCAAGGCAACGAAAAAACCGGAACCTCCGCCGCATGTCGCCGAAAGGCATCAGAATGTGGCAAAAGTTGATCCCAGTATTCGTACCGTGGTATTGGCTTCCGCCGCCAAAATCGACGCAATGGTGGATGCCAACCACGCCCGGTACTCGGTAAAACCGAATTCGATGACCACTGACGAGCAGTTTCTGCGTCGGATTTATCTTGATATCACCGGCACAATCCCCAGTCTGAAACAAGTTCGGCTGTTTGCTTCCAATAGCGATTCGCAAAAGCGATCAAAGTTGATCGACGTACTTCTTAACCAGGAAGGGTTTGCCAGCAATTTCTATAATTACTGGTCCGATATTTTACGTCTCAAAGATGGGCAATTGACGAACAACGTTCCCGGTAAGCCGTACTGTGAATGGGTTAAAGAAAGCCTTGAGACCAACAAGCCGTATGACAAATTTGTCTATGAAATGCTCACCGCAGAAGGGAAGGTCTGGGATAATCCAGCTTCCGGTTACATCTTGCGGGATTCAGGGATGCCACTGGACGCCATGAATAATACGGTCCGAGTGTTTCTCGGAACGCAAATCGGATGTGCCCAATGTCACAACCACCCATTTGACCATTGGACTCAGAAAGAGTTCTACGAAATGGCGGCCTTCATGGTTGGCACCGCGACTCGTCGAAACGGACAGGATAAAAAATTCGGCGGCGGAAATGTTATCAACAAACTGAAGGATGATCTGAAGAAAACTGATCCGAAATATGATGGGGGAGGGAAGTACAATCGGTTTTTTAACGGCAACCTGATGGAAGTCTACGACCGTCCCGCAAAACTTCAGCTTCCGCACGATTATCAATACGACGATGGCAAGCCCAAGCAAAATGTCGATCCGAAGACCATCTTCGGACCACCCGCGAAAATTGAAAAAGGGGAATCTCCGCGAATTGCCTTTGCTAAATGGGTGACGTCGACGGAAAACCCTCGATTCGCAAAAGTTATTGCAAATCGGCTGTGGAAGAAATCATTCGGTGTCGGGCTGATCGAGCCGATTGATGACATCAAGGACAACAGCCAGCCAGAAAATCCGGAATTGATGGAATTTCTCACTCAGGAAATGATTCGTCTGAAATTCGATTTGAAGGAATATTTAAGGATTATTTACAACACCAGGATCTATCAGCGCGAAGCGACTCATGCCGAGATCACCCCTGGTGACGAATATCACTTTCCCGGTCCCGTGCTGCGGCGAATGACGGCCGAACAGATCTGGGACAGCTTTATCACTCTGGCGGCTTACAAGCCCGCCGAATATCAGGCCGAACCGGCAAGCGTTGAAGCGAAGCTACTGAATATTGATCTGGCGAGCGCTACGGCGAAGCAGATTTATGACCGCGAACAACAACTTAAATCTGCTGAACTGAAAAAGGCTCGCGAGGCCCGTGACAAGGATCACACTTACAAAGGATTACTGCTGGTTCGCGCGTCGGAATTACCATCCCCCCGTCCACCAGGGCACTTCCTGCGGCAGTTCGGACAATCCGATCGCGAAGCAATCGAAGTTTCTTCCGTTGATGGATCGGTTCCACAAGTCCTTCAGATGTTCAATGGCCCGATCACCCATATGCTGCTTGAACCCAAGTCCGTAATTTACAATAACGTGATTGCGGAAAAATCGAATGAGGGGCGCATTGACGTCGTCTTCCAGTCGATACTGACCCGTAAACCATCAAAAGAGGAACGCCTTGCGGCATTTGCTGAAATCAAAGCGCACGGTGATCCAGGTTATGGCAATGTCATCTGGGCACTTGTGAATACCCGCGAGTTTCTATTCATTCAATGACAAGCAAGCGATGTCAGGGTTCGAAATTTGAAACTCCAGATTGCAAACGCAGAAAAGTCAGTTAGGAAGAGGTGGAACACGAATCTGCGCTAATCTTCAGTAATAAATCAAGAAGATGTTAGTCCACGACTTTTCTTATTAGCGTAAATCAGTGCCAATTAGTGCTCCCTTTCTCTTTTTTCGCTACTTTGGTGCTTGACGAGAATTAACACGACAGAAAAGAGTGTAAAACATGACCAGCGAACTTAATGATTTCGTTTCTCGCCGCATGTTTTTAGAGTACGCCGCGAGAACCATGCTCGGGGTCACCATCCTGCCCGTTGGACTGGTAAATGCCGCAGACGACAAAACTTCCAATAAGAAAGACGAAAAGGGGTCGAGCAGCAGCACTGAAGCAAAAGAGGGTTCAGCCAAGCACGTTATTTTCCTGTACATGAACGGAGCGATGTCGCACCTGGATACGTTCGACTTAAAGCCCGGTCGTGAAACTCAAGGAGCAACGAAGGGAATTTCCACGAACGTTCCAGGAATGCAATTCGGTGAAACCTTACCTGAATTAGCAAAGGTCGCCAGCGAAATGGCGGTCATTCGGTCGCTGCATACCGAGACCGGCGATCACGAAGGGGGCCGCTATTTCATGCGGACCAGTTACAAGGAAATCGCTTCAATTCGACATCCCGGCATGGGAGCATGGGCCTTGAAGATTCTAGGCCGCCAAAACAGAACGCTACCCGACAATGTTCTGATCGGCGGCGAGGCTCGCCATCCTGGTGCGGGGTTTCTCGAACCCGCGTTCACTCCGGTTCCCGTCGGTGACCCGAACGCCGGATTGCAAAATACAGTGACACCGAAATACCTGACCGACGCCTCATTCGACAAACGGATGGAGCTGATCAACAAGTTCGATTCTGACTTCCGAAAGAAGTATCCTCAAAAACAGGTCGATGCCTACTCCGACTTCTATCGTCAGGCCAATCAATTGGTTCACAGCGACGAGCTGAAAGCCTTTGACCTGAATCAAGAGAAGCCCGAGATTCGCGATAAATACGGTCGAGACCAGTTTGGTCAGGGATGTCTGCTGGCGCGACGTCTTGTTGAGCATAATGTACGCTACATTGAAATCAGCCTTGGTGGCTGGGATATGCATACCGAGATTTTTTCGCGAGACAAGCTTCCTGCTCGAGCTGCTATCCTCGACCGGGCGGCGTCGGTGCTGATTTCTGATCTGAAGTCCAAAGGACTGCTTAAGAATACTCTCGTCGTTTTAGGGACGGAGTTCGGTCGCACTCCACATATCAATGCGAACAGTGGTCGCGATCATCATCCGGGAGTCTTTTCCGGCTTTTTTGCCGGTGGGGGGATTAAGGGTGGCCGCTTCTATGGGACCTCCGACAAAAATGGTTACAGCCCTGAAGAAGACGACGTGCACGTAGCTGACTTTAATGCGACGATTGCTCACGCATTAGGGCTGCCGATTCAAAAAGAATTCTTTTCGAAGTCAGGTCGTCCATTCAAAGTTGCTCATGATGGAAAGCCACTTGTTAAACTGTTTGCCTAGTCGAGTGTGTACCGACGTTGCAAGAGTTTAATGAGGTTGTTCCATTCCATGCCACGTGTTGTGATCGTCGGAGGGGGATTTGCCGGACTAAACCTGGCTAAGGGGCTGGGGAATGTTGCTGGTATCGAAGTGACACTGCTCGATCGTACGAATCACCACTTGTTCCAGCCGCTTTTGTACCAGGTTGCGATGGCGGGACTCAGCCCGGCGGATATCGCCGTACCGATTCGCAGTCTGCTGTCGCAATATCACAACATTCAAGTTCTGCAAGGCGAAGTCTTGTCGCTGCAACCCGATCGAAAAATCGTGGTGACGGATTTTGGCGAACTCGGCTTCGATTACCTGATTCTGACTTGTGGAGCGCGACATAGTTACTTTGGCCACGACGAATGGGAAGAACATGCGCCTGGTTTAAAAACTCTCGAACAAGCGACCGAAATTCGCCGACGGGTTTTGTCTGCATATGAAGAGGCAGAGAGAACAAATTCTGCGGAAGCCAGTAAACGGCTTTTGACCTTTGTCATCGTTGGAGGTGGCCCGACTGGGGTCGAATTGGCTGGCGCAATCGGGGAAATGAGCCGGTTTACGCTGGCAAGAGACTTTCGCAATATCGACGCCGCGTCGGCGCGCGTGTTATTGGTTGAAGCCGGACCGCGTATCCTGCCAATGTTCAGTGCACAGCAGTCCGCCCGGGCCGCTCGTGATCTCGAACAGTTGGGCGTTCAGATCTGGACAGGGCGTGCGGTGACGAAAATCGACGGCGATGGCGCGGAGGTTGGCAACGAACGAATCACGTCGGCCACGATTCTTTGGGCGGCCGGTGTTAAGGCCTCGTCATTGGGGCACGCAGCTGGTTTCGAAGTGGATCGCCAGGGACGGGTGATCGTCGAACCTGACCTGAGTGTGAAGCGACACCCGCACATCTTCGTGGCGGGAGATCAAGCCTGTTTTGTGCATCAGACCGGAAAACCTTTACCGGGAACGGCACCTGTTGCGATGCAGCACGGCCAATATCTGGCACGGATAATCCGACAGGAAATAGCCGGTCATTCACACAAACCGTTTCATTTTGTCGATAAGGGCCAGATGGCCACCATCGGTAGAAGTCGTGCGATGGTCGAAGTCGGTCGGTTCAAGCTTTCCGGTTTCGTCGCGTGGATGATGTGGTTGGTTGTCCACATTTACTTCCTGACAGGTTTCAAGAACCGGCTGTTCGTCGTATTGCAATGGGCCTGGTCGTATCTGTCGTTTCGTCGCGGCGCGCGACTGATCGTAAACAAGGAATGGCGTCTTCATCCTGCCGATTCGTCAGTTCAGCCGCCAACAGGCGGTACAGAGCAGTAGCTGGGGACTCAACTAGGAACGACTTCCTGAGCCGATAACTGTAATTTGCAACGACCGCTATTTACTGCTTGCGGCCGATTCACGATTCGCGGTTCGTTGTGGCAAAGGAAGTTCCGGACTGTCGGTTGATGGACTTCGCTTGAGAAGTTCGGAGAGCTGGAACGAATAATACTTCTGTTCCGCCGCGGGCTTCCGGTCGGATGAGGCGTTGGCGACCCAGAACTTAGTCGTCGCAGGTTCAAACAAGACGTTGTGCAGGTTCGAATTCATGGCGATCGGACGATCCATTAAGTGAATCGCGGTTTCGGCCGTAAATGTGCCGTGTCCCTTTGCCGTCTGTTTCGAGAGTTCTTCATATCGGGACCCGGCTGATAGAAGTACGCAATCTTTCACCGGCTTGGAGAGCATGGTATGGGATTCGCCAGGCCTAATAACTGTAAAGACGTCCCAGGACGCTTCCATGCCGACGGCTTCATTCGTTTCTCCATCGGCGATCACGTAGTAATACTGGCAGGTTCGGGGCCCATCACGGAAGGTGGCAATCGCGTCGTCGAGTGACTTTGCGGTTTCTAATGCGTCGCGAACGAGCAGGGCCATGGGGCGGCCATTCCAGTGACCCAGGCCTCCTCCACCCATCTCACCAACGGAAATGTTTTCGGCATTCATTCCGGTGACAGAACCAATGAATCCAGCATAACTGACATTGATCCAGGGGAGTCGTCCTTCAGGTTCGTAGACGATGACAACGGCGTGGTCTTGCAGACCCCAGTCGATCGCATAGTCCAGCACTCGTCCGTGTAACATGTTTCCGTTCTTTGTCGCCGACTTTGCGAGCGCGAAACCACTGCAATGAAACAGCTCGGGGATGAAATTTCCCGCACGGACATCTGCGACCTTCTGGCCTGAGCCAGCAGCTAATCCGTCCATTTCTTCAAAATAGCGTGAAGCGACATGCGGTTGTTGGAAAGCAACAATCATGTCGATTGCTGTTCGCGGAGTGACTTTCAATGGTCCGATATCGACTACAGTCAACTCTTCTGCCCGGTCAACGAGGATTGTCTTCATATTTTGACGACAGTGGTCGCGGAGCAACGCGCCGTGCTGGAACCCCATTTCATAGGGAGTCCCTTTGAGATGAAGCACGGGATATCCGTCGATCGTTTCCAGCCAACCCTGTCCACAGCGAGCGATTGTCTTCGCAGAGGCCGCCGCTGTGGGTGGCAGCGATTGAGCTGAGACGATGTAACCAGAATCTGCAACAACCAGGATTGCAACGAAGATCATAAGACTTCGAAAACGTAATTCTGTTCGAGTCACAATCAGTCTCCTGAATTCTTACGGCCTTGCACCACAACTTGCGTCAGCATAATTCAGTTTGCTTCGGGAAAACAGACCTGGCTAATTCCAGTCTCATCCCGGCAAAGAAGCCTCCACAACTGCAGCGATTTCGGCAGCAATTTCATCGATGGTTCGGACGCGGGTTCCCTGAACACAATTGATACTCGTCCATTGCTGTTCGCGTGCCAGTTCGAGGTAGACATCACGAACCCGGCGCAGATAGTTTGCATCGGCTTCTTGTAGATCTGCAGCCTTGTCGGTGTAGTCTCGACGGGATTTTGCCGCGATTAATTCTTGAGCGTGTTCGACATCCACATCAAGAAACAGTGTCAAATCTGCGCGGGGAAGTTTGTAGATCGAATATTCCAGGTGCTGAATCCATTCGATCAGTTCATTACGTTCCGTTCCCGACGCCTTGGCTCCCTGATGCGCGACGTTGGATGCGACGTATCGGTCGCAGATCACGACATCATGATTCGCCGTCGCTGTCTGAATGAGTTCGCTCGATTCGAATCGATCTCCCGCGAACAAGAGCGAGGCAAGCAATGGATGGACGGTTTCCAGCGTTCCAAACCGGCCGTTCAAAAAATCGCCGATCTTTTGACCGAACATTGTCTGCTGGTATCGAGGGAAGCTGAGCAAAGCGCTTTTGTGCCCCTTGGACATCAAGTACGCGTGCAATCTTGCCGCCTGCGTTCCCTTACCAGACCCGTCGATTCCTTCAATTGCGATAAAGAGAGACAAGCCAGTGATCCTTCAATTCCACTTCGACAAATTATGTTCGGCGACATGAAGTTGACTGAGAATCACAGGGCGATCCTTTGGCGAACAGTCCTTGAGACATTTCTCGAGCAAATCGATCGCCACACCCGGCCGGTTTGATTTGATGGCAATTAACGCGAGGTCCCGGCGCTGATCAAAGGCTTCGCTATGCAGGGCCAGCAGTCGCCGCTGGACGTGCCACGCGTGTTCCCAGTCTTCCTGGTTGACGTGGAGTGCCTTCAAATTGTTAAGCATTCGAATAACAACATCTCTGGGCGTTGCCGGCTCAAGCGATCGTTCAATCACATCGCTCGTTAGTCCGCTCAGTGACTCGATCCACTCAATGCACTCATCGTAATTGAGAACTTCACCGGCGTTAAACGCATCGACGAAGAGTGGCCCCTGCACAGTGTCAAACCGGGTCAAAAAATGCATGGGTGCCGCGACGCCCGTCAATTCCAGACCTGCCGCCTGGGCGACGGCAACGTAGACAACTGAAAGGCTGATCGGAATGCCGACTCCCGTTTCGATGACGCGATTGATATAGCTGCATTCTGCCCGCTGATACGCCTGTTTGTCGCCGTGCAGGCCATGCGTTCCCGCCAGGCAGCGAACAAGTTCGCGAAGTATTTCTCGATCGCTGCGAACCCGCAGTATATGGCTGCGCAACTCTGACGAGCGTTTGCCAATCCACGTCAAAGTGTGCTCGAAATCGAGTTTCGGCTGCGCGTCGCGAGCCAGTTCCAGCGCGACGTGAGTCAGATCAACATCCTGCCGCCTTGCCAAAAGCTTGCAGAATTCAGGATCACTAGAAAAATCGATGTCGAGGGTCATCCGTTGGATATCCAGAAAGCCAAATCTAAAGCGGATCGCAATTCTACGATTTGTCATCAAACTCGTCGAGACAGACTCGTTACGGCAAGCCGCAGCACGAACGAGGCCTCCAGAATATTGTTTGCAGCAATCCTCAAATCCTGACGACAATCGGAATCCGGTGTTGAGAAGCGAGGACGGATTTGGAGGTGGGCAATTAGCAAAGTCCTGACTTGCTCCCAGCAATTTTTTGTCGAATGAAGCCTTGTCGATATTCGTGGCAAACCTTGCTTGTAGAATGATATTGCGCTATGACAATCATCGCCGCGATAATGGCCTGTTTGACTTCGACCGCGAGTATTCCTGATGATTTAGAATGCACTGCGATCAATTGTGGATAATTATCGGTTTGACTCACAGCAACAGAGCGCGTTTCATTTTTTTTGACAAACCCAAACCAGGAAATTTTAAAATACGATGTCCAACGCCTGCCAAAACCTTATCGTTCTTGCCTTGGTACTTGGTGCCACTGTCGCCAACGCCGGGCAGATTACACGCCAGGAGTTCGGTCCCAACGCCAGCAATTATGGATTCGAGAGTGCCACATTCGAGGCAACAACGGCCAGTGATGGCCTGATGACTGTTTCACAAGGGACTGTTTCGCAAGTTCCTGTTCCCGTATCGAATTCACTTTCAACCCCCTATTTTAAGGGGATGATATTTGTTACATACTCGCCGGTTGCACCGTACAATCCGATCAAGCTGGAATGGAGCAGTCCCATTTCAGCGGTTGGCATCGAGATTCTCACCGACCTTGACAAAGATGTGACGTTGGAATTGTTTGATGCCACTAACCAGCTATTGGAATCGCGGACGATCCTCAGCGCTGACTTGACCAACGAATCTTTTGCAAATTCCGGGTTCATTGGCATTGACTACGGTACAAACCGTGTGGCCTCAGCTCTCATTAGCGGCAATGGCACCGACTTGCAGATCGACAGCGTGATGTATCAGGCAGTCCCCGAACCCGGCACCTTTCCGCTATTGGTGCTGGGCCTGTGCGGGTTAGCAGGAGTTAGTCGTTGGCGTCGCTGACGAATACCTGGCAACCAAGTGACACTGCTGGTTTAGAAATCGGGGCAAATGCAACGTTTCGCGATTTATCAGTAAGCTTACTTTAACGCCAACAAGTCGAGGGTCATGCGCCTGGCCAGGTCGTGGTTTCGTCAACGCCATTGAAACAGAATGTGTTTCCAGCGATCCCTTTTACCATCGCTTTGTTGACTCAGTCGTTTGATTTGTTGCACGTTCGCAATCTGAGCGGCGTCGCCTTAAGATCAGGTGGCAATTCTGGTTCGAATTTCCCTTTTCACAGCGAACTAAGCGGATGGTCGATCAGTCACGACGCGATCGAGTTGGGCTTGGCCTGATCGGGCTTGGTCCGAGCTGGGAACAGTGTTATCTCGATACGCTCGTTCGCCTGCAAAGCCGTTTGACGATTCGGCTTGTCTATGATCCTGTCGAGGCACGCGCGAAATCCGTCGCCAGCGAATTCGACGCCGAAGTTGCGGGTAGCCTGAGGCAAATACTCGCCAGGCCAAAATTGCAGGGATTGCTCGTACTCGATCCCGGCTGGTTAGGAGCCGGTGCCTTGAGCCTGATTGCAGGCAGCGGTAAGCCTGTTTTTCTGGCCAATCCCATCTTGCGACAACCGGCGACATTACGAGCACTCCTTGAGCCATGCTCATCTTCGGAGGCTGACGCAAACCTGACAAACACGGTTGACGATCTTTGTATGCCCGAACTGGGATTGCGATTCACGCCAGCGACATGCCGATTACGTGAATTGATCGCTACAAAGCTGGGCCGGGTAAAACGCATGCTGATTGAATGCGATCTTTTTGCCGAGAAGACCGAAACCGCTCACATTGTCGACTGGTGTCACCATCTGATGGGGCAGTCGCCGACTGTCATCTCAAAGTCAAATGGACAATCGCCTGCAAATCATGGAGTTGATTTCGAGTTCTCTTCCGCATTGACTCCAATCAATACCCGGACAGCAAGGTTGCAACAGAAGCCCGCCGGAAACGGAGTGACCAGGTTTTCTATCGAATGTGAACGGGGTCATGCGACTCTGTCTGATCGCACGCATATCCAATGGAAAACGTCCGCCGAGTCAGCAGATGAATCCCTCGTCGACGAACGCTCGGAAACAGAAATCCTGATTGATCAATTCTGTCGCCGGGCGCTTGGGGGGTTGAACCCTGTCGGTCGATTAAGTGAATTCGTCAGAGCGATCAACCTCGTCGAATCGTTTTCCGATCGACAGGACGCTGGAAAGTAGAACGTTAAACAACGTCTTTCTGTACTATGCGTCCAGCTCACTCCGTTACAGTCATTCTTCTTCCTCATCGGTTTGCGGTGCGAAGCCGCGTCGAAGAGTGTTTTCGGTGACGTTGATTGGAATCAAAAAATGCTTCAGGTAGTCTGGACCGCCAGCCTTACTGCCGATGCCGCTGAGCTTGAATCCACCAAATGGCTGACGACCGACTAATGCCCCGGTAATGGGACGGTTCAAGTACAGGTTGCCCACCGCAAATTCCTGACGAACTCGCTTCAAGTTCGCCGGACTACGGCTATAGCAGCCGCCGGTCAGTGCGTAATCCGTACCATTGGCGATCGCAAGTGCCTCGGTTAAATCCTTGGCTTTGAACACAACCAGTACCGGACCGAAGATTTCCTGTTGTGCGATTTTTGCATCGGGTGGGACATCCACAAAAATGTGGGGGCCAATAAAATAACCTTCTGCAGCCAGATCAGGATCGACTTCGCCAAAGACCAGTCGCCCTTCCGTTTCACCGATTTCGATGAATTTCAGAATGCGTGTCGCAGCGTCTTCATCGATCACCGGACCAATATCGGTCGAAGGATCTTCGGCAGGGCCGACCTTCAGTGACTTCGCGGCTTCGACCAGTCGAGCAAGAAATTCGTCGTATGCATCTTCCAGTACGATCGCACGTGAGCAGGCTGAACATTTCTGTCCAGAATATCCGAATGCACTCTGTATGACGCCAACGACCGCTTCGTCGAGATCCGCGTCGTTGTCGACGATGATGGCATTTTTACCACCCATTTCGGCAATGACGTGCTTGACCCCCATTTGCGAAATATGGGATGCCGCTGCCTGTTCGTTGATCGACAGGCCGACTTGCCGTGAACCGGTGAAGGCAATGCAATCCACGTTGGGGCTTCCGACGAGTTCCGGTCCGACTTCTTCACCAATTCCAGGTAAAAAGCTGACGACACCATCGGGAATTCCCGATGCCTGAATGACTTCCAGAAACTTGGTAGCCACCACCGATGATTGCTCGGCCGGCTTCAGAACGACGGTGTTTCCTGACACGAGAGCCGCTGCCGTCATGCCTGTCAGAATTGCCAGTGGGAAATTCCAAGGTGCAATTACCACGACGACACCACGTGCTCGATAGAAATAGCGGTTTTCTTCACCCGGCAAATCAACGTGCCGAGGATTGTCGAGTTCTCGCATCTGCTGGGCGTAATACATGCAAAAATCGATCGCTTCACAAACATCGCCATCCGCTTCGGCCCAGGGCTTACCGCATTCGAGAACCTGCCAGGCAGCCAGCTCATAGCGTCGCTGTCGCATCTCGTTCGCCATCAGTTCCAGGTACTCCGCACGATACTGAACTTCAAGGCGTGACCAAGAGGTGAAGGAACGGCGGGCGGTGTCGATTGCCAGGACGGCATCGTCGGCTGATGCCGATGCGATGCGACCAATGATTTGCTGCTTATGCGAGGGATTTCGCGAGATCATCATCGGACGAGCATGCATCGCCTTTCCGCCAATGACGATCGGGTATTCTTCTCCCAGGTCGTCCGAGGCCGCTTCGAGTGCGGCCGCCATCGCCTCGCGAACCTCTTTTCGAGAAAAGTCGGCAATCGCTTCGTTGATGAATTCCGGCTTTGGCGGCTGTTTTTTGGGTGGAGTCTTTTTGGCGAGATTGGCGGGTTTCATAAGCAAGTCCTCGATCTTCACATTTTCGTCATAGCTGTGCCGCAGGAACGAATCGTTCGACGTATTTTCCAGAAGCCGCCGGACGAGATACGCCATCCCGGGCATCAGTTGCCCGAAAGGTGTATAAATCCGGACACGGTGTCCTAACTCACTGAAGGCACGTGCTTGTTCCTCGGCCATTCCATACAGCATTTGCAGTTCGAATGCCCCTTCGGGAACATTCAGTTGTTTTGCACACGCGACCGCGTGTGACAGACTTCGCAAGTTATGGCTGCCGAACGCTGGTCGTAAAATGGTGTAATTCTCAAGGAGAATTCGTGTCAGCCGTTCGTAACTGTCGTCTGACTGCCACTTTTCCTGAAACACGGGCGATGGCCAGTTGCGGCTTTGTGAGACCACTGTCTCGTAATCCCAGTAAGCCCCTTTCACAAGTCGAATCCAGACCGGTGTACCCCGTTGGCGAGACCATTCTAATAATCCGACAAGATCCCGTTCTGCGTCTGGCAGATAGGCCTGAACGACAATGCCGACATCGGACCAGTCGCGGAATTCCTCTTCCATCAGCACCTGTTTGAAGATCTCGATCGTCAAGTCTTTGAATGCATATTGTTCCATATCGACATGCACGTAAGCATGTCTTTCACGAGCCTTTCTCAGCAGCGGACGTAGTCGCTGTTTGACGGCCAAGGCCGTTCCCTCCGCATCCATCGGACGAAAGTGACTGACGAGCGCCGAAAGCTTGACGGAAACGTTGACACGTGGAATCGCTCCATCGTGATCGTAGTCTGTCTGAGCATTTTCCGGCCACGCGTTGACCACCGGTGCAAGGCCCTCCAGCAAATCGAGGTAGGCGTGCTGGTAGATTTCAGCTTCCGATTCGCTGATCACCGCCTCACCAAGCAGGTCCAGCGTAAATGCGAACCCCTGCTTTCGAAGTGCGGTGACAGATGCCAGGACTTCACTGACGTTCGAGCCCGCGATAAACCGACGGGCCATTCGAGCGGCGTTGCTTCTCGCGTTATGGGCCAACGCTCGGGAGAGCACGGAATCGGGTGAAAGATGTTCAACCCCGAAACGAACCATCTCGATCGCGAAAGGAAGATGTTCTTTTACTTCCAGAAAATATTCCTGAAGATGCCGCGTCACATCGCGATGCGTCCTCAATCGAGGAAGCACATCGACGAACCGAAACATCTGGACTTTCAGAGATTCGTCGGCCATTGCGGCACCGAGAATGCGGTCATCCCACCATCGCCGCTCAAACATCGAGGGTCGACGACGAGAAAGGTGTTGCCAGATATCGGTTCCCAGACGATGCGTATCCGCCTCAAGCTGTTCGTCATCCCAGACGATCGGCGCAACAGCAGCAGGGGCAGCAACCGAATTCTTTTGAGCCAACGGTTTCGCCGCCGAAGGTTTCGGTGTCTCGGTGTCGATCGATTTTCGAGCGGACTTCTTGGCCAAGGTCGCATCCGTGCAGGGCAGGGGAATACTGAAGTTGAATTGCGGATTCGCTCGCGGCTCGAAGACGCGTACGATTGAAACAACAATTCGTTGATTCGGGATTCTATGCGAGGGTCGACTCTGTTGGGTAGAGTGCGTCCAAATCGCGACCAAGAAACTCTAACCCATCTCTGAAAGTTGATGAATGCCTCCGATTCCAAAACCGTTTGCCAGTCAGTCGATCTCCGATTGGATTGCTCAGCTGCAAAAGAACGATTCCCCTGAACAACGCTTACGGGCACTCCAGGCGATCGGCCTGTTGGGGGGACCCGACGAAATCACTCGCTGGGCAGTTCATGCTCTTCGCGACAATGATTCAACGATCAGAGCACTCGCTGCCAAACTGATCGGCGGAATTCGTTTATCTGTTTCCGACGAGACTGAAACATTAATCGCGTCGCTGTTACAAGATAGTGACCCCGACGTACGGTTTGAGTCTGCCCGAGCTTTGCTTCGAACAAAATCGAAGCGGTCGGATCACGTTGTTCCGGTACTTTTCTCGTTTCTCGACGAAGAAGAGACGCAACCGTTGATGGTGGCAGCTATTCTAAACACGTTCGTCGAAGCGGAGGTGATTCCAGGTCGAGTCGAGTCCGAACTGCTCCCTCGACTGCTGCGATTCCTGGACCATGATCGGGCCGAAGTCCGCGAGGCCAATTCTACGGTATTTGCTAAATGGCCAGCATTTTGCGAGTCATGCACTGACCAGTTACTGCCGTTGCTTGACGACAGTGAACCGGTTGTTCGTGAGCAAATCGCGCTGGCATTCGGCCAATCGAAGATCAATAGTGAAAAAGTTCGCGAAGGACTTCGAATCGCGAGCCAGGACGAAGACACCGAGGTTGCCCGCGTGGCGACTGAAGCTCTGCAGCGTCTGGGCCAAGATTGAGCCAATGCGAAGGCAGTTCCGAAAGTGCATCCTTAACAGGTATAGCGAGGCTCCGCCGAGCCGAAAAGTAGGGTGGGGTCGAGTCTTCGAAGCCCACCAGTCCTTCGTTTTGCTTTCAGGAAGGCGAACCTCCTGCCGAGCAGCGAAGGCAATCGACAACCTCGCTTAACAATACCGAATACAATGCAATTTGCCTTAAAGGCATGTAAAACGCCAAGACGAAAGCTCACCAGCCCGATGAGCTTTCGTCCGACTCTGTTCAGCGAACGGCGTTAACTCGCAATTACTTCTTTCGTGTCCCTGATTCTTTCCCTGTTGCCTTGGCTTCGACAGGAGCGGGAACGGGATCAGCATCCTTTTCGTAGTCGACGACTTTCGAAATCAGGGTGCCGTCTTCGATCACAATGATCTGATATTTCGATTTTTGATGGACGACGTCCAGAACATAGTGGGCTCGTTTGCCTTCAACCACTTTTTCCACCGATTCGATTTTGGCTCCCTTGGCCTCTTCGCCCAGCGTCTTCATGACGGCGGGAGGGCAGTCCTCGACAGTCACTTCGGTGGTCACCATCTGCAGGATTTTTTCCAGCAACAGACCATTCTCACCGACGGCAACTTCATAATTGTGGCCTGCCGCATTTCCGATCAGGGCTTTGTAGAAGACTCCCCGATCGCTTTCCCCTTTGCCGAGGAGCTCGATCTTGCCACCTTTGACTTCTTCCTTGAACGTCTTTTGGACTGCGGCAGGAGCCGAGGTGAATTTGATGATGCCGGGGTCTAACTTTTCGTCCGCTGGCAAAGCCTGTTTCGTTTCTTTGGACTTGGCTTTCGGCTTGTCATCGGCAGCTCGCAGGGCGACGACAGTGGAAACAGACAATCCGGCCAGCAACACCGACATTCCCAGGTAACGGAGTTTCATCGCAAATCCTTTCGTGACGACCGTAATTTTTGGGGGAGGCGGTCAGCTGCCGGGCAGCCGACCGCGCGTGCAATCCCTCTCATTCCAAAAATCTACCCGAAGTTGATTACTCTGGAAATACGGGTTCCGAAGTCTTTCGATCAACCCTTGGCGGCGGCCAGGGCTGCCTCGTAGTTAGGATGTTCCGCAATTTCACTGACATATTCGACAAAGGTGATCTTGCCCGCTGGATTCACGACGAAAATCGCTCGTGCGAAGCAGCGATCAAGCGGTCCGCCACTGATCAGCACACCATAATCATTACCAAAGTCATTGCAGCGATGAGCGCTCAGCGTTTTTACGGAATCGATGCCTTCGGCACCGCACCATCGCTTGGCACCGAACGGAAGGTCCATGCTGACGACCAGAACTTCAGCATTCGGCAACTTCTTGGCTTCTTCGTTGAATCGCTTGGTTTCCAGGTGGCAGACCGGCGTATCGAGTGATGGAATCGTGGCGATGATGCGAGTCTTACCCGCACTGGAAGCGAGGGTCACATCGGCCAGGCCGTTGTCTTGCAGATTGAAGTCAGGAGCATCGTCGCCCACTTTCAGAGCTCGCCCCTTCAGATCGACAGGATTCCCCTTCAACTTCGTTGCACCGGTACGCTTCATTTTCGTTTCCTCATTTATTGGTGACTAAATTGTCAAAAACAACCGCGCCAGCAGTATTGCAACTATGGCAAGAGTTTCAAGCAGGCGGTACTCCCGCGTAAAAGAGACGACCATTACCTTGGAAAGATTGGCGTGAATTTCGTCATTGGTTCTGACTGTTTTCCGCAGGATGCTTGTTTTCATACCCGAATCCTTCATAATTGCTTCATCGGATCATTCAACGGTGAAAAATTGATGCTGCACAGACGAGCCAAAATTCAAACCGGCTCAGAAACGTCAGCGTTTTCGTCGCAGATTGCCGTAAGCTCTCGTAGCTCAATTGGATAGAGCGTCGGCCTCCGAAGCCGAAGGTTGCTGGTTCGACTCCAGCCGGGGGCATTTTTCACGCGCGTCGTATGATGGGTTCAGAATGGGCTTGTCGATTGCGCGTTGATGGTGACTTCAAAGTCATCGCTATTGGCGAACCAGTGTGAGCGGGAAGAAAAAAGGTAGTGGACTCGTTGATTGTGAGCATGGTAAACTCAAAATCATGAGCAGTGCAGCGACCATAAGTATTGAATCCCAAATTCTTGCGGGAGTAATCGCTCCGACCGAGCCAACGCTTTCGGAGGCGGCGGCTCGTGCCATGTTAGCAATCTCATTTTCCGAGACCGACCGCCAGCGGATGCGTGAATTGGCTGAAAAAGCTCGTAATGGAGAATTGACGGCCGAAGATCGCGAGTGGCTCGACGGCTACGAAAAAATCGGCAGCCTCATCGGGTTATTACAGTCCAAAGCGAGAATCTCACTTCGGAAAATTACAACAGGGCAGTCCTGATGGATCGTCTGTTGAGTGAAGCGATTTGGCAACGCGCAGGCGCGCGTTGTGAGTATTGTCAGATTCCGCAAGTATTCGATCCTCGTCCTTTTGAGTTCGATCACATCATTGCTCGAAAACATTATGGGCCTACATCACTCGACAATCTTGCGCTCGCCTGTTTTCCCTGCAATAACCATAAGGGCCCGAAATTGTCCGGGGTCGATCCCGAGACCGGGGTGGTAGCGCAACTGTTTCACCCACGGCGTCAAATTTGGAGTGACCATTTTCGGTGGAATCGGGGATGGCTTGTCGGGCTCAGGCCGTTTGGAAATGTGACAATTGACGTCCTCTGCATCAATCAACCGCATCGAGTCGCTCATCGCGAATCGCTTATCGAAGAAGGTGTTTTCTGGCACTAATCGGCGTTCAATTATGGCAATTTCTACGCGCCCCGTGACTGAACTTTTACATGAATCGATTTGGTTCTCGAACGAGCGTTGAAGGGCAAACTTGATCCCTAGGAAATAAGACGGGCGTTGAAGGAATTGACTCACGGACGTGAAGAAGTTTGGAATCGAATCAGCATGGTTGAAATCGAGGCTGATTTAATTCGTGAAACCCGCA
Organism: uncultured Schlesneria sp.; assembly: GCA_903858935.1. Lineage (GTDB taxonomy): Bacteria > Planctomycetota > Planctomycetia > Planctomycetales > Planctomycetaceae > Schlesneria. The sequence goes on along the minus strand of CAIOKO010000016.1, from coordinate 73,162 downwards.
GCCGGCAATCCTGGCCTTTGACACGTCTTGTCCGAAAGACGGTTTGCAGCGATAACACTGGCGGAGTCCAGGTCTTTTCGAGGCCGCATCGTAGCTACGGATGCTTGTAATCGTTGCAGGAGGCGTGTCGCATGACACTCTTTGTCAGAATTGCGCTCGGTGCCTCGGCGGTCGCATTCGCAATTTCCATCGGACACAGCCTTGTCTGGGGCGAAGTGAGCGAACCAGATGACACGAGGATCTCGCAACCTGAGGAGGATGATCGCCAGGAATATCGTGATGCCGACGATTCGTGGGCCGATTGCGATACGCCGGCCTGTCAGTTATTCCCAACTCCAGCAGGATACGTCGGAATTGGTGGCAAAATTCTAGTTTTCAACAACCAGTTCTTGCCATCTATCGACCAAGCCGTGCCAGCCGATGCGACGCGATCCATCATTCGTGACCAAATCGAGGAGTTTTCTCGGAACGAGGCGTTTTCCCGTTTTCACAACTGGTTCCAATCCGAATTTACAAAGGAAGAGTCCGTTGGATGGCACTGGTTTGCCGGGCATCGGCGCCGGGGTTACTCGAACGTCGATCGATTGGCTTTCAGAAATATCTGGAACTGGTACATCGTCGAATGGTCTGGAAATCTCTGGATCGAGCCGAGATCGTTCCTGTCCGTTGACGAATTTTACACTGTCAAAGTTGATCTGATCTCGAAAAGATCGCGATTCCTCCGAACCACGAAGCCTCCTGCTTCGAGGAACGCAGAAACTTTCGGCAACCCTGAAGTAGATTTTGAACGGTCAATCGTGACGCACGATCCACTCGTCCGACTGCTCGAAGCATCAAACGAACGAGCCATCAGAACGGAGTGGAAAATCGATCGACTGAAATTGTTCAGCCTGATGAAAGAGACCGCTTCTGGCTCTGTCAGCATCCATCGCGAGCTAACGGCTTGCGAAATATACGAATCTTCCCCAGCGACGCTAAACGCTTTCGAACAGCGCGCTCTGGCACAGTTGGAATCGAATCCGGCAGACAAGGTTGTCACGACGTCGTCCGAAGGCGAGATTGAGGTGGTCGGCCCATTGCGAGCAGTAGGGCGTTGCACGAAATGCCATCAAGTTGCCGACGGCACGTTGCTCGGCGTTTTCAGCTATCGGCTGACGCGGTCAGACCCCTCTCCTTAATTTTCATGCGCGTCGCACGATGAGTTCAGAATTGGGTTGTCGTTCTCGCGTTGAAAGTGACTTCGAATCAATCCAGATATGATGTCAACGCAGTGGCGCAAAGCCGCCACGATTACCGGATCGCATCACAGAACGGATTTCTTTCCATGGCGTCCTGGCGCCTTTGATATAAATTCTTTTCGTCTTACGGATGAGCTAGCAGGTCTCAGCCTCAATCACATCCAATTGACGCACTCAAGACGGTTTGTCATTGTGTTCGATGGCAAATCATCCACACAATCCCGTTGAGGTGGAGTGGAATTTGATTGGAGGAATCGTGGGTGAGTTCTTCAGGGGATGGAAAAGAAAAGTCGGGGTCCTGACGCTCGTGATGGCGTGTGTGCTGGCCATGGCGTGGTTGACTTGTTTGACCAATCCAAACCTGATCAACCGTCAGTTCGATCGCATGATTCCCTACAGCGGTGGTGGAATTACTCTGTTTACCGATGGAAACAGGATCTCTCTCGTCAAAGGCGAGGTAATCACGACTATTGACGAGGTTGAGACTGTTGATAATTCGAGCCATCCAACCACGCTCCCGGAAAGCGACCAAGACGCATCCCGAAATGATGATCAATCCACTGTCGGTGTTTCGCAGATGACGGTGCCAGTACGGTTGGTTAATTTAAACCTGACGTCAATTGTTGATATTCCGTTCTGGTCGATCGTCGCTCCGCTGACTTTGGTTTCGGCATTCTTGCTGCGCACCAAGCCGCGCAAATCGACTGAAACGACAATCCCTGAACCCATTCCAAAACATGAAACATAAATCATGAGGGAGTTTTTCAGAAGTTGGCGACGTAAGGCTGGCGTCGTGACGCTGCTGATGGCGTGTTTATTCATGGCCGGGTGGGTCAGGAGCTTATCAACGATTGATTGGCTGACGCTGGAAACTTGGAACAGCTTTTGGAGATTAACGATCGAGCACGGGACTGTGGAACTCTCTCGATACCAATATGTCAGCGGTGATCGACCGCAACTGAGTTTCAAAAATGGCGGTCTTAATAGCTGGACCTCGGAAAGTCTCGTGAATCCTGACGGGCAGATATCCAGCTATGGGACGAGCAGAGCTAACCTGGCCACGGCGGATACAAATACGGAATTCTGTGGGTTAGCCTATGCGACACGAAAGTGGATTACACCCACATTTGTTGTCGATACGTCGTTCTTCGTTGTCACGTATTATTACTTGACCATCCCGCTTTCACTGCTGTCGGCTTATCTATTACTCAGTAAGCCCTGCCCATCGCTCGCAGTGAAAACGCCTGAACCTTCCATGAACGAGGGGACGTGAATCATGGGTGAGTATCTTCGGGGATGCCGAAGGAAGATCGGGGTTGTGACGCTGTTTATGGCCTGCGTGTTTGTGGGGGCGTGGGTAAGAAGTTTAATCCGACATGATCTGGTCATGATTCCGTATGGCAATGATACTTTTTGCGTTGAATCAGCGTGCGGCGTGATTGAATTCGCTCGATTGACAACTCGGGACAACAAATCGAAACCAAAGTGGTTCTCCAACGAAATCACGCCGACACATTGGCGATGGCTGGACAATGATGGAATTCCGCGAGCGGTCGATCACTTGGGGGAATTATCCGAAAATGAAATTGACTGGCGATGGGATTGGGCGGGGTTTCACTTTGGAGCTGGACATTCAATCAATGACGGAGAAGAAGATTATATGCTCCCTTACTGGTCCATCGTCGTCCCGCTGACCCTTGTCTCATTTTGCCTTTTGCTGTCCAAACCCGGCAAAACGACTGAAAAGAAAATCCCTGAACCCACTGCGAGCGAAGGGGCGTGAATTTTGGGCGATTTTTTTCAGGGACGGCGTCAGAAAGTTGGCGTTGTGACGCTGACGCTGGCGTGCGTGTTTGCAGCGGCCTGGGTCAGAAGCATAGGACGAGAAGAAGGGGTCTATTTTGATTCGAAAGGTCAAACTCCCTTGATGATCTGCTCACGCAACCACTTCCTGACAATCATATTTGCAAGACATTTCACTCGGCCGGTTGTTTTCACTCAACTGAAGCTCCGCTGGTTTGACCAGGCCTGTTCAGAGGAAACGAATGAAGAATATTGGACGTTAGCGAACGCCGGCTTTACTAATGTGGTGACAAAAGCCCGGACTCTCGGCGGAATTATGATCGGGTCCGCTTTTGACACATCGCTTTCGAATCCCTTGAAGCGATGGTTTATCTCCTTCTCCTACTGGTTGATCACGATCCCGTTTACCGTCGTCTCGGCTTATTTGCTCGTTTCCAAACCGAAAAGTTCGACTCTAAAGAAACCCGTCGACCCCAATGTGATCGATGGAACATGAATCACAGGAGCGTTTCTTGAGTTCGGCGAAGAAGGGAAGAATGGTCATGAAATCGTTTTTTGGGAACGGGAGGCGATATTTAATCGGGCTGTTGGCTTTCGTCCCATTCTTAACGATGTTGACGGTCCATCGCATGCTCGGGTTGTCCGACGTATTGATGGCCCAGCCAAAGCCGCATGAGCCTTTTTGGCCGGTTTACAATGTCGTAATGGTTATTGCTTTTTATGCGGGAATACTCGGTTATCTTGCATATCTGTGGAACACAAAAGATTCATAGAATAAGATCAGCTCGTTCGCGGCAGCCGTCAGCCAGAATGACTTCGGCGTTGACTCGGTCGTTGGTTATGGCGCGGTTACGGCCTTCAGCTTCTGTCGACGCCAGGCCAGTTTCGACGTGCCTGATCGTTAGTCGATTGACCGCTTCATCCAGATCACAGTCAAGGAAGACTCGCAGATCGAACAATGGCTCGGCACGCCACGACTTCATCAACACGTAGATCCCCTCGACGATGACGAGTGGTGCATCAGGAGTCACACGAACTGCGCCTGGGCGCGGATCTTTCTCGGCATGGTCGAAGCCCGGAAATATTCCCTGACGAGTCTGTCGAAGTGACAACATGTCCCGATAAAAGGCATCTCCGTCGAATGTATGGAGTGCGCCTCGTCGGAGCATCCCTTCCGCATCGAGGCGACTGCGCGGCAGATGATATCCGTCCATCGGTACGACCACCACGTCCGGTCGGCGAGCGATGATCGAGCGGCACAAAGTGGTCTTGCCGCTGCCGGGGACTCCCGCGATGCCGACCATGTAAATGTCCGGACGCTGCTGCAAGGCCGAGAAAAAGGTCTCGGTAATCGATTCGTCCATAGTTTTGAGGTTACCGATAATTCATGACGATCATAAGAATAATGAAAACCGCAGGAATTTAACTACGGATTCCCCCGCGTGTGCAATATTTCGGGCTCAGGGGAATCGCGTGGCATCGTTATCGTGAGCTGTGTACCGCTTAGAGAGGGGATGATGAACGTTTCGGACCGCCCCCACACAAACGGTTTTTTGATTTTGATTCGGGGTGTCGAATCTTCGAGGTCACACGTTGCGATTTAAGATCTGGCAAGCCGTTTTATGCGGCAGACTTTGAATGGAGAACTTCCGACTGCCGATCGCCACTACGTTGGTCTCTTGCGGGTTACCAGTATCGCTCCCACGCATATCAGGGTCGCGCCAGCCAATTCCATCGCAGAATTCAAGTAAGGGCCGATCAAGGGGAGATGTGTCAGTCGCCCAATCCGAGGGCTAAATGATAAAGCGCGAATACCAATAAACGCCAGAAGGACCAAGACGCCGAGGCAGGCCAGGATATAAGATCTTCCGCGTTTGCTGACGACTGTCATCCAGGCGAAGAGGATCGGAAGGGCAATTGCTGCACCACAGAAAACGACTAAAGACTTGACCAAATTGCGATTAGAATACCACCCGCCTCGCATCGCCACTTCGCCACCAACCTGCATGAGTAGCAATTGCAGGTCGAGTTGTTTATTGACCCCTAAGCCGAACATGAATGCTGCAAGTCCGAACCAGAACCAGGGATATCCGACACAGCCACGACGGATAGATTCGGCACGTTGATGCCGTCCTGCTGAAACGCAGAAGGCACCGGCGATCAGGTAGCCGAAGGTGATGATCCATCCGATCGGTTCGGGATCGCCGATCGTCGGTCGCCAGGTGATTTCCGCGAATATGCTGTTCATTCGATAAATATATCTCTCGAAAGGGTTTGAAGTCACGCAATCTCTCGATCCCGGAAGCCGTAACCCCTGGGACGGATTTTTAAAGACATATTCCAACTTCTATTTTCTTATGTTCTTTGCGTAAACATTATGCAAATCTGATGAATTTTGTGGATGACCGAAGATCCAAAACGGGCTTTCCGCGATGACCTGCCGGCTTCACATATCCGAAGTTATGCGTTTTTAATGCACGTCATAACTCGTTTGATGATAAAACCCTTCGCGATTTTAAGAATATCGAACGGCATGCGAAGCACTCCGTCCACTCGATTGGAATCAGGTTTGCTGCTTGGTGAGTAGATTCATTACTTAGCACACCAGCGCCAACTTTCTCAAGCAGTTTCGAAGTTGGCGTCTCTTTCGACAGGTTGTTCATATGAAACTGACGATCGCAATGATGACCAGTGGACTGGTGCTCTTGAGCGGGATAGCGAATGTTCGTGCTGAGATTTTCACCTCTGATGGCGTCCACTACGAGGAATCGAAGCAAAACTCGGCAGCCGATCGGTCACCGATCGAACCCCTTGATGTGGATGTAGCATCCGCATTAACGGATGTGAACACCCTGGGCGAGTGTGGTTTCAATAGAATTGGCGCGAATCCGAACCAGCAGAAGAAATCTTCGGAGCGCGTTGACCTGGTAATTAAACGCTCCCGCCACGGGATCCAGGTTACGTTTGCTCCTCAGCCAGATCGCGTTTCCGAGGGTGGGCAACGTCACCGCGTGAAGTCTGGCAGCGGAGAATTTGATGTTCCATCAAGAATCTGTTCGTTAACGGAGGATTCTTTTGAACGAACGTCAGTGAAAAAGAAAGTCGCTTCGGTCTCTGGCCGATTTGGTCACTCGAAACGCGATGGCTTGTTCGGCGGGAATTTTAATTTAATGCCGGGACTAACCAGTCTCGCGCTCGCGACCGTAGATTTGATCGGCGTGGTCATTGGCTGTTACCGCCAGCGTCGTTCATTCGTTGTTTAGCCGATGTAAAACAGTGAAAGGAGATTCGGCTGAGGAATTGTCCATCATGCGAAGCGATGTTTTTTGATGTGGGTTGATCCCCATTGCACGTATTCGGAGAAATGGATGGAACAAGAGAAACGTTTTTGACCACCAACTTCACAAAAGCCGCTCGGTGTCGAGCGGCTTCTTGCATTTAAAGAACTCGTTATCATGTTTTTTTGTTAAGACAGATAAAATTGTTGTTCGGAGTAAATCATGAAAAAGCGGGCACAGTTGCAATGGTGTATTGCTGTAACTGGGGCGTTGTTGATCGCCTTTTCATCTGCGCTGGCCGCGCCGCCTGATCCCGAGCTTTTGGCCGCTAAACAAACCTTTGCCAAGGAAATGAAAAAGAAGTCTGCGGCTGCACGCGTCGCGGCAGTCGAGACGCTGTCTGAACTTGTTAAGCCGGAAACCGCCGACCTGCTGATTAAGCGAGGTATTGCAGACGACGATCGCAGTGTGCGAATTGCGGCACAAAAGGGACTTCGACAATTTGTCGACGATCGGACGGTCGGCGAGTACCTCCTCAACGAATTGAAGAAGTCATTTCGTAAACCTCCTGCCAACGATACTGTTGCCATCGAACTGCTGCGTGCCCTGATCACGACGGAGGACGAATCACGTCAGGAAGATCTCGTCACGATGCTCGATGACTTCCTGGGATCACCCAAAGCACATCCGTTGATCCCGATGACAGTGATTGACGATTGTGCCGCAGAGGGAGATGGTGCTGCCTTTCAGTCGGTATCGCGGTTGGCCAAAGTGAAGGTTTTCGAGTCCAATTTCGGTTATCGACGGTGCGTCGTGCAGGCAATGTCTCAGATCCGTGAACCCGATGCGATCGGATTCTTAATCGACCTGCTTCCCAAAACTCAAGGATTGATACAGCACGACGTGATTCAGACCTTAACTCGGGTGACATCGCAAAAGTTTCGGGATAATGACCGGAACTGGGCTAACTGGTGGCGAGAGAATCAGAAGGATTTCAAGTTTCCACCGGCGGGAACCGCACTTTCCGAAGCGAGTCTCGACGATCAGCAGCCAACGTATTACGGCATCCCGATTTGTGCAAAACGGATTGTATTTGTGCTCGACACATCAATGAGTATGCGTGGTCAGCCGATTGTTCTCGCCAAGCAGGCTCTCTTGAAAACGATCGAATCACTGCCGGAATCAGTGAAATTTGACATCGTCTTTTTCGATGGAGCCACCGCAACCTGGCAGCCACGTCTTGTTCCGGCGAGTGCTGAGGCAAAAATGGAAGCATCGCAAATCATTGCTGACCGGGCCCTTAAGCTTGGAACCGTTTCAAACGCCGCGTTGAATGTGGCGTTCGAGCTGGATCCTGAAGCAATCTACTTCGTTTCCGATGGAGAGCCGACGGACGGGCAGCCCGCTCAGATCGTAAACTATGTCACTCAGTTCAATCGGACCCGCCGCGTGTCGATTCACACGGTCGGTGTGGTGACGATACGCAACGGGGGGGCCGGGCTGACGTCGTTTATGGAGCCGCTTGCGGACCGGAACTATGGGAAATTCCGGCTGGTCGAATAAGCCTATCGAGCGGCTCGGATTCGTCGAGGGACGGCGGGAAGTTCGGCGGGGAACGGGTGAATCTCGGGTCCGACTTCAGCCACTTCGACAGGTTCTGGATCGACCGTTAATGTCGCAGGGGTTTCTGCAATCGAGACTTGTTGTTTCACGCTGACTCGTCGACCTGGTCGGCAACTGAGCATCGCAGGAAGCAGGACTAGTTCACCCAGCAGTGACGCCGACATCTGAGCCGCCATCAGGCATCCGAACCGAGCGGTCGGGGCAAAGCTGCTGAAGCACAGTGCTAACATCCCCAGTGCCGAAATCAAAGTCGAATCGAGCATCGGTTCGCCCGAATGCTCGAGTGATTGAAGTACAGCTTCTGTCGACGTGGCGCCGTTCTTGTACGCCGCCTGATATTTCACCAGGAAGTGGAACGTACAATCGACCGAGATGCCCAGGGCGATGCTGCCGGTCATCATCATGCCAATATCGACTGGCATTCCAAGAAAACCAACACCGCCAAAGACCAGCCAGATGGGAATGATATTGGGAATCATCGCGATGACACCCGCCACGATCGACCGCAACGACAGGATCATGACGATCGAAATCGTGAGGCATGCGGCAGTAAAACTTTGCCAGAAGCCGTCAAAAATCTCTTGTTGAGCGTTCTTGAGCAGCGGGGTCAGCCCGGTGAAATGAACCGGTTCGTCGGCAAGTTCCTGTGTTAACTGGTTCAGAACATCGACCGGACTGAGGTTCGCATCGTGCCGGATTCGAGCTGAAATCCGCCACAGTCGCTGACGACCTGCGATCAGGCCTTCTTCACCAGAGTAAGATTTGGCATGCCCGAGGATTCGAGCCGCTTCCATGGTGTTTTCGGGCAACTCTTCTGGGAAGAACGAGGCGAGAGACAGCGTGTGTCGCACACCGGGGTGTGCTGCAATCCGAGCCTCGATCCCACGAATTTTCTGAAGCTGATCCATGAAGGCGAGTTTCTCGCCACCCAGATCCACAACGGCTTCGATTGAATCGATGTTCGTCAAGTCATGTTCGATGCGGTGCAAGTCTGCCAGGATCTTGCTCTTTTGTGGCAGGAATTCCGCCGGATTAATGCTCGGCTGCAGTTGCATGATACCGATCGCGGTCACACCCAGCAGCAGGCCGGCAGCGGTGAGGATACTGATTCGACGGGCAGCAACTCCTTCGCCCCACTGGCGGAAGTTCACATGGTATTTGACTGAGCGAACCGTACACTGTGGCATCACTGTCAGCAGTGCAGGGGTCACTCCCAGACCGACGATTAATGCGACGATCGCGCCACAGGCCGCAGCGTACCCGAATTGGCTGACCGGAAGAATTGTGCTGACGTTCAGCGAGACAAGTCCGAGCAACGTCGTGAGCGTGGAAAGCATGCAGGGATTCCACGACTCAATGACGGCGGCTGCCAACGGTTCCGGATGACCTTCTTTTTGAGCCGTGTCATAGTAGCTGACAACGTGGACGGCGATCGATAATGTGAAGATCATGACCATCACAGAGAGTGACCCCATGATGAAGTTCATTTCGCCGCCAAGCATCACCATGACGGTTTGATTGAGGAAGATCCCCCATAAGGCTGTCCCCAGCACGGCCAGCGACAAACCCCAATGTCCAAACGAGTAATAAAGCAGACCGAGGCTGACGGCACAGGTGAGCAGGAAGAATTTGCGGCTGGACTTTTGGCTGCCGAGCCGATCAAGTTCGGTGACAATCACGGGGGCACCCGTCAACGCAACCGATTCGAGCGGCAACTGGCAATAGGCGAGTGTTTGTTTCACGTCGTCAACAACTTGTGCTCGGTTTTTGATTCCCGCTTCTGACAGCATGGCAACAACGCCGATCAAATCGCCGGATTTTGAGGTCAAAAGACCATCAAGTCGCCCTCGGGCTACGTCTTCCTGAACACCAAATTCTCGCATCCGTGCGGTCATGCGGTCTGGAGTCCAGACGTGGCGAATTCCTGTCAGTCGTTCCATACGTCCCGCGAAGGCCTCGACCAGTTTCGGGGTCGCCTGTTCGCGGGGTAGGCCAATGACCAGAACTTCTTCAGCGCCAAAGTCCTGTTTGAATTCTTCGTAAAGAAGGCGAACCGGGGTCTCACGGGGAAGCCACGTTTCGATGTCGTTGTTCGACCGCATCTGCTCAGCTTGATACCACAGGCATGGGAAGCTGAGAGTGACCAGCCAGAGAATGGTCACGCTGTATCGTCGATAGAATTGGGAAATCATCTAATACGGCGTCTTTCTGGCGAATCAACGAGTGTCGGTTCTTGTTTAGGCCGGAACGCAGTGATCTTCCCATGAATGTTCGGTCGTCAAATCCATGACTTTTCCGGTAGACACGCGGAAGACAGTGAGTGGATCACCGGCCTTACCGCAGCAATAGACGAAAGACGAGTCTCCCAGATCGATGACGAAACTCCGTTCGGTCGACATTGAAAAACTCACCCTACAATTTCTCGACGGTTTTGCGTTGCGCTTTGACGGTTTCACGCTGACGTTTTCATAAGCTTGACCGTTCTGCGGCGAAGACCCCTGCGGCGTAAACTTTGCCGGGTCAATAAAAATTGTTCACGACACAGATGGATGCAGGATTGTGAGGTGATCAAGCAGGGGAGCCGCTTGGCGATGGTATGGAGATGGAAGAAGGGGTCGGGCGTTCAAATTTCAAAATTGGCCATCGAGATGACTTTATCGGGGAAGTCTCTTGCGTGGCCAATTTTGAAATTTGAGCACCCGACCCCAGATCGGATTGCAATGTAAAATAAATCGGGCTCGCGTTGATTCAGTGGAGTTGGAATTCAGGCAAAGTGAGGATCAACTGCAATAGCCCTCTCAATTTCTGGTCGGAGTTTCCTTCAGCACTGACGTGAAACTTCAGCAGTTCCTGCCGGAGGGTGTCGTCGAGCCGATCGGGCAGAAGCCATCGTCCGAGTTGGTTGACGATCGCCTCGCTTCCTTCGGATGAGACCTGTCGAACGGTATCGGAAAGCGGTCCGAATTGATTGGTTGTCGTCAATTCCGTGGCGAAATTTGCCCGCTGCAGTATTGAAGACGACGTAATCCAATGCCGGCCGCCTTCCCAGCCCTTTACTGAAGGTGGTTCAAAAATGTTTTGTCCAAGATCGGCGAGAACTTTGATAACACCCGTCCATCGAATCGGCTCGGCTAACGTTCGCAGCGTTCCTGTCACAAATTCCAGCGGTGACTTGATCAGAATCTGACGATTTTCTTCGAGATAAAACCATTTTGACGAGAATAACTCGCGCAGAACGGGCCGCATGTTAAAGTCGTGATGGCGAATTCGATTCGCAAGTTGCTCAATCATCTCCTGCGACGGGTCAGGGCAAACGAATGTCTTCGACAGCTTTGTCGCTAGAAATCGAGGGCAGGATGGTTGCTCCAGGCATAAATTGACGATGTCATTACCATCATAGGAACCGGTTTTTCCGAAGACTGTCTTCGGCGAGTCGTCGTGTTGTAGTTCATGCATCCAAAACTGGCCGTCTCGCACGTGCCAGCCCGTAAACGCACGAGCTGCTTCCTGGATGTCTTTTTCAGTGTAATTCCCGACGCCGAGTGCGAACAATTCCATGATCTCACGAGCGAAGTTTTCGTTCGGATGCCGTTTCCGGTTTGCGTTTCCGTCGAGCCAGATCAGCATCGCCGTGTCGCGCGACATACCGTGTAACAGCTGTTTGAAATCTTTAGTAGCATTTGTTCGAATCAGTTCATTCTGCCGCAACATATAGGGAACAGAGTTCACCTTGGCATTGGATGTCGCAAAGTGATTGTGCCAGAACAGAGTCAGTTTTTCGGTCAGCGGATTGGCGGAATACCTCATCCGATACAGCCACCAGATCTTGAGATTATCAATACTTCCCGTGCTGATCGCTGCCTGACGTAAACTAGTTTCGGCTCGTGCGAAATCCGTTGACTCCGGCTGAACTTCCGTCAGACGCTGTAACGTTGCGTTCATCCCCTCGCGCGTTGCACGATCGAGTTCGGCGGGGGTAAACCCAAATTGAGCCCGACTCATCAAATGCGACGCCTCGCGATGGGTCCACACGGTCGTCGCATCGTAAGGGGCAAGAGGCTTGGAGAGATCCATCGAAAAACTTTCGTTTCAGGAATCCTGTCGTCCAGGTGAAGACGTATTCATGCAGGCGAGCCGGGAAGCGTAAGCTCTCGGATTCTTTCCTGGAATCTGAATCCGAATTGAACGAAGGGTCCCGGGGCTCATGCCTCCCGGTTCACCTGGCTTCGTTGATGAACTGGTCGTTTGTCGGAATGCACTCACTTCCAGCCGCCTCGAAGCTCAAGCACCCAGCGATCGGCGTGTCGAGTTGACGAAAATGTCACGGGAGTCAATTGTCGCAAGATCTTGAATATCGCGGCTAGTTCCTGGGCTGATTGTTCTGCCGATTTTCCCTGTTGCAGGTTCTGGGCAGTCAGGATCTGGGCGTTCGATTCGAGCAGGTCTGCTCCGATCGCTGGCGACAACTCGAGGTAGAGATCACGGACTGCGTCACCCTGAGCAGTGGCAAGACTTGCAGGGGGAGATGTGGGTTCAGCCTTAAGTGTGTCGACTAACTCGCGGCAAAGTTCCAGACTGGTGGCGAAAACATAGCGATTTCCGACTCGGGCCGACGCAGGCTGGAAATTGTAGGAAATCGGCAAGGTCGCACCTTCCGGCTGTTTGACGTATTTCGCAAAGGCAATCTGGGTTTCGTGATAGGCTTCGGAAGACAAAACAAACGGCTGTCGTCCTTCTTGTGCCGCCTGAAAATTACTGATCAGGATCACGGATTGAAAAAACAGATTCAACACGTCATTCGCTTCTGCAGGTTTTGCCAGATCAAGTAACAGGGCAATGCCGGGGAGTTGTACTCCTGGTTTTCCCTTGAGATGGGTGTAACTCTGCGGTGTCGTAACAATGGTCAAACGCTGTCCGAGCAGCGGTAAGACCTCTTCGCCCAAGTCTCGACCTGGAAGAAATGTGGCGAGTCCCGTCTCAAACTTGTCGAAATTGGGAAGCAGCGACGCATCGAGTAACGCCTCGCGATTACGATACCATTTGGAAAAATCACGAGTCAGCGAAAACCCGTTCAACGGGCTCTTGAGTGAAGGGACGTCGGCGCGAGGAACGGGTTCGCCTTCCAGAACGAAAGGGCGGTGGGCCGCGTCCAACTGTTTCGGATCGCCGGCAACGGTGCTTTTCAGTTCAAAGTGATTCTCGTGGATATCAAGAGTCGATCCGAGATAAGGACTTCCCGCAGCCAGTTCCAGGTATCCGCCAAATAGTAACGAAAAGACGGGATTGTCCATTTTGGACGGGATAAAGCGGTGTCCGGCGAGTTGCGTGATCCCCGCCATGTTGACGCAAAGCTGGATATGATGATCCGTCCCAAGTTGCGTTCCCATTTCCTTCCATGCGCGCGACTCAAGTAAGCCTGAGTTCGCTGTCGATGGCTTGGCGAGATTCTGCAACGTCTGGTCCAGTAGCGACTTCACTTTGCAGATCACAATCCAGCGATCGCGAACAACGACCTGACCAACGTCATCGATGGTGATCAGCCGTCCTCCGCCTGCGTTGTCGCCGATCTTTACTTTATCGCCTGCGAATGGAATCAATGGGGTTAATCGATCCCATAGTCTTGTCAGTGACGCTGCGTCATTGACGCGAATGATGATGACACCATCCGGCTGTGCACCTGGCTGCGACGGGGGATAGACACCCAGAATCATTCTGTCGCCGAGATACGTTTTGGCAAATTGCCATAACGACATCCCCAGCTGTCCTTCAGCGAGAGCTTTTCCGGCGAGTGCTTTCTGGACTTGATCCTGTTTAAGAGCTTCACGCCATTGCGGGCTGTCCAGAACCATCTGCAAAGCACCAGACGTTTCAATTCGCTCGATCAGCGGCCCAAGCTTGGCCGTTTCCAATGTTCCAATGGCTCCACTGGGCAGGTATGCAGCCAGAGAAGCATTGCCTGTCGCTGTTTCTTCAGCCCGGCCCGAATTTGACCCGAAAGCGATGAGCATGAACAAAAAGAACCATCCGACCGATCGAGTCATTCGCATCGCGGGAATCCCTGAAAAAAGCAAAAAAAGAGCTGAAGTCGCGTGCTGGACAGCCGACACGCAATAGATGTACCCTTTAAGACTACAGTAGGTTTCGCGTTTTTTCATCAGCGTGACGCGTTTGGTCGGGCGCGATGAAGTATACCGAACGCCACCATTCAAGGATGAACCGTGTCTTCGCCCGTTCCGTATTCTCCGTTTCTGAGCACCCCCGCGACCAGGCCAGGTGCTCCATCAAGTACAGCGAAGGGGAGTGGTTCATCTTCCGGCTCGATGAAACAGGCTCCAGCGTCGTTAAAGGACTTAAACGCGTCGCAGCTTGATGCTGCTATCACGCTGAAAGGTCCGCTACTCGTACTGGCTGGCGCAGGGACGGGTAAGACTCGAGTTATCACGTATCGCATGGCGGAATTGATCCGCAGCGGGGTCGAACCCAGTCGTATCCTTTCGGTGACGTTTACCAACAAGGCTGCCAAGGAAATGGCCGAGCGAATGTCGCATTTTCTTGGGCGACGTCCGAGCAGTCGACCGATGATTTCGACGTTTCACTCGTTGTGCGTGAAGATTCTGCGCGACGAAATCGAAGCCCTGGGCTACCCGAAGAAATTCGTGATTTATGACCGGGGCGATCAGGAGTCTGCCGCCCGGCGTGCGCTGCGCGACATCAAGGTCAACGAATCGGCACTCAGCCCGGCCGATCTTCTCTCTCAAATCAGCCGGTGGAAGATGGTGGGTGTACTACCGGAACTGGCCACGGAATATGCAGATGACGATCGAGCGTTCCTCGCGTCATCCGGCTACCGCCGTTACCAACTTAGTCTTCGTGCATCAGGAGCGGTCGATTTCGACGATCTGCTGTTATTGACCGCTCAATTGTTTGACCAGTTTCCCGATGTTCTCGCACGCCAGCAGGCGAGGTTCGAACAGGTCCAGATCGACGAGTATCAGGACACGAATGAGATGCAGTTCCAGATCGTCGCGGCACTGGTCAAACCACATCACAACATCTGTGTTGTGGGTGACGATGATCAATCGATCTATGGCTGGCGCGGCGCCGAAGTGAAGCACATCCTCAATTTTCAGCAGCACTTTCCTGGCGCAAAGATCGTGCGGCTGCAGGACAATTATCGCTGCACAACAGAGATCATTCGGCTGGCCAACCAACTGGTGAAACACAATGTTGGTCGGCACGATAAGACATTGATCGCACATAAAGACGGCCCCACTCCCGCGATCAAGCCTTATCCAGATGAACAGACCGAATCAGAAGGGGTCGTGCGCGATATCAATTACCTGATCAAAGAACTGAAGGTTCCGCCTCAGGATATTGCCATCTTGTTCCGCACGAACGAACAGCCCCGGATTTTCGAAACCGAACTGCGTCGAGTCCGCGTGCCATACCAGTTGGTTGGCGGCCAATCTTTCTTCGATCGGAAAGAGGTCCGAGATGTGATGGCGTACCTGAAGGTTCTGGCAAACCCGGCAGACGAAGTTTCTCTGTTACGGATTATCAATACACCGGTACGAGGGATTGGCGAGGCGTCGATCGAAAAGTTGCTGGGGCGAGCCGTGAAATCGGGACGGAAAATCTGGGACGTGATCCCCGACGCCGTTGCCGAAAAAGAGCTTTCACCAAAAACAGCCAAAGCCATCGAAACCTTTCGGAGTTTACTCACCGATTTTCAAAATCGATTTGAAGCACCCGGAACAAGCATGTCCGAGACCCTGAAAACCCTGCTGCATGATATTAATTATGAGGGGGAAATTGAAAAACAGTACAAAGCGACTGACCAGCAACTGGCCCGGAACGCCGTGCTTGAAGAATGCATTACGGCGCTCAAAGAGTACGAACAGCGTTCATCAAAGCCCGATCTCAGCGATTTTCTGGATCAGACCTCTCTCAACGGCAATGATCGCGAATTCGGAGAAGACGATTCGTTTGAGCAAACGTCGGTCAAATTAATGACTCTGCATAGCGCGAAGGGATTGGAATTCCCGCATGTGTATCTTGTGGGGCTCGAAGAGGGACTGTTACCACATAAGCGATCCATTACCGACGAGTTAGAAAGTAATCCCACAGCGATCGAAGAAGAACGCCGCCTCGCCTACGTCGGTATCACACGAGCCAAAGACGTGCTGACGATCAGCTACGCCGAAACACGAATGAAGTGGGGCAAACGCTACAAGACGAAACCATCGCGTTTTCTGAAAGAAATGCAGAGGAAGGTTGCTGATGAATCGCCAAAAAGCGAATGAGCAACGTATTTAGACAAGACGTTGCCTTTACGTAGGGTGCAGTCGAGTCTTCGAGGCCCACCAACTTCGCCAGCTTTTCGGTTGGCCTCAAAGACTCGGCTGCATCTTGTACTTCTAATCAATTCAACTACAGATTCACGCTGAAGCGCTATTTCCCTGCGGAATCCTTTGACAGTGCCTTTCCGATCGGTCCCCACGGCGTAACAAGAACGGCGCGTGGGCTTTGATCCGTATGGCAAGCAAAAAGCCCGTCGGAAAACGTTAAACCCAAGTTGGCAGAACTCACATCGATGCCATCAGAATGAGTCGCTCCTTCGATTGAAAACTCACCGAGGAACCGATGGGGCGTCTCGCGCTCGTAGGCCATGAATCGGCTGCGGCCCTGATCAGAAACAAGCAGATATCCCCGATTGTTTGACTTGAAAATTGCCAATCCTTCGACATCTCCCTTAAGTCCGTGTTCGCCGACTGACGCGATCAGAGTCCCCGTCGCCGTTGTGTCAGGTTCCGCAGCAAATTTCCAAACTCCTTTTTTCTCTTCTGCAATGTAGAGCAGGCCCAATTCATCATCGGCGACAGCTCCTTCGCACTTGCCAACCGACAGGTCTCGTACTTTTGTGGCCGTGATCTGATTGCGTCCGTTTCCCTTCAGCTCGTATTGCCCGACGGTACCCGTATCGGAAGTACAAACGAAGAATAACTTTCCTGTTTTCGTACTGTGATAGAGGCAACCACCATAATTCGGATCGGTCTTGCAACCGTCATCGATTCTTTCGAGTTTACGAGACATGGAATCAACTCGAAATACGACCAGCTTGAATCCGTCCGTCCGCTGGTTCACAACCACAAGATCCATCGACTGGCCGTCAATCATTACGCTTTGCCGGATGTCGATATTCCCCGGTTTCGGAAGATTTAGTTTCTGAAGTACCTGACCATCCAATCCATAGACGACGACCTGACTTGCCGATTTGTCGCTGGCGACGATTGTGCTTTGAGCAGGGTCATTCTGATGAACCCAGATGCACATGTCATCCTGATCCTTCGTTTCAGAAGTGGCAAATTGAGCAACCGGTGTGACAGTGAGTACCTCTTCGCCAGTGCTGACGCGGCACAGCGAAAAGAACCCGCAAATACAAATAGAAACAGACCTGCAAGTTACCAACAGCGTTCGAGCGACCCAGCGCCTTTCAGGAATCTCTCGTTGATTGATTTTCTTCCAAACAGGATTACGAAAACTCTTCAAACCCGCGGAATTCCAACGCATGAAAATTCTCGATTCAGAGATATGAGAAAGTGACCGTGTCACAAAAATAAGATCGGCTGAAAGCGTCTCCTCACGAACCATGCAGTCGAAAACGACCTTCACGGCGAGTTGTTTACTTTTGGGGCTGGTTTCGCAATATCGACAACCATCAGTTCGGATGTCTCATCAATATCGAAGACATAAGGAGAATTCTGCGAATCGAACTTACCACCGAGCACATCCTTGCGGTTCTTTTTAAGTTCGATCATCACTCGATACTTTCCCGGCGGCATACCCTTTTTCTCCCCACCCGACGCATAGAAAGAACCGGTTGCGGGGTCAACCTCGGCTGCGTACCAGTTCCGGGGTGGTGACATGTCCGCGGCGATAGGGATGAAGCAAACCTGAAGATTTTCCTCATCATCGGGAATGTAGTCCTCACCGTCTTTGACAACCTGCCCCCTGGCCTTCAACAACTTTGGTCCTTTGCTGCCACAGCCAGTTGGGGCGTAGGCCAAAACGAGAATCAGCATCGAAATAAGGCATCCACGCATGTCATCACTCCCTATTGAAAAAGTGAATCGTTAATTAACTCAGGATAAAATGGAGGTCGTTCATTTCGGTCCATCGATAGAAAACCCCGGTTGCGATTAACGCAGCCGGGGAGGTTCTTATAAAACCCGAAGCATGGGGTTTATCGATTAATAATCGCCAACGAGCTGGCCGTCTTGAGTTGACGACAGGCGAATATAGGTTAGCTGATCGATGTTATTCGAGATGAATCGCCCGCTGCCGTCCGCCATCGCTGCATTAACGCCACCAACGTGCTGGCTGCGCGACATGGCCGAGGTCATGAGGGTGCCCGAAGTGGTACATCCCATTCCCAGGGCTGCAGCGGCTGGTGTGCAGTAGGTTGCTCCATCTTCGAGCTCATCACCACCGTCTGCGGCGATACCACCCAAGGTATTGTTTGGACCTGGATTGTAGACTCCACGTCCGCCATTCTGGACACTTGCGCCAGGAAAACCCATGGCCCAGATACCACGAGGATCGATGTTCGTCAGGCCAGCCCTTAATTCGGTAAACATGAACTGGTTCGAAAGTCCGTCCAGGACGTCACGTGTTTGCGAACCATAAAACGATGAACAGAGTGGCGAAGAATACATCCCGTTCGCGCCAGCAATATTACTGGAACTTGATTTATATCGATTTCCACCAGCAACGTGGTCGTAGTCTTCATATCCGGCGGAGATGCCATAGTTACCGCGAGCCCAACCGCCCCCAATAGTGGAATCCCCCGGTACAGCCGGGTTAACGAATAGTTGGTTATTGAAAGAATCTGAGGGGCACATGTAAGCACTGATCTTTCTGCCAACCACTCCATTCCGCCAAGACAAGCCGTCGGTGCCGGCGATCATATTACCAGCCCAAGTGGCGGGTGGTGTTGGATAGACAACTTTGAACGGATTCATTGATGCGTAAAGTCCACCTTGATCGACGTAAGGGAGCAGGGTTACAGCCCAGTTCGGTCCGAATTGACCTTTGTATTCCATGTGAGCGTCATCTTTGCTGAATCGGCCCCAAGGAACGAAAGTGGCCATCGGGAATCGCCCGTAAGTCCCTTCGTAATTGAACATAGCCAATCCCAGTTGCTTGAGATTGTTCTTACATTGTGTTCGGCGAGCCGCTTCACGGGCTTGCTGTACTGCGGGAAGCAGCAGGGCAATCAGCACCGCGATAATTGCGATCACAACTAACAATTCAATTAATGTAAAACCTCGTTTTTTCAACGGTCTCTGCATCATTTCTTCCTTTGAACAAGTGCTAAAAGAGATCAAGCGGACGCGGTTCGTTAATGCGAACGCACTCGCGGCATTTAACACTCCGATCGTTAATAACGTATTAACGAAATGCGAATTAATGACGTGTAATTCGCGAAACCGAAATCGTCTACGGATAGACCTAACCGCGCTTCGCCGGACGCTTGTTATTAGTCATGCAGACATCGGCCACCTTGCCCGATTCTTCGATTGCCATGTGGAATCGTTGATCACCCTCAAGGCGATGAACCGTCATGTGATACGCCGCACTGACTGCTGCCAGATAGGGTCGTTCTTCCGGTGTCTTGGGAATACGTAGCTTGCCCCATGACCCGTCACCGAGATAAAGCACGCCATTCTTATCTTTCAGGCCGTTCGTCAGCGGATGCGTCCGCTTAAACGTATGGTCGTGATGTTCCAGGACAACATCAACGTTGTATCGCTCGAACAGCGGTGACCAGTGAATCCGTTGTTCTTCTCCCGTACCGAACTTGCCATTCACACCAACCGGTGGACGGTACGACGGATAGGCTGGAACGTGATTGGCCACGATCAGATGCGGCCGTTCCTGTCGATCAGACAATGTTTTGCTCAGCCATTCCGTCTGTTCACCTGCGATCGGTTCGATGTGATCGGTGTCGAGCAGAACCAGGCTGAAGTAATCGCCGATATCGAGCACGCCAAAAGTTTTGTCCAAGTAAAACCCATCAAACAGACTCAAGTATTGCGGTGCGTCTTTTCTTTGGGTTTTATAACCGCCGTTAACTTCGTGATTGCCGATCAGCGTGATCATCGGGATGAGACGCCCTTGTGGGTCGTTCATGTGTCGATGATAATTCTGCAGGTACTGAGTGAATGTCTCGGGTGATTTCCCATTGTCATACGCCAGATCCCCGGCGATCAAGGCAAAATAGGGCTCTTGCTTGGCCGCGAGAATGTTCGTATTGATCGCATGTTCGTCGACCCCGCAATCACCGCCTGAAACGAATTGAATCGTGTTCGTGGCTTTGCTCGGCATGGTCCGGAAGCGATAGGTCTTTGTGGCCTGACCGATTTGAAACTGATATTCGCTTCCGGGTTTCAGTCCGGTCAGTTCGCACCGATAAACCTTTAGGTCTGTATTTGTATAAGGTTTAGTGATCGTCCGCGCGATTTGCCAAACGGGACTTTCCAAAGTGGAATAGTGGATTGAAAAGTCTGCCGAGGAATCCGGGCTAACCCACTGAACTGTCATCGTCGTCGTGGGATCTTGCTGCCACGATAAAAAGAGAGTGTCAGGCGCGAACCCGGCGTTTTGCTGGTCGGCCACAATGGACGTTGCCGGAAGTTCGCGAGCCAGCAGCGACGGTCCAAACGCGAATCCCGCAGCGAATCCACCTAACGATGAACCAATAAAATTACGGCGATTCAACGAATTCATGGATTCATCCTTATCCACGTTGAAATTAATATTTGTCGTTTCTCAACAACGGTCAATGATTCCGACCGGAGATTCGATCTCAGACCACATCGAAGGCCGGGAAATTGATAGCGCCGTCGAATTCCCCATTTCAGCAGGGGCGATTGTCCATCGTAAAATGAAGTTTGAATGAAGTTTCTGAGTGGAGTCGGTGAAAACGGAATTCAGGAACTTCGATTTCAGGTTCGTCCAATGACACAACGCTCATTGAATCGTTGTATCAAAGTGACACCGTGAAGACGCCACCCCACCGCCCCTGCGGCGGTGGTTAACGGGCCTTTGCCCTAGGTATTAGCGCGGCTCGTGCAGTGAATTTTGGCTCGTGCTGGTGCAAAGGCCCATTTACCACTGCCGCAGGGGCAGTGGGGTTTCGTGCGGATGACTGCACGGCAATCATTTTGCTGTTTCCGGCTTCCGAAATCGTCGCTGTGAATTCCTCGTGTCCGATGTCCGCAACCCTTTTGTTAGGATAAAATAGGATTCACGGAATCGTTCCGGTTATCGGAACTTTCGAGTACCAATTATTGATTATTGAGGACATCGAATGACCCAAGCGTCTGCACGATATCGCACCGGGTTTCTGCTTGCTCTCTGTCTGTTAGGGGATCACTGTGCATCAATTGTATGGGCACAACCACCGACCGGAACCGACGTTCGGTTTGAGCCCGATCCCGCCGCAGTGACTCGGCAGGGGCCTGGGTGGCGATTTCCGCAAGACGGATGGATTGTTGTTCACGTCGAAGGGACCCCGTATGAACGGGGTTACCAGCATGGTCGATTGCTGGCTCATGAAATTGTTGACTTCTGTCACACGATTGCCAAACTACGCAGCGTGCATGCGCCTGACAAAGCGTGGCACGATCTTCGGTTATTCGTTAATGCGTTATTCCTGAGGCGCTTTGATAACGAATACCTGCGAGAAATGCAGGGAATCGCCGACGGCGCCGCTGCCGCAGGAGCCAAGTTCGATGGCCGATTACTCGATCTGATCGATATTGTCGTCATCAATGCCGATGTCGAAGTGAGCTTTCTGGAATCGGCGCTGGAAGGAACCGCCAACGGGATTGATCGGGAAAGTTTCCGTGGGCGGCATGGTTCTCCACCTCGCGCGCCACGTCACGATCGCTGCAGTGCGTTCGTGGCCACCGGTACTGCGACATCGGATGGCAAAATTGTCGCCGGACATATCACCATGTCAACTATCGACAATGTCCGATTCTATAATGTCTGGCTCGATCTAAAGCCCTCCGTAGGACACCGTATGGTGTTTCAGACATTTCCAGGAGGAATTCAAAGTGGACTCGACTATTACATTAACGACGCCGGGTTGATTATCTCGGAAACGACGATTGAACAGACGAAATTCAATCCACAGGGAGAGATGCTGGCTTCGCGAATCCGTCGAGCGGTTCAGTATGCCGATTCCATCGATAAATGCGCCGAAATACTGACCTCTTCCAACAACGGTCTGTACACAAACGAATGGCTGTTTGGTGACATCAAGACCAACGAGATCGCGATGCTGGAATTGGGGACGAACACGTCGAAGACCTGGCGCAGCAGTCGCAACGAATGGGTTGCAGGGACGACTGGATTCTATTGGGGCTGCAATAATGTCAAAGATGTTGGAGTCTTTAAAGAGACGGTCGCCGACTTTGGAGCAAAGCCGGCCAATCTTGTTCTTCACCCCCACCTTCGAGACCAGGCCTGGATCAAGCTTTTCAATCGACGCCGGGGAACGATTAACGAAGCATTCGGATTCGAGGCCTTTTCAACTCCGCCACTGGTCGCATTTCCGTCATGTGACGCCAAGTTCACGACCGCCGCCATGGCCAAAGATCTCAAGACCTGGGCGCTCTTCGGCCCCCCTTTAGGACGTACGTGGACGCCGTCGGAAAGTGATCTCGAGGATCAGCCGTCCGCCAAGCCTTTGGTGGCTCACGATTGGACATTGATTGACGTTCAGGGAGTCAAATTGCCATCCGTCAATGCGGAAGACAAGTCTCATCGGCGTGCGGTCGATTTGGAGATGTTTCCCAAAAAGGGAGAATCACTGGATGTCGAATTCGATGCCACTCATCCGTTTGCCTGGCGAGGAACGCTTTTACCAAAAAACGACGCCGATACCTGGTTGGCTGCTGCATTCGCTGACTTTGAAAAGGTTGTTGCTTTAGAACATGCCATCGCGTTTCACGGTGAAAGCCCGGTAACTCCGGCGTCTCACTCAAAAGACAAAAAGGAGGAGGAGGATGAAGACGAGGAGGACGATCAGAATTCGGGGCATTCTCACTCGTCAAAGCATGACGATCCGAATCACGAAGGACGGGATCTGGTCGATTTGGCACTCTTTCAACATGAATCAAAGTGGTTGACCGCCGTCCGACGTGTCGGTGTCGATATTCCGCTGGCGAAGACTCAAACAGACCCAGCCGATGGCGATTGGTATCGCATTGCGGCGGGGAAGGGGGTCATGCTGCTGGCAGAACTGAGACGTCAGATTGGGGCGGAGAAGTTTATTCAGTGTCTGGACGAATTCGGTCAGGCACATGCCGGTCAACAAGTCTCTACGGAACAATTTCGGACACACCTCAAGGCTTTTGCAGATGTCGAAGCGACAGCCACTTTCGATCGTTGGCAGACGGAGAAAATGAGCGACGAATTTGCATCGACGAATCCCTGGACAATCTTCTCACACGAAGTTGAACCGGATCATGTCTTGATCGTCTATGGAACAACTCACGATCGAGCGGCACAAAAAGAGGCAGCGCAACATTTGCAAACCGAAGTCATGCGCCGTTTTGCCAACGTCCTACCCCCGATAAAATCGGATGTGGAGGTCACTGATGTGGACTTGAAAACACACTATCTGTTACTGATTGGTCACTCGTTGACGAATCGAGTCAGCGAGCGAGTTCTGGTAAAATCAAACAAATTTCCCGTCCGTTTTGGACGCCAGTCGTTCACCGTCGAGGGTGAGCTTTATGCCCATCCCGAAACCTGGGTGATCGCAGCTGGAGAAAATCCATTTAACTCACGGTATTCGGCAGTTGTTTTTGCTGGCATGAATGCCGCTTCCACGTGGCGTTGTGTGCGAAATCTGCCGGATTCGAAATCACCAAATCCACAGGTTATCTTGAACGCATCCGGGAAGCGGGCACGAATGTTTCGAGTGCCGGCCGAGAAGAAATTGTGAGGAATTGAATCTTTGCATTGCATTCCGCATGGCGGTGTCTTTAGTGTGGTGATGGGTTTCCCGGTTTGGGTTCGAGGTGCGCGCGATGGATGACCAAACTCTTTTGTCTCAATATGTTGCGACACAGGACTCAGACGCGTTTGAAGAGCTGACCAGACGTTACGCCGGGCTGGTGAAGGGGGTCTGCGTTCGGCTGCTAGGGAATTCTCATGACGCGGAAGAAGTCGCGCAAGAATGCTTCCTCGAACTGGCCCGAAATGCGGCTGACGTCCATACCTCGCTGGCAGGCTGGCTACGGTCAGCGGCGACATCAAGATCGCTGAACGCGATTCGCAGCCGGTCACGCCGCAAAATCCGCGAGCGAGAGTTTGGTCACGACGCTGATGCGACCGTCCCTCCGTACGATCTGGCGGGATCAGATCTTCACAGGCTGATTCAAGTCGCATTGCGAGAATTGCCCGAGGACCTGCGACTGCCGATGATGATGCATTATGTCGAAGGACAATCACAACGGGATGTCGCTGCGGAACTGGGCGTCAATCAGTCGACGATCAGTCGCAGAATGCAGGATGCCCTTCGACAATTGCGAGAAAGGCTGACTCAGGCGGGTTACGCTGCGACGGCCCCAGCAATGATGGTGCTTATGCAGGAGCACGCCGCCGCTGCAGGAACCACAAGCGAATTGACCGAGATGGTCGCTTCGGAAACTGCTGGTAAGGCCGTCGGAGGAGCCACGCTCGGTAGTACATTGAAAGGATTGGTTGTCGCGGCATTTCCCGTCGCCGCAATTCTCGTGCTGGACGGATGGGTCTCACTCGTCTTTGCTGTGTGCGTCACGCTCTATGTGGCACGATATCGACCGATCTGGGTCTCGGAAGTGATGTCGAGCTTGGGTTCAAAAGATTTCTACGATCAGTCGACATACTTCCTGGGACGCTGGAACTGGGTACTACCGCCAAAGGGCTGGCGAATGCGAGCTTGTGGATCAATTGCCTGGTCGATCTTATTCTTCGGGCTTTCTCTATTATTTGCATTCGGCTCACCCCGACCAATGTGGGGAACAGCCATATTGGGACTCTTTGTTGCGATTGGTCTTTTGTGGCATGCATTAAGGCTGATCATCCGAGTCCATTCGAAAGCCATTCGTGATTCATCTGAACTTCGTCGAGACGACAACGGGTTAATCGAACCCGTTGAAGAATTTGGATTTTGGAATACGGCCGTAGGTCTCTCACGAAATGACCCGTCGTTGGGTTGGTTCGACGTCGTGCAATTGTTGGCGATCGGACTTGGCGCACTGGGAATTTCCGCGTCTTTTGCGATCCAGACCTGGATTGAAATACCGTGGCCATCAATTTTGTTGTCGGCGACAACAGGAGCGGGAATGCTCTGTTCGGGAATATGGCTCTGCCGAAGATTGGTCAATCGGCGGATGATCGCGATTGTCTCCCAGCCCATTGAAAGAAAAGAATTGTATCGTTCGAATGGGACTAACACATTGTTAGCGTTGGGCGTCACGATCGTCGTTGCCATGTCCTGCTCGATTATCTGGAATCCCGCAGCCGTACGCGGCGCGTCACAATCGCTCGCGGCAATTCAGGCATCAATGTTCGGCTGGCTGGTTTATCGCGTGGCCGCTCGATATCAAAATTTTGAACCGAGCACGATTCGCCGCCTTGCGATCATCCTCTTGGTTACCTGCTTCGCACTCAACTCTGGAGTTTGCCTGGCGAATTGGTTCCCGGTGGAATTCCAGTTCTAATTTACGGCTTTATCTCAAGCGGTATCCCGGATAGAACGGAAATTAATTGGATTGTCGAGATCGCAATTGGAGGCGGAATTGTGAGCACAGGTCTCTAAGTTGAACTGCGTCATATTTTGACAATTCTTGGCGACCCGGCTCTGTCATTCCGGGAAGCTCTTGAAGAATGACAATCTGGCCGATCAATTCGACCCTCAAAACACCGTGCTTTTCCCCCTTAATTTCTCTCAGATCCTCCCAACACGTTGTGTACCGCGACTGCCGGAGAATGACAATACTCAGTATTGTAAGCGGAGCACTCTGGTCAGGGACCAAGGTGCAGTGAAAGTGCAAATTGTTGGACGCGAATCAGTCGTCTGTAGTTACGTGAGAGGTTCCGTAAATTCGCGATTTCCGATCTCCTCTTCTTGAATGACCGAAGTCGGAGCGGGGATTCTTGATGTGGGATTTGATGTCCGCGATGCGGGCGTCCCGCTCCGCCGTCGTGTCTTGCGAATTGAACCAATGTCTCTTGTCCCCGCTGGCAATCGTTTCGGCCGCCTCATCACAGATTCGCATCGGCTCACTCCCTCGTCCTGCATAGGACTGCGGGTTGCTGTCCCAAGGGGCTTCTCGGCGATCGTCGAGTAGTGGCGTGATCAACTCTTTGGTCCATTCCATCTCTTTGGCCAATTCAGTTTGGACTTTTCGCACTGCAAGACATGCGAGTCGAGAATGTTGGACAGATCGGTCCGCCAAGTATTGCTGGAACACTTCCTTGGCTTCCGGGTCGGCATATTGACATAACCCGACCAGCAGTTTGTAGCAGTGCCCTCTTGGATCGGCGTTTTCGCCTGAGAGGTCCTCGATCAGACGTTTCATCCGTCGGGCCATAAATTCGCGGTCGTTGCGACTGACGGACTTCATTGAAGCAACAATGAAATGGGGACTGGTGGCTCGTT
Source organism: uncultured Schlesneria sp. (assembly GCA_903858935.1). Taxonomy (GTDB): domain Bacteria; phylum Planctomycetota; class Planctomycetia; order Planctomycetales; family Planctomycetaceae; genus Schlesneria. Next base: position 46,496 of record CAIOKO010000016.1, on the reverse strand, counting down.
CGAATATTTCCCGCATTACAGTCTTGATCTGAGGATGATCTGATAAGGCAGTTGCTTCGACAAAAGATCCTCCCGAAAAACGAGCTGTACACTCGCGGTCGACATCAAATTTGCGCAGTCGATCTGCCAACAATCCAGCCGACTCTTGCGGAAAGTAGTACAACAGTCGCTGGGCAGCGGCGCATTGCCACGATGATTTCCCCTGATAACCCATTTCGGAATGTACGATTTCTGTTGCAAGATCGAGTAACAATGAGTCGATCAACTTTTGCGAGGAATGATCACTGGACCAGATTTCGCGCACTTGCCGACGGATTCGCTCAGACGTCGTCGGACTCGCAATTTCGATATAACACTGCGGGAGATTATTCATGATTCGGTAATCTCGTCCAACAATTTGACCAATGATCACGAAACATATGTCGCCGATCGTTACGACGTGAGAGTTTGTTGACTCGTCACCTGTCGTTTCGTCGTGGTGACGTCTCTCGATACGACGAGATTCACTCCGGTTGACGGGGTTACCTCCAATATGGTGGACGTGCGCCACCGCGCAGAATCCCGGATTTTTGATTACAAATGCCGTCGGAGACTTGTTATCGAGTGACTCCAATAGAAACGGTAACGCGTCTGGCCCAAGCTCAATCAGCCTTTTGAATTCGAGCGAAGACCTTGCAAAGGGACTGGATGTGACCACCGATTCGGACTCGCATGTTTCGTCCAGTGGGCGAAAGGCACGGTTTTGCAGGAAGTACGTCCAATTTTCTTGATCATCATTAATCGAAGCGAGCGAACGAATCATCTGCCTGATCTCGGCCTGTTCATCTGCCGTCAAGGATCTGGACACAACGTGAGTCAATTTCTCGATGGTTGCAAGCCGCAAACCATGTTTCGCGGATGTCTCAGGCGTATCGATTGAGGGATTCGATTCGGTCGTGTCCGTTTCGACCGACTGAGCATCGGATATGGCGTGATGGCTTTGCATTCCTGGTAAGACCAACGTACGGGGAGCAAAGACACGTTTGTTCCCGATGACAATTATTGAGCAAGCGAGACAAATGAAGAGGGTGACGAGCACGAATTTGATCGAACGTCGATCAGTTACTGCCGCCATCTCGGATCTCACCCTTCAATGCGATGTCGTTTGACGGAGCTAAGTATGTGGATACCGCCTGTTTCAAGAACCGGCCAAAGGATTCGCGCTGCTATTTCGCAAAGTTTCTTTCGGATGCCAATATAGGCAGAGCAATATACAACTGACTATGTCAGTATTTCTGATGGGTGTGATAAGGGGTGCCGCGCATTGCATCGTACCGCCCCAAAAAGCAGTGTTTAACAAGGTTTCAGCTTTTTTGTGAGTTCGAGACGTCCAATGACATTTATAGCAGTCAGTGGATTCTCGGAAGACAAGGTCGCTTCGCAACGAGTATTTGTTTTGCGTTTGGTTCGTGATCTGAAGTAGAAGCCAACCCCAAGTCTATTCGGTTACCGTGTCTCTGGGTAAAGAGCCGACTCGCCACTGAAAAAAACATTTTCGTGAGCACCTTCCAAACGTTAAGAAACGAGACGCATTTCTGTATTCTCAGGCGACATATATGTTGTAAAAAAAATGTTGTCGTTGTGTTTGATTTGAGGTGATGGTGAGCGTCATTGAAATGCGTCCGTCAATTGAGACTTCCGGCTCGCCCGGCGTTTCAGGCGTCACTGTCTTACGACAACGACTTTGATCTTTGGCAACCCGAAATTCATTGAATACGGATCGCCCCCGCTGCCGTTAACAGGATCGGGCTGGTCCGTGCGAGTTCATTGCGTGTCCTGACGATGCGGGGGAGCCGATGCGGCTAGAGAGTTGTCATGAGAGAGTCGTAGAAAAAAGTCCATGAAACATTTTCTTGGCCTGGTCAATTAACCACTTTCTCTTCAGCAACTTTCTACCGTTTCGGCGGAGAGACATGAAGGCGCGACCTCACCAGGTGAATCGCAGTCTAGTTGTTTCATTCCAGACATCGGCGGACGGTCTTTATTTTTAGGACCCCATCGTTGCGCAAGCGCTGCCAATGTTGCGCAACTTGGTCGAACAAGTTCTGCCATCGTCGCGCAAACTTTCAGGGGGCTGAAAGTTGAAGAAAAGCCTGTATTCCGCCAATCTCGCGCAAAAACCCCTGAGTTGCGCAACCAATGCTCGCCGCCATTCAATAGGTGCGCAACATGATCTCACGGAGCTTCGCGATCGTTGCTCAAACTCTCGGGAGGCTACCCGTCGACAAAAGGTCTGGCTTCGTCCGATGTTGCGCAAAAAACCGTAGTTGCGCACCCGGTGGACCTCGAAGTCAAAACGCGATTCTTTGGCTTGGCCACCGAGATGTGAGATTTGAATCTCAACGGGGAGTTTGAATTCGGTAGAGACTTTTGTCGGTTCTCAGGAACAGGGATTCATCGGCGGCAGCAATTGTCGCTTGTGTCCGCCCTGGCAGTTCGTTGACTGCCAGTTCACGATACTCTTCTTTGCTTGGGGCAATAACATAAGTCTTACCCGCTTCGTCGAGCATGTAAATTCGGTCTTCTCCGAGTAGTAATGAGGCGGTGAAATTTCCTCCGATACGCTTTTTCCAGTGTTGAGTGCCCGATTTGGCGTCCAGACAGGTTGCCACGCCACTATCATCGACCAGATAAAGTTCGTTTCCGATCAACAGTGGCGACGGGTTCAACGGGGCTCCTTTATCAAGTCTCCAGGCCATGTGTGACTCGGTCACATCCCCGGCTCCGTCAGGCCGTACGGCATAGATCCATGGGTTGTCGTAACCTGAACAGAGAAAAACCAAGCCCTGGCCGTAGACGGGACGAGGGACGTTGGAATAACCCTTGGGGTAGCGGAACCGCCAAAGCTCCTGGCCTGTTTGAGGAGCATAGCCGATCGCCCATTCTCCTCCCGTGCTGACCAATTGCTTCTGGCCATTTACTTCGATGATCAGTGGCGTGGAATAGGCCATCTTGCCCTCGCGGGTCGTTTTCCAGACTTCGTCTCCTGTCTTTTTGTCTAATGCCGTCACGTACTGCACGTCGGTTCCATCACAGGCAAGGATCAGAAGATCACCGAAAACAACCGGACTTCCGCCGGGACCATGTCGGTGATTGTATTTTAATTCCTTCTTCCAGATGACGTTGGCTTTGCGATCCAGGCATGCGGTGCCGAGCTTGCCGAAATGCACGAACAACAGATTGCCATCGATCACGACGGATGGTGAGGCATAACTGTTCTTGCTGTGAATTGGACCGGGGTCGTCGTGATGGAACACTTCAACATTGTGTCGCTCTTTTCCCGAGTCCTTATCCAGACAGATCAGTCGCAGTGATTTTCCCTCGTTCAGGGCAGTGGTCAGCCAGACTTCCGAACCGCTGATCGACGGCGTTGACCAGCCAAGTCCTTCGATGTCGGTTTTCCACCGGATGTTTTCGGCTTCACTCCACGTCAGTGGGAGATGTTTTTCAGGCGAATGGCCTTCACCATCGGGGCCTCGGAACTGAGGCGAATCGCCCGCCAGTAAGCTACAGGATACCGACAGCCAAAAGGTCATTAACAACAATTTTTGCACGGTGAAGTCCCTCTGATGAAAGTTGAACGAAGTGAGTCGCTGCAAGCGGTTCGCGAGGAGCTTCCGCTCAAGAACCCAAGGAACTTTCGCGACACTCCCGACGTCAAGTTCCTCAAGAATAGAAAGTAGCAGAGGGACGACTGCAAGTGCAGGGGGGCGGAAATTCGGGGCTCGCTTCGGGTTAAAGCAGATGTGGAGGGCAACGCGAATGATCTTTGAATCAGGCGGCTGTCTGGATCTGCGACCCCAACTCCTGCTCTGACGCGGTTAAGGGCGTTTACACCAGGATTTTCGGCGGCTGACAAGTTTGATTTCAGGGGCTAGGGCAAAGGCCCGTTAACCACCCCCGTGGAGGAGGTGGGGTTGCGTTTGCGATGCTTAAAGTGAGGGCTTCGATGACTTCACGTTGACCGGATGCGTCAATCGAACTGAAACGGCTCGCCTGCGACTTCGTAACCGGGTCTTGCTCCGACGTTCAGTAACAGGCCAAGACTGATCGCGGCCATTAACAGGCTGGAACCACCGTAGCTCATGAGCGGCAACGTGATACCGATGACGGGGAGCAGGCCAACCGTCATACCGGTATTGATGATGGTCTGCGTCGCCCAGAGCGTGATGATGCCGACAGCAATCAGTCGTCCAAACGGTTCGCGTGTTTTCGCGGCGATTCTGAGTCCCAGGGCAAAGAAGACCAGATACAGGAGCAGGGTGAAAGTGGCTCCAATAAATCCCCAGCGTTCACCAATCAGGCAGAACACGAAGTCGGTTTGTGAATTTGACAGCCGATAGGCGCGGGGGTCGTCAATTTTTGGACCGGAAAACTCGCTTCCTTCGAAACCGCCCAATGACAGTACGACCTTCGACTGGTGCTGGTGCCGACGGTCGCCGCCCGGGTTCGGGCCTCCGTCAACCTGGGTGAGCAGTGCTCGGATTCGTGATTTCTGCTCGGCACTCATTTTGATCCAGAACACCGGCGAGATCGCCAGGCCGAGCAAGGCGACGCAGACAAGATGCCTCCAGCGAGCTCCTGCCGTGAATAACATTGCAAACAAGACTGGTACAAACAGCAGGGCCGTGCCCAGGTCCGGTTCCAGCAGAATCAGGGCCAGGGGAATCAGCGTTAAGACGAAAGGGGCAAACAACCCGGCGACTTTCAGGAAATTATCCCGATACATCAAGTATTGAGCTAAAGCCAGAATATAGGTCAGTTTCACAAATTCTGATGGCTGAAGATCAAAGAACCCAAGCTGAATCCAGCACCGAGCGCCGCCCCGTTTTTCCATAAACAGGACGACAATCAATAGTGGCAATGACGCCAAGAACAGAATATGGCCCATTGGCTTCCACGTTCGATACGGAATGGCGAACGCCAGCGCCAGTCCCGGAAGGGAAACAAATGCCCAAGTAATTTGTTTGGCGAAGAGATCTGGTCCTTCGCTTAGTTCATCGGCCCGGGCGATACCTGACAATCCAATTGCTAATAATACGACGGCACAAATGAAAATCAGCCAGGGAATTCGTCGGATTAACTCAGCGGTCGGCACGAGGTTCTCTCCATGATCCTCAAAACGACAAGTTCCGCATCAGTTCCCGTCCGGAACGATATTAGCGGATGGTGTTTATCCAGATTGAATCGGACTTCGACAAGACCAATTCGGGCAGGGGTTCTTTTGAGCTCCCTTTTTGGAGGATTATTCTGGAACCGAAGTCTGTCAAAGACTCTGATCACTCCGCAATTCCGTTCTTTACGAGGAATTCAGCAACTGATCGGTAATCGGTGCTGCGAATCATCACGACATGCCGAATGTTGTGGTTCGACGTAACTTGTTGTGATTTAATTGGTTGTGGATGTTCAGGCTTCCCTTCGGCTCGCCAACATGTCTGGTTGTGCGGTCTTTGTCGGTTACAACCAACGGATAGGTTGAACCGAGAGAATTCATCACAAGGATAGGATCTTTCCGAAGTCTAAGGACGGAGTTTCTGGTTTTGCCAAGTAGAGTCCAGTCCTTGAAGTGGTTGGCCTTGGTTGTGTTGATATTCAGGTAGTCGCCTGAATTGTCATTTGCAGGATCGATGTCATGCGATGGATCGCGTTCGTCATCGGTATCGTTGTCGTTATACCGGCTTTCGTTTTCGCAGCGGAACCGGTTGAAATGGCCGATCCACTTCCACCCGCGCCTGGTCCGGTGGAATCTTCGACAACGCTGACTCTGGAACAGTGTGTTTCCATCGCATTGACGACTCATCCGCGTCTGGCGGAATCGTTAGCTCACGTCACGGTATCGCATGGTTCCGCAGTTCAGGCGGGATTGTATCCGAATCCGCGAGTCGATAGTGGTAATCCGCAGACAATCGGTCCGAATCGTACGGGCATTTACACCATCGGATTGACGCAAGAAGTTATTCGAGGCGGGAAATTAAAACTGGATCGTGCAGCGGCATTGGAAGCGGCACATCAAGCTGAGTACGACGTCGTCCGCAAAAAGTTTGAGATACTTACCGGAGTTCGCCAGGAATTCTTCTCAACGTTAGCCGCTCAGCGACGTAAAGCGTTGTTGGAGAAACTGCTGGAATTGGCAAAGCGATCCGAGAAAACCAGCCTTAACTTGCTTGAGGCCGAGCAGGTCAGCGAAACCGACGTTTTGTTACTTCGCGTTGAGCGACGGCGAGCAGAAACGGCGCTGCAGGGTGCTGAAATTGCATTAATCGGCCAACGTCGACAGTTGGCGACGAGTATTGGCATGTCGATGCTCGACGTGAATGAAGTGAAAGGAAATCTGACCACGACGGTTCCCGAATTCGATGATGAAGATGTGCTGATGCAAGTTCTTACGAATAGTCCCGTCGTTCAGATTGCGAATCTCGATGTCAATCGCACCATCCTACTGCTTCGTCGAGCCGAAGTTGAACCGATACCGAACCTCACGGTTCAAGGGGGAACTCAATATTCCGAATCGACGGCAAACTATCAGGCTCTCGTGGGATTGTACTTGAATGTCCCACTGTGGAATAAAAACCAGGGGAACATTATGGCTGCGAACGCGTCGGTGAGGCGTTCGATGGCGGGCCGTTTAGCAGTCCAGCAAGAATTGACGAAACAGCTTGCAGACTCGATCACACGACAACGAATCGCTGAAAAGGCGGTGAAGAACTATGAAGAAGGAATATTGCCCGACGCGATGAGAACGCTTGAACTTGTTCAAAAGGCCTACGCTCGTGGGCAATTCGAGATTTCGAGATTGTTACAGACTCAGCGAACGGTGTTTGAAGCGAATATTGATTACATTTCCGCATTAGAAAATCGTTTAAACGCGGCTGCGGAAATTGCGGGATTACTGCAACTGGAAGAATTTCCCTGAAACAAACGATTCATCGCGATGACTTCCCGACGTTGCGGGCAATGTGCGTACGATTCATTTCCCGCGAAAAGCAGCAGCTGCGATCAATGGCTGACCCCACCACCGGCAGGGGGTATTCGGTGTCCGTAGAAACTGTAAAGCACGGGGATGAGGTTCACCATCAGCATGATCGTAATCATTCCCCCAACGACGACGATCGCAAGGGGTCGCTGAGTTTCTGAGCCGATCTGGGTTGACACGGCCGCTGGCAATAGCCCGAAGATAGCAGTCAGTGCGGTCATCGTTAGCGGCCGAATCCGTTTCTCTATTCCGTCAATTAAGGCCTCTTTCAACGGGACGTCGTGCGCTCGGGAGCTATTAAACCATGAGACCAGTAGCAGCCCGTTCATAACGCCGACGCCGAGTACGGAAATAAATCCTACGCCAGCCGAAATATTGAAGTGTTCACCAGCCAGATAAAGTGCCCAGACACCACCCATGCACATGACCACAACATTCGAGAGGACAACAAACGCGTCCAGCAACGAGCGAAGTGCGATGTACAACAAAATGATAATGAGTATGAGGGCCAGTCCCGCAGCCAGAACAAGCCGTTCAACAGCTTCTTGCATTTCCTGAAATTCACCACTCCATTCGGCTGAATAGGGAGCCTTGAAGAATTCATCGGTTTTCTTTTGCGCCTCTGCGACAGTGCCTGCCAGGTCTCGTCCTCTCACACTAAATTTCACCGCGATCAATCGACTTGCCTTTTCACGGTAGATAGTTGATGCCCCTGAACGAACAAAGGTTCCATCTGGTTCGGGGTCGCCATTCGCTCCAATGGGTGTGACTAGATCTCGCAGCCGTCGCCGTGGAACACTTCCGGGGTTGGTGTATGTCATGTTCTCGCGACTTCCTGTGACGGCAAGGTTTGTTCGTCGGCCGCCCGTATAATCAAGCGTACCCGAGTTCGAACCCTTGTTGGTTGAGTCGTCACTCACGGCAAGATGATTCCCCACCACTTCGACAGGAATATCTAAAATGGTCTCTTCGTTGTATCGCAACCTTTCGGGCCATCTCAACGTAACGTCAAACTTTCGCTCGCCCTCAACAACTTGAGTGAGCGACTTGCCACCAACCGCGGTTGCCAACACCTCTTGAACGTCTGCAACACTGACGTTCCACAAGGCACATTTATTCCGATCAATCGCAAATTCCAGATTCGCCTGCCCTTTGATACGGAAGATCCCGACATTTTCGATGCCACGAACGCTTTGCAGCGTGGCTTTAACTTTCTCTGCCGTTTTTTCCAGTTCATCAAGATCCGGGCCGAAGATTTTTACGGCATTCTCCCCTTTTACACCTGAAAGCGTCTCCATCACATTGTCGCGGATGTACTGAGAGAAATTCCAGTCCACACCGGGGATGGATGCTTTCAGTTCGGTGTTCATTTCCTCGATTAACTCGTCCTTCGATTTGGGACGCATTGGACCGTAAATCCAGCGTCTCCAACCTGTCTGTTGTGCGACCTTCGGCCATTCGTCGTGTTTCTTGAGGGGAACAGAAAACTCGCAATTATAAAAACCGGTTGGATCGGTACCGTCGTCTGGTCGTCCCATCTGATTCAAAATCAAAATGGTTTCTGGATGTTTTTGTAACATCTTTCTGGCAACAGCTGCTTTATCTGCCACTTCATCTAACGAGACATTCACAGGGAATGTTCCGCGAACATAGATGTTTCCTTCTTCCAGCTCGGGCATGAATTCCGCTCCGAGGAAGGGAATCACCGCAGCTGTTGCGGCCAGCGACGCCAGGAATAAGCCGAGTGTCAGCCAGCGGAATCGAAGGGCGAGTTTTAGTTGGCTGACATAGAAATACTTTAATCCATGAACGATGAAGTTGTCCGAAGAAGGCTTTATGTTGGTAAAGAAAATCCGGCACAACACGGGTGACAGCGTTAACGCGAATAACAGGGCTCCACCGAGTGCGAAAGCATAAGTGTCCGCCATCGGTCCGAAAATCTGGCCTTCTGGTCCTTGCATCGTAAACAGTGGCAGCAAGGCAAAAACCATGATGATCGTCGAATAAAAAAGCCCACGTTCGACATCGCCCGATGCTCGAAGGATCCGGTCCTTGAGTTCCAGATCGCTGCGTTCGCCGGCGCTGAGGGATCGAAAAATTGCTTCAACCATGATGACTGAGGAATCAACGATAATCCCGAAATCTACTGCGCCAAGCGACAGAAGATTCGCACTTTTCCCTCGGAAGTACAGGATCGACATCGCGAAAAGTAACGCAAGCGGAATGTTTATCGCGACAATCATGGCGCTTTGAAAATGATTCAGGAACACCAGCAGAATGATGGAAACAAATACGATTCCCAAAATGACGTTTTCGCGGACAGTGTGCGTTGTCAGTTCTACGAGCCGTGTTCGGTCATAGATTGTTTCGACCGAGACGCCCGGTAATAGTTTTGGTGAATCGGCATTTAACTCCCGAACTTTGTTCTTTACGTCCGTCAATGCGGGCAGAGATTGTTCCCCTTTGCGAAGAAGGACAATTCCTTCGACAACGTCAGGTCGATCAATCCAGATCCGGTTACCGTTGGCATCAAGGATATCCTCCCCTTCGGAATTGACCTGGGGTCTGCTGACCGCGACGCGTCCCTGTGCCGGATGCGATCCAACCACGACTCCTCGTTGCCCTGATTGCGTGTCGGACGAATACGATCCCCCATCGACGACATCGCCGACACGAATGGGAACATTGTTTGTCGCAGCGAGAACGATCCCACGAAGCTCCCTTAATCGTCGGTCCTCTCCCTTGCGCAGGTGCAACGCTACGCCTGCAGGATCGGCGTCTGTGGGATAGGTTCGAGCCGGATCAAGACCGCCGCCAATTAACCCCAGGCCGCGCACTGCCTGCACAGTTGGACCTTGAATAACAAAGTCACCGCCAACATTCGAGTTGTTTTCTGAAATTGCTTTTTGCAGCTGCTCCAAGCTGATTCCGTAAGCTTTTAATCGTTCGGGATGAGGTTGAATCTCGTATCGTTTTATGGCGCCGCCAAAGGAAACGACATCAGCAATACGCGGGATTCGTCGAAATTCCCGTTCCAGAACCCAGTCTTCAATCGACTTGAGATCTGAGGACGTATAAAGATTATGACCTAGCGCGTCTTGCGGACCCTTGACGATGTAGCGGTAGATTTCTCCAGTGGGAGTTGTGTTTGCCAGTGTTGGCGTAATCCCGTTCGGCAGTGAAGCGGTGTACATCCGGTTTAGAACTTCCAGTTTGGCTCTAAAGAAATCAGTACCGTATTCAAACTGATTTCGGACGTGGGACAACCCAAATAGCGATTTACTTCGAGTCGATTTCAGCCCGGGCATCCCCGACAGTGCAATTTCGAGAGGGATTGTGACTTCACGCTCGACCTCTTCAGCAGATGCCCCGGGATATTGACTGATGACTTCAACGATTGCTGGTGCAGGGTCAGGGTAGGCTTCAACATTGAGGTGAATCAGCGAAAATCCGCCAATTCCGATCAGGGCAATCGTTAACAGGATAACAATCAACCGATTATTAAGTCCCCATTCAATCAATTTGAAAATCATCGCAATCGACTTTCTCGCGGGGTATTAACGGGCACCAACGGCAGTGGGGAGATCCTGCAGAAAACCAAACAACTCAAGATTTCCCGAGGTCACAACAAATTCCCCCTCTTGAAGCGAGTCTGGAGCCACCTTTGCAGACGGTTTGCTTTGAATCAAAGCAAAATCACGTCCTCGACGAATCACCGCGACGTGCCGAGCCTTGACTTCTTGTTTGCTGGCGTCGCACGCTACAAAAACTGTTGCAATGTGTCCTTCGTCAATGATCGCTGAATTGGGAATGATGACGGCATCTGTCGGCCCTGGTAACTCAATCGTGGCTGTAATGAATTGCCCTGTTCTTAATCGATTTCCAGGATTCTGGATCCAGCCGACGACGGCAGCCGTATGTTGGCTTGGGTCAATCACATGCCCGATCACCTCGAACCTTCCTAGAATCGGCGGTGATTCTGGCTCGGCTTTCAGCCGAACTTCCCAGGTTCGTTTTTCAGGTGGTAATACCGTAAGTTTGTGAATGTCTTCTTCATAAATATTAGCGAGAACACCCATTCTGCTAATGTCTGCGATCGTGAACAAATCAACGCCAGTAGCCACAATTTCCCCCACGGTCCCGTTTCTTTCGAGGACCGTACCGCTCAAGGGAGCGCGGATTTCCACGTTTGCCCACGTTTGTCTCACCTTTGAATCTGGCTCAGAAATTCCCAGGCAAATCCGATCCGACTCGGCATAAACCTCCGCAATCTCATCATCGGTTTCTCGCCACGATCGCAGTGTGCGATCGGCACGTTCGACGGCAATGACGTCCGATTGATATTTCTGCTGAGCCTCGCGAACAACCTGACCGGAAACACTCCCTTTTTCCAATCCTTCCAGGCGTTCGACCGTCGCTTTCGACGCTTTCCGTCGAGAAAGGGCCTCAACCAGATCGCTTTTTGTTTCGCCGATTTCTTTGCTCCAGACAACCGCGATCAACTGCCCCTTCTGTACTTCATCGCCTGCGCGAATTTGTCGCATTCGAGGCTTGCCATCGATAACGATCGGATTACCGTAAGCGTCGGTTTCCGGGACCTGACCGACTTCGACAATTTCGCCGGGAAACCGCGTGTGAACAACGGCAAGATGGCTTGAATCCAAAAAGAGTGAACCGGTCATCACCAGTGGTTCGGTCAGAGGCGCGCGCCGGGCAGCAGCGACTTGAACCTTCAACGTGTCAATGACTCGCGGTGACAGCCGTAATTGACCCGTCGATCCTGCTATCGCTTCAACACCGTCGAATTTCTCGCTACGGTGTTCGTGCGAAGTGTTAGGTGGAGAGAGCTTTTCGTCGAAAGAGCTGAGTTTTTCACGAGTTTGGCCGAGCCACATGCCAGCACCAAAGGTGATCGCAAGTAAAATGCCGAAGCCTGCTGCGGTCTTTATTTTCGAATAATTTAGCATCGTTAACCATCAGTCAATTGATAAAACGAAACAATTCCCTTCACGCGGGAAGAATTTCTGCGTGACAAGAGGGGCAAAAGGCGAACGGGATTTAAAGTATTATAGAGCAAACATATCGCTTCCAGTGGTTCATTGCGATCTTAAGATACTGACATATTCGTGAGCTTTGTTAGCCAGCTCAGGTTTTCTCCCCCTAGTGTGACATAGGGAACATATCAAATCGAAATAAGGAATTCTGTCGATTCTATCGACTGCCATTGAAACAACGATGGATTCGACGGTGACATCGAGGAAAAGCTTTTGAATTCGCAAACCACAATCATGGTCCAGGTGGATTGAGGAATTACAGGGCGAGTTCGAGCCTCGGCAATTTCTACCTGATTTGCCACGTTGAATCGATCGTGTTAGCTTAAGCAAGAGTCCGACGAATGCTTTTCTGAACTCGCTACGTCGACTCGTCGGAGGAATTCGCCGTTTTGGCGTGAAAAGTGCGGCGGGTGATGATTTATCTTACCAGATAATTACTTGTCCCAGCGTTTCTCGATCAGGAGTTTTCAAATGGTACTGGAACCCGGAAATCATTTGTTGATCGTCCATCGTCGGTTGTTTGAGGCAGATCACTCGCGGTTTTTCGTTGGCAGGGTCGAAGGTTACGACAGCGGCGTCGCACGCGTCAGCGGCTATTCCTTTGGTAGGGATCATCTGAATTCAAAGTTCATTCGAAAACCAGACCTGAGAACAAAATTGATTGGAATCGGTTCCGGCACGTTGATTATTTATTGTCTTCCAAACGACATCTCACTTGAAGATGTTGTTTTCGATGTCACTGAATCAGGGCTCAAGCTGGTTTGCCCTCCTGATGTTTCTTTAAACCTCTCTGAATATTTTCATCAGCATTGATTAATGATTTTTCTCAACCTTTGTCCATCACGAAGCGAACGGCCTCTCGACTGAGTTCTGCCGAAGTATTCAAATCGAGTTTCATCTTAATTTTTTGACGGTGTGATTCCACCGTCTTGACGCTTAAAAACATGGCTGCGGCGATTTCGGCTGTGGTCATCCCATTGCCGATCTGCTTAAAAACTTCCATTTCGCGATTGGTCAATGCGGACAGTCCGCGCCGAGCGCCATCTGGGAGATACTCATTTTTTCTTGCTGCGAGTCGAGCCGCCGTCTCTTCACTGAGGTATTGTTGTCCCGCAAGCAGCCGACGAATGGCTTCGACAATATTGCGGCTAGCGACCTGTTTGTTCAGATATTCCATCGCCCCTGCATCCAACGCCCGTTCAGCAAAGAGTTCGTCGTCGTACATTGACACGACCAAAACACGTAGCTTCGGCGTGATGATTTTCATGCGGCGCACCAGGTCCAACCCGTTTTCGCCATTGAGTGCGATATCGACAACTGCAACATCGGGGCCCACGTCAGAAACGATTTTCAATGCCCCACTGATGTTAGATGCTTCTCCACAAACCATCATGTCCGGTTGAGCAACCAGCAGTGCACTCAGTCCTTCTCGAATAATCGGATGATCATCCACAACCAGAATGCGTGCGGGAGAGTGATGTTGGACCACAAACTGTTCTGGTATCGTTTCGTTGGTCATTGTGAGTTGTTTCTTGAATGATGTTCTGATGTTCGATTTTGTACAAGAATCCATCAATAAATCGTCCTACCTATTTTTTGTCCAGTTGTCGCCAATTGACGGACAGGTAAAATAAGCTCCTAGAACGATTGGTTTGCTCAAAACGGCGATCCGGCGTTTATTCTCCTCTAGGATGAGAATGTTCAACTATGTCAGGTCCGACATCTCCTTCAGCGGTGGCACGACCTGACTCTACCGAAATCAAGGCAATTGTTGAAGCCGCCGGGACGATGATCGTTGCCACGGACGTAAATGGAATCATCTGGTTATTTAATCCCGCAGCCGAGCGGATGCTAGGCTGGACAGCTGATGAAGTCGTTAACAAAAAGACACCTGCTCTTTGGCACGTCCGCGATGAGGTTGTTTCACGCGCTGCTGTGCTGTCGCAAAAACTAGGCCGCGAGATTCAGCCGGGGGCCGAATATTTTCAGGCTTTATACGAAATTGGCGATCGGCAGCCGAGTGCCTGGACGATCGTTCGCAAAGACGGCATGAGATTCACAAGTCAGCTTCTCATTTCTCCTTGGTACGACCGTGAAGGTCGCTTTGCGGGACTTGTTGGAACAGCGCAGGATTTGACCGCTCGAATCAACATTGAGTTGGAGCTTGAAAAGCGTGCTTTGCAATCCAAACGATTCGCAAGCGCGACGCTCGATGCGCTTTCGGACCATATTGCGGTGATTGATCGCACGGGAAAAATCGTGTCGACGAACCGCGCCTGGAAGCGTTTCGCGGAAGCCAATAGCGGCGTGTGGATGTCAATGTGTGAACGGGCCAATTACCTTGAAGTGTGTGATCATTCGATTGCGGCTGGTGATCGGACTGTGGTTGATGTTGCAAAAGCAATCCGGCGAGTCATCGCTGGTGAGATCGAAAGCTGGTCCTGTGAATATCCTTGTCATTCCAACACAAAGCAGCGGTGGTTTAACTGCCGTGTGACGAAGTGTGCAGATTTGGATGCGTTGTATGTCGTGATCGCACATGAAGACATTACGACCAGGTATCTTGCTGAGCAGGCGTTAAAGTTGAGCGAGGAGCGACAATCGACGTTACTCAGGACAGCCTACGACGCGGTGGTGACAATCGATGCAAACGGAATACTGCAATCGTTTAACCACGCCGCCGAAACGATGTTTGAGTATTCGGCAAACGAGGCTATTGGGCAAAGCGTCAGCCTGCTTGTCCCCCCGTTTTATCAGGTGGATATCAAGTTTTATCTGAAAAGGTACCAAGAGACGGGAATTCGCCGAATGATTGGTACTCCAAAGGAGGTTTCCGGTCAACGAAAAGACGGTACCATCTTTCCCTTGGAACTATCGGTCAACGAGGTCGATCAACTAAAAGTCTATATGGGAGTGATGCGAGACCTCACAAGTCGGAAGCAACTGGAGCGAAAAGTTATCGAAACCGCATCGCTGGAACAGCAACGAATCGGACAGGATCTTCAAGATAGCATCGGACAACAGCTGACTGGAACCGACATGTTGTGTCAGGTCCTGCTGGAATCGGCGCGTGCCATCCAGCCACAGGAAAAAAAGAACATCCCGACAGAAGTTGCCAAGGCCGGTCAGCAGGTCTCTGTGCTGGCACAACGTCTTAAGTCGTGCGTCGAAGACGCTTTGCAGAACATTCGCGATATTTGCCGCACATTATCGCCTGTCCCCATTACAGCCGATGGCCTGAGGGTGGCGCTCGAGCAGCTCGCTGCCAAAACTTCTAATGAGTCTTCCGTCGTCTGTACGTTCGACTGTCCGAAGCCGATTTGTCTTTTTGATAACCTGACGGCAACCCACCTTTTTAACATCGCACAAGGAGCACTTAGTAATGCGTTGAGGCACGCTCATGCATCCCGCATTCAAATTCGAATCGAACAAACCGATAATCAATTTGTTCTTGCGATCCGTGACGATGGTATCGGCTTGCCTCCTTCCCAAAATCATGGAATGGGGATGCGAATCATGCAAAATCGAGCTCAAATCATCGGCGGAACGTTATTGATTTGCTCGATTGAGCCATCTGGCACCGAGGTGACCTGCATTTGCCAAAGTGTTAATATAAAACATAGTGTGTCGTTGAAAAATTAATTTTCCTTCGGTTACTGCAATCAGTGGGCTCGAAGTCTCACACGTGACCAAAATATCTCTAAGACATTAAGCGGCTGATTTTTTATGTTGTGTCATAAAATTTAAAAGAGGTTCAAGTCGCATTGAATCTTAATGTGTTTTAGGTAACGCTTCCCGTGATTTAGTCGGAGTTCCTGCGGCCGGTCGAGCGCAGCGTTGAGTCGAAAGATGTTCACGGCGCCGAATCGAGCAAACCATTGCTAGGAACGGACGTCGTTTTGTTTTGTTTCTTACCCTACCGGATTTGTGCAGGAACCGATCACCTGTGTGAAAAAATCATTGAGCGAGTCGAACGAACTCCGTTAACCGAGGTGCTGCTTCAGGTCGACGGGAATGCGAGCCGTGCCTCAGCAATTTTCATGGTTTTGCATTCAACGCTTTGATCCAAACTGACCTTGCTGGGAATCAGGTTTGATCGATCTATATACCTAAATGGCCAGCAACACGCTGGTCAGATTTTTGCCGGATGGTTGCAGTTTTACCAGTAGTTTGAGATTCCATTGCTGCGGAGGAAGCCGCCACAAGAATATCGATATCGGTAAATGGTTCTTTTCAATATCCGAGGTGAAGTCTGTTGTTCCAGGGCCCAGCGTTCAGGTTTCAAAGTTAGCTGACCAGTCGATTTCCCTCGATAAAGCGCTAACACGGTCAATTTTGAAATTGGACCACCCGCCTCCCTCTTCAAGTCCCTACATTCAGCGGGCTGATCTCACGGCTGGCACAGATCCTGCGACAAGATTTGCTTTGTAGTATAAGTTGTCCAAGGGACTCGATCGGGGACGGGCTGGACTCACGATGCGCCGCGCTATAATGGCAATACTGCAGTAACTGTGGGTGGCTGTTTTCTTGAGTAAAAATGGAAAAGGGTGGCATCATGTCGAGTTCAACAACGCGGCCGGGTATTGACAACCATGACTGGGCTCAGGCGACGGAAAAAGCCAAAGATGCTGCTGCATCAGTCAGCGAAATGGCCAGCTTGGCTGCATCTGCAGTCGGTGCTATGGCCAGCCATGTAGCGAGTGACGCCAGCGTCATTGCCAGTCAAGCTGTTCGGGATGTCGGTAGAAAAGCGGATCAACTGGCTGCCAATGCCGGAGTCGGTATCCAGGGGCTTGGCGATATGCTCAGCAAGAACTCGCCGCAAGCGGGGGTATTGAAAGGCGCGTCCGATGCTGTAGCTGGGGTTATCAAAGAAGGGGGTGAGTACCTGCAGGAAGCGAAAATCACAGGTCTGACCGAAGATGTCAGCCATGTGATCCGACGAAATCCGATCCCATCCGTCCTGATCGCGCTTAGTGCCGGTTGGTTCATTGGTCGTTCATTAAAGGGCTGATGCATCATGGTTGCCGATGTCCAAGATCCGCCTGAGCCGTCGACGTTGGCGCTGGTGAGTGGCATTCTTGTCGATCTCGAGCACCTCGTCGAACAGCAGTTGCCGCTAACGCGGCGCGAGATTGAAGAGAGCTCAGACAGAGTGCCGTAGCGGCGGCCTTATTGGCGTTGGGCAGTGGGCTTTTCTTACTCGCTGCCGCAACGCTCTGCGTGGCAGGAGCTCATTTGCCGCATTGGGCCACTTCACCTCCGGAAACCGATCACGCCCGTGGGCATGTCGCGCGATCGTGGCATTGCTGCTGGTCGTTGCCGGTGGAAATCTGGCTCAAGCCGCTCGAATTTGGTTTCGATCTGTGCCTCAATGTCGGAATCCTCTCACCGAGATTATGGAAGACCCAATCCGATGAACGAAACACCGGAAATGATTCGGAAGCAGATGGGACAAAACAAGTTGCAACTTGCCTTGAAGCTGCAGTCCCTGGAACATCACGTTTCGACCACAGTTCATTCCACGGAAGCGGCAGTGACCGAGACGATGGAGACAGTACAAACTGTAACGGGAGATGTTCGACATGCCGTCGATGCTGTCGCCAAATTGCTGGACGTGACTCGACATATCCAGAAACATCCTTGGATGGTCGTCGGCGGGGCTGGTTTCGTCGGTTATCTGGCCGCGGCATTTCTTACGAGCCGTCCGAGCGAAAGTGTTTCAGGCACAGATGCTGCAACGATTTCAACGGTGAATTCAATTAATGGTAAGCCAATTGCCGCTCCGCTCACTCATACCGCCTTGAACTTACTGGGTCATTCTGCTGGCACCGCAAGTTCACCGTGGGATCGGTTGAAAGATGCTGCGATCGGATCCTTGTTTGAGATCGTTCGGCAAACCATCTCGCGAATGACTCCTATCGTTGTAGACCGGCTGATTGAAGGATTGAGTCAGTCTGAAAGGGAGTATTTCTCCACAGTGGCAGAATCAGAATTTGCCGGCGAGACATCGCAAGTCGAGTCTCATCGACTTCGAATTGCCAATTCCGAAACGCTACGACCGTGATTAATCGGCCACGTCAAAAAAACATTTGGTAAGCATGACGACAATTAATGACAAAAGTTGTTGTAGTGCATCATGAGACGTCATCATATATCTATCGTCGAATCGCGTTCCCGACTTGTTCTCCAAGGAAATCGAAGCGGCCAACGTCATTTTCTGCATTAGTTGTTATGTGAAAAAATAAATGAAATATATTTAAAAAAATATATAATTAAAGTTGTAAAAATTTCATAATACATCGCGAGGACGAGTCGCCTCGCTGTCGCTGGCTATCCCAAGGTACCCATGCTCCACCTGCGTTTCATGAAAAGCTGGTGGCGTAAAGTGCGGCGTCTGGCGTTGATCACGTCTTGTTACTTTTTGACTTTCGATTGCCGGTGATACTTGAAAACGTTGATTCGCAGTGACAGAATTTCCCAATTCCGATCCTTTGGCAGTTCGCTTTCTTCGCAGCCATTTTGAAAAGAGGCGTTCATGAGTTTCGCGGGAGAAATTGTACGCACGTTTCACGATTGTATATCGGACGAGGAACGGAAGCAGCGGACAAGCGTACTGCTGGTCAACGTGTTGCTTTGGTTCTTCATTCTCATTCTTGCAATCGCGAGCATGGGAGTGATTCTGTTGGGTTACCTGTTTGCGAAACTGTTCGAACGGGTGTTTGCCGAGTACAACGTCCGACGCCTACAGGCTTATGGTTGCACTGTGTCGGAGCGACAGTTTCCAACAGTTCATCGAGCCGCCAATAAAGTATGCGAGCGATTTGGAGTAGAAAATCACTATCGAATCATCCTTATTCCGAGTGGCGAACTGAATGCATTCGCGATCAAGTTTGCCAGGAAAAAAGTCGTTGTAATTTTGTCGGAGATGTTGGAGGCGGTGATCGAGACCCCTGATCAACTTCAGGCATTGCTGGCGCATGAGCTGTGCCATACTGTGCTCGATCATGGCTGGCGCAATACGTTTGAGATTTACAAGCCGATGCAATATCGCGCTGCAAGAGAATTCACATGCGATAATGCCGGGTTGGTTGCGGCAGAAAACCTTGAGGCCACAACGACATTACTGAAGAAGCTCTGTGTAGGCCGACGGCTGTTCAAACTCGTCGACGACGCGGCATTGATCGACGAATCTCGGCAGATCTATTGCGGATTTACGGGATGGCTCTTGAAACAATACCTCAGTCATCCGCCTGCAGGGGCAAGAATCAAAAATGTTCAGGCGTTTTACGAGGAAATTCGCGACTCAGAATAGGGGCGTTTCGAAACGTGCAGTCGGCTTATCGACGTCATTTTAAAGTAATACGGCAGTTGATTCGTGGTCTGAGACTTTTGAACTGTTGTCGTGTTTTGTTGCACTTTTCGACGATCGCCAATGCGACCTAAACGAAGGAGACGCTTTTGATCCATATTTTTTAGGGGAGCAGGAGACGGCTGAAAACACCTGAAACTCTCTCTCTCTCTCTCTCTCTCTCAAAATGAGTTCAGATTGATGACGACGACCTTATAAGCCGTCCGAAGTCGCCTGGCAGGAAGTTTATTAAAACTTCACGATGACATCGACACCAAACATCAACTGCTGAGTCTTGCGACCGTCGTCGAAGGGTTGGGCTGAGCCGTTATAAGTGTCGTACCGAATTTCAGGACGAACGACGAGGTTCGGAGAGGGTGAGTAGTTCGGGCCGACGGTGAACGAAAAGTAGTTACCAGGGAGTGGCGGGACGTTCGGGTTGCCGGGACGGTTCAAACCAACTCGGGTTCCTGCTTCATCGCGGAACCATTCGAAGCGACCGCCGAACTTCCAGTTACTGCTTATCGTGTAAAACATGTATTGATCGATACCATACCAGTTCGCCGTTGAACCGTTTGATGTTCCGTCCTGCTGGGCACCGAGCCATTGATGGAAGACGTATTCGACGTTGTTTGTGATCTTTCGGTCGTATAGAAAACTGTAGCGTGTTCGATTGGCAATCGCAGGAGCAAGTCCCGGTACAATTGAAGCTTTGTTGGTCATGTTGCCAGTGATAATGGCGAACGAAGTCCACCAGTCCTTGGAATCACTCGTATATTTTGCTTTTCCCAGGAATTCGACGTTGTTTGGAGTTCCGTCAAGAGTGTTCCAGCCGTTCACCGGTCCTGCTTGAACTTCCCAGTTGCTATTCGGTCTCCAAGTAACGAGGCCACCCCATTGAGTGAAGGGACCGGCAAACTGATAGCTATAAGCGTGGGAATAGAAGAAGTTATTGGCCGACTGGACCCCTTCGTATCCGACGACTGTGTAAAAATGCCCGACTTGAACGAAAAATGTGTCGCTGCCGACTTCCAGGTATGCCTGTGGCATCGCCAGGCCGTTGCTGACACTGCTGTTCCATTTTCGGGTCCCGTCGCGGTTGAGTTCGAAGCCGGCAGACTGGGCCAGGAAAAAATCATTACCGTAGAGCACATCAACTCGTCCGCCGACGCCGAAGTCGGAATTTTCAGGCCGCTTCATCTCCATGACGAGGTAGGCTTGATTAAACGTCGGGGTTGTGCTGTCGACCGCATTATACGGGCCGTTATAGCCACTGCCGGGTTGTGACGTGTTGTAGATACCTCCCGCGTCCAGCCATCCATAAGCACGGAACCGACCGTCTTGAGACAAAAGGTGGTTAACGCCGTCTGGAGTCGTTCCCTGTTTCGGATTTGTGTAATAGTATTGCTGAGTCAGGAGTGGAGGGTAGGCTGTTCCCGAAGTCGATGATCCTGATCCGATCGGAGTCGGTGCTTGGTCTCCACTCGGCGTTTCGATGGATGACGAAACGGAATTCAGTGCGGGAAGATTTGTCGAATCATCAACGGGCGGTACCGTGTTTTGAGCATGTGATTCCCATGCCCCAGCCAAGCTGATCAATATCGCCAGGGAAGTCGCCCGATTCATCTGACATCTCCTCAGTCACAGCGTTTGAAAGATCCAAAACGCCGACGGTTCTACCGAATTCGTTACAGTACGTTTTTTTCGACGCCATCGACCGACCGACTAAAATGATCGTCGCTGTCGGAACTCGGGAACTTTCAATGTGAAAATACAACCGCGCCAGGCAGTAAATCTTGACAAGAAAATTTGCGAAATTCTTGTAACGAGAGGGGAGGTGCCCCGAAGTTGTTCATATTGCCGTAAAGCGATCTTCGTGATTAGAACGTGACGATTACGAGGCGACCTGCGTATCAGATCGCTATTTTCCGACTCTGTTCGAGGCTTGCGAAGATGGATTCTGATTCCAAACATCCGTCGACCGGAGGCGATTCCGTCCTTCAGCCGTACGATTTATTCATGCTGCTACTTTGTGGATACTCTTTAATCACACTGGCACTGGAAACTTTCATTAAGGTGTCTGATGAAGACAGTAAGATCATTGATGCTGTGGAGAATGTCGTCTGCGGAATCTTTTTTATCGATTTCTTGATTCGACTTCTTTACGCGTCAAACAAACGCCAATTCATGGCCTGGGGTTGGATCGATCTGTTGTCGTGCATTCCAGTGTACGACGTGTTTCAAGCGGGTCGCGTGATTCGAGTCATTCGCATTCTGCGTCTGCTACGTGGAATTCGTGTCGCCCAGATCCTGGCGAAGTATTTGCAACACAATCGGGCAGACGGGACCATTCTGTTCGTGATTTTCGTCTCAATCCTGTTGCTGCTGATCTCAAGTGTGGCGATCCTTCAGGTTGAGAAAGATGTTGATGGTGCCAATATCACCTCCGCATCGGATGCCCTTTGGTGGTCAATCGTGACGATGACCACGGTGGGATATGGCGACAAGTTTCCTGTGACCACAGTCGGCCGAATTATCGCGGCCTTCCTGATGGTCGGAGGTGTCGGTCTGTTTGGAATGCTTAGTGGTTCGGTGACATCTTGGATTTTGAATCCTGTCGAAGAGCGACAGGAAATTGATCTCGAAGCAATTCAGCGAGAACTTGTGGCAATCCACAGCCGATTGAACGAAGTCTCATCAATTCACTCGGCAGCATTGGACCCGCATCTCGCCAGGCTGATTGCTGTCTGGCCCGAGTTGTCTGGCCCGAGTTGTCTGAACCGATTCGCCGCGAAATTCAGAGACTGGTCATTACCAATTCGCAGTGGATGGAGGAATGATTATCCAATGCAGGACAGGTCTCCAATCCAATAGGCAGAAGTTTCGCCCTCCCGTAGCAAAGTCTTCGCAGCGCGTGAAGAAACAAAATATTAAGAGACCACGAATAAAAGATCAGGTGGATTGATCTGTGTACGTGGCTGGTTGTGGAGACGCGGGATTCAGTTCAGATTTGTCGGACATTCCGACATTAACTGCCGGCTCCGTAGCGTCGAGCCCGCCAAATGGCGGCCCGATTGCCAGATCGCGTGGCGTTGCAATCGAATAAAGTTCGTCAGGAAGCATCCGAACCTTGGATTTATTGCGTTTTGAGCGACTAGCCCAAACTGACATACCAATCAACAGGATCGCTCCCCCAATTGCTAGCGGAATGATCCATGGGTCAGACTTGGGAGGCGGGGGCAGGGGTGGGCTCGAAATAAATTTGGCTCGACCGACAAGTAACGGTGCAGCGCGTGTAGCCATTAACGGAACACCAGTTTTTTGGTCATAGCCCTTGTAACTTAAGAGCTTCAGGAAATATCCAACGAATTCGATTTCGGCGCGAATTTCCGGTCCGACAGGGAGCCCGCTCGGGAGATCGGGAAATACGACGGAGTAGAGCAACGTACGGGATTCGCTGGTTCCGCCCCAAGCTTCGTAAACCTTCTCGAACGTAGGCTGATCTTTCGGGGCAGGGTATTCCAGGACTCGCAAGGCATGCAATCGCAAACGGATTGGCTTTCCACGATAGATCTCAGGCTGCTCCCAGAGTTGCGTAAATGCAATGTCTTTGATAGCCCTCTTTTCTAGCTCGGCAAATGACTGAGTACGGCTCCAATCCATTAACCTCCAATACGCATCCATCTCACGCGATTTCAGTGGCGATTTATCCGTAACAAGTTCAAACAACTCCTGGATGGATGCGACTTCGACCTCATCCAGATCATTTGGACCTGGGATAATAGTTTCTTGTGCCGATGGTATCCCGGTAGGCAACTGGGCTGAGGCCGGTTCTTTATCGTCAGCGAACGCTCGCCATGTGGCGGGGTCATTCAGCCGATTGTAAAGCATCCAAAGTACCAGGATCGCCATCAGCATCGACACAATTCGTAAGCCGGTTACGGAACCTCCGTAAGGGCGTGCACTGTAGCGGCGCATGCTCTACCTCATTTCGCGTTCGAGGTTGCTCCGACATCGACTTCGGAGAAACTGATCTTCTGCATAGCCGAACCGTCGGGAAGGCGCTGTCGGTGGCAGACATCAATAATCTTCATCAGTTCGCCGTAACGTAATCGGCCGTCGACTGCGATTTGAATCCGATCAAAAGGGATCTGTTTCACTGCAAACATCGAATGCAGTTTTTGATCAAGACGTTGAATGTTTCCCTCGTCAAGTCGGCCTTGAACGATCGGATTCAATTCCACTTTCAATTCGGAAACGTCCCCGCGATCATTGGCAACGACATGAAGATGCAACGTTTCCATCGCAAGCACGTTATCGATTCCTTCGCCCCCCTTCGCGTTAGCCTCGACATTGGTTTGCGGAACTGGGGGTGGGAGATTCAGCGACAGTTGGCCTTCAATCGGCGCTGGGCGAAAGGTCAGGATGAAAAACGTCAAAAGCTGAAATGCCATATCGAGCATGGCGGCGAGATTCATTTCGACCGAACCCTGGTCGCGTTTTCGCCGACGTCGACGCTGGCTGTGACTGCGCTGCATCTTAGTGTTTCTCCTCGCGCGACATCGCGCTCAACGAGAAGTTTCGATAGCCCTGATCCTGGCAGATTTTGAGAATATGATTGACGAGATGAAACGGTGCCGATCGGTCTGCTCGAACGATGACAGGAACGGGAAGTTCGCCGTTTTCGATCGGTGTCCCCAGGATTTTTAGCTGGTTCTTGAGGAAGCGTGCTTCTTTTGTGATAAATTGTTCAACGTCAACTTGTTTCCCCTGAACCTTTACCTGGCCGGTGGAGTCAATGTTCAGCAAAAGCGGTTCGAGGTTTCCGTGCCGTTCCAGCGGGCGAGCCGATCCCAGCACGGGCAGCTTCAAAGAGAGGTCGAGCGACGCCCCCTTAAAATTGATCACGAGCATGAAAAACGTGATCAATTGAAAGACCATGTCGAGCAACGGCGTGAGGTTCGGTTCCGCTTTTTCAGAATTATGTTCTGACATTCCATCCTCCTCAATTTTTTCAGGAAGCGGCTTCGGCAGTTGGTTTCTTGTGGGCAGCGGCATGCAGCCGACGAATAAACTCATCGGCCGCATTCAAAGTCTGAACACTGAGGCTCGCCACGCGATTCTTGAAAAATGCAAAAAAGTAGATGGCGGGAACAGACAGGAACACACCTTCGAATGTCAGCACCAGAGCCTCGGAAATACCATGGGCGACTTCGCTGGCCTTCATTTGCGCATCTGACCTCGCGATGACGCTGAAGCTCGCGATCATTCCCTTGAGAGTTCCCAACAGTCCGATCAGTGGTCCCAGCGTACCGATCACTGCGAGCATGCTGATCCGTTTTTCCATGTCCACGGTAATGACTTCGCTTTGACGATCAATTGCTTCGCGTGCATCGCTCAGTCCCGTCGACAACCCCACCATCCCTGTGGCGATTAATTGTCCAAGTTCACTGGTACTTTCTTTCGCCACTTTATAGATGCCGTTGAAGTCGCGTTTCGCCAACAAGGCTTCACACTCTTCCATCAGTTCAGGTGGAGCGACGACAGAAGAACGCAATTCGAGGAAACATTGCATGACGATCGCCAGGAAATAAATCGAAATTGCCAGAATCAGCCCGCCGATCCAACCCGATGTGTTGATGAGCCACATCAACTGAGATTGACTTTGCGGGCTTTCAGTTGCCGGCTTTGCAGCGCCTTCTGATGCAGCAGATTTGACGTCGTCCTCTGCCTGAGCATGAACCATGATCGGCCGTGAAAAGATTCCCATTGAGGCGGTGAGCAGAATAATCATCAGCCAAACTGGGACAATACGATGTTTCGTCGTAGAAAGCATGAAGCAGCTCCTGTTTTGTAATGGGAATCACCGACGTTGCGCGCGGCTAATTGGCAAAATTCAGTGAATATCCGATTGAATCCATTGGTTATACTCTGTCCGATAGTGATTGCGACAGTTGTCGAAGTGACTTTTTGTGGAACGGCAAATTCGGCTGAAAAGTTCGAAAGGGAATGTCGGTCTCTGATAAAGGTTGGTGGAAGTGTTCCGCTGACGTGACCTCCAGCCGGTATTTGCGACTTCGCCATCATAGAACCGGGACTTCCACGGATTCAAGTAGTTAAGCGTCTCTGTCCGAGAAATTTCAAACGTCTTTACTCAAGATTTCGAATTACAGACCTCAAGCGTCCGAGGCAAATGTGCGTCAGGTCGTTGGTTTTTAGTGCCAATTCTGATTGTTTTGAGGTAGCCAGACATGTGGAAGATGTGGAAGATTACCCGAATTATTATTCAAATGGATGATCGGACGAGTCTAGACAAAACAAAACTCCCAAGTGCCCGAAGGATGTTCTCGATATGATCACCACAGCCAGAAAGGTTCGCACGAGAACGCGGCGAAAAACGTATTCGTTGCTGATGGTGTCTCTATCTTGTCACGCATTAGTCCTGATCGTCATGCTACCGTTTTTCGGGTTTCGTTCGCCAGGTCGCGGAACCGGCGACATGGGCAACCGTGATGACTGGTCTGCCACCTGGATTCCGGGGGGCGCAGGTGGGATGGGCGAATCCAAGGGCAGGGGGGCGATCATCGATACGGTGGTTCCCAATGCTGAATCCGATGAGTCGAATGAAGTTCACCAAACAATCGAAATGCAACCAGCAAATGAAAAACCCCGTTTACTGACGGTAATTGAGACTGATCCGCAAACGGTATTTAGCGCAACAAGTGAGAATTCGAATGCCGTCGAGTCGGAACTGAATGCCTCGTCGAAAACGGCGGATCTCAATAAATCGATCGATCTTAAGAAAGCTCATGTTAATCAGCACAATTTGTTGGCTTCAACGGTTAGTGACCGGAACTCCGCCGGTATTGCGGGTGCCTCGCCAAGTGATCAAGCCGAGAATGACTTTCCGTTGAACCAAGGAAATTCCGGTGGCCAGGGTGCTGGAGGAGAGGCTGGAAACGTTGGGGCGTCGACAGGAACGGGTGGGCATCAAACAAGCTTCTTCGGAATTAGGGCCCCTGCCAAACGGATCGTCTATGTGATTGATGCGTCCGAGAGCATGCGTCAGCACGATGCCATGCAGTTTGCGCGACAGAAACTTTGGGACAGCCTGCAGGAACTGACGCCGACATCGCAGTTTCAGGTGATCTTTTTTAACGTGGCGAATCATACCATCAATCGATCGGGCGAAAGAACCCGATTATTGCCTGCGACGTCGGTCAATCTGCGTCTGGCCAGGCAATTTCTGATCGGGATTCAGCCAGATGCGGGTACAAACCGAATGGGAGCTTTGACTCAGGCGCTCAGTTATGATCCTGACGTGATCTATTTGTTGACTGACGCTGACGCGCCTGAATTGAGCGCCAAGGACCTTTGGGATCTTAAGCGAATGAATAAGCGAAAAACGTTGGTTCACGTTGTCGAATTTGGGGTTGGAGCAGATTTAAGTCCGGACAACTTTCTCAAAAAGCTGGCACGTCATAACACTGGAATCTATCTTTATCATGACTTGACGCAGGCACAAAGATGATGCGGGCGTTGCGAGAATGCCATCACTTTAATTCGAGAACAACCTAGACCTTCAGGACTTTTCATGTCTGACGACGTTTCAAACCATGCGCAAGGCGCACTCGTCACTCGATTATTGAAGGCAATTACCTCGGCAGTGACCCTCGCCCCCGGTTTGACGCTGTTTCTGGTCCTTTTGCTATCCGCAGCATCTGCAGGTTATTCTGCGCTCTTCCTGAAATTCAAGACGGACCGATCTGACCTGATCGATCCTCAGGCTGACTATCAGCGGCGGTGGAACAAATACACGAAAGATTTTGGCGATTCTTCTGACATTGTCGTGGTCGTCGAATCCGATAAACCTGACGAGATCGACACGATTCTGGATGAGCTCGGAACGCAGATCGAAAGCGAGCCCGAGTTTTTTCGCGACGTACTTTACAAGATTGACCAACGAGGTTTGGCGTCGAAGGGACTGCAATATCTGTCCCCCAAAGAGCTAGACGGTCTGATCAATTGGCTGGAAAGCTTCGGCCCGATTCTAAAGGGACGATGGCAGATGTATAGCCTGAATCAAGTATTTACGAATCTGAAGCCGCAGGTCACACGTGCGATCGAATCGGGTGATGTTCAGGCGACGGCAGACGTTTTAAGCGTAGGGGAAGGATTTGTGCAAAGCCTGGCGCAATTCATTATTAATCCGGATCAGTTTATTTCACCCTGGCAAATGACAATGCCCATGGGTCAGCAATCACAGGGGAAAGCTGGAGAAGTTCGGTACCTGGCCAATGAAAAAAGGACAATGGGCTTTCTAAAGGCTCAGCCGGTGCAGAAAGCGACTGGATTTGACGGCACGGATAAGTCCGTCGATCGGATGGAGTCGATCCTGGCGGAGAAGTGTCGCAAATATCCTGATGCCAAACTGGGGATCACAGGCATTCCGTCCCTTGAGCGGGACGAAATGCGATCGTCTCAGGATTCGATGATCTGGCAGTCGATCATTTCATTTGGCGGCGTCGGTGTATTACTTGTGGCCGGATTTCGCGGCGTAAAACACCCTTTAATTGGGCAATTAATGCTTGCCGTTGGAACAGCGTTGGGATTTGGTTTTGCCACAGCGACCATTGGCCACTTGAATATTCTTTCCGTTTCATTCGTGACAATGCTCGTCGGGTTGGGGAGCGATTACGCGATCTTGTATCTGTCACAATATCTTCAGTTTCGTCACGAAGGTCAGAACCTGCGCCCGGCTTTGATTGCCACTGCGCAAGACGTAGGACCGGGGATTCTGACCGCCGCAGCTACGACATCGTTGGCTTTCTTTTGTGCGGTCTTTACGGATTTTCTTGGTGTCGCCGAGCTTGGTGTAATTGCCGGCGGGGGAATTCTACTTTGTGCTCTGGCAGCATTTTTTGTGATGCCATCTAGCATTTCACTGGTCGATCGAAATACTGACTCGAATCGTCTTCCCGCTCCGATGAAGCTGAATGTGATCAGCCAGGTTACCTCGCGCTGGCCTCTGATTGTCACAGTCACGTCACTTGTTTTGATCACCGCAATCTCATCCTATGGCTTTCGGGTCAAGTACGACTATAACCTGCTTCACCTGCAGGCGGACGGAATTCCGTCGGTGGAACTGCAAAAAAAACTTGTGCAAGAACCGAACAGTCGGACGTTGTTTGCCGTGACGACTGCCACCAGTCCCGCCGAGGCACTCGATCTTAAGACGCGGTTTGAAGCGCTACCGGAAGTGCACCATGTGGAAGAGATTGCTTCAGTACTTCCGCAGCAGCCATCTGAGAAAGCCTTATTGGTTCAGGGGATTCACGCTCTCTTGTCCGATTTGCCTGCCGAATGGCCGGAAGCTGGCGTTATCGACCCCGTGTTGATTCGCGAACGGTTAGAACTGTTCGCAGCATCGCTCGATGAATCACAGTCTCCGTCAATCATTCGTATTCAGATGCAGATTGCCCAAATTATCGAGTCGCTGGAGCGCCAGTCGCTTGAAAAACAGACCGAGATATTGACAGGCTATCAAAAGCGGATGAAGGCAGATCTACTTTCGCGTTTTCGGGGCCTGGAAGCAGTTTCGAACCCCGAGCCAGTAACTCTTGCCGACCTGCCGTCAGCCGTGGTTTCGCGATTCGCGCGGCCTGGTCGATGGTCGCTGCAAATTCATCCTCGACACGAGATCTGGGATATCGAACCGCTTGAGAAGTTCGTCAATGCCGTCCGTAAAGTTGATCCCGAGGTGACTGGCGTACCGCTACAGAACTATGAAGCATCACAGCAAATCTGGGAAAGTTATAAAAGAGTTGCTGTGTATGCGCTCCTCGCGATCTATCTCGTCCTGGTGCTCGACTTCCTCAATCTGCGTAACACATTGATTGCAGTCCTTGGACCCATTGCCGGCGTCGTTCTGATGGCATACGTTGCTAAGTCGTTGGGGAACAACATAGCCTACGAGCAAATTGGAATTGCTTATGTCATCACGACCATTGTGCTTGTGGCCATCGTTGACCTGGAAGGGCTGAGGAATATCTCTTTAGCTTTATTGCCACCATTGGCAGGGGCCGCGCTGATGTTGGGTGTCATGGGGCTTTTAGAAGTCGATCTCAATCCTGCGAATCTCATTATCCTGCCGTTAATTCTTGGGATTGGGGTTGATAATGGAGTCCACGTGATGCACGACTATCGCCGA
The DNA here is from genome assembly GCA_903858935.1 of uncultured Schlesneria sp. Taxonomy (GTDB): domain Bacteria; phylum Planctomycetota; class Planctomycetia; order Planctomycetales; family Planctomycetaceae; genus Schlesneria. The sequence goes on along the minus strand of CAIOKO010000016.1, from coordinate 16,869 downwards.
CAGTCGGGCCGTCGTTATGTGTCATCCCCCAGTATGATCAACTCGTTGATTCTGACATCGCTTACTAACATGGTCGGATTTGGCAGCATGATCATCGCGCCACATCGGGGTCTGAAGAGCATCGGCGTGGTATCGTCGGTCGGTGTTGGAAGTTGCCTGCTGATCTCGGTGGTCGTATTGCCTGCAATCATGACCCTGATTTCGCTAAGAAGGCATGGAGTTCAATACTCGCCGTCAACGGTGTCGGTCGATCAATTTGCACATCCTTCCGTGAACCACCAGTTTGGAAGGGAACCGGACGCGTGACGGGGCGGTGAAGGGAAGTAAATTCGGGCTATGTTGTCGAAACGAGAACAAGCGAATCAGAAAAGCTGACGCCTCAGATGTAAAAAATACCCGACCCCGCAATCAAGAAGTAGCGGAGCCGGGGTATATTGATCTCGTTAATGTCGGAATCAAACGCGACAAAGACGCTTGATTACATGGCAAAGCTGCTGCCGCAACCGCAAGTCTTCTGTGCGTTTGGATTGTTGAACTTGAAACCGCGTCGGTTCAGATCATCGATGAAGTCGATTTCCGTTCCGTCGAGGTGCAGATCGAAACGCTTATCAACAGCAAGCTTTACGCCATGTTGCTCGGAAACGAAGTCTTTCGTCGTGTCCTGAGTATCGTCGAAGTTGAATGAATAGTCCCAACCGGAACAGCCACCGGCTCGGACACCGACTCGCAAAACAAATTCGTCAGGAATTTTGCTCTCGGCTCGGATGCGTTTGATCTCGGTTGCAGCCTTCTCGGTCAACGTTACAGCCATAATTGATTTGCTCCTGAAAAATCCAGAATCCACACACGTACGAGAATTATAAGATGTCAAATCTCCGAAGCAAGGGCGTTCCATAACTTGTTGAAGGCAATGCTGTTGATTTTTTGACAAATTTTGTTGCAAAAATTGCCTTAACAGCCTGCGTGAGGCGATGGTGCTGAGGTTTACGCATCTTTTTCACAGATCCGAGGTATTAATTACATGCGGCGTTCAGTAACCAAGGAAAGACCAATTTTCACTGACTTTCCGTCGAAAACAAGACTGGCAAATCCGTGTTAAGCAGCAACTTTTTGGTCGATTTACAATTTTCTGCAAGATTCCCGCGGTTGGAGCGGCAATTGCGTAGAGTTAAAGAAGGTATTTCATGCGTCAGATTTGATGGCATGTTTTTTTGCTGGGTCGGCGGCCAGCGATATTTTTGAGTCGGTTTTGTTTTTTTATTTCTTACTCGTAGGGGAAATTTCGGATGCAAACGGTTTCGAATCTTGAGGTCTATCAGGCGGGTGAGCTGACAGTACTTGGATTTGGTGGGCGAGAAGTTATTGATGACATCAATGTTGCTGAGTGTCGTGACGAATTGCTTGAAATCATTCGTGCGAACAACTGTCAGGTTCTTGCGTTTGATCTGACGCGAGTTCGATTGATCCCGAGCGGGTTGCTAGGCCTTCTGGCCTCGATTCGGAAAAAAGGGATTGAAGTTCACCTGTACAACCCTTCGGCTGACATTCGTGAAGTTCTTGAGATCACGAAACTCGATCAGGTTCTGCAGCTACACGATTTGGATATCGCCCTTTGATCGGACGATTGTCCTGCAAAAATCGATAAAGCGAGCTCCGACGATTTCGGAGCTCATTTCGTTTCATTCCACCGAGACTGCACCCCAGCCGACTTCCGTCTGAACCTCGACAATTCGGGGAGCCGGTCCGCTAAATGGCCAAAGCAATGTCGGTAAAGCTCTATCAGTGGCTAGCTTTGAAAGGCTGGCATTGATGGCGTTTGACAACAGATTCATGGCAAGCGGTGGTATTGCGGATTCATCATCGCTATCGAGGGCCGCGACTTGAACTTTGCCAGGTGTGACAACGAATTTATCACCAATAAGTTCGTTTGTATAAGGAATTGTCACGGCCAAAGCGGGCAAAACGTCCTGTCCAGCCGGCTTGAATTTCGCCCGCATTGTTACTAGCGCCCGGCCTTGTTCCAGCCGAATTGTCAGTGGATCAGATTCGTCAAATTCGATATCTGTAACGACATTGTCCATTCCCGGTAGGCCTATCGGCGGCTGAGCCTTCTCTAAATCGTCTTTACCAGTCTTGTATTCGAACGGTGCGATCAACGCCTTGATTTCGCGATCGGTCGTTTTCATCCCTTTCAAACCGGAACGAGCCACCAGTGCGTTCAGCAAGCTTTCGTGAACCATGAGACTCAATCCGCGGTCGACATTTCGTCGGCTTTCGAATGCCGGGGACGATGTTATTGGGGCATCGGTCGCCACTTGCAATGAATAGTTTAGTGTTGTATCTGTTGTTGAAACTTGCTGCAGAGTCGGCATTAGGTTTGCCGTCCGCAGCAGCCGACGGACCTTTGTTTCCAGTTGATCGTTGGCGGACGCGAGCTGCTGGTCAATCGCATTATCGAATTCCGGAAAGACCCTTTCGGCAACACGGTCACGGGCAACCGCTTCAGCTTCAGGTTTGCGACGCTCAGCTTCTCGATAAGCAATACGGTTCGCAATCCCACCGAACAATGTTCCGGTCAATGGCGTCATGGCTCCCAATGTTTGATTTTTGGCTCGCACATGAACGACGGCATGTCGTGTCGAAAACTGCATTCCGTCGAAAAAGATCTCTTTGACGGCGACGAACTGTTGTTGGCTCGCGACATCGACCATGGCCTGCGGCGTCACACCGGTTGTCGCACTTTGGGTCGTACCATTCAGCACAAGTGTACCATGGGCTTTCGCAGCACCTGGAAGTAAGTCCAACCGAACCTGAGTCGCAGTTGTCTGTCGCCCGGAAACTTGCGCACCTAGAATGAAATCTCGGACTTCTCCAGGCTTGGTTTCGTCTCGAGCGACGAGTCTGTTAAGAAAGCTTTCACTCACAGTCAATCGCAAATTTCCGATTGGCGCGGGTTGTTCCACAGTTGGTGCCGCAGGTGCCGGACCGTAAATCCGTTGTGATACCGCAGGAATTTGAGGTTGCGCAGTAGCGATGCTGTTCTGAAATGATGTCGGTCGACGGACGGTGTAGGGCGCAACCGGATAAACGACCGGCGGTGGATAAGGGGCTACGGGAACGAACTGAGGATAAAGCGGATATCCTGCCGGGGCAGGGCCGATCACCATTGGTGGTGTTCCATATGAGTTCGCCACAGGCCCGTTCACCAAATACGGCGATCCCAGCGGCACCGGAGGGTTTAAGAATCGTGCCGGTTGTGCAATACATGGCTTTGCAACCAGCACTGAAAACGCAGTTAACATTGCCGTAACGGGCAACATCCGGGAAAGCTTCCCGATCAATCCGTTTGTCATCATGGGCAAGGTTTCCTGAGCGTTGTTTCGTTTCGATTGAAAAGATTGCCAACCGTTAAATAGTCACTTCAGCAACCGTCTCGTCAGCTTTCGGCTTAAATTCTTCGAACATCCTTGAGTTGCTTCGAGTACTCGACGTTTTAAGTGTCCCTAAAAATCCTTGAGTTCACGGAGCGGAACCGCCCGCTGCGGATCACTATTTCAAAATCGGTTCGGTAAAGGCCCAATCTCGATTCGATGCGGCAAAGTTTACCATTTGCTGAAATCCTACCTCCGAATTTCACGTATTTTAGCGATTGTTCAGAGAAAACTCTCAAGAAAATTACTGAAACATCTTATCCAACCCATTCAGCCGGAAAATCATGACAGCGAATCATTTTGTTTTTTCTACTGCTACACATGAACGCCATGAAAAAGTGGCAGTTTTCGAGGACCCTTGTCAATGATGCAATGAGCGTTCCAAACGCTTTCGGGATGGCTAAGAAATTTTGGTGACGTACGGGGGGGACGGATTAGAATGAACGTCAAAACCGATTCAAAACGGATTTTTATCGCAACTGATCAGATTTTCTGAGTCCCCCTAGTGGTCATTGACGGAAATTGTTAAATAATGCTGTGCCTCGATCGCAGGATGCGTTCGTTTGAAAGTCAAGGTAGACGATTCTTATGATTCCCTCGAATTTGACCATTGCTCGCTGTGCCGATGAACCTCTCCCGATCACCTACGGAAGGCTGATGGACTTCCCGGATGATCCGATCGCGTGTCTGCGAAGGCTACATGCAGAACACGGCAACATCTGTGCAATGGAAGAGCAGGGCCAACGAATCTATTTCGTGTTCGGTCCCGAGTTCAACCATCAGGTGTTGAGCGATATGAACACCTTTCATTCTCAGTTTTTCGCCATTCGGGGATCGCGAAATTCTTCGCAACGCCGTCTGACATCCGGTTTGCTCAGCATGAATGGCGAACAGCATAAACGCAATCGCCGGATGGTCATGGACGCTTTCATGAAGAAAGCGATCTTGAATTATATCCCCGCGATTCAGGTTGAAGTTGAGTCCATGCTCGCCGATTGGGAGCCCGGTACAGAACGGGATATCAATCGCGATATGACCGACTTTATGTTGCGATTAACGAGCAGCATTCTATTTGGGATCGATCAACCAGAGGTCGCATATAAGATCGGTCACATGATCGATGAATGGGTTCACCTCAATCATGAACTTGGCATGGGGGCCTTCGTCGCTGATACAACAATCGCCGGTCGCTACGGTGACTTGCTCGCCTATGCCGGAAAACTTGAAGCCGAAATCCTGGACATGATCCGCCTGAGGAAAGAGAATTCTGGTGGTACTGATGCTCTTTCGATTTTGATCAACGCGCACGATAGCGAAGGAAGTATTTCCGACGAAGAATTGGTCGGTTCAGCGGCCCTGATGTTTGCTGCCGCGCATCTGACCACTGCACATTCTCTGTCCTGGACGCTCTTCTTGCTGGCTCAGCATCCGACCGAGATGACCAAATTTCATCGCGAGGTGTCAACGTATCTGACGGGTGGATTTCCATCGCTTGAACAGGTTGAGAAGCTGACCTTCGTTGAACGAACAATCAAAGAGAGTATGCGAGTTTTGCCAGCCTCGTCGTACTCGCAACGGGTCACGGCGTTACCGGTCGAACTGGGGCCGTTCAAGTTGGCACCGGGAGCCGGAATTGTCTTTAGTCAATTCATGACTCATCACATGCCAGATATCTATGCAGACCCAGACGTGTTTCAGCCTGACCGTTGGTTGCAAATGACTCCGTCGGCTTACGAATATCTGCCCTTTGGGGCCGGGCCAAGAATGTGTGTTGGTGCCCCTTTGGCGATGCTGATTATGAAAACGGCCCTGCCGACAATCCTGCAGCGGTTTAAGCTGTCGGTCGTACCGAATTCAGAGGTGAGCAGCAAAGTCATTTCAACAATGCTCGGCCCGACGACGAGTGTCATGATGCGAATCGACCGTCAGGATGGTCAATTCAAGAGCCAACCCGTTCGCGGCAATATCCACGAATTGGTCGATCTGCGGGAAGTTCCGGTCCTCCGTCGTGCGGCTTAAGTAACAGGCGGCAGATTCTTGATGCACGCGAGGGCAATCCGAATTTGATCGTAATGAACCGTTTCACCCAATGCTTCAAAGATTGGTTTCATACGGTCCATTCCAACCTTATTTGCCGCTTCTCGAATCCGTTTGAACACAGATTCGCTGACCCAGGGCGCGGGATCGCTCTGATGCGTGATTCCGATGAATTCGGACAGGTAATCACTGATCGTGGATGGCGAACGTGCAGTGGCCGTCGCAACGTGATCAATCGATTTGCCTTCGCGAAACAGATCGAATGCAAGTTGTTTTGAAGTCGAAAGTGATACCGCGACGTCCCTGTTGAGGGAAGTCTGAGGTTTTGGATTTGAGGCGGATGGTCCGGTTACGGCGTCGGAGCCCATCGCGTTTACGCTCAGATTGTGCTGCTCGCAGTGTTCGCGGATTGCGTCGGTGAAAAGTGTACCGAAATCGGCAGTCTTCTTGTCACCAACGCCGTGAATCTGACGGAAGTTTGTCATCGTTGTTGGACGTCGACGAGCCAGATCACGCAGTGTCGTGTCGGCGAAAATCACGAACGGCGGAACAGCGTGGCCTTCGGCCACTTGCCGCCTCAGCCCACGAAGAACTTCGAACAATTCGTGATCGACACCCTCCCACGATGTCGCCTCGACCTTCGACTTCTTGTCGGCTGCCGACTTCTTGTTGATAGACGGTTTCAGCAGTCTTGCAGTGGCCTGACCTTTTAAAAGCTTCCAGCCGTTGTCAGTCACTTTCAGCGTGTTGAATTCACCAACGCGTTCGAGAAAACCCTGTGAGCCGAGTTGTTCGATCCAATCACGAATGGCTTCTTTTCGCTCTTGTTTCAACAATCCGTAAGTTGAAAGCGAATCATGACCGTTTCCCAGGATCCGAGCCTCTTTCGAACCGACAAGAACCTGTGCGACGTAGTCGGCACCGAAGCTCTCTTTGACCCGCACAACGCACGACAGAATTTTTTGACTGACAATCAACGGGTCGGGGACGAGGTCCAACTGATCCAGGCAGACATCGCAGGCCTTGCAGTTACTGGATTCGTACGACTGGTCAAAGTGCTCGACCAGTGCCTTATGCCGACAGACGATTCCCGTACAAAACCTTTCGATCCCTTTCAGGCTTTCATAAGCTTGCTCCCGTGCGTCGTCGGGAAGATCTTCCTGCATCTTGCGCCAGGTCATGAAGTTGGCGCTCGTCCATAACAACCAGCATTCCGCCTCAAGTCCATCGCGGCCCGCACGACCAGTCTCCTGCTGATAATGTTCGAGGGACTTTGGAGCACCCGTGTGAATGACATAACGCACGTTCGATTTGTCGATTCCCATTCCAAAGGCAACCGTCGCGACGATGATATTCGTGTCTTCGTTCAGGAACTCATCCTGATGCTTGATACGATCTGCGTCGGACAACCCCGCATGATAAGGGCGAACCTTATAACTGGCTCGTGACAGCAGTGCTGCGGTCTCGTCGACTTCGCGTCGTGAAATACAGTAGACGATCCCCGATTCGTTCGGGTGAGCATCAATCACCGATCGGATCTGTTTCACAACGTCAGATTTCCGCTGCACACGGTAAACGAGGTTCGGACGATCGAATGAACCGATGAGCCATTCGGGATCACGAAGCCCCAGTTGTTCCGAAATATCATGTCGAACGTGCTCTGTGGCCGTCGCCGTATAGGCGTGGACGCCGATGCCAGGGAAGCGAGATCGCAATTGTTGCAACATCCGGTATTCAGGCCGAAAGTCATGTCCCCATGCGCTGATACAATGTGCTTCGTCGATCGCAAAAAATGAGACCTGGCTCGTCTCAAGAAAATCGAGCATCTTGTCATTACAAAGTCGCTCGGGAGCAACATAGAGCAGCTTGAGTTCTCCGCTGCGTATCCGGTTCGCCACATGTAACCGTTCTGAGTTACTCATCGAACTGTTTACGCACGCGGCGGGGATTCCACATTCGGTAAGAGCGTCGACCTGATCCTTCATGAGTGAAATCAGCGGCGAAACGACCACCGCCAAGCCCGGTAATGCGACAGCAGGAGCCTGAAAGCAGATTGATTTGCCACCACCGGTTGGCAGAACAACAACGGAGTCACGGTTTTCGAGGATCGCCCGCATCGCCTCGGCCTGCAGCGGTCGAAACGAGTCGTAACCCCAGTACTGCCGCAGGACGCCGGTCAGCGACGACATCAGATCGTCAGGGTTCGTCATTGCTGATTGTCCACCTATTCGAGCGAGCAAACTTTTTAAAATAGTGAGTTGCAAATGATACCCGTCCAGAAGGTGGTAACAAGCCACGGTAAGTTCAACGCCGTGGATCCAAACCCTCTTTAACTCTGGTTCTGTCCGTTGTGCCGCATGCATCTGGACGTAATCCCGATTGGCCCGGACAGTGATGTTTTTTGGCTTCTCTCGTGAGGCATTCGGCGTTAAGTTAAGTAGGCTTAAGTCTGCTATGAAACTGTCGCGAATTTTGCCGCCATTGAAAGAGGCTCCTATGCGATTGTCCGTTCTTTCACTCGCTATTCTGGCTTGTCACCCACTGATTGCCGATGATAGCAATTGGAATCAGTTTCGCGGGCCGCATGGTGATGGCACAACGACGGCGAAAGGTCTGCCTGTCACTTTTGGCGAAGGGTCACCTGAGATTGTCTGGAAGACACCCCTTCCCGGGCGAGCCTGGTCGTCGCCAGTCGTCTGGGGAAAACAGATCTGGGTCACCAATGCCCCGGAAATTCAGAATGTCACTCCCGAAAAGCCAAAGCTCGATAAGCCAATTGTACTTTCAGCCGTCTGTATCGACTTCGATACGGGCAAAATTGTTCACGACCTGAAACTGTTTGAGGTCGACAAACCTCAGTTCACCCATGGAACGAACAGTTACGGGTCGCCAACACCATACATCGAGGAAGGCCGCGTCTATATTCATTTCGGGGCTTACGGGACCGCGTGCCTTGATACGAAGACAGGTCAGAAGATCTGGGAGCGTCTTGATCTGGAATGCGATCACTGGCGAGGGCCAGGATCATCGCCTGTCGTTTATAACGGGTTGCTATACCTGACCTTCGACGGGTACGACGTTCAATACATTACGGCGCTCGACAAATTGACCGGAAAGTCGGTCTGGAGGCGTGATCGTAATGTTGATTTCGGAACCACGGACGGCGACGCCAAAAAGGCTTATTCGACCCCGATTCTGATCGAAGCGGACGGACGCGAACTTTTGGTGAGTCCGTTTGCCTCGGCAACCATCGCTTACGATCCAAAGACGGGTGATCCCGTCTGGACGGTTCGTCATGGAGGGATGAATGCCGCCGGTCGTCCGCTGTTCGGAAACGGTCTGCTCTATATCACGACCGCCGATGGCCCGAATCCATTGATCGCTCTTTCTCCAAAAGGGAAGGGGGATATCACGGAAAATATCGTCTGGCGAACAAATAAGTCGGTCCCCAAACGCCCCTCGCAAATCCTTTTCGGTGATTTGTTATTTATGATGAACGATGGCGGTGTGGCGTCATGCCTGGATGCCAGGACCAGTACCGAGATCTGGACCAAACGACTGGCCGGCGAATATTGGGCCTCGCCTCTCCTGGCTGACGGACTGATCTATTGCTTCTCGCAATCGGGGTCGATTCCGGTTTTCAAGGCAACTCGCGAGTTTGACCAGGTCGCGGATAATAAACTCGATAGCGGGTTTGTTGCTTCGCCTGCCGTCGTTGGGAAGTCGTTAGTCTTGCGATCAAAGACGCATCTCTATCGAATCGAGAAGAAATGAGCCAATACGATCCTCGTCAATGGACCAGTCACCTGCTGGACATCGAAGGTTCGATGGTCCGGGAGATCCTGTTCCGTGTGATTGCGAGCTTCTTCTGGGCTGCCATCGTGACCGTGTTGTTCATCTGTGGCCCCAGTTTTTGCCGGAACATGGGCATCCCCGCAACCGCCCATTCCTTGATTGGAACGGCACTGGGTTTGTTGCTGGTTTTCCGGACGAACTCGTCGTACGACCGGTTCTGGGAAGGGCGCAAGCAGTGGGGTGGGATCGTCAATGAGTGCCGGAACCTCACCAGGCAAGCGAGCGAATGGCTGTCGGCGGACCAGTCATTGATGCGCGAGATCATTAGTTTGACCATCGGATTCCCCTTCGCCGTGATGCAACGTCTTCACAAAACAACCAGCCTGGGTACAACTCTCAGCGATGTCTCTCCTACCGATGTGACTCGGATCGAGGCTTCGAAACATCCACCGCTCGCCATCGCGAATCTGATTACTTCACGAGTCTTATCCGCGCGTGAGCGAGGTCTGATCGACAGCTTACAACTCAACTCACTTGATCATAACATTGAATTACTGATCGACTATTGCGGGGCATGTGAGCGAATCCATTCCACGCCGTTGCCGTTTGCTTACGCAGTTCATTTGCGTCGAGTGCTGATCGTGTATTGCTTCACCCTCCCGTTCGCATTCGTCAAAGACTTTGGCTGGGCTACGATTCCTGCAACGCTGTTGACTTCATATATCCTGTTTGGTGTCGAAGAGATTGGCGTTGAAATCGAAGATCCATTCGGCTTCACAACCAACGATCTACCAATCCAAAACTACTGCCAGGGAATCGAAGCCGTTCTTTGCGATGTACGAGACGCGAAATCCGGGCCATCGGAAAATTAAGCGTTCAGAATTTCATGGATAACATGCCCGTGAACATCCGTTAGCCGCATGTCGCGACCGCCAAAACGAAATGTCTGTCGAGTATGGTCAACACCTAACAGATGCAGCATCGTCGCGTGCAGGTCGTGGACTTCAACCTTGTTTTCCACCGCTTTATAACCGAATTCGTCAGTGGCCCCGTGGATCGAGCCTCCTTTAATGCCACCTCCAGCCATCCAGATCGTGAAGCCGAACGGATTATGATCGCGCCCGTCGCCACCTTGAGCAAACGGAGTCCGACCGAACTCGCCGCACCAGACGATCAATGTCTCGTCCAGTAGTCCTCGTTGCTTCAGGTCTTGTATCAAGGCTGCAATCGGTTTATCGACCGAGCGAGCATTTTTCGTGTGCCCGTCAACGAGGTTTGAATGCTGGTCCCAGCGGTCTCCGTTTCCTGACGGGCAAGTTAATTCGATGAATCGAACTCCTCGCTCAACGAGCCTCCGGGCGACGAGGCACAGCCGTCCGTAAGTCCGCGTGTTGGCGAAATCATCCGAAAGCCCATAGGCGTCCTGCGTTGACTTCGATTCGTCCTGCATGTCCATTAAGGCGGGTACCGCAAGCTGCATTCGAGCGGCAAGTTCGTAGTTGAAAATCGCTGACTCGAGTGCGTCAACGTGACCCAGTTGCTGCAATCGCCCTTGATCCAGACGTTTCATCAAAGCCAGCTTGGCCTCTTGCAGGGAGCGAGTTTTCTCGCTGGGGCGAATGTTTGCAACGGGAGCCTCGCCCGTCGTAAAGACCGATCCCTGAAACGCAGCGGGTAAAAAGCCGCTTCCGAAACAATCCATTCCACCAGGGGGTATCAAGCCCCCATTCAAGATCACGAATGCGGGAAGATCATCGCATTCGGAACCAAGCCCATAGCTGACCCACGCTCCATGACTGGGCCGTCCTTGCACACCAGTTCCGGTGTGCAGGAAGTAATTGGCGAAGGTGTGTTCGGAGAATGGCGCAACGACTGACCGCACGACCGCCAGATCATCTGCGCAGGTTGCGACATGAGGAAACAGATCGCTGACGGGGATGCCACTTTCGCCGTACTGGCGAAACTTCCAGGGCGATTTCAGAATCTTGCCGATATTGGCAAACTGAGTCGGTTCAAGCTTTCCGATCACCTCGTGCGGAGGCCGACCATCGTACTTGTCGAGCATCGGCTTGGGGTCAAACGTGTCGACCTGCGATGGCCCGCCATCCATATACAGGAAGATGACATTCTTGGCCTTGGCGGGAAAATGAGTCGCTCGGGCCGCAAGCGAACTGGAGTTGCCGCTTGATGCAAAGGCGGTCGTACTGCGAGCCAGCATTGTCGAAAGAGCCACTGTTCCGAAACCATGTGCGGACTGCGACAATAGCTCGCGACGCGAGATCGGCTGTGCAAGATATCGTTGACAGGGAAACATGAAAGACCTCATTCGACAAAGACGAATTCTTTGAGATTGAACATTACGTGGCAAAGGTTATTCCATGCCCCGCGTTGGTTGTCTGGCTGGTCAGCCCCTTGAGAATTCAGAAACGCCATCGCTTCCGACAATTCTGATGCATCTGGTTTGCGTGCGAATGCAGTCAGGTAAAGCTGGTCTAATCGTTGGTGGTTGCTTTGCGACGAATCCGCCAGAAGTCGTTCGCTCCAGCGATTGGCTTGTTCGATGACAAACGGATCGTTCATCAGTATCAAAGCCTGTGCTGGAACGTTTGATACCGTTCGCCGACCGACCGTCGAAAATGGTGATGGGGTATCGAAGGCCAGCATCATCGGTGAAAGGAAATTGCGCCTCACAGAGATATAGATACTCCGTCGACCATTCCCATCGAGCGGCCCGCTGTTGCCAGGACGACCCCGGCCTTGCATGAACTCCGTCAAATGAATCGGAACGCTCGGGCCAAAAGGGGTTGGATCAAGGCGGCCTGAAACCGCCAGCAGCGAGTCGCGGATGACTTCACCTTGAAGGCGCTTGATCGGCATGCGATGCCACAATTCGTTGTCGGGATCGACTGCGTCTGCCTCGGTTGGATGACTCGACATCTGGTAAGTCTGACTGAGTACAAGTGATCGAATCATGGCCTTTGTCGACCAACCCCCGTTAACAAATCGAACTGCCAGATGATCCAGCAGTTCAGGATGTGATGGAGGAAGTCCTAGGACACCCATGTTATCGACAGTGGGGACGATGCCTCGTCCGAAAAGATGGTGCCAGATCCGATTGACGGCGACCCGTGAAGCCAGTGGACTTCGAAGCATTTCAGCGGCAAGTTCTCGGCGACCGCTACCAGTAAAAGTACTCGTCTTCCCATTCCCTTTGTCAGTCGTATCTGTATTTGCCGGGCTGTGAAAGGCTTCAAGAAATCTGCGAGACACCGGTTCTTTAGGGGTATTCGAATTACCTCGAACGAGAAGGAGCTCATCAACACCATTCCCGTCCAGCATGGCAGGAGCGAGCCTCGATTCCCATTGAACCTGTTTTGCAAGTGACGCCTCCGCCTCAGCCAGACCGGCCAATGGCGATTTGAATTCTTCCAGTGAGAACAGTTGTTGATGTGTCACAATCCAATTTGCAAGTTGAGCCGATACTTCCTTTTCGCTGGGAGGCTGATTTTGAATGGTGTCAGCAGCCGGTTTATCAGGATTCCCTTCTAAGATGAAGTTTGCGGCGGTACGCAATGCCCTCAGATACGAAGCGATTCGTTCAGCTCTGGACTTTGCACCATTTCCAAAATCATTCGAACTGGAAATAAGCCGATCGATTGAGGGAGGGGCGGCATCACTTTGCACGACCATCGCGATGGAACAGGGGCCGTCATCGGCCGGTGAAAACTCCACATGCATTCGGTGGCCGGAATAATGAGATAAATCGTGTGAAACCCAATGCCACTGATCGTCGGCATGTTTGAATTCTCGCAACACGGAGCCATGCAGCGGTCCGACGACAATCAGATGCGAATTGACTGAAGCGTAGGCTCGTACCGAACCTTTAATCAGATACCAGACCTTGCGATTGGATGAGGTGAATTCCGGCGTACGAACCATGCGTCCGTACTGTTGCCAGGCCCCCAGCGTGCCGTTATCAACTTCAGTCCCCGGTGCAAGTTTGATGTTCTTCCAGAACAGATCCCGCTCCCATCCACCAATCGTCGCCACAGTGACGTTTGATTTTTCGTTTCCGAGAACCAGTTGACCACGAGTGACCGGCTTTAAACCGAAGGAGACTCCGTCCTGCATTGCCGCGTTTGCCACAGGATCTCCAAAGTCCACAACGAGACCCGGAATCGACCGAGTTGCCTCTTCGTTGGCAGCAGGTACCGCAGGTTGACCAGTAACATTCGCTTGGCTGTTCGAATCGCCAGCAAACAGGCGGTACAGCGGATGTTGAGGTTCTTTTTTAGCCGTGTTTAACTCGATGCACCATCGCGTCAACAGGGTAAAATCCAACTGATTGTCCGTTGCCAGACGTTGAACAATTGCGTAACCCGACACCTGCGACTGGCTCTCGCCCGCAGGTGCTGTGATTGAAACCCCTTCATCCAGCGCCTGCATTGAGGCAAGCCAATAGCGATCGAGCTTGTCAAGCACGGGCCGCGCAGTGTCGACAAGTTTCCGACCTGTCTCGCGGCGTACATTTGATCGAAGTTCTTCCAGTTGTAATGCGATCTGATGATGCTGCTCGGCGGTGTCGACACGAACTTGTCGATAGCTGCCACTGATCGCGAAGCCCGCAAGGGCGTAGTAGTCCCGTTGTGAAATCGCGTCAAATTTATGATCGTGACACCGAGCACAGGCCACCGTCAGGCCAAGAAATGTCTTCGACATCACGTCGAGTCGATTATCCATACGGTCGGTCTCATCCTTACGGATATCAACGGGCGAATGGACTTCTTCGCCGAGAAACCAGAAGCCCGTTCCTATCAGCGATTCGTTAATCGGCAGGGAAGGGGGGGATTGGGAGTCTGCAGTCGTGCGCCAGCGTGGTTCAATCAGGTCCCCTGCAATTTGTTCGGTGAGAAAACGGTCGAACGGAACATCCGCATTCAATGCTCGAATCACGTAATCACGGAATTGCCAGGCGTTGGGGATCACCGGTTCAAATTCATGTCCACGAGTTTCTGCATACCTTGTCAGATCGAGCCAATGCCGACCCCAGCGTTCCCCGAAATGGACTGAACCAAGCAATCTGTCGACGACAACTTCCAGGGCCTGTGGTCGCTGGTCCTGGACAAAAAGCTCAACCTCCTCCGGAGTAGGGGGGAGTCCGATGAGATCAAAGTAAACTCGCCTGAGCAGTGTTCGCTTGTCAGCAGGGGGGGCGGGCTTCAGCCCCTTGAACTCAAGCTTGGCGAGAATAAATCGATCAGTCTCGGTGATCGGCCAATCCGTCTGACGGATTTCGGGTGGGTCAACCTTTCTCACAGGTTGCCAGCACCAGTGTTCGGACGTTCGAGAGGCAAGATCAAACGGCTTGACAGTCCCTGCTTTCGATGCGGCTTCTTTTGGCCATGGCAGCCCCATTTCGACCCAACGAGTTAAAACGGCGATCTCGTTGGCTGGCAATTTCGATTTCGGCGGCATCTGGTACACGTCGCCATAATTGATGGCGGAAACAAACAAACTCTCAGCCGGTTTGTCGAGTGTGACTCCTGGCCCCGTGTCACCTCCCTTGAGTAGTGCCTCGCGAGAATCAAGAGCCAATCCCCCTTTAAGTGATCCTTTGCCGTTTGAATGACATTCAAAGCATTTCGCCACCAGGATCGGACGAACCTGTTTCTCGAAAAACTCCAGGGACGATTCATCAAATGCAGGTGAGTCTTTCGACCAGCCTTCCGAACCTACGGTGAAACCAAGGCATATCAGCCAAAGGAGTACCAGTCTGACGAACCGATCCATCAGTAACTCCATGCAAAATTAGAGGACAACACGTTTCGCGACGAACAACTTCAAACATCAACAGATAAGCATATTCTCCCAACCCCACTCGTCACAAGGACGACATTGAATCACATCGATTCAATCGCCTATTTTGCGATTGTCTGTTAGAAGATCTTGATGACCTGACTTTTTTCTCGTTGTCCCATGGGAGCGTTCTCGTGTCGAAGTTTCATTCCACGACAGTATGGGTTGGCGCAGTACTTGGATTGCTTGGTCCTGTCTGGCAATCGATGTCATTCGCACAAGAAGCGGTGAGTAAACCCTTGCCGAAGGTTCGGTTTGATCTTGACGCGCTCTCGAAAACCCCTGAAGTTTTCCCGGCTGCCGAAGCACAGGCAGATGGTGTCAAATCGTTTTTCTATCAAGGCTTGAATCATAAAGGGAAACCGACTCGAATCTTTGCCTATTACGGCGTCCCCGAGAAAAAAGAGTCTGCCACAGAAACAAAATATCCTGCGATGGTTTTGATCCATGGTGGAGGTGGAACCGCTTTTGACCGGTGGGTCAAGGTCTGGAATTCACGCGGTTATGCGGCGATTGCCATGGACCTGTGTGGCTGTGTTCCCGTAGGGACGTATGGAAACTGGAAACGGCACGAACAGGGTGGTCCTGCGGGATGGGATGCCAGTTTTGGCCAGCTGAACGACCCCATCGAAGATCAGTGGACCTACCAGGCAACCGGTGCCGCGATTCTGGCACATTCACTGATTCGATCGTACCCCGAAGTTGATGCCGACCGGATCGGAGTGACAGGGATCTCCTGGGGGGGATACTTAACATGTGTCGTGGCCGGGGTTGATTCGCGATTCAAGTTTGCTGCTCCCGTGTATGGGTGTGGGTTTCTCGGTGAAAATTCTGCCTGGCTTCCCGCGTTTGAAAAACTCGGAGCTGACCAGGCGGGGTTATGGCTGCGTCAATGGGATCCGTCTGCATACCTGCCGCAGGCCAAAATGCCAATCTTGTGGGTCAATGGGACAAATGATTTTGCGTACCCGATGGACTCGTGGAAGAAATCGTATTTACTTCCCACTGGCCCGCGAGACCTATGCCTGCGCGTTCGTATGCCACACGGCCATGGTCCCGCCGGTGAAAATCCTGAGGAAATACACGTGTTTGCCAACTCGATTCTGCGGCAGGGGAAACCGCTTCCCAAAATCGTCGGGGAAGGCCAAACCGAAAATGAGCTTTGGGCAACTTTCAAATCAGATGTTCCGATCACCAAAGCGGAATTGAATTTCACCCTGGATTCCGGCCGATGGCAGGATCGTAAATGGGAACAAGCACGAGCCACGTTTGACGCAGAGAAGGGGAGGGTCTCAGCCCAGATTCCCGCCGAAGCCAAAGTCTACTATTTAAATCTTTTCGACGACCGGAATTGTGCGGTCAGTACACAGCACGTCGCTCGATGATAGATTGTGAACGATCGTGATGTCCTGATCTTTCTACTTTCCACTTTCTCAAAACTAATCTCTGCCGCTTCCGCTTGCCCACCAAGCGATTGAAAAAAGAGTTGGCCAAGTTCCGTGTTTCATAGACTTTTGCGCAGGTTTGAAGTTGGCCAACTTAGTCACCTTCGCCGGTTCTTGCCTTTTTCTTCGGGAGGGCGAAGTTTCCACCCGAGCCGTCTTCTGTATTTGTAGGGTGGCGTCGAGTCTTCCCTGTGTGCCAATAATAACTGAGACAATTCAACAAACCTTGATCTGTGCATAGGGCGGTAGGGAACTGACGATGATGAACAACGTAAAGCAGAGCGAGGAAGACTCCGCAGCAGCCG
>CAIOKO010000015.1 GCA_903858935.1 uncultured Schlesneria sp. | reverse complement strand
TCCGCCATCGCCTTCGCATCGCCCTCACACCTGCAGTGGCGATCGAAGGCGATGGCGGAGGGGGCGAGCCCCTTTTGTCGAACCTGAGCTGAGTCTCTTACTTTTCCTCAATAAATTACCCACACAAACTGGTGACGAACCAGTTTCAATAGGCAAATATCAAAATACTTATAGAAATAAGAAATTTTTAAATTGATCAACACACACTGTACAAGCGATGTGATGAGGGATTTTTTCAGATAGTTTCGTGTTGAGCCGCAGAAGTGCGACCAAAACGCAAACGGAATAAGAAGTGAAAGAAACCAGCCAGGTTTCAAAAGCGGTTGATGAATCCAACCGATTCCATTGAATACTTGGACTCACGGTGCAAGCACGATCTGTTGCCGAATTGAAAGTCTTGCCGTTAAATGCCAGCCCAACATCAACAAAGCTAATCCGCGCGGCGCCTCGATTGAACATTCGTCCAATACGTAGCCAACGATACCGGGAAGCGCGACAGCCGAAAGGTTGTGGTTCTCGCTCGCGAAAATGCAAGATTCTGTCCCAGCGCCGACTTGCAAATACATTTTCGAAATCAATGTCGAAAGTGTTCACGGAGCCAGAATAACGATGTTCTTCGCTTCTTCGAAGGATTTATTGACGTTGCCAATGATCTCGTCATTCTCTTCGACTCGAACACTGCGAATGCCCGTGCCGGGCGAGAAATCAATTTGAGCCAGATCGGCCCAGACAATGTTCGGGCTGAGTGTCGATTCGAAATAATAGCGACGGTTCGTCTGGTCCAGTACGGTCCGCCAATACGTCGGTGCGATGTTCGGATGCAATTCGTCAGGTTGTCCCCATGGAACAGAAACGTTTCGCATCACGCTGAAGACTCCGGCAACCGCCTGTCGCGGGTCATTCGTTTCGGGGAGATGAGACAGATAGTAAGACGCTCGCACAAAGCGATCTTCGGACTGATGCGAACCCGGCAGCACCTTGGTCCCGTCCAGCCGTTTCCAGTAATTGTTCAGCGTCAGCTGCTGGTCGTAAGTCGGGCTGTTGGTCATCACCTGATGTTCGCGACCGTGGTGGATGATCGGCTTCCCTTTGATGTATTCGATGATCGCCGAGTTTCCGGTTGGATCAGAGATCGACAGATGGACGGTCGGATGAGCCTTCTTTCCAGGCCCAAAGTTGATAGGTACGATATACAGTGGATCGGCCTGGAACGCTTTCACCACCTCGTCAACCGTGGCGTATTGAGAAAGAACATATTGAACCCAGCCACAAAAGGAGACTCGCGGCTTATTGTTTTCCGGCGCTGGCCCGAAGTCCGCTTCAGCGAGATAAAGTAGATTGGCGACCAAGCCCTTTTCATTCATTCCATCAAAGACGGCATCAATCGGCCCTTGAGGGTCGGAGGTTCCGGCCACGACAACGGTCCCGAATTTCGCAGTCCACATCAGCGAATTCTTGCCGCCTGATCCGTCATGAGTTGTCCCCCGTGGCACAATGTAAAAATGGGAGTTGAACCCATACGGCCAATCCATTGAACGCCCTGTCACAACTAACCCCTTCGGACCAATCCAGGTCACCCTCGAACAGGCATTGAGAATTGGCATGCAAACAAAAGTTGCCAGTGCAGCAGCAATCAGGCCGACAATGTGAATCTTTCGCATGACGAGAAGTCTCACGGGAAATAAGGGACAGTCGCTAAAAGAATCGACATCGCCGAAAAATCTCACGAGCGGTGAGAAATGTCAAACAACCACCGAAACGAATCTCATCCATGACAAAGTTTCGATCGACTTCGAGATTCTTCGTCGTGGGAATCTTTGCATCGTGCAAACATTTTCGCGGTGACTGCGACGGACACCATTGAATATTTGAACTTCAGCTTTTCGGCGTGGTTGCCAAGTTCGGTCGACGCTAACTCTTTTTTTCTCAGATGGTACCTCTGGGTAATAAAGACGTTGCTTTTTATGACGTATTTTAATACGCTACCCACCGGGAATAGCATACCGTCTCGGAAGACAATGTCAAAATGGAATTTTCCTGAGTCTGTCACTACTTTAAGGAGGGGAAAAGTATGGTTCGTTTTGGAAGATTTGTTCTTGCTGTTGTCGCCACAGCTGTTGTGTCGCTGGGCAACGATGTCAATGCGGGCGTGATCTACGATAACACTACGTTGGCGAGTAACGGTTACGTTGAAGCAAGCGTAGATGGCCCGCTATTCAATTCGTTTTCAACGGGAGGAACGGGCTTTTTACTGACTGATGTCAAACTGGTCCTCGCAAGCACCAACGTGAGTAGCGGTAAGAGCTTTACAGTGAGTCTCGTCGCCAACAACGCGAACAAGCCAGGCACGGTTTTGAACTCACTCGCGACGATTAACGACAGTTCATTGTCCGTCGCGGGCTCCACGATTGATGTTTCTGTCAGTTCGATTGCGCTGACCGCGAATACGCGGTATTGGATTGAAGTAAACGGGGCGGGGGGATCATCTGTGGAATGGAGCTATGGCGTAGACGCCACCGGCACGGGTGTTCCCGGAGAATATTGGGCCTACAATCCCGGCGGAACGCTTACGGTTACTCAGAACGATTCTACGAACACGCCGTTTCAGATGCAGGTGACAGCGACTGCGGTTTCGTCCGTTCCTGAACCCGGTACTCTGAGCCTCGCTTTATCGGCTCTCGGAATCGGTGTCCTCGGAATGGCTCGACGACGTTTGGTCCGCGCCTGAATGAGATAGTTCAGCGGATTACCGAGCGAATCTCGAAGACTTTCTCTGAATTGATTCGTCTGATTGAAACCTGGATCAAGCATGATTTCGCTTGATCCAGGTTTTTTATTTAACCCAGGAACCCGACTCGGCATTTGCGCAGGCCAAACTGCGCATCGTTGATTCTGCGGAACTGTAACAGCCGCTGAAACAAAAGGTGCACGCAGACCGGAAGTCATCGCTATCGAAACGACACGGTCGTCGACGTGATGGGTCGTACGGGAAAATTGATTCAATCGTTGAACCAGTATTCCCACTGATTTGTCTGCAGATGCCCTCGTGCCAAATACATAGTCGACTCGGCAGGCTCCAAAGAAGTTACTCGTCGTGAGCGGGGTTGTTGCGTAATGTAATCGGAAGTGGTACTTATGCGCCTGTTATGGAGCATGTTGCGCCATGTCAGCGATCTGGATTCAGGAAAATCGACCTGAATCAACCATTGGCTCTGAGGAGACTTGTAAACTGGTTCGTTTTCGCAATTACGTTCTTTCAGGCTTTGCAACTGCAGCCTTGTGTCTGGGCAACACTGTCAGTGCGGGGGTGGTCTTTGACAACCTTAATTCAGTCACATCACCAGGTGTTCCTCCGTCAAATCCAAATCCCGACCCATTGAGCGGCGACGGACCGCAGTACGCATCCTTTTCGACCGGCGACGCATCCAGCGGCTTGACTCTCAGCGACGTCAAACTGTTGCTATCCCACAACAACGGCACACCGGATAGCTTTACTGTGAGTCTCGTCAGTGACAATGGATCAAACAGCCCGGGCACGTTGATTGCGACACTCGGAAACTTTAGCGACGGTACTTTGAACAGCAGCCCGACTGTCTACGATGTCTCCGGGTTATCCGTTGCCCTCGCTGCGAACACTCGTTATTGGATTGAGGTGAGTGGCTCGGCTTCGAACCTGTCCTGGAGCTTTGCAAACGACGACACAGGAGTGGGCATCTTGTCAGAATATAGTGCCTATTATAGCACGGGATATACGACTGGCACATTCGTCGTGACTGCGAATACCGATTTGTCAGCAGGAGGTCCCTACCAGATGCAGGTGACGACTGTTCCGGAACCCGGCATGTTTAGCCTGGCTCTTTCGGCACTTGGACTCGGGGTTATCGGAATGGCTCGACGTCGCCTGAACCGTTCATGCTAAGGAACGCTCGCCGAACTGCCGAGCATTGAATCGATGACGAAGTTATTCGACCTTCAGTATGAACACCGGATCAAGCAACTTTTTGCTTGATCCGGGAATTAAAACCAGAGACGCCAACAACTGACAGTGGAATTGATCGCTGGATTTACGGCGTCGATCGGCAAGATCAGAATCGGGCTATAGGTCGTATGAGACCTGAACGCCCTGTAATCGAAGTTCAAACCGACATCCCAGCGACCGTTCGGTTCGCTGATGTCCTCAGTGACAGATACAATGAAGCCGCTGCGTCCGAAAAATCAGACCCATTCCTTAATCAATTGACCTTCGATCAGGCGGATCGGGCGACCATCGGGGCTCTGAACATGCAGATCGAGAGGCAGACCAAGTTTGTGATAGATCGTGGCGACGATGTCTTCACTGAAGTATTGATTGCGGATCGGTTGGCCACCTTCGTCATCCGTGGCCCCCAAAACGCTGCCGCCGGGCACACCCGCACCGGCCATGATGGCGAAGCCGGCTGAGGCCCAGTGATCGCGTCCGCTGGCGGAGTTAATCTTTGGCGTACGACCGAAATCGGTCAGCCAGACCACAAGTGTTTTCTCGAGCAATCCACGCTGCTCCAGATCGATCAGCAGTTGCGGCAGACCTTGATCAACTCTCGGAATCAGACTGCTTTTTAAACTGCTGAAGTTGTTCTGATGAGTGTCCCATCCTCCGTCTGATACAGTCACAAAACGGACGCCGGATTCAATCAATCGCCGGGCAAGCAGGCACTTTTGACCGAAGGTGTTTTTCCCGTACTGTTCGCGCAAGCGTGGATCTTCCTTGTCAAGCTGGAAGGCACGACGAGTTTCCTGAGCAGTGATCATCTCTAGTGCGGTTTTGTAGTTCTCGTCCAGTGCTTCATAGTCAGCGGGCTGGACGCTGGTAGAACGCTGTAACGAATCAACCATTCCCAAAACACGTTTTCGGCGATCGACGCGTTCGTTCGAAACCCCGGTTGGGGGAGTGATGTCGCGGACGACGAAGTTGTCGGCATTAGGATCAGCCAGAATTTCAAAAGCATTATGTTGGAGACCCAGGATCCCGGCCTTGCCGCCGCCGAAAGTCCGATCGACCGCGTTACCCAGTTGAATAAACGGAGGCATTGCGGTCTTGAAACCCATTTCGTGGCTGACAACCGAGCCAATCGTAGGATAGTGGACCGAAGGATTGAACGGACGACCGGACATCAGATGCTGGTCGGCAACACCGTGGCTGCCGTTCATCGGATTCCAACCGCGTAACACGGCGAAACGACCAAGTTCCCGCGCCATCCGAGGAACGATCTCGGTGAATTGCACTCCAGGAACGCTCGTATCTATTACGCCATATTCACCCTTGACGTTAATTGGCGCCTGTGGCTTGGGATCGAACGTGTCGTGGTGACTGGTTCCCCCTTGAGTCCAAATCAAGATGCAATTCACATCCGATGAATTCTTTCCCCCTTCTGTTGCCCCCTTCGTCTTCGCCAATGCCTTTTGTGCCAGAACGAGTGGCAACGAGATTCCCAAACCGCTTAGTGAACCGACTTGAAGAAAGCTGCGTCGGGACAGACCTGCGCAGGTTCTTGTCGTTCCAGGAAAAAGGTCGAGCATTGGCAGGGTCCTCATATCAGACTGTAAAGGCCGAGGCGGGGAAATCCTTGCGGATCATTCTCAGGCGGGTTAATCACTGTTGATCTTAGGTCAGATCACCAACACCAATCAAGGGATACTTGTGCGTTATCGGATTTTGGGGGGAACTTACAACAGAGTATGAGTTTTGTTCTGGGGTCGGGTGTTCTAGTTTAGAAATCTGCGGATCAAACGGATTCCTTCTGCAGAATCGGACTTCCGGCAAATTTTGAAATCTGAACGCTCGTCCCGTCCTGATCACCGTCATTTTCTGAGGACGTTTTTCATTATTGATTGGGCTGCTTTTCCCAGTTCGAGCTTCATGAATTCTGGCATGAATTCCCGAATTTTTGATCCCGCTGACATCAATTGTGATACGACCTGCCAGGCTCGCTGCTGGTCGTAGTCGCGGTGCAAGGACCGAACGAGCGAACAGGCTCGCGCTTCGTCCAGCAGTAATGAAATGGTGGGTAGCAGGTATTCGTTGATCCCAAACACTCGCCCATTTTCACGATCGGTACAGACAGGAACAATCGAAGCAAGCCGGTCTCCAAATGTTTTCCGGGCGAATTCGAGTGCGGCTCGAATATTCTGTTCTTTCAGCCGGGTTGGTTCTTCCCATGAATAGGGAGGCGACCACTCCATCATCGGGCTTAAGCCATCGATCTTGGAAACAACACCGACAATAGAAGGGGGCTTAAACCGATGTTTCTCTTGAAACCAGGCGTCAAGCTTATCCAACGTTGCCAAATCGGCCTGTTTGGCCGGGGAACGGACATCAAGAACGAGAAGTACGAGATCCGCATTCCGTACCGCCTCAAAGGTGTCCGACAACTGTTCAGCAGTCGCTCCGGAATCGCTGTAGCCGGGCGTATCCAGCAGAACAAGTCGGTCAGAATTCTCATCGATCTTAAGGTCGTAACGCTGAACGGCGCGCGTCAAGGGCAGAATATCGACGGCAGCCCGCTGTTCGCCAAGCAGGCAATTGACAAGGCTCGACTTACCCGCCTTCACCTGACCGATCACAGCAATTGTCACTGTTACAGCAGCGGGAGCAGGTTTCTCATCATCCAATACTTCCACATTAGCAGCTTCCAGTCGTTGCATGGCTGCCCGATATGCCGCAGACCCGCCTCGCAGACGACCGCTGTTTAGTTCGATCAGATAAAACCCCAGCTGCCGGACAAAGAGAGCGTAGAACGCACCCAGCATGTTTGTTTGAAGCTGACTGGAAAGTGGTTCGACAAACGCTTTAGAGACTGCATACCGGGCGAGACTGGTTGGATTGAATACGATGCTGGCCAGCCAGCCAATATTGCTGGCGGTTCTCCACCAGGCCGGTGCCTTTGCCAGCGATCGCCACTGACCAACCGTGATCAGATGGCTGCCCGGAACGCTTTGACGTAATACCGTTTCCAGGTCATCTGCGACGAGTTGCAGGGCCGTCAGAAGTTCGACAACCGAAGCAGAACTGAGCGGATCAGTGGCATTCGGGTGGTAGTGTTTGGCGAATTCTGTCGCAAGCTCAATCGTTCGAGTCGTATAAAACTGTGGATCGGCCAGTTGCTCACCGGTGTAGACCGAAACCCGCTTCTGTTCGGCTTCGATCAATGCCGCAGCGGCGTGATCCCGAGGTGTCCAGTGGATCTTTGATCCAATTTCGGGAAGCGGAACTTCAACACGTCTCGCATACCTGTAGACAAGCCAGGCTGCCACCCAGCAAATGGTCAGTGTCCAGGAAATCCAGAACCAATGACCTGATTGCCAAAGCACCCATCCGCCCACGCCGGCCATCAGTGCCATCGGCAAGAGGACCAGAATGACGACTGCGATAAACGGCCAGCGGGACATGTTCAATTCCCTATTTTCCCATTTGGCCGAATTGGCGGCGGACGTTTTCCGTCCCCTTTAAGATCAGCCGGCCGATCGTTACCTTTCTTCGGCCTCTGAACAAATCGAGGCGGAGGAGGAACTTCGAGCCGGACGAACAAGTCTTCAATCTGTCGTCGATATTCGGGGATTTTCTGAAAGTCGGACCAGGAGTCCCCCCCTTTCGACTGAATCCATTTCCTGTTGAGAATATCGTTGACCCTCTCACTTGGAAAACTCAAGATACGTTCCCGTTCATCGGGCTTAAGATCTTTCAGGACCTGCAGCTTTTCGTCTTCAGTTGGAAACCGCACTGTGTCGCGGGCCTGTTTCATAATTCCCTGCAACAGCATCCGGATGACTATCGTCCGTCTGGTGCTGTAATCCTGCTTATTGATCTGCGGCACGAGGTCCTTACTGATAACACCAATCATGTCTTGAAGTAGTTTTTCATTCGGCCATTCTCGGTAGTCCCCACCAAACGTTTGAACGCTGGCTTGAATAATCGGCAGATAATCAGGGAGGCGCGGATCGCTGAACTCGGGTCGTGTTTTATCAGTGGCCAGCCGGTCGACAAGTACCGCCGCAACCGCCCTGAGGTCTTTCAACCATAACGCATCGCGTTTACTGAAGATCAAATTAAACTGCGGCGCAGGTTCGTCAGCGACTGGTTCAATATGCGTTTCCGAGTGCGAATCAGGTGACTCAATCGACTCCTCCTGCTCTTCCTTGAATCGGCGAACCAGAACCAGCTTTTGTGCCGGAACCACTTCCTTTTTTAACTCGTCCTGCTGAGTCGGAGTCAAGGTTTGCACCCAAAGACTGTAAGTCTGCATCATCCTCGTCAGCGACCCGCCGGTTGCCGCATCGCGTTTCAATTCTGCATGCAGCTGACGGTAATGTTGTTTTTCTGTCTCGTTCAGCTTCTGAAACTCTTCGATGTTTCGATTGAGATGCCCTCGTTCAATTTCGGACATTTTTCGCAGCTGGTCAGCTTGCAACGTGATCGTCGACTGATCGACAGCCAGCAAGCGTTGCGGAAGAAGATCTAACATGGCCAGCACGATTACGAATGACAAGCGAAATTCCATTACTCATTTCTCCTGTAAATCGTCAAACACGCTGGACTGTTTCAGCAAGTTCAAGAATTCGATCTCGCGAACGTCTTGATATTGATCCAGATTTTCGATGACGGGCAGATCCTTCAACAATTCGTCATGCGGGTTGGGAACCCAGTGGCGAGTGATCTGAAATCCGAGCCAGCCACTGAGCCCCAGGCACAACAACCAACCACAGATCACCCCAGCCCGTCTTAAATACGGGTACCACCATTGATCCTCGAGGATAAACGGGGCCTCCATGACCTTGAGGTTGGTCATGGTCTTACTGGCAAAATCATCCGACGCTTTTGCTGAAGGAAGCACATCGAGCATTTCCCAGGTTCGTGCCAGTGCTTCCACCTCATGTCGAGCCACCTCACTGCGAGCGATAATGTGATCGATCTGCTGGACTTCTTCGTCGGGAAGTTCTCCGTCGAGATAGGCCACCAGATCTTCACGCTGATCGGCGTTAAGGCGGACTGTTTTTTCCATGATTTCTCTTGAATGGCGACGCTGGACAGAAATTCGACTCAGTTACTTTCCCATTTGCATATAGGGCTCAAGCGCTGTACGTAATGTATCCCGTGCACGCGACAGGATCGATTTGACTGCCGGAACGGTCATCTCCATCGTTTCCGCGATCTCCGAGTAACTCATCCCTTCAAACTTGTGCAACAGCACGGTCAGCCGCTGCCGCTCGTTCAACTGTTCGATGGCCTTTTGAACCACGAGTTGCAATTCGTGTTTGTCGATTTGGCGAGTTGGCATCAGGGCAGATTTGTCAGCCAGCGCCTGACTTTCGGGACGGACACCCGACACTGACGTCGTTTCACCAGCAGGTAGCGGAACTTCCTTTCGGCGGGCTTTGTTTCGATGCGAATTAATGGCAAGATTATTTGCGATGCGAAAAAGCCATGTTGAAAATCGCGCCGTTGGTTGATACCCGTTGCGAGCACGGTAGATTCGCATGAAAACATCCTGCGCTAAATCTTCTGCCGCCTCTTGATTTTGTGTCATGTGGAAGAAAATTGTCGCCAGCCGGTCCTGATACGTCTTGACCAGCGTTGTAAATGCTTCGTCGTCACCTTGCTTCACGCGCAACATCAATTGCACTTCAGGATCGTGAAGAAATCCCGATTCGTCGACATTTGCTGGGGGGGGCGTCGTCAAAACCACGGTTTCATGTCTCACGGCAATCGCATTTGCCGAATTGTGAATTGTCAAAGGTTAAACACGGCGACTTAAAAAAAGTTCCGTCAGCCGATCCTCAAATTTTTCCGGTTCAGACATGATCATGTCGACTGAAGGCTTCCGAGGGAAGGGATCGGGATTGAAAACTGATCAATTACCCTGTTCCATAATCCAGTCGTTTCCTAATCTATGGATTCTCATCGGAACTGAACTTTGGATGACACCTCATTTAGCCGTTTGGATGCATGATGCTCGATTTGCAATTTGTATGTGACAATCTGGATGCCGTTCGCACTAACTGCCAGCACAGGCACGTCGCAGCCGACCTCGATCGATTGCTCGAACTGCGTGAACTTCGCAGTCAACTGATTATCGCCATCGATAAAGACCGGCAACGACAGAACGAAATTGCCCAGACAATTCCAAAGGAAAAATCCCCTGATGCCAAGAAAGCCCTCGTCGAAGAAGGAAAGGCTCTGAAACTCGCGGCACCTGGAGTCGAATCGAAGCTGAAAGAGATCGAATCGGATCTCCGGACAATACTGATGTCGATCCCCAACATGACCCATCCCGAAACGCCACTTGGCGAAGAAGCCGATTCGAAGACGGTGCGGACATGGGGAACGCCTCGAGAATTCAACTTCAAACCTCTCGATCACGTCGCCCTCTCGGAAAAACATGGCTTGCTAGACCTCGAAGCGGGAGCCCGTGTTGCCGGTCATGGATTTTATTTTCTCAAGAACGAAGCGGTCCTTCTTGAATTGGCACTCACTCAGTTTGCTGTGCAAAAGTTGGTGAAACACGGTTTTACGCTGCACACGACGCCAGATATGGCAAAGATCGAAGTGCTTGAGGGGACTGGATACCAGCCCCGCGGCAATGAAACCCAGATCTATTCGATCGCGGGCACTGATTTGTGCCTCGTCGCCACCGCAGAAATTCCGTTGGGTGGGATCTACAAAGATCAGATTCTTGAGTCGAGCCAGCTTCCAATCAAGTTCGCCGGTATTTCTCACTGTTTCCGGACTGAAGCCGGTGCTCACGGCAAAGCAACACGCGGCATTTATCGGGTCCACCAATTCACGAAGATCGAAATGTTCGGCTTTACGGCTCCCGATGTTGATTCATCCAACGCACTACACGCCGAAATCGTGGCGATCGAAGAAGAGATCTTTCAAGGGCTCGGTATTCCCTATCGAGTTCTTGATATCGCATCAGGCGACCTTGGCGGTCCTGCCTATCGGAAATTCGATCTCGAAGCGTGGATGCCAGGTCGAGGTGAAGCGGGAGAATGGGGCGAGGTTACTTCCGCGTCAAACTGCACCGACTTCCAAGCTCGACGTCTGGGGGTTCGATGCAAGTCGCCAGACTGGAAAGGAACCAGGTACGTCCATACGCTTAATGGAACCGCAATCGCCGTCACTCGGGCGATCATTGCAATTCTCGAAAATTGCCAGCAGGCAGATGGAAGCATTACCGTTCCTGAAGTGTTGAGACCATGGGTTGGCAAAGACAAGATTGGCTAAAAAAACAATGCTTGCCTGGATTCAGGCAAGCATTTGATCGACGGTCTGCAGAACGTTGATTTAGTTCACAACATTCGATGCCGCGATTGCATTGGCAGGTACTTCCGTCTCCGCATTGAATGCCTGTGGTGAATTGTCTTTCGGCTTTTCCTCAGGTTTCTTTTCGTCAGGCTTGGCTTCCTTCGGCGTTTCTACAGGTTTCGTTGCTTCACCTCTTGCCTCGGGGCGAGAGTGAAGAGTTTTAAAGTGTTCTTCGAGTTCTTCTTTTGAAATCTTTCCGTCACCATTCGTATCGAATTTCGAAATCCGATCCCAATGACCTACGATGGACCCCAAAAACTGGACCAGGAAATAAGATAGAATTTCAGTGGTTCAGTTTTGGAGGGGAAGATGCCCGGTAAGCGTAAGATTCGGAGCGGGAGTTTCAAAGCGAAGGTTGCGATCGCAGCGTTGCGAGAGC
>CAIOKO010000014.1 GCA_903858935.1 uncultured Schlesneria sp. | reverse complement strand
ATTCGCGATTACATCGATCATCACAATGCCAATCCGAAAACGTTTGTCTGGACCAAGAAAGCCGAAGACATCCTCGAAAAAGTGGCCCGTGCGCGAAAGGCTCTCAATAAGATCCCATCTGCGTGAAGCACTACACTAGTAAGTTCTGTCGAATTTTCGTCTTTGTCCCGGAGGGACTTGAGTAATCAGCCGGTGGTTGAGCGAAGCGACACCACCGGATATGGCAACCGAAAAGGTCTTGAATCCTGAAGGGATTCCAGAAAACGATGGTTGGCCGGTGTTATTTCAACGAATTTCGAACTATCTGAACAAAGCTTCGACCATCCTTTCAGGATGATATTTCCAGCATCGAACCTGATCCGGTGGTGTGGCTTCGCTCAACCACCGGCTGATGGCTTCAGTCTTTCCGGGACAAAGACAAACTCAAGAAATACGTCAGTTCTTCCTGCGAAAAATCATTATCCCCACGCCGGGTGCCACTGTTTCACCGTCTTCGGTTAACCAGTGCTCGACATCCGATACATTTCATACGGATGCGAGCAAGGAGTACCGCGAGTGATCTGCATCTGACTTCGCTCCGGTTCGATGATCACGGAAAAGACGGTCTGCCAGAAACCTGTCGGCTGATCATCGTTGACGTGGCGGCAAATCGACCGAGGGTGATTGTCGTGGTCTCTGAGTGCCGACTGCAGTTGCTGCACGGTCGCCTCGTGATTTGGCATCCTTGACTGCCCCGATGAAACGATTTGCCGAATTCCCCCCGCTGAATCGCATCGGTCGACATTCGATAAAGAAGTAAGAAGCCTGTCAATTCGTGCCTGGCGTGAGTGTGACTGGATCAACTCCGGGAACGAGTCATTGATCGGGACAAGATCGGGATGTCGACAATGATTGGTATGTGTCACCAACCCAGATCCGTCGCCAGTCAGCACATGCACGGCATCCAACGTGACTTCCAGATTGGCTGGCCCCTGTGGTGTTGTCATCATGATGTTAGCGGGAATCGCCCGTTCCGCTCGTTTCACTGCGTCAATCGCCCCGCTGAGACTGCTCGCCTCGTAGATTCCGCGTAATAAGAAATAATGGGGAACCCCCAAACGGCGACTGGGTGCAGGCAGTGTATTCGCGCAAACCCCAATCCCTGCAGAATTGAAGCCGATATAAGCAATCAGGCCCGCCTGAGTAATCGTCATGAACGCCGGCTTGCCAACGGGTCGTCGCGTCAGGACGATCGTGAACTCGTCTAACGCCGGATCAGCATCCCAATTCTGTGCAACGATTCGCTCGCTTCGAAGGGGCGTACCAATCGAGAATGATGTACAGCCTGCATCGGCAGGCTTTAACTGGTTGCGGACCTGCAGCAGCATCAGTTCTTCGAGCGACACCCGAGCCGCCTCGGCCGTTCCTCGCAGCTCATCCACCATGTCAGATGCATACCGTTCGGCGATCGGAATCGAGCGTCGAGCGACATCGAGAGCCGCCTCACGAGTGATCGCGACGGTTCTATTCACTCGCTCCATGGCAATCGCACAAAAACCACGAATCTCTTCCCCCGCCGCCTCACCCAGTTGACGCCCCAGTTCCTGAGGCGTACCGCCCACTTCGATTTCCCTGTAGCGGTGAGGCGATCCCATCGTGGGCCTTTCAACGTTCTGCCTGGTGGTTTCTGACAAGACGAACTGTATCGATTCAGTCTTTTTCTTATTAGTGTCAATTAGCGAAGATTAGTGTTCCCGTTCCTCTTCTCTTCGTCTTCTTAACGCTTCTCACCAACGCAGTTTTCCATGGCAAATCCGCATGTCATCGTTTGCCGTCGCCCGCATCAGCCACACAGTTCCGCAATCGGTTTTCCCTGGTCGATGACAATCCGCGGTCGACCACGGCTATCGAGATACGACGCTTCCTGTGGCACTCCCATGTGATGAAAAATCGTGGCGGCGAGATCACCCGGCGTTACCGGCCGTTCCTTAATCTGTCCCGCATCTCGGTCCGACGAACCGATGACTTGCCCGTGTCGGAATCCGCCACCCGCCACCGTCATCGACATCACAACTGGCCAGTGATCCCGCCCGTCAGAACTCCCTTGAGTCCCGATCTTTGGCGTCCGACCAAACTCACCCATCGCCAGCACCAGGACGTCATCCAATAGTCCTCGTTCTCCAAGGTCACTGACGAGTGTCGTAATCAGGCGGTCAAAAACAGGCAGTAACGGACGCAGGCCGTTCCAGATCCCGCCATAAGGGGGAATGTTATCGCCATGAGTATCCCATGTCCCGGACGCTCCGTGATGACTGAGGTCAATCGTGACAAAACTGACTCCGGATTCGACCAGTCGCCGAGCCAGTAATGCTTGTCGGCACCATTCATGTTCGCCATACCGCTGTCGAATCGCTTCTGGTTCTTGAGCGATATCAAACGCGTTGCGGGCTTTCTCGCCGGTCACCATGCTGACCGCTTGTTGAGTAAACTTGTTCGAAGCTTCCATCGAACCAGACAAATCAAGGTCCCGGCGCAAGCGATCAAGATCGGTCGTCAATTGTCGCCGTGATTGCAGTCGATCCGCAGTCAGTCCGCCCGGTAGTGAAAACAGCTTGCCGACTTCGCTCCCCAGAAACGGATCGTAGGCTTTACCAAGGTATCCACCCCATGCGACGTGCGATCGTGATTTCATGTTCAGCACGACATAGGGCGGCAAGTCCGGCACCTGTTCCAGACGCTGCTTGGCAATAATCGACGCCAGGGCGGGAAACTTGTCCGCTTCACGATTGATTCGAGGTTCGGCCTCACGATTGGCCGTCTGCATTACCATGTTCGGTTCATGGTTTGAGGAACGACAATCGACAGATCGGATGATCGTCATCTTGTCGAGCATCGCCGCCTGGAGCGGCAGGTACTCACATATTTGCACGCCGGGCAAAGCGGTCGAAATCGGCGAAAAAGGACCCCGAATTTCGATCGGTGCGGATGGCTTCATATCCAAGGTGTCGATATGACTGGGACCACCTGTCATCCAGACCAGGATCACACTTTTCTGACGCGGCGACTGTCCTGTCGTGGCAATCGATTGTTCCCTGGCTGCCAACAGGCCGGGAAGCGAAAGCCCCGCCATTCCCGCCAGACCCGCTTTCAACATGCTCCGCCGACCAAGAACGGTCACCCCTTCGAGTTCCCGTGGCCTCAGCGAAGCAAACGCATGATCAGATCCGTGCCGATGCAACGACATTGAACGAAAACTCCCCACAACACCGCAGACTTCGCGTGATATCAACAAAATTTGATGATAGTGATCTCGAACAGAAAATGGCAAACAAATTTGGTCCGGCGGCTGTCCGACGTAACAGGATAACACCTGAGAAGACGGTTGAAACGAATCTGATCGAATAACTTCCCCATGTTCGTCCTGTGCATGAATATTCTTGAAACAACGTAAAACAGCAGAAAAAAACCGTTCTTTCCATTCGAAGATTGATGCCTTAGACGGGTCATTTACCTTCATTGGAGAGAAAATTAGGGCTTTCCGAAGGCATTTCGAAAATGCACATACTAATCGCCGTCGTACGCTGTGACCTGATGTCAAAAAAGCGGAAGGATGACGACTTCGGAGCCAAAGTCATTGACCAACTGACTGCCGAAGCACAGGAGTCAGGGACGGGCTATTGTTGGACCACCCCGTCACAGCCGTAACCGACGCGAATATCCTTCACAGGATGCCGTCAATGAGTGGCACCACGGGGACGAAAGAATCGCATTGGACGATGCATTTAAGAAGATCCGTGAATCCCGCACGCAAGGTCGCCCGGAATGACATTTCATGTCGTGCTATAACGAGCGGCTGTTGCCGATCTTCAATCCTGATACGACTTATAGACCACGAGGTCCGTTGCGAGGGCTTCCGGGTCTTCGACATGTTCATACGCTTCAATCAAAAAAGGACGCGTCTTTTCGTCTGAATATAAGGCCAGAGCATCTTTCATGACGTCGGCGTCTTGAGGTTCATCGATCAGCGGAAACAGAAACGTATAGCACAATGCAAAACGTTGTTCGTCGCTCATCTTTTGATCCATCGACTTTTTGACCCACTCCCAGATTGCTTTGATACTTTGAAGGTCGCCTTCACGTCTGAGGAGGTAGAACTCATTAGACAGCCACATATACGCCTGAATCGAATAATCAATTTGGGTGTCATGCAAGTGCCTTTCAATCTCATTGAAATAAGCTCCCAATGCACCGACGCGACGCATTCCCGGAGGTGCAGCGTACACGGCAGATGAAAAGGTCGAAATCGCAGACTCCGCTGCATCCCAGATTTCGTCATCGGATGTGGAGCTCTTGATCTCGTCGCCCATATCGATGTGCATTCGAAAGGCCTACGGCATTCGGCCAGATGGAATCGTGGATGTGATCGACTCGGCTCGAATGGCGTGTTCCAGGGCACCCAAGGCGTCCTGACATGCGAGCATGGCCTTGCGTTTTTCCTTTAGCGCGATTTCCACAGACCGCAGATCTGTATTCTGCCGCGACAGCTTGATGATTTCGCATTTCAGATTTTCGAATTCCGCGTAAAGGGTTGCGGCCTTTTCGATATTCGGTTTGTCACTCTCCGTTAACAGCGAACCGAGTTCGGCGAAACGCTCGCGGACATTTTTGTCTTCGGCGGATAATTGCAGCTCAAGCTCGTCCATTTTCTGGTCGTTGGCTTCTGCGATATGCGGCAGCAACAGAACCTGGATGCGAAGAATCCCAACCCGCACTTCACTGGCCAACTGCAATACCCGCACCCTGGTGTCGGAAGGGAGGTTCGAGGAATCCGCGACGATGCGGGACAGCGGTTCGTCCACCTCTTTGAGAAGTTTCATCGCCGGGCCGAAGGCGAGACTGAATGCTTTACGATTCGAGTTTTGCGTGGCCAGATCCATGAGTTGCTCGTCAATTTGATGAAACTCTTTCAAGGATTCGGCAACTCGTTTCATCAATTCCACTTCGCGCGGCCCGACTTGTGCCTCTTTTGTACCGGCGTGTATTTTAAGAAGATGTTCCAACTCGACCTGCCCCTGTTCCAGGGCTTCGGTCGCCAGACGAGCTTCCTCGGCGAACGTTTTCGAATCCTGTTCTCCGGTCGACATGACGGCGCTGTTTTGTGCTTCGGAAGCAGCGGCGAGCGATAACCGCATCGCGTTGACGGCAGCGATCCGCTTTTCTTTGAAGGCGATTTGAGCAACCGGGTCACGTTCCCCCCGCAGATATAGTACGGTGAAAAAGGCGATCAGTAACCCGATAGCACCAGTGACAAACCAAATCAGCTCCTTCGAATCACTTCTGGTCGACATACCACGAACTTTCGCTTCAAAACCAAGAATCTGCACGAAAGAAGTATACCGCGCCACGGAGAAAACACCCGTCGCGAGAGGGGGGACAAATCCCTGCCCAGAGGTTTTTTCCTCATTCACAAGCTCCAGCATGGAAACGCAACTCTTCGAAGCTCAGCCGCGCTACTGGCGGGTGACCCCGACGGCAACTACCCGACCAAGGCGACCGTGCAGACCACCTCTTGGATTCACAATGAATGACGGATTGGCATCAGGCTCCACCGTGATTCGCAACGTGACATTGAGCTAGTTTGCCAAAAAGGGACGTCGCCAATCGATCGCCGGTGTCGTCACTCGTATGAACGAAACTCATAATAATTTGGCCACAGATGGGCACAGAACCACACAGATAAAGAGGAACAAATCCAATAAAAAAAGGCATCAGAACAATACTATTGCCTGTATTTTCCTGTCTTGCGTTTATCAGTGTGCATCTGTGGCAAAAAATCGCTTCAGTTTCGCATTAAGCCATACGGTCAAACCAGGCTGTTACCGAACCCGGTTCGGCAGCGTGCCGCGACACAACGGACTGCCAGCCCAGGTGCCGAAACATGGCTTTCTTCCACGAAAGGCAGAAGACAGGGCGATTCAATTCATGGGAGGGGGGCGTGTTTAGCAAGCTGGTGATCGAGCGTCGGCAGGCACCCAGACCCGGCGGCACGCCAGGTCGTCCTCGAATCCACCTTTTCCTGTCGACATTATTTTTCATGGCCACATTAAATTTTTTAAATTTTCACATTGACACAAAACACACCGCCGCCATATTATATTTTGTCGTTCATTTGCACTTTGCATATGAAACATTAAGCTGCGACGAATCCAGGGCTTACCAATCCCTGCCGGACTGAGAACAAGCACTTGACGGTCATCTCAAAATACAGAGCCTACACCGACTCTGTAATGCATGACTGTGATTGACCTTTGACAACCTGGTATCAAAGTTTATGCGGGTCATCCCGCCGTCGACTTGAGGCGGCAGGCGATTCGGTAACAAAAGCGGGACAGGCACCTCGAAGCTCGGAGCCAGTCTCGGTCTTGTTCAGAGTTTCCCATCATCGTTGCCTGCGGATTGTGAAACTCGAATATTAAAAAAGGCCTGACAATCACCATAGTTGCCCAAGGTTTCCAAACAGATTTTATCGTGACGGATTAGGGAAGAACGAAAGTGACGAATTCTGATTTGCATTTCTCAATGGCATGCTCGGATCGGGCGTCTGGTGGAACTGCAAAGACTTACCCCACCTTACTGGCTTACAGTGTTGCCCATCCATAGTTGCCCAAGCATTGGCAGAGTTGCCCATCAAAGTTGCCCACGTTTTTTTAAACTCGAATAACATAAAAAAACTGTAAATCGTCATAGTTGCCCAAAAACGTCCATAGTTGCCCAAGGTTTTCGAACAGATTTTATCGTGACGGATTACGAAAGAACGAAAGTGACGAATTCTGATTTGCATTTCTGAATGGCTTGCTCGGATCGGGTGTCTGGTGGAACTGTAAAGACTGCTGCCCATCCATAGTTGCCCAAGCGTTGGCAGAGTTGCCCATCAAAGTTGCCCACGGGTTTTTAACCTCGAATATCACGAAAAAAACGTCAATCACCATTGTTGCCCAAAAACTTCCATAGTTGCCCAAGGTTTTCGAACAGATATTGTCGTGACGGATTACGGAAGAACGAAAGTGACGACTTTTGACTTGCATTTCTGAATGGCTTGCTCGGATCGGGCGTTTGGTGGAACTGTAAAGACTGCTGCCCATCCATAGTTGCCCAAACGTGGCGACTGTTGCCCCTTCAGAGTTGCCCAAGCATTGGCAGAGTTGCCCATCAAAGTTGCCCACGGTTTTTTAAACTCGAATATCATAAAAAAACTGTAAATCGCCATAGTTGCCCAAAAATGTCCATAGTTGCCCAAGGTTTTCGAACAGATTTTATCGTGATGGATTTCGGAAGTACAAAAGTGACGATTTTTGACTTGCGTTCCTGGATGGCTTGCTTGAATCGGGTGGTATGGTGGAACTGCAAAGACTTGTCCCACCTTAATCGCTTACAGTGCTGCCCATCCATTGTTGCCCAAACGTGGCGATTGTTGCCCCTCCATAGTTGCCCATGCATTGGCAGAGTTTCCCATCATCGTTCCCCGCGGATTTTGAAACTCGGATATCAAAAAAGGCCTGTCATTCGCCATAGTTGCCCAAAAACTTCCATAGTTGCCCAAGGTTTTTGAACAGATTTGTTGCTGACCGATTACGAACGAACGAAAGCAAAGATTTTTGAACAGAAGGTAACGAAGACAAAGAAGTGAAGAAGAGTCATTCAGGAAACAGAATGGATCTGCATTGAGGTTGCGCTCTTGGCGAATGGCGTCGTTGGATGTAGTCAGGCTTCATTCCATTGTTACCTTCGTTAACTTATGTTCAAACGTTTTTGCATTTCTGGATTGCTCGCTTGAATTGGGTGTCTGAACGCGGCCATTGTTGCCCATCCAGACTTGCTTATGAAATTACAGAGTTGAACGTCCATGGTTGTCCAAGCACGCACAGAGTCGTCCGTTCATAGTTGCCCAAAGACTTCCATAGTTGCCCAAGTTTTTCGAACAGATTTTGTGGTGACGGAATTACGGAAGAACGAAAGTGACGATTCTTGAACAGAAAAACTAATGGGACATATGCGACCGACAGGACTTATGGGACACTGATGAACGAGGCGTTTTATCAAAAACATTTTGCGGGAATCGGAAGAGCGAATCCGGGAATCGGCTTTGCGGGAGTTCTTGCACTTCGATCAGATCGGAACTTACCGCAAAGGAATCTGTACTATGGCGACGACTGGAAAAGAGACCTTCATCCCGAGACCACTGACGCGCGAACAGGTCCGTGATGTCGATCGGCGTGCGATTGACGACTATGGCATGGTGGGACTGGTCCTGATGGAAAATGCAGGGCGGAATTCTGCCGAATTGCTGCGAACACTCAATATTCATGGCCGCGTTACGATTTGTTGCGGTAAGGGAAACAATGGTGGTGACGGATTCGTGATTGCGCGGCATTTGGAAAATGCAGGTGTCGATGTTCGAGTGCTACTTTGTGTTCCACCTGCTTCGCTGACCGGTGACGCAAAGTCGAATCTGAACATTATTGAAAAGGGGCATACTCCGGTCATTGTGCCTCCATTCGACTGGAAGACAGAACTGGCCGGGTCAGACTGGATCGTTGACGCGCTGCTCGGTACGGGAACTCAAGGAACAATTCGAGAACCCTTTGTGTCGGCCATTACCGCAATCAATTCCTCGGGATGCAAAGTCTACGCGATCGATCTGCCGTCAGGTCTCGACTGTGATACGGGCCAACCGCTTGGTGTCTGCGTCCGTGCAAACCATACGGCAACATTTGTCGCTCGAAAAATTGGATTTGATATTCCCGGATCAGCGGAATGGACGGGAACAGTGCATGTGATCGACATCGGTGTGCCGCGATCGCTTTTGGAAAACCTCTAAACGTACTTATGCCAGCGTGTCACCAACCGCCACTTTACGCCCGCGAAGAAAATCAGATGTCGGCATCGCTTTTTTGCCATCTGGCTGAACCGTTAACAGGCGAACCGACCCTGTTCCACATGCTACTACGAAATCGTTCGCCGTGACTTCAATGACCGTCCCCGGTGGTTGATGATTTGCGGATGTTACGGCGTCGACAATTTTGACGGAGAGAACCTGCAAGCGAAGTGGTGGCTTATCCGCCTGATTCAAATGAGAAAACGAACCGGGCCAGGGCTGCATTCCTCGAACATGTCGCTCGACTTCGATGGCCGACTTGGACCAGGGAACCAGACCGTCGATTTTTGAAAGCTTGCGAACGTGAGTGACCAATGCTTCGTCCTGGGGCGTTCGAGTAGCAATGCCACTTGCGATCTCATCAATCACGCGATTCGTCAGTGGGACTGCGATGTCGGCCAGCCGTTGCTCCAGCTGTCCGGTTGTTTCGTCGGGGCGAATACTTGTACTGACAGCTCCGAGCATCGGCCCGGCATCGAGCTTTTGTACGATCTCGATAATCGTCACTCCTGCCTCGGCTTCGCCATTCAATACGGCGGCATGAATCGGCGTGGCTCCGCGATATTTGGGGAGCAGCGACGCGTGGACATTGATGGTCCCCAGCCGGGGGACTTCCAGCACGGCTTTCGACAGCATTTTACCGTAAGCAGCGACAACAAAAAGATCGGCTTGTGTTTCACGTAATGCTGCCACACTTTCAGGAGTTTTGATCACATCAGGTTGCAGGACGACCAGGCCTTTGCTGATGGCGAGTTCCTTCAGTGGATTCACATGCTGATGATGTCCCCTTCCCGTTCGATCAGGTTGAGTGACGAGCCCGACAAGCTGATGGGTGGTCGATTCGCACAGCGATTGGAATGTGGGGAGCGCAAGTGGACCGGTACCAAGGAAAAGAATACGAATCGACACGTTGACCTCAGATTTCGCGAGCGAATGAATTGGGGTCGGGTGTTCAAATTTCAAAATTGGCCGTCACCCCGGCTGGAAATATTGGAGACCAACTGTCGGCCAATTTTGAAATTTGAACGCCCGACCCCCTCCGTCTCAACCCTCTATTTTTTTGAGGGAGCGGGTGGCTTTGGTTCTAACTTAACCAGTTCCTGCTTCAAGATTTCGTCCGAAGCAAAGCGACCTTCGGCTTGCCAACGACGGAATTGGGTCTCGAAGTCACTCACCACAGGGTCGAGTTCCCTCCGGCCGACCTCTGGCATCCGATCGATGAACAGGACGCCGTCCAGATGATCACATTCGTGTTGAACAGCTCGAGCAGCGAGTTCGTCGAGCGAATATTCAAAGCATTCGCCGTTGAGATCGAAGGCTTCAATATCGACTTTGGCGGCCCGCTTGACTTGACCATACATCCCGGGAAAGCTGAGACAACCTTCCTCCCCTTCAGTCGTTCCCTTGCGTTTCAGGATCTCGGGATTGATGAAAACAATTTCTTCATCCTTTTCCTCGGGGTCGCCCGTCAAATTCATAATGAACAGACGATAGGGAAGACCAACCTGATTAGCCGCAAGACCAATCCCCTTGGCCGCGTACATCAATTGAAACATTTCAGCGACGACTCGCCGCAGGTCTTCGTTGATCTCTTGGATTGGCTTGGATTTCCAACGGAGAGCCGGATGCGGGTAGAGAACAATTTCCATGGAAACTCAGGCAGGTTAGAGACATCGGTCGATCACGCATCAGATTATAGGGGCGGTTCACATCACGGTCGAGTCTGCTGGTTCAATGACTGCTTAAAACAGGACTTTCAAATGTTATTATTCATGAATTTTTCGACCATTGCGGCTGGAAGCCGCACCTTGGAAAACGGCGGTCCATGATTGGTGTTGGCCATGTTTTCATCCACTAGAGATTGTGTCTCGACAACGGTCGATTCGTCGAGTTGAATACCCGCTCGGATTGGACCGTGAACTCTTTCACGGGTGGCGCGCCGTGACCTGGAAGGTCATGCCCGAGATCGCGCCGGATCTTCTCCAAAGGAGAATCCACCATGCATCACGCTTTTTTTGAGATCGGTTGTGCCTATTCGTTCTGTTACCCGAGGCACAACTATGAGCAGCTTCCGACGACAACGGAACTGCGGCGGATTGAAGTCGTGTCGATTCGAGACACGCATCACAGCCCGCTGGACCCTGCGACCCAGCCTCTCAACCCCCTATTGAAGCGGGGTCGCTGGCTGGTCACCGGTAAGGACCTGGACAAGAACGCCGAGCGATCGTTCTATGTTGAGTCAATGACTAACATTCGACAACTGTCAGACGAGGAATTGGAGCCTCTGAAAGATGCCAGTTACGTTGTCATCGAACAGGCTCATGTC
Organism: uncultured Schlesneria sp.; assembly: GCA_903858935.1. Classification (GTDB taxonomy): domain Bacteria; phylum Planctomycetota; class Planctomycetia; order Planctomycetales; family Planctomycetaceae; genus Schlesneria. Next base: position 31,823 of record CAIOKO010000014.1, on the reverse strand, counting down.
ACATTCAAGGCTTCGCAATTGAACGAGGCACTGGCGTATCGGTCAGGTCGACAACGCGGAACGATTTGCGGCGTTCTTCTGCATGGCCCGCGAAAATTGCCTCCGATTTCGATCCTCGACGAGCCAATCATGGAATTCGTTGAGTGCTTCGAAACGTAATGGGTGATGGAAAACGGACGCTGTGACAGAACTTGACCTGATGTCAATCAGGTCGATTCTGACGAAAGCTCGATCGTAAGAATCGGGTGCGTCAAGTGGATGATTTTGGAGGTGGCCGGCCGGATGAACCGGTCGGTCACTTCCTGTTTGAAACTTGATCGGCTGAGTCAAGTTTCAGGATTTCTGCAAAAGTAGCCATCATCGCGCCGCGTGATGAGCATGCGTCGGAAACGAATCAATCGTTGCCTTAGCTCCGGAGCAAAGCCTTTGTTTGAAATTCCTTTTTTGAAAACAAGCGACCTGGAATATGACGGGTTCTCGAACAATGCTCATCACGCGGAGCGATGATGGCTACTTTGGCCTGAGGCGAAGCCTCTCTGAAAACTTCGGAGAAGCACTTTCTTCGACTTTAGGCGGTCCAAGAACACCGGGTGACCGAAGAGGGTCAAGCAGTGGCACAGGAATTTTGAAGACCGAAAAAGACTTGGCATTCGGCTGCTTCAGAAATCGGATGTCAAAGTGTAGAATTGACGAGCTTGGGACAAGGTCGAAAAACTAATTGACACTTTCAAATTCACCGTAGTAACCGAGGGGCTTTCGATGCCAAATCGTACTCTCTCACTGGCCGCTGTTATTTTCGCTGTTGCGGGGGCTTTGTTCATATCCGAACGAGTCACTGCAGCTGATATTCCAATTGAGTTCAATCGCGACATTCGGCCGATCCTTGCGGATCACTGTTTTGCCTGCCACGGCCCTGACAGCGCGTCACGAAAGGGAGACTTGCGACTCGACAAACGGGATGCGGCGATCGAAAAGAAGGCGATCACCCCCGGTGATTTGTCGAAAAGTGAATTCGTCAGCCGGATCGATTCGACAGACCCTGATGCGGTCATGCCCCCTCCGGCAACGAAAAAAGTCTTAACTCCTGAACAGAAAAAGTTATTGAAGGCCTGGGTCGAACAAGGAGCGGAATACCAACCGCATTGGTCGTTCCTCGCACCCGTTCGGCCTCAAGTTCCTGTCACATCGGATGCGACATGGGTGAAAAACCCGATTGACGCATTCGTCCTGGCAAAGCTGAAAGCGGCGGGACTCAATCCCGCTCCGGAAGCGGATCGCCGGACACTGGCTCGGCGATTGAGTCTCGATCTGGTCGGGCTACCACCTTCGCCGGAACTGGTTGAGCAATTTGTGGCAGACACAACGCCCAATGCTTACGAAAAACTGGTCGATAAGCTGATGGAATCGCAGCATTGGGGCGAACATCGTGGTCGTTACTGGCTGGATGCTTCGCGTTACGCGGACTCGCACGGAATTCACTTTGACAATTATCGCGAAATGTGGTCGTACCGCGACAATGTGATTGCCGCGTTCAACCGAAATACGCCATTCGATCAATTCACGATCGAACAACTGGCGGGAGATCTTTTACCGAATCGGTCACTCGATCAACAGATCGCGTCCGGATTCAATCGATGCAATATCACGACCAGCGAAGGGGGTGCGATTGCGGAAGAGTATCTTGTTCTTTACGACCGGGATCGGACGGATACGGTGATTCAAGTCTGGATGGGAATGACGGGGGGCTGTTCCGTCTGTCACGATCATAAGTTCGACCCGCTGTCGCAGAAAGAATTCTACGAGATGGCGGCATTCTTCAATAACACGACTCAGAATGCGATGGACGGCAATGTCAAAGATACGCCTCCCATCGTCGTTGTACCAACACCTCAAGACCGACCTCGATTTGAAGCATTGCCAGCCGAAATCGCCGTGGCAAAACAACAGGTCGAAGCACGGCGTCAGGAGGCTCGGCCTGCTTTTGATGCGTGGCTGACCGCAGCAACAGCCGAATCAATTGCGAGCGCAATCCCGACCAAGGACCTTTTGCTGCATGCCCCGTTAAATGAGGGTGACGGAACCGTGACGAAAGTTTCTGTTGACGGACAGGGTCGCGACGTCACGCTGAACCCATCGGCGAAATGGATCGACGGCAGTTCCTCGAAAGCATTACAGCTGCAAGGGGCCGCCGCTGATCTGGCGGATGTCGGCGACTTTGATACGAACCAGCCGTTTTCCATCTCGGCCTGGGTCAAGTTACAGCCGAATGATTCGAACGGCGCTCTTGCTGCTCGCATGAATAAACCGCAAACCTATGAAGGCTGGGACTTCTGGGTTCAGTCTCGTCGAATCGGAACGCATATCATCAGCAAATGGTCGGACAACGCGTTGAAAGTCGTGGCGAAGGCTCAGGTCCCTGCCAACGAATGGACCCACGTGGCCTTCAGTTACGATGGTTCGTCCAAGGCTGCGGGAGTGAAGATCTACTACAACGGTCAGCCTCAGGCAACAAACATCGAAGTTGACCGACTGCAAGGTTCGATCAAGACAACCACTCCATTCCGGATCGGCGAACGAAACGGAAGTGAACCGATCAGCGGAGCCGGAATTCAAGATCTGCGGATTTACAAGCGAGCTCTCGCACCGGCGGAAGTCGAATCCATGGCGAAGGCCTCGCGGTTTGCGGGAATTCTGGCTAAACCAGCGGATCAGCGAACGGACCAGGAGAAGAACGACATCTATCCGTGGTGGCTGGGGACGGACGATACAATTTTCAAAGAACGAACGGCGACGCTGGCCACGCTCGAAAACGAACTGAATACACTTAAAGCACGTGGAACGATTGCCCACGTGATGAATGAGAAAAACGAAGAGGCGATGGCATACGTTCTTTTTCGTGGCGAATACGACAAGCGTCGTGATCAAGTCAAGCCAAATACACCTGCGGCGTTTCCTGCGTTTCCCGCAAATGCACCGAAGAATCGCCTGGGTCTCGCACAATGGCTGCTGGGACCCGAGCATCCGCTGACAGCCCGAGTCACCGTGAATCGGTTCTGGCAGGAATTGTTCGGAGCAGGAATCGTTCGCACGGCAGGCGACTTTGGAATCGCGGGTGAACTTCCGTCGAATCAGCCGCTTCTCGATTGGCTGGCCCTGGAATTCCGAGATGGGTGCCCCAGCCTGACGTGGCCAAACGACACCCCTGCGTCTGTGACCCCCTGGGATGTCAAACGGCTGTTCCGATTGATCGTCACATCAAACACGTACAAGCAATCGGCCGAAGTCACAAAAGAAAAACTGGAAAAGGACCCACACAACAGGTTGATGTCTCGGGGTCCTCGGTTCCGCATGGATGCCGAAATGGTTCGTGACTACGCCTTGGCATCGAGTGGTTTGCTCGTCGAGAAAATCGGCGGACCGAGCGTCAAACCATACCAGCCCGACGGCGTCTGGGAAGCGGTCGCAATGATCGGGAGTAATACACGCGACTACCGTCGAGATACAGGAGAAAACCTGTACCGCCGCAGCATGTACACATTCTGGAAGCGTTCAGCTCCACCGGCATCGATGGAGATCTTCAATGCCACGGCACGGGAAACGTGTACGGTTCGTCGCGAACGGACGAATACACCCTTGCAGGCATTGGTGACCCTGAACGATACGCAGTTTGTTGAAGCCGCAAGGAATCTGGCTCAGCTTATCTTAAAGGGACAAGGGACACCGGATCACACTTCCAAGCTCAACGCGATGGCCATGCGGCTGCTTTCCCGCCCATTGAAATCACGAGAAATTTCCGTTGTGCGGAATTCGTTGGATCAACTCATCAGGTATTACAACTCGCATCCTGACGATGCCAAAAAGCTGATTGCAGAGGGTGAATCGAAAGCGGATCCGTCACTGGAACCAGAAACACTCGCCGCGTGGACGATGCTCGCAAACGAACTGATGAACCTGGATGAAGTTCTTAACAAATAGGCTTCCAGGTCAACTCCAAAACTCAATGCTACTGACAACCGTCTAAACGGAAAGATATTAATGTTTCATCGCTGCTGGATTCTTGCCTGCTTGATCTCGGTCGTTTCAATGCCCTTATGGGCCGATGATCAAAACCCGGTCGAAAATGACTTCTATAAAATGGTGTCGTTCGACATCCCTAAAGAGATCATGCTCGAAGCGGGAGGGGTCGAGTTACTTCCAAACGGCAAGCTGGCGGTATCGACTCGTCGCGGCGAAATCTGGCTGGTGGATAAACCGTTTGCAGATTCACCGACGGATGCCACATTCAGCCGATTCGCGCACGGACTTCATGAAGTCTTGGGGTTGTCGTACCGCGATGGCTGGATCTATGCGACTCAGCGCGGTGAGTTGACCCGTCTAAAAGACACGGATGGTGACGGCAAGGCCGACGTATTTGAAACGGTCAATGATGATTGGCAGATTTCGGGTGATTACCACGAGTACGCATTTGGCTCACGATTCGATCGGGACGGAAACATCTGGGTCGTGCTCTGCCTGACAGGTTCATTCGGCAGCGACGTCAAGTATCGCGGCTGGTGCCTGCGGATCACCCCTGATGGAAAATCGATTCCGACATGCAGCGGCATCCGTTCTCCGGGTGGGATCGGCATGAACGCTGAGGGGGAGATGTTCTACACCGACAATCAAGGCCCCTGGAACGGAACCTGTGGTTTAAAGCATTTATCGCCCGGTAAATTCGTTGGCCATCCCGGCGGAAACCGCTGGTATGATCTTCCTGAAGTCAAAGCCTCAATGGGAGCACGTCCTCAAGAGCCAGAAAGCGGTAGCCGTTTCATGACTGAAGCGGCGAAAATTCCCGAATACGAACCATCAGCAGTACTGTTCCCCTACGGGAAGATGGGGAAATCGGCGAGCGGTATTGTCTGTGACACGACAGCAGGCAAGTTCGGTCCATTCGAGAATCAGATGTTCGTCGGAGACCAGAGCGACAGCACTGTGATGCGGTGCTTTCTGGAAAAGGTCGACGGTTACTATCAAGGGGCCTGTTTCCGTTTTCGCGAAGGATTTACTTCGGGCAGTCTTGGCATGCTGATGACAGACAACGGGACAATGTTTGTTGGCGGAACGAATCGCGGCTGGGGCTCGCGTGGTCCCAAACCCGGATCGCTCGACCGAATCATCTGGACGGGAAAGACTCCGTTCGAAATCCAGGAAATGCGAGCTAAACCCGATGGCTTTGAACTGAAGTTTACTCAGCCCGTCGACGCAAAAACGGCTGGCGACGTTGGTAGCTATAAGCTCGAAACCTACGCCTATATTTACCAATCCCAATACGGCAGCCCTGAAGTCGATCTAACGCATCCGAAGATCGTGAGTGCGACCGTTTCACCAGATCAGTTGTCCGTTCGGCTGGTGGTCGACAGCTTGAAAGCCGGAAACATCCATGAACTGGTTTCCTCCGGGGTACGATCCGCCAATGGACTTCCCCTGCTCCACAAGGAAGCGTTTTATACTCTCAATCGCATTCCGAAGTAGTCGCGATATCAGAGATTCGATTCAAATAGAAATTTCCATTTCCGTTAAACATTTCCACATATTTCGGAACCTCGAACATGCAGCTTGGTTTTGTCAGTGCCATTTTGCCGGAATTCACTCTGGCTGAAGTTGCGAAATTCGCAGGAGAGACAGGCTATTCGTGCGTTGAACTGATGTGCTGGCCACCGAGTAAAGCCGAGAGAAGGTATGCCGGCGTGACTCATGTTGACGTCACCGACTTTTCGCCATCCAAAGCAGACGAAGTCAAAGGGATCATGGCGAATTCGGGGGTCGCGATCAGCGGGCTTGGCTATTATCCAAACCCTCTTGCGCCCGACCTTGAAGAGGCCAAACGTTACGTCGACCATATTCGCAAGGTGATTCAAGCGACGTCGTTGCTCGGCTTAAAACGGATGAACACATTTGTCGGTCGTGACTGGACGAAATCGGTCGACGACAACTGGCCCCGTTTTATTGCAACGTGGAAGCCACTGGTAAAGTTCGCGGAAGATCACGGAGTTCGGATCGGGATTGAGAACTGTCCGATGCTTTTTTCGAAGGACGAATGGCCGGGAGGTAAGAACCTGGCGACAACACCTTCCATCTGGCGGCGGATGTTCGATGACATCCCCAGCCTGAATTTCGGGTTGAACTACGACCCATCGCACATGATCTGGCAGCACATGGACTATCTGAAACCGATTCGCGAATTCGCCGATCGACTGGTCCACATCCACGCGAAGGATGTTCGCATCGACCGACATAAGCTGGACGAAGTGGGAATTCTGGCTCACCCCAACCAATACCACACGCCAAAATTGCCAGGCTTAGGTGACGTGAACTGGGGCCAGTTCTTCGGGACGCTCGGTGACGTTGGTTATCGTGGACCTGTTTGTGTCGAAGTCGAAGATCGCGCGTATGAAGGGTCAATCCAATCACGAAAAGCATCACTCAAACAGAGTGCCGTCTATTTGAGAAATTTCATCAGAGATCAAGGAAGCCTCTATGCCGATGCATGATTAGAATTAGGCTGAAGCGGGGATCCATCGCGTATTTCAACAAGTATGGATCTCGGAAAACTCGCGCGAACCTAACTGGACCCTGCGACCAAAGAATTGAAGTTGTAAAACACCTCTTGTGGAAATTCGCCGGATGGCGATTTTGGCTGAATGTGATATTTGCGGAAACCAGCATCGCGTTAAAGATGTGATGTGCGGCAATGTAGTTCGTTGCAAGGAATGCGGAGTTCAAATCAAGGTTCAACGAGAGAATTTCATTACGTCCGATACCTTCATGGAAGAAAACGGACGATTGCAACGTCGTGAGTCAGACCAGGAAGCAGGACCTTGGCCTTGGATCGTGATGGGACTGGTTTCTTGTCTTGTCACGTGTGCCTTAATTGCAGCAATATCGGCTTTTACGATTCTTATTCGAGTTCATTGAACATTTAAATCGCTGCTTTTCAAGCGACAGATTTCGCATGCATCCTAACGTGACACCACTTTCCGCAGACCAGAAGCAACAGATCCTGAGCGCCATTTCCGGCGAGGTTGAGCTGCCCAAGGTCTCGCGGAAATATGTCATCGGTCTGATGATCACGGCCTCTGCAGTGTTCTTGTTGCCCTTGCTATACATGTCATTAATCGCACTGGTAACAGGGAGCGTGATTGCAGTCGCTAGAAACGCCGATTGGATGTTTGGCGGATGGGGGCCGAAGGCCCACTTGCTGGCAATCGGGATATCGACCTTATTGGGGTCAATGCTTGTGCTGGGTTTGCTGAAACCAATACTGGCAAAAGCTGGAGCGGTCAAACGACCCCGCATTCTTCGGCGAGACGTAGAACCGTTACTGGTCGCCTACGTCGAACGACTCTGCGATCTGTTGGGAGCACCCCGACCGACAGCGATCCACATCACCTGCGACCTGAATGCCGCCGCCGAACTCCGCCGCGGTTGGTTTAGCGCGTTTGGTGATCGCAGAATCTCGTTGCATCTTGGCTTGCCCCTCGTCGCCGGACTGACATTGCAGCAATTCACTGGCGTCCTGGCTCATGAACTTGGGCACTTTACACAACGTAGCGGGATGTGGCTGGAGAACACAGTACGCCGCACAAATCATTGGTTCCTGCAAGCCGCATACGAACGTGATTCGATTGACGAATGGCTGTTAAGACAATGTACTCTTCGCAGCCCGCTGGCGATCATAGGTTACGTCGGCCGTGCCATTGTCTGGTTAGTGAGATGGGTCATCCTTGGCTTTGCACTCGCTGGAACGACGATCAGTTGTTTAATGTCCAGAGAAATGGAGTACAACGCTGATCGTTGTCAGACACGTGTCGTCGGCTTTCGTTCATTGGCTTCGACTATGCGTCGCGTGCGTGAACTGGGAGTCGCTCATCAGATTTCGTTCCGTGACATCGCAGCCTTTTATGGAGAAGGTCGACTTCCCGATGACATGATTGCCTTGTCACTGGCGAATGTGAGTTTCATTACTCCGAAAGTAAAGACTAAATTGCGCCGGATGATGACCGAGGAAGTGACGGGCCTGTTTGATTCACACCCTTCAGATCGTGATCGAATTCAGTCGGCAATCGAGGATGGTTCGCCAGGGATCTTTCAATCAGAACCGCTCGTTGATGACCTCCCCGCATCGGTATTATTTGGCCGTTTTCGAGAGATCTCTAAGGCTATTACCGAACAATATTATCGTGACGCATTGAATCAGAAGATTTCGGCGAAGATGTTGCATCCCGTCGAAAAGCTGCTTGAACGTCAGGGCGAGGAAATCCAAGCCGCAAAGGCACTAAGGCGTTACTTTCAAACCGATATCCCCCTGTTGCGTCCGTTACCAATTGCGCCACAATCGACCGAAACGCCTGAAAATCCAAAAGAAGTCGTTCGAGAACTTAAGGCCTGTCGCGCTCGGATGATGGAGGAGTTATCGACCTATCAGCGTTTAGTTCCGCGATATCAAGCGGCAGAGGAGACCCTTTTCGAAACGATCGCCGCGCAGACACTGATGCAAGCTCGTATAGATTTTGACCCGAAAGACTTTCACCTGTCCGACTCGAATGTCGACGCTGTGACCGAGAAACTTTCGCGTGCTCGTGAGGGGATCGCCAATCTCGCGGGGAAAATGCTGCCGTTTGAAACGGAAGCTGGAAACCGACTGTCATATGCCTTGCAACTGGTCCACATTCACGATGTGACGGACCGAATTCACCGTGGCGACGATTTGTGGTACGAGATCAAGGATCTCTTGCCCGAAGCACAATACGTCAGTCGGTTGATTGGTGAACTGCCATCCATGCGACTGGTCTTCCAACGATTGATGATTCTTTGGGAACGAAATCGGGGTCGCAAACCAAGTGAACGGGTGCTGAATCTGATCCTCAGTCAGATGGAATCCCTTCGCTTGCGATTGATCTCAATCCAACAGGAAATGGGAAACCATCTTTATCCATTTGATCACGCTCAAGCCGAAATGACGCTGCGGGTCTATGCACTGCCGCAAATCCCGGATGAGCATAATCTGGGTGGACTGGTTCAAGTCACCGAGTTGATGCAATCTCGGTTGACCAGCATTCAGTCTCGACTGTTCGCACGACTCGCCCGGGCTGCTGAAAAAGTCGAAGAAGCGGTGGGAATGCCTCCGCTTCCGGAACCTGCTGCAGAGAAAGGTGCATCAGGGAATTGACAAGAACCGGACGCAAACCGGACTACCCACTTCGATCGAATCCCCCGTGGGAGTTAACTTACCGCTGCTTGCATCGACGCGGAGGACAACCACGTTGTTGGTACTTTGGTTTGCCGCCAACAGGTAACGCCCCGACGGGTCGATATTGAAATTGCGGGGCGTTTTGCCTCCTGTCGATTGATGACCAATTGCGGTCAGCCGACCCGTCGCAGGATCACATTGAAACATCGCCAGGCTGTCGTGGCCTCGATTCGAAACGTAAACGAACTTGCCAGAAGGATGAACAACTGTCTCGGCGGTCGAATTGCCCGGCGTCGGTTGAGGCAGGGTTGAGAGAGTGTGAATCTCGGTTAACGATCCACGGACTGGATCGTAAGCAAACGATGTCACAGTCGAAGTCATTTCGTTATTCACGAAAACATATTTTCCGGAGGGATGAAACGCGAGATGTCGCGGACCACTGCCTGGAGCCAACAACCCCGCAGGGGGATCGTTCGCGGTCAATGATCCTTTCGCACCCTCGAATTGATAGATCAGAACTTTGTCCAAACCGAGATCTGCAGCAAAGGCGAACTTGTTGGCGGGATCGAGATTGATCGAATGTGCATGCGGACCTTCCTGTCGCTGCTTGTCGACACTGTTCCCGTGATGCTGGATTGATGATGAAGCAAGGGTCAGATTTCCATCCGCTGTGATCGGAAGGACAGCGACGCTGCCGCCGCCATAATTTGCCACCAGAACATTCTTTCCTGCTGAGTCGACAACAAGATGACAAGGACCAGCCCCAACCGAGGACTGTTGATTGAGAAGCTTCAGCCGTCCGGACGCGGCATCAATCGCGAAAGCACTGACACCACCAACCGACTTCCCCTGAAAGTCGGAAATTTCACTCACCGCATACAAAAACTGGCGATTTGGATGTATGGCGATAAATGAAGGACTTTTTGCCTCAGCGGCAAGTTCCGGTTGTGAAAGTTTGCCGGTTGCGAGATCCAGGGTACTGGAGTAGATCCCTTTGGTTGTCTGGTTTGTATAGGTTCCGAAATAAACGCGAAGTTTTCCGGCCTCGTCGGCCTGGATCAAATCGCTGAATCCGAAAACTGTTGTCAACACGATGAGCCACTTTGTACAAAGTCGATTCATGAGACACCCGTCTGAAAAGGTAAACGGCTTGTGGAAGGGAATTCAAGACGATAGGCCGCGACAAGTGCAGCGCCAAGCGTTCCAACTTGATGATTCAGCCGATAGTGAGTGTGACAAGCAGAAAATGAAATGACAAATTGGATTGGTAAACTCAACCGCGTCAATCCACAGATTGTTCAGCCACGCATTTTTACGTTCAATCGTGCCTTTAACAACGACGACAAGTCGGCAATAGATGCCGCTATTCGCCAGATTGCATTGGGTGCCAGTATGCGATTCCAAGCGTTCTTCCGATCCGTTCGATCTGCTGTTCGCATACAGCAATCCTCGCGTCGAACAATTTCAGTGATCTGGTTCCATCTCTTTATCGTTCTTGTCACTGCATTCGTTTGTGGACCAATCCCATGCTCCGCAGAAAATCTGGTCAAGGCAGAGATTCGGCTGAAGAATGGAATGACTCTGCGGGGGGAGTTTCTCGTGATGAACTCTCTGGGTGGTCGGGCCGTTGGCACGAGTGAACTGAAGCAACTGAAGAATGCTGATCCTGTACCGCACAATATCGGCCGGATCGACACGGGCTGGCAGCGGATCTATTTCCCGTTGCAACAAAGGCAAAATCTGGACGGAGAAACGAATGCAAATCTTATCGCACCGAATCCCGTGATATTTAGGCTGCCTCGCCCGAAGCTGAGTGGCCAAAGTCTAACTGTCAGCGGGTTCGGTTCAATGTCGTATGTTGGACCGTTTGATGAATTCGGACGTCGGCGGATTACAATCGCTACAGCGAAAAAGCCAATGGATGTCTTTCAGTCAATTACTCAGGTCGCGCCTGACCATGTCTTGGTTGAAAGTACAAATTGCGACTGGAAGTTTGGTTTGCCATTGAAATCGATTCCGATCGAGACGATCGAGGCATTGATCAAACGGGAGATTAAACCGGATGATGCCGTCGCGCGTTTTGCATTAGTCCGCTTCTATTCTCAGGCGGAACTCTACGGACAAGCCTTTGCCGAACTCGATGCAATCGGCCGTGATTTCCCTGACCGGAAGGAGTTAGTCGAAAAGTCACGCGTCGAGCTGATGAATTTCTTCGGTCGTGAAGTTCTGCTTCGACTGAAGCGGCGCAAGCAAGCCGGCCAATTCCAACTTGCCGAAACCTACGCCAAAAAGCTGATGACTCAGTCACTGACCGGTCAAATTGAACAGGATGTTAAACGAGCAGTTCAAGGTTTCGACCAGGCACGCCATACGATCGAACAGGTCAAGTTGTTGCTCAGCGAGTGGCAAGCCAAATTGAATGACGATGTTCGTGAAACGAAACTGCAGCCGCTAAGGTCTGAGATTAACGAGCAACTTGATATCGAAACGCTGCCACGACTGGACGCATTCATTAAAGCCGAAGCGGACAAGCAGTACGAGCCGGCACAACGGTTAGCATTAGCCTATTCCGGCTGGGTGCTGGGTTCGGCCAATGCGACCCCCGATCTGGATCTGACGTTTCGCGCATGGGACGCTCGCCAAATGGTGATCGACTACCTTCGCAGTGAGGATGCCGGCATTCACAGTGATACCGTTAAAAAACTGCAATCAATGGAGAGCATCAGCCCTCGAACCATACTCAATCTCATCCCGCAACTTCCGCCGATCAACGACGCGACCGATGTTGAACCTGGTATAATTCATCAAGTCGAAACCGAAGCGTCGCATGACGTGAGCTATTCTGTCGTGCTTCCAGCCGAATATTCCCCGCGTCACGCTTACCCTGTCGTCATTGCATTACGATCGCGAAACAGAACAATCGAACAGACACTGACGGCCTGGGCCGGCGACGCAAACCATCCTGATCTGGGCCATCAACGTGGCTATATCGTCGTCGCCCCTCATTACGCAGATCAGAATCAAGCCGAGCACACTTACGGTGCCCCAGCACACAAGTACGTGCTCGATTGTCTTGTCGATGCCAGAAAGCGATTTTCCGTCGACAGCGACCGGGTCTTCCTGACGGGGCATGGTATGGGGGCTGACGCAGCATTCGACATTGCATTGGCACATCCGGACGAATTCGCTGGAATTCTTCCGATCGGCGGTAATGCAGTTCACTATTGTAACTATTGCTGGGCGAACGGCAGTCACACCGCATGGTATGTGGTTGGCAAGGGTTATGATTCAAAAGAGAATCGCGACAATTCCAGCAATATGGTGTTTGACAATATGCTCATTCGCGGGCCGAAGTTCGATTTCCTGCTCGTTGAGTACCTCGGTCGAAATGGCGAAAATCTATTCGATGATTTTTCGAAGCTTTTCGATTGGATGGAAACACACGTCCGCCGCCCGCAACCAAAGGAATTCGATGTCCGTTCACTGCGTAAAGCCAACAATCGATTTTTCTGGCTGACGGTTGGATCACTGCCACGCGACTATATTCTGCCAGCCCCTCCACGCGCGGCACAACAAATCATCCCCATGGAAATTGAGGCAAAAATCACACCGGGAAGTACGGTGGTCATCAAGGGTAACGCCGAAAATATCACTGTCAGATTGCCCGCCGAATACATCGACTTTGACAAGCGGCTAGTCATCAAAGTGAACAGCCAAACCAAATTCAACAAATTTGTGACGCCGGATGTTGGTGCCGCCTTGGAAGAGCTTCGACTTCGCGGAGACCGCTCGCGACTACCGCTAGTCGTTATTACACTTGGAGCCGAAAGGTAGCGTTTGCCGGCCGCTACCTGAATCAGTGACAGCCTCCACTTTAATCAGGATTCGCGCCGGTAATCGAGACTTCGTTACTCGTATCGCGCGACGCTCGGCCATTCAGACTAAGGCGACGGGGGTCTTAAATTTAAAAAGTCTGCGGCAATTTCTGCCGAACGCGGAGACCATGTTCTGCCCAGACTCAAATGAACTATCTCAAATCAACATCGCGTCCTAAGCCAACCTTAATTTGGAGTGTCTAGCAAGAGTTTACCATCAAGCGTCTGTTAAACTTTGCCGATTAAAACGCTTAGTGTGTTTGTGCACGAATTGTCCATCTAAGCGATGAATATTTATGAAGATCCAAGAGTCCGGTTCCAAACCGAACGGTCGCGCCGATTTGCGATTACTCGCCAGTCGCTCCCCGTTTCGCCATACCTGCAATGGGCTGGCGATTGCTTCAGGATTGGCCATGGTCGGCTGGTTAGCCGGAGTCATGCCTTCGACGCTGACAGCGCCACACATTTCTGCCGCGACCAAACCAAAACCAGGAGAGAAATCTTCTGGTATGGAAACCGCCGAAGCCAGACTCAAGCTCACCTATTACTCTGCCTCATGGCCAAGAGTTTTTCAGGACATCGCAGAAGCGGGTGACCTGGACTTTATCGCCGATCGTGTTCCCCGTGGTCGTTTTTCACGCCTTGACCGAACCGAGTATTCGATCAAGGACGCGATCCGGATCATTAATAAAGAACTTGAACCTCAGTCATTGAGGCTGATTGTCAAAGCCAATACCCTGATCTTGCTGGAAACCACCGCACAACGGCCACAATATCCACCAGCCGTGCTGCCCAAAAGAGCGGCATCGAAAGAGTCGAACGAGGAACAGGAAGAATCAGTCAAACCGTCTGGATTCCGCTCCGAATCCATGACTGGCAGCCGCGACGATCGCGGCAATATCAATTCCAACCAGGAAATCGTGGCGCAAAAATCACTGCGATACACCGGGAATAAAGGACGTCCTCAGGCCGCCGAAACAGAAACTGTTGAAGAACAGATACCAACACCACGAAAGTCGAAACCATCTCGAACGGTGCGGCAGACGTCTCACGAAGAGTTCTTTGAAGAACCGGATGCCCCGCCATCACGGAAACCACATCCGTTTGAGTCGAAACCTCCAAAGGACCTAGAGAACGTCGGTGCCGCCGCCGCTCCAGCCGTGGTTTACCGAACGCGTCATTTGAGAGCAGTCGACCTTTCAAAACGTGTCTACGGAACGATGAAGGCATCCGCGGAGCTGGTCGATTCGGGTCGAAATGGCCTTCCTGCATTTCGCGTTGTCACAAAGCCAACCAAAATCGAAACAACAGACGGAGCGAAGATCCAGGCGAACCCGGTTCAGTTTATGATCTCAATTGACGAGCCCCACGATGAATTACTGATCGATGGTAATTCCAAAAGTACTGACGCAGTCCTGAAGTTATTGAAAGTTCTTGATCAGCCTCAGGATGCCCAGACGAAAACCCATGTCAAAGCAAGTACTCAGTACGTTTGTCAGATTGCCGACCAGCTGCCTGCCGAGATCGACCGGATCCGAGCCGCTCGAGGAACCGACGTCAAATCTCGGCTCGCTCAGGCTGAGACTAAAGATGATCAATTACCTTCAACATCGTCAAATGGCGCAGATGGTGCGTTCGGCGGAGCACTGGGAAACTTCAAGGGTGAAGTCAACATCCAGGTCATCGAAGATCTGAACGTGATGGTCATTGTCGGAAATGAAAAGGACGTCGCTCAGGTTGAGCAGGTGATCAAGCAGATCGAACAACTCGCCGTTGCAACGGCCCCAAGAGTTGAATTATTGCATTTGAAGAATGTCGATTCCGAATCATTGGCCGAGTTGCTGACGTCTGTTTATGAGAAATTGACAAAATTTCCTGGGAAGGCGACGCAACCGCGCGAAAGCGTGGCAATCATTCCGGTCACCAAGCCTAACTCTCTGCTGATCGTTGCCCCCGGTGCCGATCTGGAGAATATTCTTGGCCTTGCTGAAGAACTTGATCAGCCGGTCGATCCTGAAACTGAGTTTCAGGTTTTTAGCCTGAAATCCGCCATTGCCTCGGAAGTCGAGACGCTGCTCACCGAGTTTTATAAAGATCGAAAATCACTGGGTGCAAAAATACTGGTGATTGCCGATTCTCGATCAAACTCATTGATCGTGCGGGCTCGGGCACGCGATCTGGAAGAGATCCAGACTCTGATTCGCCGATTAGATCGTGAAGGGTCCGAATCGATCAGCCAGGTCCGAATTTTCGCCTTGAAAAATGCCGTTGCTACCGAACTGGCCGCTGTTATTAATTCGGCCATTCAATCCGTGCTGTCTCCTCCTTCGTCATCCGGCGGCGGAGGACAGGGGCAACAACAGGGACTTGGTGGCGGTCAGGTTGAAGAGCAATTTAAAAGTGTGAAGTCGCAAGTTTTACAGTTCCTCTCGATCGATAAGGGAAATAACTCGCGGGAACTACAGTCTGGGGTCCTTTCCGATATCCGCGTCACCCCTGAAGCACACTCAAACTCATTGATCGTGACGGCTTCAGAAAAGAGTATGGATCTCATCGAGGCTTTGATCACAAATCTCGACCGTCCCACAAACACCGTCTCTGAAATCAAGGTTTTTACGCTTGAACATGCCGACGCCAACCAGATGGTTCAGCAACTGAATGCGCTGTTCAACGGTCAGACTCAAGGGCAAGGCGCAGGCGGTAATCAGCAACGTCCTCTGTTGGGAATCCAGCTTGCCAATGCTGACGACGCCAGCAGCAGCCTTGTACCACTGAAGTTTTCGGTCGACACCCGCACAAACAGCGTGATTGCCGTCGGAAGCGGTGACGCATTGCGAGTTGTCGAAGCGATCATGTTACGGCTTGATGAAAGCGATCTACGTTCGCGGAAAAATATGGTGGTCCGTTTGAATAACACTCCAGCGACACAGATCGCTCAAGCGGTAACGACATTCTTTCAGCAACAACGTGACCTGACTCAGCTCGATCCAAACCTTACGAGCAACGTCGAACAACTTGAACGCGAAGTGATCGTCATTCCCGATACGATTTCGAACAGCCTCCTGGTCAGTTCGACACCTCGGTATTATCCCGACATTCTCGCGATGATCCAGAAGCTTGATTCGGTACCGAAACAGGTTGTCATTCAAGCGTTGATCGTCGAAGTACAACTCAATAATAATGACGAATTCGGGATCGAACTCGGACTTCAAAATCCGATCTTCTTTAACCGTAGCGTTCTCGACCCCCCTGTCATTCTGACCGAGACCACGACCGCTGTCACTGGGTTGCAGACGACAACTCAACACATTTTGGCACAAACGGGATCACCAGGATTCAACTTCAACAATGCTGGGCTTCCACTCGGAAATAACCTCGCTATCTCTCCAGGAGCCGTCGCCGGCCAGGGGCTGAGCAATTTTTCTCTGGGACGGGTCAACAACCAGCTTGGATATGGTGGCCTTGTCCTTTCCGCTGGATCGGACGCCGTCAACGTCCTGCTGCGTGCCTTGGCTGCCAATCGAAAACTTACGATTCTGAGCCGACCACAAATTCGAGCGTTAGATAGTCAACTCGCCGAAGTTTTCGTCGGACAGACAATTCCCACCGTGACAGCCTTCAACACCAACGCCACGACCGGCGTCCTGTCGCCCATTCTGACGCAACGCGAGACCGGAATTGGCATGCAAGTGACGCCTCGAATTAATGATGACGGCAACATCGTGATCCAAATGTATGCGTACCGCAGCCAGTTAAGCCAGGAAACAGTTACGGTAACGACGGATTCACGAGGTGTTGCCGTCGGTCAGCGGATTACCGACCTTAGCAACGTTCGATCAACAGTCCTCGTACCATCAAATAGTACGATCGTGATCGGTGGAATGATCAGTTCACGCGACGAGTCTTTCACTCGCAAAGCGCCGTTACTTGGTGATCTTCCGCTTCTCGGCAGCTTGTTTCGCTACGATTCTCGATCATCCATTCGTACAGAATTACTGATTTTCCTGACACCGCGGATCATTAACGGTCCTGACGAGGAAGAGTGCCTGAAGGATATTGAAATGGGTCGAATTCACTTCATCGAAAGTGAAGCCGAGGAAGCTCATGGACCATTGCGGGCACTTCCCGCTGCCGATGAAATGATCGAGGAAGAACATATTCCATGGGTTCAACCCGCACTTCCTCCCGTACCTTCGATGAACGGATTGCCATCGATTCAGAAAGTACCGCAAGAGCTACCTGGCACGGTTCCACCACGATCTCCTTCAGCACTTCCGCCAGCCCCTTCTGTTATTCCTCCATCACCCGAAGGACAGGCTCCAAGTGTGCCTCCGCCGCCACCGTTACCCGATCCAAATGTGACTCGCATAAACGCATCGCGTATGCAGGCAACGGAAATGGATGATTCGGAAACAGGCGTCTCAAAGGCAAGTTTTGTTAAACCCGAAGCTCCCAAAAAACGAGGCCTTTTTCAGAAACGTACTGTCGGACGATCAAACTGAGAAATTATCGAGTTGCCTTCGCAACAATTTCGGATGGAGTTTGAAATGCAGTTTCACGTTCAACGAATCGTTCTGCCTCTGACTTGCGCAATGTTTTTGTGCAGTCTTGTCGGGTGCTCAACGTTTCATGTTCCTTTCGAGAAAAAGATCCCCAAAGCGTCCGCATCCGATCCCGTCGTGCAGGTCTTGTGCCTTTGGCAACAAGCTGAAGGCCGAGATCCTGAAGGTTATCCCTGTAAGGGTTTCTCGGGGCAGATTCTGTTTCTCTCAAATAAAGCGGCCACCCCGGTCCAGTGCGATGGCGATGTCCGAATTTATTTATTTGATGACCAGGGAGACACCGAAGCGCAGGCTAAACCATTGCGTCAATTCGACTTTGATGCTGGGTCATGGGATGTTCATCTCACGAAAACGTCGCTCGGGCCGACTTACAGTGTCTTCGTTCCATATGTTCGCCGGGGAGTCAAAGACGCCAACTGTGCGCTACGTATTCGCCTGAAGCCGAAGACTGGGCCAGTGGTGTTCTCGGACCTGTCAAACATGCCGTTGAATGGCAATAAGAAACCTGTCATGGGCGAAAGTGCTAAGCCGCTCTCCATCGAAGAAACAGATCGCATGGCAGCCGACGAGATGGCCGGGAAGTTGCGACGAACGACGACGATTTCAATGGGTTCGAATCCAAAAACAACAGAATCGTTAGCCGGCCCCAAAAAGGAAGAAAAAGTCAATCAGATCCAACTGGCTTCGCATGAAGTCGTCAGTGAATCCCCGAAGGAAAGTGCCGAAGCTGAACGAATTCGTCGACTTGAATCAATGGTTCAGCAATTATTGGAACAAAAGTCCAACTCGCAGACAAATTCCACATCGATGAATCAGCCAAATCTGAGTCTGGACCGGTTGGATTTGAACAAACCGCAGGTCGTCGACAGTCCACCCGCAGGGCGGTTGAAGTGGAAACCTCGACCCGCGACGTCAAATGACGAAGATGATGCAAAGACCGACGAAAGTGATACCGAAGATGCCGTGCCGCCACCACGTCGAAAGCATCCGCTGGAAGACTAGCGAGTCGTCACCTGTTTATTTTGAGATTCGATACCACTGGCGGGCATTTTTGCTCGCCAGTGGTCTTTTTTTCTGTCTGACTCTTCATCTCTGTTTAAGGTTATTGCTGTAGACTACCCAGTTTTAAACAGATCCTTCTTTTCCCATCAAGACAAGGCGAAAAAAAGGATTCTGCCAGTGATTCGTCTCTGGTCGCACAAACAAGGCGGCTGTGAAATTGGCAATCAGAATCTGGGTGGTGGATTAGTATGCGAGTGTTGGTGGTTGAGGATGAACCAGACGTAATTCGCGCGGTCGCAATGTACCTGCGTGAAGAGGGCTATTCCGTTGACACGGCGGACAACGGCGAAGATGGTCTCTTCAAGGGTGTCACTTGGGACTACGACGCCATTCTTTTGGATGTTATGTTGCCCAGACGTGATGGCTGGTCGGTTCTGTCGGAACTTCGGCGACAAAACAAGACCACGCCAGTGCTGATGTTGACTGCCCGCGACACAGTCAAAGACCGGGTCCGTGGCCTCGATACCGGTGCTGATGATTATCTGATCAAACCGTTTGAACTGTCCGAATTAGCTGCCCGCTTGCGAGCCCTGATTCGACGGTCTGCGGGAAAATCTCAGCCGATCATCGAGATCGGCAACGTCACAATCGATATGACATCAAGAACCGTTTCGGTTGACGGAACTGCCGTCGCGCTGACAGCCAAGGAATATTGCCTGCTTGAGTTCCTGGCGATTCACCGAGGCGAACTGGTAACACGGACGAAAATCTATGACCATTTATTCGACGAATACGATGCCTCACTCTCAAATCTTGTCGATGTCTACGTTTCGAATATCCGTCGCAAAGTTGGTCGCGAGTTGATTACGACGCGTCGAGGAATGGGTTATATCATTGACAGTTGAAATGACCCGATACGTTATAGATACTCGCCATCGGCGAATAACTCATCTCAAAATTTCTTGTCTTATCAAAAACTGAATTCGCCTTATTCAACGCTCCGAGAAAAACATGTTCAAATCACTCCGCTGGCGATTGCAGGTCTGGCACGCGATTGTGCTGTTGATCGTACTCACCAGCTTTGGAGGGATTGTTCATAGCCTTCACTGGCAGACGCGGCTTCAACAGGTCGATGCCGAATTGGATCGGACTGCGGGCGTGGTCATGTCTCAGTTGCGTCGATTACTTCCACGTCCTCCGGGTGGTCGGCCGGGTGGTGGCCGGCGTCCTCGTCGTACCGACGAAGCTAACCCCGAAGCCGATACAGGTGCGCGGTCCGATGCGAATACCGCTGCGACCACTTCTCGTCCTGACTCATCTCGAAACGAACCCAACCCAGCAAATCCGGCGGCACTCTCGTCTGACCAGTCAGGTCGCCCCGGACCTCCACGATATGACCGATTTGACCCGGGACCACTTCCAGAAGAATTTCAGCAGTTATTTCACGGTGACGAAGAATCGCGGCTTTACTTCGTCATCTGGGGTGGCAACGGTGACCTGCTTCAGAAATCTGATTCGGCACCCGAAATCAGTTACCCCAACTTGCACGTTGGACGTGAAGGATTACCGATTCGACTTGTCAGGTCGCGACCTGGGGACCAAGCCTACCGCGAAGTGATCCATGCCGGAATGTTCGACATGAACATTCTCGTCGGTCGATCGTTGGAGAAAGATCTGGCTGCCCATCATCGATCAGGATTATTGCTCGCAGGGGCCGGACTGGTCATCCTGGCAGCAGGTGTCTTAGGCGGAGGTTGGTTGTCATCACGTGCAATTCTTCCTATCGCTGAGATGACCGCAACGGCGGAATCAATTTCTGCTTTAGATCTGTCAAAACGCATCAATGTCAAAGAAACCGATAGCGAACTTGGCAAGCTTGCTACGGTTCTCAATCAAACATTTGATCGTTTGCAATCGGCGTTCGAGCGTCAAAGCCAATTCACTGCTGACGCCTCTCACGAACTTCGAACCCCGTTGTCTGTCATCTCGACGCATACCGAATTGGCGCTTTCCCGACCGAGGTCGAACGAAGATTATCGTGGAGCAATCGAGACCTGCCGCCGAGCTTCACAACGAATGAAATCACTAATCGATTCATTGCTTTTGTTGGCTCGGTTCGATTCAGGAACACCGTCGCTTAAGCAAGACCTTTTCGATCTGAAACCATTGCTGGAAGACTGTGCTGAACTAGTTGATCAGCTTGCCGCCGAACGTCGAATCCGAATCGAATGTGATCCAGATTCGTGCTATGTCCGAGGCGACTGGGACCGCATTTCACAAGTTGTGACGAATCTGCTGACAAACGCCATCCGCTACAACATTGAAGGAGGCCGGGTTTGTGTCACGACGCGAACGGAGGCCGAAACAGCGATTCTTTCGGTGACTGATACAGGAGTCGGAATCGCCGCCGATCAATTATCTCGAATTTTCGACCGATTCTACCAGGTAGACAAGGCTCGATCGCGAGCCGAAGGAAGTAGTGGTTTGGGCTTATCGATCTGTAAAACAATCGTCGAAGCGCATGGGGGCACTATCGTAGCGACAAGTAAAGTTGGAGTCGGTACGACCCTCGAAGTGAGGTTACCTCGCGCAATTGAATCCGTCACTACGGCGGGAACAAAATCGAATGAAATTGACAAAGAACTGTTGTTGAAGTGATTGGTCAGATGTTTGTTTTGTGTTTTTGAACGAGTGTGTTCGCGAGAAGTCTAATTGCCGTCCACGTTCCGTTCGGCCTCGCGAAAATACGTAAGAATTCCGAAAAGGAAAATTGCGATGAGAACAAATGGGTGGATTCTGTGTTTGGTGGCCAGTCTCGCATTCGCAACGACCGTTCAGGCTCAAGGGCCTGGTGGTCGCGGCGGAGGTCGCGGTGGGTTTGGCGGATTTGGCGGTGGAGGCGGGCTGTTGATGCTTGCCGGCAATGAAGCCGTACAAAAGGAACTGGCACTGACGGAAGATGGCGTTGCCAAGGTCAAAGTGGTCACCGATGAATACGGTACTGCGATGCGAGAATCTATGGGCGCCGGTGGTCGTCAGAATTTTCAGGATATGACCCAAGAAGAACGGACTAAGGCCCGAGAAACGATGATGGCGAACATGAAGACGCTGACGGACAAGTTTCTGCCGAAACTGAAAGCCGCAGTCTCTGCCGATCAATACACTCGATTACAGCAGATCAACTGGCAAAACCAGGGTACCGGAGCCTATTCCGACGCGGAAGTGGTCAAAGCACTGACCATCACCAAGGAACAGACGGACAAGATCACCGCAATTTCCGATGATTACGGTGCGAAGGCCCGTGAGCTGTTCCAACCGGGCGGAGGCGGTGGTGGTGGCGGATTCGAAAAAATGGTCGAGCTCAATAAAGAGCGCGATGCCAAGATCAACGAAGTCCTGACCAAAGCCCAACTCGACACATTCGCAAAACTAAAGGGGAAAGAATTCGACGTCGCACAACTGCGCGGTGGTCCAGGTCGGGGCGGGCCGGGCGGCGGTGGTCCAGGCGGTGGTGGCGGCGGAGCTGGTGGTCGTCCAAAGCGTCCTCAGCCCAAAGCAGAATGAAGTCGATTGAAATCGATCGCAGGCTGATTGTTTCAGGGGGCTTCGCTACGGCACCCCAAACTGATTTATCTGTTTGATCGAGACTCACATCTCAGCAAGCGGGCGAATTCAACAGCCCCCTGACCTTCTCTGCCAAAGGTTGGGGGGCTTCTTCAAACGAATTTGATTTGTCGAAATCGATTTTCACGATTGCTCTACACATCGAGGCTCTCATGTCGCGACTCGTCTTATGTTCATTGATCCTCGCTGGTCTCGTCTGCGTTGCAAACAAAACGCTGCAGGCAGCTGACTGGACGCAGTTTCGAGGCCCGGGCGGGGCAGGTGTCGCAGATGATCGCGATTATCCAACAACGTGGTCCGCTTCCGAAAACGTGGCATGGCGAATCGAACTACCCGGTCCTGGTGCGTCCAGCCCGATTACACTTGGCGAACGAGTCTTTGTCACCTGTTACCGCGGATACGGCGTCAACAGGTCCACACCGGGTGAATTGAATCAACTTGAACGAGTTCTCGTCTGCTTGAATCGAGCCGATGGGAAACTCATATGGGAGTCGCCAGTAAAAGGAACATCGAACGAAGACCGCTATCAAGGCCAAATCCAAAGTCACGGTTACGCGACCAGTACTCCTGCCACGGACGGAACCCGTGTTTACGTCTTTTTCGGCAAAGCTGGTGTTCTGGCATTCGATCTGGATGGCAAACAACTCTGGCAGACGAACGTTGGAACCGGTTCAGCACAGATGGGCTGGGGCCAGGGGACAAGCGTGATTCTTTTCAAAAACCTGGTGATCGTACCTGCCTTCGCAGAATCCAAGGCGATGGTCGCACTCGATAAAGAAACCGGTAAACAAGTTTGGAAAACCGACGCAGACGGGTTTGGCGGTTGCTGGAGTTCCCCGATTCTCGTTGATTTGCCCGATGGAAAACAGGAACTGGTTGTTAGCGTTCCGTACGAGATTTGGGGACTCGACCCCAACAACGGCGACTTCTTGTGGTTTGCCGAAGGAATTAAAGAGGGTGTGATATCACCAATGCTGGTATCGCAAAATGGAATTGTCTATGCCATCGGTGGGCGACAAGGTGGAGCGGTTGCCATTCGAGTCGGGGGTCGAGATGACGTTACTAAAACGCATACGGTCTGGCGTAAAGATTTCGGCTCGTATGTCACATCACCAGTCTTGGTTGGGGAGCACCTTTACTGGGTCAGTGATCGTGGAATCGCCTTTTGTGTAAAAACCGCTGACGGCGAACAGGTCTATCGCGAACGATTGGCCGAAGCGGGGCAATTATATTCTTCAGTCGTCGTGGCTAACGGTCGACTGTTTGCCGCCTCTCGCGAAAACGGAACTTACGTGTACGCAGCCAAGCCGCAGTTCGAATCGGTGGCTCGCAATGCGGTCGATGAGGATGCTGGAACCTGCAACGCAACACCTGCGTTTTCAAACGGGCAAATGTTCCTGAGAACCAACCGCTATCTGTACTGCATCGCGCGAAAATAGCTGCTAAGATCATGGTGTCCAACTCGAGTTCCTCTTCACTTGGAAGACACCATGGCTTCAACGCTTGATCGACGCTATTTCTTAAACACTGCTGGCATCGCCGCAGCTGCTGGACTTCTATCTATGTCGAACCAGACTGTTCTGGCAGCCGACGAAAAACCCCGTCTCCGCAAAGCTCTCAAGCTGAGCATGGTGGGAGGAAAGGGTTCGCTCGTCGACAAGTTCAAAATGGTAAAAGAGGCAGGGTTTGAAGGGATCGATGTCGATAGCGATCAACCGGTTGAAGACGTCAAACGTGCGATGGGTGAATCAGGACTGATCGTCCATGGTATGGTCGATTACGTTCATTGGGGCCAGCCACTCAGTAGTCCTGACCCCGCAGTTCGAGCAAAGGGAGTTGAGGTTCTGGAGAAATGCCTGCGGGAAACCAAGCTCTATGGCGGTTCAACCGTGCTGCTGGTTCCCGCCGTCGTCAATAAGGAAATCTCCTATGAGGACGCATATGTCCGGTCACAGGCTGAAATCAAAAAATGCATTCCCCTTGCCACTGAACTGGGAATTAAGATTCTGTTCGAAAATGTCTGGAATAATTTCCTGCTCAGTCCCGTTGAGATGAAACGCTATATCGACGAATTCCAAAGTCCGATCGTCGGCTCGTATTTTGACGTCGGCAATATCGTAAATTACGGCTGGCCCGAACATTGGATTCGAACGCTCGGTTCGCGAATTGGCAAACTGGACATCAAGGAATTCAGTCGAAAGATCGCCAATGAAAAGGGAAAGGGAGCGGGATTTGGTGTAGAAATCGGTGAAGGCGAATGCGACTGGCCAGCCGTTCTTCAGGCCTTGAAAGAGATCGGTTATTCAGGCTGGGCAACAGCTGAAGTCCGTGGTGGAGAATTGCCAAGACTCACCGAAATCGCGCAGCGCATGGATAAGCACGTCATCCAACCCTACAACGCCTGATGCCTTAACCGACGCTTCAGAATTTTGCGAGAATCATGACCGAAGAAATATTCGATGTTGTCGATCAGGAAGATCGTGTCCTCTTTCAATCCCCACGCTCCGTGGTGCATACAAATCATTGGCTGCATCGAGCGGTCCACATTTTCGTGTTCAATTCCAAAGGTGAATTGCTGATTCATCGGCGTTCGGCGACCAAAGACGAAGCCCCACTTAAGTGCACTTCGTCAGCCTCAGGCCACTTGAGTGCCGGTGAAGACTATGCAACCGCGGCGGTTCGCGAACTGGAAGAAGAGCTGGGCTTGCGCGCCGAAGTGGAATTTCTGGGAATTTTTCCCGCCAAGGGTGTCGAAACCGCTTTCGAACATAGCGGCCTTTATCGCTCCGTCACCGATGAGACACCCACATTCGATCCAGGAGAAATTCTTTCGGGTGAGTTCCGCCCAATGAGCGAGATTGCTGAGATGATCGAACGCGACCCGGACGACTTCACGCACTGCTTTCGATCACTTTTTCGCTGGTACTCGGAACGGTTCGCCTGCTGATCCGTTTAACCAACCCTGATCGCCCAGCGTCACCCCGCATCAACGATAGGACCCCGGAAGAATCCGCTGTCTTTCGGTGCTGCGTAATTTACACTGAGTGCGGGATCGGTCACGACTCGACTCTTCTCGTGCAGCGACAGCATGGCCAGATCAGTCATGGTGCTGGTGAGCAACGTCCGCTCCACAGGGTACGGCGGCGTTCCTGAGGCAAAGAATTTCTCAATATTATAGGTCAAAGGGTCGAAGAATCGGGCTCCTGGCGGGGCCGGCAAATAGAAACAGCTTGATAATGTTTCAGACCAGCCTTCGATGTTCGCGGCAAAGCCGAATTCCGAGGTTTGCTCGAACAAGTTCAAGATAGATCCTTTGGTTCCATCTTCATACTCAATCAATAGTGCCTGAGGTGTTAACACATTCTCACGGACCGGGCCCGTGTTCTTACTGGGACAACGGGAAAGTGCTGCATCCAGCAACCGCCAGGACCAACGTTCCTCATCCCCCGCCTCCCAGACGGCATCTCCCTCAAGAAACTCGACAGACTTCACACCGGTCTCGCCCCCCTTCCGCCGTTCCATCATGCATTGCAAGACTTCAAGTGCATGGAACAGGTAAATCTCGACCGCTTTCCCTTCGTAACCAAAACAGACCAGACCCTCTTTAAACGGGGTTCCTAATGTCGGTTCAATCTCAGGTCGACGCCAGGTGACGGGAAGTGACGAACCAGCCATCAATCCAAACTTCATGTCACGCGCCGTTTGCACCATCTTTGCTGCCAGTTTGTGATCGTAGGACAAATGCTTGTCGACGAAAATCGGTACCGTGCGCCCTGTCTTTTTGAAAACTTCAACAATCTGTTCGAAAAATTCATAGCGGGGGTATAGCAATTGATTTCGCTCGTTTTTGGGATAGTCCCCATGTTCGATGATGAGCAGAACTCCATCGATGTCGAGTCCGTGCTTTTCCCCCAGCGCCTGGGAAATCGTCTTACAAAGTTCGATACCGTGCTGATCACAAACGCTGGGACCCAGGTCCGCAACAGGCTGCTGGTGATTCCACATCCGAACCAGTTCGAAGGGAGGCTGGTGATGGAACCCGTTTCGCGTGTATCCGTGAATAAATCGGCCCGCGATATGGTAGGCATGTGATTTCAATCGGTAAACGGAATTGATCGCGACAATTCGCGGCTTCCGTTTCGCCGTTGTTTCCGGCACGCCCCCAAGTGCCGTTGGCTGATCCGCGCCAAATGTTAAGCCTGCCGAGGTGATCCCGGTAGCTGCTGCTCCCAGGAATGATCGTCGGCTGATTTCAGATTGAAAAAGATTCATGGCACGAACTCCGATGCATTGCCAGGTTCCCACAAGTACGCAGATCGACAAAGCCTGTTAGATATCCCTGCACGGCAAAGATAGAAAGGCCAAATCATCAAGATGGCAACCTTTCCAGAGATCACAGCGTAGCGCGGCATAAGACTCAAGTCTCAACAGATGCCAATTCAGCAGAATGTGTCAGGATTCTATCTCACGACGGTCGCAGACCGCAGCACAAAATCTCTGGATTGGCGGGATCAGGACGACTGCTGTAGACTGGTGACGTATGGTATTCGTCCTTTAATCACGCTGAATTGACTCGATTTCATGAACGCCCCTTTGACTGATCGCAGGAGCCATTCGCAGGCATCGTCTTCGCTCGACGTATTCCTGCTGGGAACGGTCGATCTCGAGTCGTCTAAAGAACTGCAGGAACGGCTGCGTAGCGATATTGCGTCAAGATCGGATTCTTACGGGGCAATCCTGGTTTGCGAACATCCACCCTCTGTCACCATCGGCCGTGAGGGAAGTTTCGCCGATGTGCTTGTCGATTGGGAAGAATTGACTGCACGAAAAATGGATGTCCGCTGGCTGAATCGGGGAGGAGGAACCTTCGTG
This sequence comes from uncultured Schlesneria sp., assembly GCA_903858935.1. Classification (GTDB taxonomy): domain Bacteria; phylum Planctomycetota; class Planctomycetia; order Planctomycetales; family Planctomycetaceae; genus Schlesneria. Next base: position 4,656 of record CAIOKO010000014.1, on the reverse strand, counting down.
CACATCCCCGGTCAACTTGCCGTTTACGTTATTGTCCCACTGACCAGACTGGGGCTCGGCTTGCTGGACTTTAGAACGACCCTGGAACGCACCCTGATTGCCACGGCCGCCGACTTGAAAGTGCCCGCCGAGCGCTCTTCCGCAGTACCCGGTGCGATGTGCCGCTGCGGCCAATTCGCGTTTATCGGTGCCTCAGTTCGAGACGGAGTGTCGTATGGCGGGTTCTACGTCAACGTCTCTCTGCCTCAAGAAGCGCTCGATCTTATCCGATGGACCCATTCCGACGCCAAAGTGACTTCGCTCGCCTCACAGCGAACTCGCCCGACGGCCATGTCGACCGTTCGAGAAGCATTGATCAGAAATGCAGCCAGCGCACTGGGCTATGACGGCTACCACGTTTACACCGGACACCCGCTTTTGCACCGCACAACGCGAAAGGTGTACGTGTATGCCTGACACGCGGAATCGAAATGGTCTAATCTTGAGCCGCGACTAAAATCCACAGCAAACGTGCCCGCAGGTGAATCTCGGAAACACCCCTTGAAAACACCGATCCATCGCCGCGAGCAAATCAACGTTTCCCGCGGAAACGGACCTTCGGATAAAGTTCATTCCAAAACGCGAGCATTAAAAACTGTTGCCCGCAGAAACAGACCTCAGATACAAGACATTCATCGACGCGAGCAAAACAACGTTTCCCGCGGAAACGGACCTTCAGATAAACTTCATTCCAAAACGCGAGCATTAAAAACCGTTGCCCGCAGAAACAGACCTCAGATACAAGACATTCATCGACGCGAGCAAAACAACGTTTCCCGCGGAAACGGACCTTCGGATAAAGTTCATTCCAAAACGCGAGCATTAAAAACCGTTGTCCGCGGAAACAGACCTCAGATACAAGACATTCATCGACGCGAGCGTTAAAAAAACCTGCGGAAACAAACCTTTGATTCTAAACATTCATCGACGCGAGCGTTAAAAAAATGACGACAGAACTTTTGAATATCCTTCCTGATGATGGTCAGGATTCTGCGCCGACACGGCAACGGCTTCCTAAGTGGTTGAAGCGGCCACTGCCTCAGGCGGGAATGCAGTTTACCACTAATGTCATTGCAGACCTCAAGCTAGAAACGGTTTGTGAGAGTGCCAAGTGTCCGAATCAAACCGAATGCTGGTCACAGAAGACCGCAACATTCATGATCCTGGGTAATGTCTGCACCCGGCCTTGTGGCTTCTGTTCGGTTTTAAAAGGGAAGACCGAAACGGTCCTGGCCGATGAACCGGGAAGGGTTGCCGAGGCTGCCGAACGGTTGGGCTTGAAGTACGTCGTGATTACGTCGGTGACACGAGACGATCTTCCGGATGGGGGAGCGGACCATTTCTACGAATGTGTTCTTGCCGTTCGCGAGCGGACTGGTGCGAAGGTCGAAGTTTTGACTCCTGACTTTCGCGGTAACCGCGACGCCATTTCTCGCGTGATCCAGTCTCGGCCCGATGTTTTTAATCACAATACCGAGACGGTACCTCGGCTATATGACAGAGTTCGTCGGAATGCTGATTACCGCCGTACGCTTGATCTGTTGCAACAGATCAAGGACGAAGCCCCCGAAATGCCTACGAAAAGCGGTTTGATGCTCGGTTTGGGCGAGACGCGCGACGAGTTACTCGAAGTCTGTTCGGACCTGCGAGCAGTCGGTGTCGACATGCTGACGCTGGGGCAGTACCTGCAACCGACCGCCGAACACTTACCCGTTGAACGTTACGTTCCACCGGAAGAGTTCGACGAGATTGGCGAGCAGATGCGACGCCTCGGATTCAGCATGGTCGCCAGCGGCCCGTTCGTTCGGTCGAGCTATCACGCTGGCGAGATGGCGGACGTACTACACGTTTAATTACGGATACAAAAACGGCGCTCGACTTTCGAGCGTCACTGGCGGCAGCTTTGGGCCGCCAGTGACGCTTAAACATCGCGAGAAACAGAAGTGCCACTGGCAAGCGAAGACGCACGCCAGTGGCACTTAAATAACACTCTTCAACAAGTTGACGATGATTAAGCCACGCGACTGGCTGCGACTTGGCCGCTCAGTTGTGCGCGATAACCGTTCAAATGTTGTTGATACAGCCGATCCAGGCTTTCGTCCAACAGTGGCACAGGTATTCCCAGCGCACGTCGGATTTTTCGAGTTTGAAGCGAAGTCTCGCCGCAACCGAAGCCAGATGTTCGATCCGCCAATGATCCTGCAATGGGCGAGGCTGGTGTTGCGAGTCGGAAATGACCCGCCAGCCTCAGAGCAAACTTACGAGGACTGATTCGTTCGGCTCCACCGATATGATGAAGTCCGACCAGTCCTGATTCCCAGCTCTTATCCAGGATGTCAGCCAGATCGGTAGCAAGCATCGGAGTGCCGTGGCGAGCGAAATCGACTGATCCAATCGTGCCTCGTTCCAATTCTGTCAGCAATGTCTCAAGCCAGCCATGGTTGGAACCGGGGTGCCAGCCGATTGCGTGCGTCCGGACAATCAAGGTGTCAGCAGATTTCTCTGCGGCATGCTCTTCAATTTGCTTCAGCAAACTGGCTTCAGTACTGGGGCACAGCGAATGACTGTTTTCAGCATGGAACATCCAGGGGCCAGTGAAGATCGCGTCTGACGAGATCAGCGTCAGTCGGCAGCCTGCATCATGGGCGGCATCGATCCACATCTTGGCTTGAGTGACATCGGATGCTTGAGGACGTCGACTCTCGTCCCAGCTCGATTCGGCTCCCGCTCCACAGAGCACGATTCGATTCGGTTGGACACGTTGCAGGTATTCGAGGACAGCAACCGGTTTACGAGGAGTTTCCGATTCCACGCGACAGGTTGGCAGATCGACTTTGCCATCGAACGAGACGCCAACCACGGAATGCTGGCCCGTCAAAGCCTCAGCCAGATTGGCTCCAACAACCGTATTAATTCCAGCTACAAGAATCTTGTCCACGCGGTGCCTCCATGCTCGAGCGTGTGAATGATCGAAAGCAGGCCCCCGCCTGCGGAAGCGGACTATAGTTTTCGACCGAATTTGGGCCAACCCCAATCTGACAATTCCGACATCACGAGACCCGAAAAGTCAGAATGAAAAGACCTCTTCGTACGCTTCATCCTGCCTGACTCTCAGGCAACAATCCAAGTTCTGAGGCAATCGGCTGCAAAGCAGCAATACAGAATGCAATGTGCTCGTCCAGATCGACGCCCAGATCTGCAGCACCGTTGGTAATGTCTTCGCGATGGATCGAGGCGGCAAACGACAATTGCTTCAATTTCTTTTTGACGCTCGATGGTGTCAGACCTTCCAGTCGACCAGGCCGAACCAGCGCACAGGCAGTGATGAAGCCGCACAACTCGTCGCAGGCATACAAGGTTTTGTCGAGGAGAGAGACTCGCGGACAGTCGGTCAGATAGTCCGCATGGGACTTGATGGCGTAGATGATTTCATCGGAATAGCCCTGCTCTTTCAGGATCGCAGCACCCTGCAGCGGATGATCTGGCGGATCTGGCCAGCGTTGATAGTCAAAGTCATGCAGCAGACCAACCGTTCCCCATTTCGCCTCGTCTTCACTAAACTTACGAGCATACGCTCGACAGGCCGCCTCAACGGCGAGCATATGTTTGATCAGACTTTCACTGTCGGTATATCGGTGCAGCAAAGCAAGGTCATCGTCACGAGACATTTTCGTCACTCCAATTTCATTCCGAAGCCGCAGGTTCCAGGTTCCGTGCATAAGTTTAACCGCGCCTCGAAGAGAAGCGAGTACGTCGGCGGAAGAGACGTAATCCGACACGTCGTTTCTATTTCAAAAACAACTTGCGTAACGATGGGATTGTTTGAACAACATTGGCAGACTCAGGACCTTTTTCAACATTTCAGTGGCCTGAAGATTTGCGCAACGATGGACGAACCGAATTAGAAATTCGAGAAGTTGCAGGGTGCGGTCGAGTCTTCGAGGCCCAGCAAAACCAACGAAATGGCTGGAAAACAGAAGATTTTTAACCACGGATAACGCGGATGAGCACTGATAAAGACAAAAGCAATGACGATTCTTGATTGTCCTCTTATCCGTCGCTATCAGTGTCATCCGTAGTTGAATTCTTTCTGGTTTACTTTTCTTTCAAGACACTTGCGCAACAATGGGATCGTTTGCGCAACATTGCCGGAAACAAATCCTTTTTCGACATCTCAAGTAGCCCGAAACTTTGGGCAACTATGGGCGAACCGAATTGGAAATTCGAGAAGTCGCAGCGTGCGGTCGAGTCTTCGAGGCCCAGCAAAACCAACGAAATGGCTGGAAAACAGAAGATTTTTAACCACGGATAACGCGGATGAGCACTGATAAAGACAAAAGCAAGACGATTCTTGCTTGTGCTCTTATCCGTCGCCATCGGCGTCATCCGTGGTTGATTTTTCTGTCAAAAAACTTGAGCAACATTGGAATCATTTGCGCAACATTGGCGGAAACAGGACCTTTTTCAGATTTTCGCCGGCCTGAAGATTTGCGCAACAATGGACGAGCTTGAGCAACTATGGTTCAGCGCGACAGCAATCAAATGGTCTTTCACAATAGCCGCGATGTTCTTCACTTCGTTACCTTCGTGTCCTTCTGTTCAAAAATCCTGCTTCCT
>CAIOKO010000013.1 GCA_903858935.1 uncultured Schlesneria sp. | reverse complement strand
ATGAAGCGACAGCTAGAAAAAGCAAATTCCTTTTGCTCGGGTGGACATAATTCGCACCCGTCCCCAAAAAATCCAGCCCCTCGGAAACAGGCAGAAAGTGCCGCTCGAGATCTTGCTTAGACTTAGCTTGGACGATGAGCCCATCGGGCTAGGTAAATCAGTTAGACGACGCTAAAGGCCTGAAGGGCCGACCGTTCGCTATGTTGACCAACAGGAAAAACATCACGCATGCCAATCGTTTCAGGATGAATTTAAATCATTGCGCAAACAATACGAGGTTGCAATCGACGAACGATACGCTTGGTGTTTTCGTCGAACGGTCGGCCCTTCAGGCCTTTTGGGTACCCCTATTGCGGAATTCCTAGCCCGTTGGGCTAGGCTATTTGAACTGCTGGCCCCTTTGGGCCGAAAGGCAGCACACCATAGTTGGCTTGCTATGTCGATTGACGCGCAAAAAACGCCCACAATTTCGAAATCCGCCCCTGCCGAACGACTGCAATCAACCGACCGCGACGAGAGATTTTGTATGTCGTCGTCACGCTTCCGCTGGTTTTCGCAGGATCTTGTCCATGGTCTTTCCTTTCGCCAATTCGTCGATCAATTTATCGAGATAGCGAATTTCGCGCATTGTCGGTTCTTCGATCTCTTCGATTCGGACACCACAAATCACACCTTTGACCAATGTCCGTGACGGATTCAGTTTTGGGGCGTTCGCAAAAAATGTTTCGAAGTCTGTTTTGTGATGCAGTTGTTCTTCGAACTCTTTTTGCGTAAAGCCTGTGAGCCAGCAGATGATTTCATCGACTTCTGCTTTCGTGCGTCCCTTTTTCTCGGCCTTCGCAAGATAGTGGGGATAAACGCTGGCGACACTCGTCGTATAAATTCGGTGCTTTGACATCATGACGTTTCCAGATCAAAAGATTTCCCTGCGGACGACTGTAACATTCCCTCAGTGAACAAGGTTCAGCAGGCCTGCGGCGTTGCCAACGTACAAAGTTACAAACGCCGCCACGACCACGCATGTGATCATCCCGCCAACGAGCAAGAGTGTCGCCGCAAGCGTCTTAAACGCACCGAAGCCACGTGTCCGAAAAAGGTAGATTGGAAGTCCAATGCCGAGGAACAATATCAACAGAAGTGACATCAGGCGTCCCATCCGGTAATTGCGTTCAGCAGCATCTGTGAAACACCACGAAACCCCCAGGATCAGCAGGGGCAGAAAAAAGACAAAATCCCTCGGAGCGTCTTTATCCGGAAAAATGACTGCGGTGATCCCAAGAATTGCCGAGTAAGCAAGAAGCATCAGAATGATTCGCCGCTTCTTGGCGCCATAGTCGATCGTCTGGGCTTTTGCGTCGCTTCCCGTGATTTCGCGCTGACCATCGTCCATCGTCTAACCCCGAAGCTGAAATAAGCAGAATTATCGACTGTATAACAACCCGGCTCAGCCGGAAGCCCTTTCTCGGAATGGGATATCATTAAGATAACCCTTTTCGCCATTTCGTGAGCACATTCCAAACATTAAGAAGCGGTTTTCATTTTTCTCTTTACTTTCTAAAAGTAATGTGTAAAGTATTTGTCGCTTCTTGTGTTTTTTGTCGGCGGCGTGAGCGGACGCCGAGGAGGTTGTCGTGAGCGGGTAGAGAGAACAGTCAGAGAACGAATCCGTGTGATGTACCGCCCGACTCGCCCGACTTGTCTGGGGAGCCGAAGCGGATCGTCAGTCGTCATTCGCGAGTAGAAGGTAGAAAGATTGATGAATCGATTTCTTTTCTTGATCTTGCCTGCTTTCGGCGTGGAATGTGAGCCCCGGTTTTGTGATGTACTAACGCGATTTTGATCTTTGACATCCTGGAAAGAATTTTATACGGGTCACCCCGTCGTTCGTTGGAGGATAAAAAGTGGCATGGTTACCTTGAAACCTGGGGGCAGTGTCGTCTTTGTTCCGTCCAATATGAGACGGCGGGCGACCCGTGGCGGTTCGTTGTTTGCCGCGAGGGTGCGGTCGAGTCTTCGACTGCTGAGATTTTGCGACGATTGTTTTGCTTCGACGTTTTGGCTTGACCGCACCTCGTGGTACAATGTTGCCCAACCGGTTCCAATGTTGCCCAACCGGTTCCAATGTTGCCCAACCGGTGCGTGTCAATAACTTTGAGACACTTTTGTGAAAGAAATTAGTGAGTATTTGGTTTTTGATGAGTAGTTAAATTGGGTTTTGCAGAGGTTTCTGGTGAATCATCGGGTGGGTTGAT
>CAIOKO010000012.1 GCA_903858935.1 uncultured Schlesneria sp. | reverse complement strand
GCGGTGCGTGTCAATAACTTTGAGACACTTTTGTGAAAGAAATTAGTGAGTATTTGGTTTTTGATGAGTAGTTAAATTGGGTTTTGCAGAGGTTTCTGGTGAATCATCGGGTGGGTTGATCCAGACGGTCTGTGGGGCGATTTTCTGGGTTGGCAAACCGTTCACAAATCGATCGGGATGGGCGGCGTAAGCCGCCTCCAATATTCGTCGTCTGTTGGCAACGATTCCGGCGTCGGTTCCGTAGTGAACTGAGGCTGGCGTGAGCATGCTGAGTCCTGAGTGGTAATGATGATTGTTGTACCAGTCAAAGAACTGTGTACAGTAGGCCAAGGCTTCGTCATAGGACGCAAATCGGTCCGGGAAATCGGGTTGGTATTTGAATGTCTTGAACTGGCTTTCAGAGAAAGGATTGTCGTTAGAGATATGTGGACGACTATGTGATTTGACGACTCCGAGGGCGGCCAGTAACTGAGCAACGGTGTGTGATTTCATTGCGGGTCCTCGATCCGAATGAATCGTGAGTTGTTCGGAATTCACATCTTGCTTTTCACAGGTTTCACGGATGAGTCTGCTGGCGAGTTCGGAGCATTCGCGGTGAGCGAGAAGCCAGCCGACTGCGTACCTGCTGAAGATGTCAAGAATCACATACAAATGATACCGGGAACCCTTCCCCGGCCCGGGGAGCAAGGTGATATCCCAGGACCAGACTTGGCGAGGGCCGGAGGCAATCAGTTCTGGCTTGTGATAATGCGGATGCTGCAATTGATCGCGACGCTCCCGCACCTCCTGGTTGTCATGCAAGATGCGATACATTGTTCGTGTGGAACAGTGATAAATGCCTTGATCCAGCAGTGCGGCGTGGACCTGCGCGGGTGCCCGATCGACGAACTCTTTTGAGTTGAGTAGGTCAAGAACATCGCGGCGTTCCGTAGCGTTGAGCGCTCGGGGTGATGGGTTACGATCCGTTGCCGGAACAGGCAGGACTGTCGGTTTTTGTCGGCGATAGAACCCTGCACGAGAGACCCCCAGGGCGCGACAGGCCAGAGCGATTCCCACACTCGGAGCCAGTTCAATTGCAAGGACCATCAGTCGCTCCTTTCGTTGTCGAGCGTCTTCAGGGAAATCCCCAGGATCTCGGAGGCTTTTTTTTGGATCTCAAGGATCAGCTCGGCTTGTTGCAGCCGCGCCTTGAGACGTGCGTTCTCACGTCGCAGTTGGTGCATGCTCGAGTCTTGGGGTTTGGTGCTGACGACAGTTTTGGTGATGGACTTTCCCTCTGGCTGCGCTCGTTTTTCTTTTTGACGCCAACTACTCACCAGGGACGAGTACAACCCTTCGCGGCGCATAATCTGACCGACCTCTCCGTCTTTTGTACAGGCTTCGATTTGATCGAGAATACTACGCCTGTATTCCCTGGTATACCGTCGTCGGACGGGGCTCTCGACGACCTGCGGATTGGGTTGAGAGGCGATTCCATTGAGGCCAACCGGGGCGGTGCCAGGCGAAAATTTCGAGTCCGCAGCAGCCGGAACTCCAGTCGGCCTACGGCCTCCTTCCGTTCCGGCTGCTGCGGAGTCTTCCTCGCTCTGCTTTACGTTGTTCATCATCGTCAGTTCCCTACCGCCCTATGCACAGATCAAGGTTTGTTGAATTGTCTCAGTTATTATTGGCACACAGGGGAATCTCGAAAAGGGGCTCGAAATCTCCAATGTTGCCCAAAAATTGCATTGTTGCCCAACCGTAATTTCTTGAGCGCTGTGATAGTTTCCCATTATCGTTGCCTAAGCGATTTGCGATGTGAATCTCGAAAAGGGGCTTGAAATCTTCAATGTTGCCCAAAAGTCGCATTGTTGCCCAACAGTGATTTCTTGAGCGTTGTGATAGTTGCCCATCATCGTTGCTCAAGCGATTTGCGACGTGAATCTCGAAAAGGGGCTTGAAATCCCAAAGTTGCCCAAAAGTCACATTGTTGCCCAAGTTTTTTGGGAATCGTTTCAACCAGGTAGATTTTCACTTCAGAGAGCACTGATGGGTTCAGATCGGTGACGATGAGAATTTCGTATTTGCTTTTTAATTGATATTAATTCCTGTCTGAGGAATCCGCTTTTGAAAATCCCGAATGGATTTGATGGCCGACGAACACAAGCGAAGAATTGAAGAAAAGTTCGCAATGGCGGGGAAGCGAAGAAAATAGCAGATGTTCAGAAAACTTTTCGTTTGCCGGCACGTTAGCTGGCATTCCCACGTGAATTCTGATCTTGTTAACAGAACGAGGTCTCAAGCCGAATATGAATAGTAACCCTGCGATGATCGTTGTCGAGCAATTAACGAAACAATTTGCCGACCTGCGGACTGGTCCCTTTACCGCGCTGGACCATGTCAGTTTTCAAGTCAAACCTGGCGAGGTCTTTGGCCTGCTTGGCCCGAACGGTGCCGGTAAGACAACCTGTTTACGGATTCTCAGTACGGTTTTGAAACCGACCAGTGGTCGGGCACTTGTTGCGGGATATGATGTCGCCACCAATCCCCAGGAAGTTCGGGCGCGGACGGGGTTTCTCTCCAATAATACGGGAATCTACGATCGGATGACCGCCTGGGAAATGGTCGAACATTTCGGTCGACTGTATGGGATCCCTGAAGTTCAATTGCAAGAACGAATTGCCATGCTGTTCGAGCGACTGAAGATGGCATCGATCCGCGATGTGCTCGGTTCAAAAATGTCGACCGGCATGAAGCAAAAGGTTTCGATTGCACGGGCGATGATTCATGACCCGCCAGTTTTGATTTTTGATGAACCGACTTCTGGATTGGATGTTCTTGTCGCCAGGAATGTGATCGATGAGGTCGGTGCGTTACGGGATCAGGGGAAGTGTATTATCTATTCGACTCATATCATGAGCGAGGTTCAAAAACTGTGTCACCGGATCGCGATCATTTATCGTGGCAAAATCCTCGCAGCCGGTTCGGTCAAGGAGTTGGCTGACCAACACGACCAGCCGAGTTTGGACGAACTGTTCTTCAAACTGATTGATCAGGAAGACGCAAGAATTGCAAACGCTGTTGTGGCTTGAGCCGGGATGACAGACATTTCGATGTTGAAAATTCCAGACTTGTGCCACTGCTTCGGAGTCATCGGAGAAGCAGCAGTCTCTTTGTCTTTTTGGTCTGAAACGAAGAGCACTGCTTGGCCGAAGGCGGTCAAGCAGTGTTACGGGACTTATCAGCCGTTATATGAGGTTTAGCGTTTACTTCCGTCGCCAGAGGCCCCGGTAGATGTTGCAACCCATCTTTCGGCCACGACGGTGGAAATTCGTCAGGAAATCCATATCACTGGCACCGGCTGGTTCGGGCGGGGGAGTCTCGGCAACGAATTCAACGTGATGATTCATCAACGACGAAATCACCTCGAAATAATCACCGACGTCAGTCCACGAATGGACGAAACCATCGTGTTTAACGACCCGTGCTAACATGTCAGCGAATTCATCGGTAAACAGTCGCCGCTTGGTATGTTTCCGTTTCCACCAGGGATCGGGAAAATAGACGTGGGCCGCCGCGACGGAATGCGATGCAACCTGATTTGTCAGGAACTGTTTTGCGTCGCCACCAATGACTCGTGCGTTCGGAAGTTCTCGTTTGGCCAGCCGTTTTGCCGCTCGGCGTCCTTCGGTGTAATCGAGTTCAACACCGAGCCAATTGGTTTCTGGTCGATTCAGGCTGGAATCGAGCAAGAATTTGCCTCGACCACATCCGAGATCAAGTTCTACGGGGCGGTCGTTGCCAAAGACGGATTTCCAATCGAGCAGCCCTTCGAGTTCAGCAAGGGGGGTAAAATAGGGGCGCAGATCAACGATTGGCTGAGACATGGTACTCATCTTATTCATCACCCGATTGAGGGCGGTCACGGTGAATGGGGACGCCGATCATGACTCCACTGAACACCATTTTCTCTTTCACAAACCCCTGAAACGCGAATTCCGCTCGACGGCCGGGTCGAAGCTTTGTCATTTTGACCATGATCAACAATCGATCGCCGACAAACACGGGCGAACGGAAGCGGACTTCTTCCATTCCGCCGAACCCGAGAAAATCCCCTTGCAGCAGTTCGTACTTTCGGGCGTAGAATCCGGCGAGTTGAGCCGCACATTCACACAGCACAACACCGGGCATGAGTGGGAAGTCAGGCATGTGCCCTCTGACCCAGAACTCGTTTGGTGTAATGTCTTTATAGCCGATGACGCCGTTTCCTTCACGATCGATGTAAAGGATTGCCGTCAATTGCTCCATCTCGAATCGCTGTGGGTTAACCTGGCGGATTTCTTCCAGCGTAAACACCGGTTTGTCAAAGTCGATATTGTCCAAACTGTAAATCATTTGCGGAGGCATGGCGAATCCTTGAACAACCGAACTTGCGACAGGAAGTCTTCGGGTAATTCTTCCTCAGGACGTTTCGTTCACAACATCCTGCATCGGTATTGTCGACGATCAAATTAAATCAACGGAAAATTCAGCAAAAACAGGACAGCTCAGAAGGATGAAGGATGATTCGTAAAAGATCAAGAGCGCAACGTGTTCAGAATCGCCGGATTGAGCGTAATGTCGGTCTGACCCTGGCACCGCGGCCGTGGCCAACGCTGCTAGCCTGTATTGCGCACCGCATTGGCGTCGCCAACCCGATTCTCGGCGGAGAACGCTTGGCGACCGCGATTGGGACGTGAAGATTTCTGTCTGCTGCTTGGATCGCAGAATTTGGCGTGAATCAGGTAGATTTTCAGTTGACTCAGCGCGAACCTTCGGCGTGAGGCACGCGCGGGATGCGCATCCCTTGGGGGTGCTGGGTTGGTTATTTGAGCGGCAACGGTGCGAAGACAATTCTGTACTGGTCTTGCGGGTCACGGGATTTGCCGATGTCGAACAGATTCAGTTGACGCCATAGGTCATGAAGTTTGCAAACATGCTCGCTGACGGCCTTCGTAGCGGTGATCAACATGGCGCGACCGGGCCAGTGGCTCGCAATATGGAACCAGATGCGGCGAGACGTGGGTTCAACGAGGGCCGCCACTTTAAACAGTCGAGTGCGAGCCGTTCCGACCTCCATGGTTTTCAAGACGGGCGTCTCTGCGTTGGCCTCGCGAAAGAGGACATACAACAAATACGCCAGAACGTGAACCAGTAGCTTCTGTCCATTCGCGAAGAAGCGGTGGAAGCTGAGACGGTCCATCTGCAGGCCGTTCTTCAATTCACCGATCGGACGCTCTGGAACGTTTCCTCGTTGCGTATAAAACCCTCTGTAAACGTCGGCGGGAAGTTCAGTCATATTCGTGACAACATAGCGAAGATTGGCTCCGCCCGTCATCGTAATTTCCGACTTAATAATAATCCGACGGGGGCGTGACCATGTCCCCGCCTGGTAGTCATCCAGCGAATGAAATAGTTGAGTTTCACGCTGACCTCCGATCCACCATAACAGCCGAGTATTCTCTTCCAGTTCCCGTTCTTTCACGCGTCGCTTGAGGACCTCGTTCGTCGAAAAACCGATCGCATAAATCAGCCCCGCCGACTCGCAATATTCGTAGATTTCCGGCATCGCAAGGCCAGCGTCTGCGCGAACAAAGATCTTGATTTCCGGCCAATGCTGACGAAGACGGTCTACGATCTGCTTGAGCATCTCGGGAGCGCCCTGGCTCGCGTGAGCCGTTCCGCTACGAAGCCATGCGCCGAGGGGCATTCCCGTCGTCCCTTCAAAGATCATCATGGGAAAGTATTGATTCTGATCGTAGTGGGCATTCCACAAGGTGAGTTGTTGCTGGCCATGGGCCGTATCATCCGTGGGATCAAGATCGATAATCACGCGACTTGGTTGCTCCAGTCGCGTGCGGACAAAGGTGTCGATTAGAAATGTATTGAGGTTTTTGATGCGATCAAGCTTCGCACGCTGGACTTCGAAGATGACATCGCGATCTGCGGGTGGCTTCTCCGCTTCACGCCGAGTGAACGTATTTTGAAACCGATTCATCGTTGAGCCACTCGCCAACGGCTGGTCACTCTTCGGGTCAGTGCCGACGATCGTCTTGAACAGCGGGTCGTTCCGCAGCAACTGCGCGTCGTTGCCGTCGGGATAACCAGCGAGGATTTGAAATACTTGCTGCCGGAGAATCTGCTCGGCAGTGTGAGTGACCTGCAACTGCGATCGCGGATCAGGCATCAGTCGCGCCGCCTCGGCTAGCAACCCCAGCTTACGGTCCAGTTCAGCGACTGGTAACAACCCGGCATCGCTCGTCAGCTGACCGCCCTCAAAATCCATCGTGACCTGCTGCCGGCCAACTTCAAAAAGTTCTAATTGCTGAGTACACTCTGTTAAGCCCATTCAGCGCCTCCCGTCCGTGGTTAAGTGATGTTGCAACAAACACTTGCTACGAACGTGGAGGTGTTTTTGTTGGAGGCGGTGCGCGATTAAGGCTAGCGTCGTGTCGGTCCGACGCTGGCAGCGTCGGCCACGGTGCCAGCTTCGGATTCAGGTACGCCGGATGCATGTCATGAGTTCCGACGCTGGCAGCGTCGGCCACGGAGTAACCCAGTCAGCGTCGATTTCATTCCGTCGGTCCATCCACGACGACCAATGCGTGATTGGCTTCGTCGTATTGATACTTTTTGCCGCCGGGAAGAACGGGTAGTTCAATCTTGTTCGCTTTGATGATTTTTTCCATGAACTCGTCATAGCCGCTGGGGTAGCGACCGTTTTCAGCCTCGAACAGTCTGACGGCATGTTCAATGTGCGTCTTGGAGATTCGTTCCAGCATCGGTCCATAGGCCGAAGTCCCGGACGTGATCGGGTCGGTCGCATGGATTTTGGAATCACTCACTTTTTGTCCGGCATTCGGGTCAAACTGACCAATATCGGTGGTGGTTTTGCCGATGATGGAATTCGGCGATTTCTGCGTTTGTTTTTCGAGGCTGTCCATGCAGCCAGAAAGCAAACAAACAGGAACTAAGGCAGAAATCAGACAGGTCAAAATTCGAGGCATCAGGACATTCCTTATGAGCAGAGAGACGTTTTCGATCACGAACTTGTTGCGTTGAGATTGTCAATTTTGTTGTGTCGGTTCTGGATGGTTGATAACCTGGGCGCACGGGCTGAAGCTCGTTCCAGGTTTCTTTTCGTCATGCAAATTGCTTGAGAAACCTTCTTCGGTACTCCTGCGGATCTGCTGGAAAGACACTGTCAAAGGTGTCGCCGTCGGTCGCTCCCCGTTGAAAGCGTCGTTTTTCGAACACGGGCATTGGTAAGCCCGTAATTGCCAGGACGCCTCGACGTACGACCTCGCCTTTCAGTGCATAAAGACGTTCTTCGTTCCAGTCGGTCAGCTCGATGAACGGGATTCCTTCAGCCACTTCTATGACGTTCGGCAGGGCGAAGGGACTGAAGCCTCGAAAGCCAAGCGCGGCGACAGGGGCCGACGATCGGACATGCCCGCGACTTTGACCTCCGGAATAGGTCAATGAATGTTTAATCGCATGCACTCCCCAGCCTTCCTGGTACAACATCTGATTATTCAAGACGCTGCGTATCGTCAGTTCAGCGTTTTCGTGAATCGGATAGTCCTTCAGATTTTCGTCGCCGCCGTCGCCGTCAACGAGTAATTTCCAGTCGGGATATCGATCGCGAATTGCCTGACAAAGTGCCAAAGTCATTGCGGCAGATTGAACGTCTAGCGGCTTATAGTCTTCGAGCACTCGAATGGCGGCATCGACCGAGACCGCGGAGATCGGAACTTCGATCCGTTCCAGCAGATAACCCAGGTCAAGTTCATCAAGAAACTTTTGAGCCTGCCGCGCATCAGCGCCGTCGCCCCCGACGTCGAGCGTAAAAGCTTTCAGTCGTTGCGGCGTCTCGCCCCGTTTCAACAGCAGATGATAGAGCGTCAGTAGTACGGCTCCGCTGTCGATCCCGCCGGAAAACAGTACTCCGATTGGTTCGCGTGAGTCGACCCGGTCGAGCCATTTGTTGAGCTCCGTCGCCAGTGCTCCGATGTAGGCCTCACCGATTTCGTCGAGATTGGTGCTTAATCGATTGCGCTGTGGATTGAAGAAGCGAGTGTACGTCGGACTGGGATCGGGGCAGCCAACCAGAGCCAGTTCCGTCAGATGATGAGCAGGAACCATTCGCGTGTAACTGGGGTGAAACTGGCCATCCAGTCCCTCCTGCTTCAGCCAGTTCCAGATTGTGTCGATTCGTTCGGCAATCACGAGAACCGGTCCGGCATACTGTTTCGCAATGAAATAGCGCAAGGGACGACCGATCGACCGAGCCATACGGACGATCTTTCCTTGTTTGTGAATCAAGGCAAACTGGCCGTCGATTCCGCGTACCTGTTCGGGATCGCCTGACGCAACACGAGTCAAAGCTTCGTCAGCCGACATATTCAAAAACGTATTTCCAGCCGGATCGACCAGATTGATCAGACGCTCGATCAATTGAACGGACTGCATAATGACTCCTTGATCCTGAAATACTCAGCGAGGCCTTTGCCCACAAAAAAGGGAGGACGAGGCTTCGGCTGAGCCGTGCCGTCGGTAAACGCATCGACTCAATGTTGGCCTCACCATCCCGTTGGAAAAACTTCGCGGTTGGCGAACAAACGGACGGTAGTTACGACGTAATCATGCTACCGAAACGTCTGGGAGGCAAACCAGTGGGCGGATGCTGTTGCCATTTGAACACGAATTTGCATTTTGCACAGAGAAATGGTTCGTGTTTGTAAAACCAGTTGCCCCTTTTGTTTAAGCATCTGCTTTGCAAACGAGACGGTTGCAAAGCTTGTGACAGCCGTTTGACTAAGGCGGTCATTCTCCATAGATCGGACGATGCCGGTAAGGTGTTTCGAGAATCAAGACACACATTGCGGTCAGGTACAGGCGGCCAGCCTTATCGGCGTACTCCTCCCCCTCGCCTTCCGGTCGGGGACTCCACGAACCGCGAACATCCTGACCCGGCTTGGAGCTCCCTGCCGAGACTTGATTTTTAACCACTGACTCCAGAATTGCGGTACTCCAAAGCTTCCAGTCATCACCACCCATGTTATGGACGACTTGAGTGATGTAGTACCATTCAAACACATTGCGTCTGCCTGCGGACCATTGTGGACGATTGCGATCTTCCATCAGGAATTTGACTCCGTCGACCAATGGCGGGTGCGTTTTAGGCCAGCCGAGCCACTGGCGGCAAAGCAATCCGATCGCAGTCCGAGCCACGGTGACGCGAGACTCAGGCTCGTTCGGTTCGTACTTATAGCGGGCACCATCATGTTCCTGAACGCGATCGAGAAAACCGGATGATCGCTGGAATTCTTCCGGCGGAACAGAAATTCCGGCGATCCGAGCGGAATGGAGTGCCATTAAGGCCCATGCCGTCACTGAAATGTCGCCGGACATGACTCGTTGCGTCAGTGGTCGATACTTCCAACCACCCATGTCAGGATGTTGTGACTCGACGAGGTATTTCACGGCAAGTTCTGCGGCGGGTTGCAACTGAGCGTCGTGCGTCATCGCCAGTGCTTCGCAAAGAGCGATCGTTGCCATGGAGTGGGCATAAAAAGCGGCATTGCGGCCTTGTTCCTGTCGCTGGTCGTGCAGATCTCCTGTCACAGGATCCTGGATTTCCCGCAACCATTTCAGACCTTTTTCGACGACCTGCTGGTGTTCGCCTGACTGGTGCGTGTCGCCATGACCAAGAAACGCCAGCAGGGCCAGAGCGGTCGCTCCGGTGTCTGTCTTTACGTAAGAGCGGCCCGCGTCGGGGTACCCCTGGTGCAGTTCCCAGTGTCCATCACTTGTCTGGTGTCGAGCAAGCCATCCAAGTCCTGCCTTGATTGAACGCTCAGCGTCCGACGATCCCCCGAGTTGTTCGAGAGTTGCGTTACGCAAACGTGGATTTCGGCCGGACAAGGCTCCGCCGACACCGACGGGAACAACGCCCAGCGGACTGGAAGCTGCGCTACTGCCAGGGGTGGGTGACGGGTTCTTTTCGACAAGTTCGCTACCCGCAATCGATGCGACCTCAACCGGTGACGTGGTGGGTCGGCGCGATTTGGAGGGCGCCGGTTGGACCAATGTTCCTGGTTCAGACCACGTAAGGATCAGTGTATCAATCACTTTGCGCTGTTGGGTCTGAAGTACGATCAGGCCGAGTATCATCAGGATGGCTGCATGGACCAGCAGGCTGACCGCCAGTCCTTTTCCACCCGATTTGGCCCACCGACGGAACTTTTCGAACCATGTCTGGTTTTCTGTCCGATGCTCCGTCGGATCGAACTCGATTGAAATAACAGTGCGCGGTCCCCTTGATCGGCTTTTGGAACCGGGGCTGGTTCCTGTCGATTCCCGCTTGCGACGGTCTGGTTGTGGTTGATCACCCGATGACATGGGGTTCCTTTTTGTGTACTAGGAATACCATATCATTCGGGAGTGAATCCATGATAACCGGCAGATTCGAATGAAACGAAAAGAGCCGTCCCCAGACTGAGGACGGCTCTTGCGGAATTGAATCAGGCTAGCGTCAACCGATTACGGCAGGAATGGGTTCCCTGGGTTTGTGTTGTAGTTCTGTGGGAACAGAGGGTTCGGGAAGAGCGGGTCAGCCGATCCTCGCATGTTGAATTCCGCATTGTAGAAGGCGTTGAACAGATTTTGCGTGGTTCCGTTCTGTTGGAAGTTGTTGGTCGTTTCGATCGAGTTGGCATCGTCAATCTGGAACAGTTGAACCAGCCGTGGTGATGGATTGGTGAAGCTGAAGTTGTCCTTAAGTGGGTCGCTATTCGTGGCGTTACGTGCTCCGAGGAAGGCACCGTTTGGTGATGTATTTCCTTGAAGGGGTGAGTAGATGCCGTTAATAAAGATGGTGTTAACAAATGGGTCCTGGATATTGACCGTGTTACCCTTGTTGCCGATCAGACGCAGGTCCATTTGAGCTGTATAGTCCCAGTAAACCGTGCTGAGTCCTGGTGGAGCAACTCGGATACTTGGAAGTGGTTGCCAGGCCAATCCATTTTGTGGATTGTACTGAACGAACGATTCGATGTGCAGGTCGTTGGCGACGTTGCCGGAAATCGTGTTTCTCTGGATGTCTGCAGCCAGATACGATTCCGTACTGACTCGGATGAATACGCCATCGGCGGCTCTCAGGTTCTTGTTAGTACCGTTGAACTGGATGATGTTGTCATAAAGGTTCAATACCGCATTGTCTGTCGTGGGGAGCCACAGGTAGTTACTCAAGTCAGCAGCGGCAAGGATCGGTGATAAGCTACCTGTGTTCGTGAAGAAACCACCAAAGGTTTCTGGATCATTAGGATTAAATGGAACCTGGGGATTCGAACCGGCTCTCGAATCGAGGAATCCTGTGAATTCGTTCGTGAAGGAATATCCGGCGTTCTGTTCCATCCGGACACCGAGGTTACCATTGTTGCTAATCACGTTGTTGGTAATGTTAAACGTGCTGTAAACACCATTTCCGGAAAACGGCGAACGGTAGTCACCGAAGTTACCTTCGAGCAGAATATTAATCCCTGTTGCACCGTTGTTGATAATGCTCGATTTGGTGATATTCGCATTCAAATAACCACCCAGGTTACCTTCACTGTCCCCAGTGCCAGTCCCGTTGGCGTTATCCGCGAAGTCGTTTCCGTGGAGGTTGATACCGTTCAAGGTATTCCCCTGAATTACGGACTCGTTGACATTCAATGTTGCAATACCAGCAGCATTGAACAACCAGGTCGTGCTCTGAGCACCGTCGACGATCACGAGTCTGGAAAGTGCCTCGAAATTGATACCGTTGCCACCGTTAGCATTGGTTGGCGACGGGCCACCGATCAGGACTCGGTCGACGGTCACGGTCGCATCGGCCTCGAGGCCTGCTTGCATATGGATACCGTCAGCGGCGTTCGCCTGAATCACGGTCGAGTAAAGTGGTGTCGCATGGACAACATCACCTTCGATCAGGACGTCGTGATTACCACCGAGGTACTGGAGCAGGATACCGCTCAAGCCGGTTGGATTCACACCAAATCCGTTATGATTGATTTCCGTATTTCCTGTATTCGCACTGACTTGCATGAATGTCGTGGACGGTGCGTCAAACGTCAGGAATGGATTGTTGTTAAGCTGATCGGTCGGAGTGATTGTGCTTGTCAGGAAGATACCATTCGATCCGTTGTCATTGATCTGCACGTTATCCAGAGTTGAACGTTCGTTTCCAAGCTCATACCCGAACGAGGATCTTGGGGCGAGGCTGATTCGAAGTCCGTTTTGAGCGTTCGAGTTAAACGTCGTCGCGTTGGCGTTAAGAACCAGCAGCGAATCGCCGCAAAGGTCGACTCGTGCACCTTGTCCGACGCCATTCAATCCGTTGTTGTTCAGCGAATCACCAATCAGATTGATTCGATTCGGAGTTCCCGTGAATTGCTGATTAGGATCTTGAGGATCGCTTCCAAGCCCGTAGAACCGCAGGCCGTTCACGCCGTTGCCCTGCATGAAGCTATCCACGATATTCGCTCGAACCAGCGATGCTGATGTTCGATTGAACAAGATTCCGTTCTCGCCATTGCTGTTCAACAGCGTGTCGTAGATGCTCGCATGCATGTACGAAGTGCCGTTGCTGTTCAACACGATCCCGTTCACCTTGTTGTTCGAGAACGAACTCATTCCGGTGAAGTTCGCGTCGGGGATTGTCTGGATCAACAGGTTCAACGTACTGTTGTCGTTGGTCGTTGCGGACAGGCCGCTTCCCGTTGCGAGTCCATTGGAATTCAAGCCGCTGCCAGAAGTATTACTGGAGACGAAGTTAGTTAGAGTAATATTTTCAACGGCGTTTCCGTTGACGACAATCGACAGGTTGTCGCCACCGGTGGTTGAGGAGTTTGCTCCGGAACCCGATCCATTGCCGCTGACAGTGTCATTGTTATTAGAGTAGTTGAGCGAGGCGTTGCCGGAGGATTGCAACACCAGGCCGTTGTTGGCGTTGTTCGTGATGGTGTTGTCGTGGCTATAGACAGTCAGTCCGCCCGTTGAAGTCCCATCGGCTGACAACACGAGTCCGTAATTGAAGTTGGAGTTAATCGTGTTGCTCGCCAGGATCGCGTTCAGGCTTGAGCTGTCGCTACGAGAGATCTCAAGGCCCCCACCTGTAAAGACGGGCTTTCCATCAACCACACCTTTTCCGTTCGAGGACAACGTATTGTTCTGGACGACGACATTCGAAGCTGTTGCGTTCCCCGCCGTTTCCACGTGAACGCCGAATCCGCCATAGCCCGTGACGGTGTTAGTGTCGATGATGGACGAACGTGCGGTCGAACTCCCCAGCGTCGCGTTTCCGGATGCGATGACGTGGATCCCATCAGATCCATTTCCCGTACCTGGAGTCGACGAGCCGAAGACACCCCCTGAGGCTTCAACAGCCACGCTGGAAGCAAGCGGCTGATTGACCTTTCCTGTCGCTGTCAGGCCATTGCTGAACGTCACAGTAAGTAACGAGCTGTTCGTTGCGGCCGACGTGAGCGGGGTACTTCCGCCATTCTGTTCGAACCGGGTTGTCGCGTTAAAGACATCCTTCGGAGCGAATCCGGTGAAGCCCATTGGCAACAGTTGAGAGTAAGCGGCTAACCCGGAGACAGCGTTCGTGGCGGGTTTGTTTGGAATCGTCACGATGAGTGGCGATGAACCCGCGATAACATTTTGTCCGTTAAGCGAAGTCAGCAGCGTGTCATTGATCGGCTGAAGTACGACAGGGTTGATATTCAGGGCCCCTTGTCCCGTTGCTGCGATCGTCGCTGGCGTTCCAGCGAGATTCCAGGTCACATTGGTGATATTCACGCCTGGATCAGAAAGATTCGTGATCGTGAACGGAGCGGTTCCGCTGACTCCATTGAAGGAGAACGAGAACGCATCGTGTGGTGCGGGTGTCGAGACGGAACTCGAATTGGAGATCGTGTTATTGGTGATGTCGTAACTGAGGGCCGCTGTCCCGGAAGCGGCAAGATTGATCGCAGAAACTGCGTTGAAATTGAAGGCATTTCCAGGATTCGAGATGCTTCCATCGGCATTTTTAATCAACGAGCCGCCGATGATGATGTCCGTGGTTCCACTGTCGGAGATCAGGCCAATACCGTATTGCTGATTTCCGGTCGCGGAATTATTGACCGCTGACGTTGATGCCAGTCCAAAGTTGTTGTTCACCACATTGAAGGTGCTAACCGAATTGTTGGTCGTGTAGATGTGCAAACCATCTAACGTGTTCGCGGTGAAGACGTTGTTGATGACGCCAAAGGCTGGTGCTGTTACGAGCGTCATACCTGTTGGGATAACTGGAGCAGGGGTCGTGGAGGACGGTGTCAGGAAGTGTAGTGTTCCTCCGTTGGCGTCCAATTCCAGCCCGTTTTGCAGATTGTTGCTGAAGGTGTTAGCGTTCACAACAACTGGCGTCGTTGACGTCGCTGCGGTATTCGCTCCGCCGATCAGGCCACCGATTGAAGCACCTGCTTCTGCATTCAGTTTCAAACCGGAATTGCCATTCTTGTTGAACGTGTTCCCCTGGACGAGGACTTCCAGCGGATTAACAAACGGTGGTGAACCATGATTGGTCACGTTGATACCGTCGCTGACGTTGTCGTGAACATTGTTGTTGCTGAAGATCGATTCCGTGCCAGGCGGAATGCTTCCAGTCGGGAAGATGCCTGAGGTGAATGTTCCCGAAAGGTTGGTCAGGGCAACACCATTGAGACCTTTCAAGATTTCGTTGTTGTTGATGTTGACCGCGATGTTGTTTTTGCCAGCAATTCCGTTGCCGGTCGCACTTCCGGTGATTTGAAATCCAGAGACTTCCATGCCGAGGGTGTTGCCACCCGTCAATGTGATGACGTCATTCCCCGAGCTGTTATACAGCGCTGGTAAAGAACCACCCGTATAACCAGGCATTGTTAATGTTTTGCCGGGCAGGTTGCTGGTCTGGAACGTGTGTGCAATCGAAGTGCTCAGCAGGTGCTGCCCACTGAACAAATCGAGTGTCTTTGTGGTATCAAGATTGGTGTTTGACCCATCGCTACGTGGCTGGACAAGTATTACGTCGTACTTTTGGCGTTGTGCAACCGAGAGGGCTTCGTATTGGGCGATACTGTTGAACGGGCTGTTCGCCATCCCATTGCCGCCGGTCGCGAGATTCGGGTTAATGTTAGCGACGAAGTACGGACGGTGCGTGTTTGGATCGATGGCGATATCGGTCGTCGTGTAACTGCTGGTTTTCGCGATCACGCGATTCTGGCGGAAGACGTTCTGAACAAGCCGGTCATGAACGCGTGGGTTTCGGAACCAACGGCTGGGTTTGCCGTTTGGTAGATTCATGAAAACCTGGAATTGAGTGTTCAGGCCAAACACGTGATCGTCGGTGACCTGGACGCCGAACGAGACATCTTCGTTGATCTGGGAAAGTAACCGGCCGCTGACTCCGGTGAAATCTCCACCCTTTTGGCCATTGCCGGTGAAGTAGTAACCACCAATATAGGCATTCAATCCATAACGACCCAGAAGCGGGACAGGGCCACCTGTTTCGGCATCGAATCCGGTATAGGACTGTTCGACAGTATTGTTGCGGACAAGACCAATTCCGCTGCCATAGAGGAATGAGTTCATCGACAATTGGCTGTAGAGAACGTGGTCTGCATTGCTGATTGGAATGTATCCGTTGACGCGATAATCGACGTATCGACCTAGCGACTCAAAACTGAGACCAACCTGTTGATAGGGTTGTGCATGGCCGTTGTCGAAATCGAACCAGACCGAAAGCCCGACGATTCGGTCGAGTCCTTCCATCCAGTGTCGCCAGCCGGTTCCCACCGTAGCGCCACCACGACTATCGTAGGTAATCATCCCCATTCCGTGGACGAACAGGATCGAGTCTTCATCAAGCTTATAGGGAGCGAAAATACCGATGTTCGTGTATCCCGCCTGGTAACCATAAAGGCCACCACCACGCGAATCGATGTTGACTCGCGGTGCGAACACACGGTCCACACTGGACATGCCGTAAAGTGACCCGGCGCCGCTTGGAAGCGGTTGTGCACCGTAGTCTGAAATCGACGGCGGCCCTTGTGGAATTACCTGCCCACCATTTATGGCGGGCTGGCCGATTTGCACAGTGCCGGCCGGCTCATTGAATTGAGCCCGTGCGATTCCGAACATGGTTGCCCAGGCAACCAAGCCCAATAGACACCGTTTGACTGAGAGATTCATCGGTTGCTCCAGCGTCCTGCTGCGAAAACCTGCCCTAAATTACCGCGTCTTCCAACGAGTCCGGCGCATGTCAGACTCTGACGGCTATTCCGCCTCTAGCGGTTATCTCTAGTTTTCGGAAAAGTTGTGATCGTCGGTTGAGGCAAAAACCGTTAAGTCATGCACTTTTGGCATAATCACAAGAAAGCCTCCAAACCGCCCAGACTTCTCAATCACTGAAAAGCTCTTGGGCGGTGCGATCTCACGCGACAATCGGTTAGGATTGTCCAGCAGCGATTGATCTGAACTGCCATAAAGCGGCAGAATTCGCCGGTCCATGGCAGTTCAGATCAATCGCGAAAGGCGCACGGAACTGCCAACATCAGGCAAGATTCCAACGTAACTGTGCTTGGAATGCAGCAAAGGCTTTTTTTCGATGTCGGGTGGGATCGAGTTTTCAAGACCTGCCATGAGATTCGAAAGTAAAGAATTTGTTAGATTCATCCCAAGGACGAAACATATCAAACACCCCCCCCGATGCGAGCGGGGACGGAATAAGATTGTTCATGACTTACTCTGCGAATGACGACTCAGCTCGGCGCAAGATTCTCTCGATTGAGGCATTGGCCGGCGAGATCGCCTTGTTGCAGGCTCAAGGGAAAAAAGTCGTTCAATGCCATGGTGTTTTTGATCCGATGCACATCGGCCATATTCGACATTTCGCAGCAGCACGAAGTTTTGGCGACATCTTGATTGTCACGGTGACACCCGACCGGTTCGTGAATAAGGGACCACACCGTCCAGTGTTTCCGGAGGATCTTCGTGCGGAGGCAATCGCGGCACTTGAGACTGTCAACTACGTTGCTGTGAATCGCTGGCCAACAGCAATTGAAACAATTCAGACTCTAAAACCTAATATATTTGTCAAAGGATCGGAGTTCCGTGGCGGAAAGGACCTGACAGGAGCCATAGGGCTCGAGGAGACCGCCGTGATGTCGGTGGGGGGGCGTCTGGAGTTCACTGACGACATGACGTTCAGCGCCTCTCACCTGGTGAATCGGCACTTGTCGGTGTTTCCTCAGGAAGTCAGTGATTATCTGGCCGACTTCTCTGCCAGATATCAAACTGGCGGCATTCTCAAGTTTCTGGATCAGTCTCGCCTGCTGAAAGTTCTCGTCGTTGGTGAGACGGTCATCGACGACTATCAATATGTGGAAGCGATTGGGAAGTCTTCTAAGGAACCCACATTGGTCGTTAAATCGCTCAGCAGTGACCGGTTCGTCGGCGGGGCCGCTGCGGTTTCGAATCACGTGGCAGGATTTTGTGATCGTGTAGCCTTGCACTCGATTTTGGGAGAAGTGAACTCGGAGGAGGATTTCATTCGTTCCCGTCTCAAGAAAAACGTGGTACCCAGCTTTCTGTTTCGAAAGCGATCTCCCACGATCGTCAAGCGACGGTTCATTGAACAATACTTTTACAGCAAGTTGTTTGAAGTCTACGAACTTAATGACGAGCTTCCGACCGCAGACGAAAGTTCTGCATGGACACAGTCATTGGCCGGTCGTCTGGCGGATTTCGATGTGGTCATCGTCATCGATTCGGGGCACGGCTTTCTGACGCAGGAAATGATCGATGTACTGTGTCGCGAAAGTCGGTTTCTTGCAGTGAATACTCAGTCGAACGCCGGAAACCTCGGCTATCACGTGATCTCGAACTATCCTCGAGCCGATTTTGTCTGTATCGCGGAAAACGAAATGCGATTGGAATCGCGAGACAGGCGAAGCGATTTGCGTCCGATGATGGAAGATGTCGCCCGCCGGCTGAAATGTCCTCGCGTCGTCGTGACGCGAGGCAAAAAAGGCTGCAGTACTTATCGTTCTGGAGAGGGGCACGTGGACATTCCGGCATTCGCCTCGAATGTCGTCGACCGAATCGGAGCTGGTGACGCATTTCTGTCGATCACATCTTTATGTGCGGCACAGGATGCTCCACTTGAGGTGCTGGGTTTCATTGGCAATGTCGTTGGTGCTCAAGCCGTGGCAACAGTGGGAAACAAGGCCTCCATTGAGAGAATTCCACTCTCACGCCATATTGAGCACTTGTTGAAATGAATAAGGTTCTGGAATTTCCTTTGGCCGACAATCGTAATGGGACCGCACAGACTCCGACGAGCAGATCCGCTTTTTTTCATATAGATATTGATACCGATAGTTGAATTCCCCGGAACACTCGAGTCAAAGAAGGAACGCTGAATGGGCTCAAACCAAACCGTGCTGGTGACTGGTGGTGCTGGCTATGCCGGAGCGGTGCTGGTTCCGAAGCTGCTTGCTGCGGGCTATCGTGTTCGAGTATTGGATTTATATCTCTATGGCAAACACGTCTTTGACGATTGCCGTTCAGCAATGCTCGAAGAATTTGAAGGGGATCTGCGTGACCTGGCCGTCGTTGCTCGCGCCTTGTCCGGATGCGATGCGGTGATTCATTTGGCCTGCATCAGTAACGACCCCAGTTTTGAGCTGAATCCTGTTTTGGGTCGCTCAATCAACCTTGATGCATTTCCACCGTTAGTGAAACTCAGCCGTGAAGCAGGCGTACGCCGATTTATTTTTGCATCGTCGTCCAGTGTTTACGGGATCAGTGATTCACCCGACGTCACAGAAGACCATCCTCTGCGACCCTTGACCGATTACAGCCGTTTTAAAGCGGATTGCGAACCGGTTCTGCTCGAACAACAATCTTCCGACTTTACGACATTGGTCTTAAGGCCTGCGACTTTGTGCGGATATTCCCCGCGGCAGCGTCTGGACTTAACAGTGAATATTCTGACGAATCATGCCATCTGTAATCGACGAATTACGGTCTTCGGCGGATTGCAATTGCGACCGAATTTTCATGTCGAAGACATGGCCGACCTTTATCTACAGGTTCTCAATGAACCAGCTGAGCGAATTGGAGGTCAAATCTTCAATGCCGGATATGAGAACCACAGCGTTTCAGCGCTAGCATTGATTGTGAAACAAGTTGTTGAAAAAGAATTAGGATGTGGCAACATCGAAATTGTCACCACGCCGTCAGACGATCTGCGGTCGTACCATATCTCGTCTGCCAAAATTCAGCGGACTCTCGGTTATCGGCCACGTCGTTCGATTGAAGATGCTGTACGAGGCTTGGTCTCCGCGTTTCGTAGTGGAAAGCTTCCTGATTCGATGACGAAATCGACTTATTTCAACATCAAACGGATGCAAGAGGTTAACCTGAAGTGACTGCCAGTGTTGACGAATTGCAGTTGATCGCCAGACGCATCCGAAAGACGGTGCTCGAACTGTCACATCGTGCAGGAACGCCACATCTCGGTTCGTCGTTATCTTGCGTTGAATTGATCACCGCAGCGTATTGGGGTGGTTCGAAACTTGATCCCACGTTTGTCACTGACTTAAATCGAGATCGTTTTATCCTGAGTAAGGGGCATGCTGCCACCACCTTGTACGCTGCATTGGCGATGAAAGGTTTTTTTCCGGAGTCGTGGCTCGAAGACTATGCAAAACCAGGCAGCCCACTTGGCGAACACCCGAGTCCGGGGACACCAGGTATTGACGTGGCGACGGGTTCGTTAGGCCATGGCTTGCCCATCGGTATTGGTTTGGCTATAGCCTCAAGGATTCAAGGACGCAACAACCGAGTCTGCATTCTGATGAGCGATGGTGAATGTAACGAAGGGTCGGTGTGGGAAGCTGCCTTGTTTGCGCCTGCTCAGCGTCTGAATCGATTGACGGTCATGATCGACTACAATAAATGGCAGGCGACAGGACGAAGCGACGAAGTGACTGCTCTCGCTCCGCTACGAGAGAAGTGGTCGGCGTTCGGTTGGCGTGCGGTCGAAGTCGATGGGCATGACGTAGCGATGCTGGTTCATTGGCTTAACGCACCACCCGACCCCGAAGGACGCCCAACGGTCCTGGTCGCCCATACAGTGAAGGGGAAGGGGGTCTCGTTCATGGAAGACGATAATAACTGGCATTATCGGATTCCCTCGTCTTCGGAACTAGCTCGTGCCCTGGCGGAGCTTCAACCATTATGAGAAACGCTTTCGCCGACGAAATAACCGCTCTTGCTGAATGCGATCCAAGAATTGTCCTGCTAAGTGGCGATATCGGCAATCGCCTCTTCAACGATTTTAAGGAACGATATCCTACTCGGTTTTACAACACCGGGGTTGCTGAAGCGGATATGATTGGCATCGCTGCCGGCCTTGCCTTGGGAGGCTTAAAGCCAGTCGTATATACCATTGCTTCGTTTGCTGTCTATCGAGCTTACGAGCAGATCCGCGTCGACCTTTGTTATCCCAGTCTCCCCGTCGTGATTGTTGGTGTCGGTGCCGGCCTGGGTTATGCATCCAACGGTCCGACGCATCACTCATGCGAAGATGTTGCAGTTTTACGAGCTTTACCGAATATGTCGGTGCTCGCACCGGCTGATGCCTGGGAACTTCGTTCATTACTGGGGGCAGCGCTTCAATTATCCGGTCCTGCTTACATGCGGATCGGTAAAAAGGGCGAACCACTCGTTCACGAAGCACGGCCCGCGATTCAGATTGGTGAAGCCCTCCAGTTACGAACAGGTAATGACATCGCAATTCTTTGCTCTGGAACTTTGCTGCCACAAGCGCTTGATGTCGCGGGCGAAATGGAATCCTCTGGAATCAGAACGGCTGTTTTCAGCGTGCATACAATCAAACCGTTAGACGAATTGTTGCTGGGTCGATTGTTTCGCGATGCAAAACTTGTTGTGACCATTGAAGAACATTCGCGAATCGGGGGTCTCGGTGGGGCCGTCGCGGAATGGAAAGTCGATCATCGTGAAGCAAACGCCCGGCTTTTGCGAATTGGTGTCCCCGACCAGATCCTGCATCATTCTGGCGAGCAAGAGCATGCACGCGAAATGTGCGGGCTTACCGTTGAAAAAATGACCAGCGCCATTCGTCTGGTATGGTCAGCGTAAAACTCAGTGTTCATCGCTGCTCAAATTCACGAACTTAAACAGGCAACGAAACCGAGCCTATTAGAATGAAAACTCCCGCAGCGATTCTGGTTGAATTGGCCCGGCCACTGGAACTGGTAGATCTGGAAATCCCACTTTTGAAGGCAGGCCAAGTTCTAGTTGAAGTTATCTACAGCGGTGTTTGTCATACTCAGGTCATGGAAGTACGCGGCCAACGCGGGCCTGATCGGTTTTTGCCGCATTGCCTGGGTCATGAAGGAAGTGGCATCGTAAGAGAAGCGGGCCCTAACGTTTCGCGAGTAAAACCAGGCGATCGAGTTGTGCTGTCTTGGATCAAAGGGAGTGGCGGTGACGTCCCTGGAACTCAATATCTTTGGAATGGACGAACGGTCAATGCAGGAGGTATCACAACTTTCAGCCGGTTTTCCGTTATCAGCGAGAATCGGCTCACCCCTCTTGACACTGAATTGCCATATGATCTGGCAGCGCTGCTTGGATGCGCGATCCCCACTGGTGTCGGTATGGTCTTTAACTCAGCCGCTGTACGCGCCGGTCAGAGTGTTGCCGTTTTCGGGGTCGGTGGAATTGGACTTTGTGCACTGGCTGCCGCCGCAGCAAGTGGTGCCACTCCATTAATTGCTGTTGATCGGCAACCTGATAAGCTGTCGATTGCCAGGGAATTGGGGGCTTCACATTTGATTTGCGTTACAGAAAAAGATCCCGTTGAAGCCATCAAGGCCATCTGTCCCGGAGGAGTCGACATCGCGATTGAGGCGACGGGGCGTGCGTCCGTAATGCAGCAATCTTTGGAATCCGTACGCAGTCAAGGTGGGACAACTGTGATTGCAGGAAATGCCCCTCAGGGCGAGTTCTGGCAATTCGATCCTCGTCAATTGAATCAAGGCAAACGGATCTTAGGAACCTGGGGTGGCGATAACGTCCCTGATCGTGACTTTCCACGTTATCAAAGATTGCTCATGGCAAACAAATTGCCTTTGCAATGCCTGTTGTCGCGTTGTTATTCGCTGAGCAAAATCAACGATGCTCTGAACGATCTCGAAGCGGGGCTTGTTCCTCGACCGTTAATTGATATGTCGTTGCCCTAAGGAGTTGTCATGCGGATCGGGATCGACTTTGATAATACGCTTGTTTGCTATGACCAGTTATTCTGGGAATTGGCCCGTGATATCGGAGTCGTTGACGAATCCGTGGCACATCAAAAGGATGCGGTTCGAGATCACCTTCGCAAACAAGGCCTCGAATCTGTTTGGACGAATCTCCAGGGGAAGGCGTATGGTTCGCGTATTCTCGAGGCATCACCGTTTCCTGACGTACTGGGTGCCCTTACCGAATTTCGTCGGCGCGGCTGGGAAGTTTGTGTGATCAGTCACAAGACACGCTCACCAATCGCCGGTGAGAACTATGATCTGCACGCTGCCGCAAGGAGATGGCTTGAGACCTACGAGATCATCGATTTTACGCCGCCGCATTCGAATCACTCTTCGGCGTTTTTTGAAGTCACGAAAAGTGAAAAGCTGCAAAGAATTGCAGGCGTTGGCTGTGACTGGTTTATCGATGATCTTCCGGAACTCTTGACCGATTCAACGTTTCCCCAGAACGTTGGTCGTATTTTGTTTGATCCGCATCAACGTAATGAGAAGTTGCCAGACGACATCCGCAGACTTTATTCATGGCGCGACGCAGTTTCCGTGCTGACTGCAAAGGCGTGACCACGATGCCAAGCGAGGACTTAACCGATATCGCCGAATTAGCGTCTCGCCTCCTGCGACATAAGGGGATCGAGTTCGTCGAAAAGATCGAACCAGTTACAGGAGGACGCAACAATCGTGCGTTTCGCGTCAAAGGATCTACTTGTTCATGGTTGTTGAAGAAGTATTTTCAGGACAACCATGGCTTGCGTGACCGTTGTACTTCGGAGTGGAATTGGTCTCAGTTCTGCTGGCAGCGTGGCGTCACCTGGGGGCCTGAACCAGTATTATGTGACGAAGAGAATCATGCTACGTTGTTCGAGTTCATCGAAGGTCGGCATCTTCGAAAATACGAAGTCGCCGAAGATCACGTCGAGCAGGCCGCACAATTCGTGGCTGAGGTGAACTTGCATCGCAGTCACCCATTGGCGAGAAATCTGCCGGATGCTGCAGAGGCATGTTTTTCCTACAAAGACCACGTTGCCTGCGTCGATCGCCGGATCAATCGACTTTCCTCCCTGCCAGAAACTGACGGTATCGATACTCAACTACAAGACTGGTTACGGTCGTCACTCATACCGGTTTGGGAATCCATCGTTGAAACATTGCGATCCACGGCTGATCCCGAACATTACGAAACCCCGATTCTTCAGTCAGAACATTGTCTGTCACCGTCCGATTTCGGGTTTCACAATGCTCTGATGACTTCGACGGGAAGAATCCGTTTCTTCGATTTTGAATATGCGGGCTGGGATGATCCTGCGAAACTCATTTGTGACTTCTTTTGGCAACAAGATTTACCAGCCCCGCGTGAATCGATGTACCATTTGGTCGAAGCACTTTCAGTTCCTCATTCTAAACTTGAGCTGGAACATCGCGTGAAATTACTGTTCCCGTTGTTCGGCGTGAAATGGTGTTGCTTGTTGCTGAACGAGTTTGTAAGGGAGGATCGACTTCGCCGGGAATTCGCGCAATCGATACCAATCTCTGACAGCCGACGGGCGGAACAACTCCAACGTGCAGAACATCTGTTGCTGAGGGTTCGTGATTAGCACATTTCACTAAGTTCAATCGTTCATCAACTACCTCAACTTTCGGCCTTGAGGGTGACCGTGAACGTGCTTCCCACACCGACCTGGCTGGACACTTTAACATTCCCTCCGAACAGTTGGCATAAGTGCTTGACGATTGACAGTCCTAATCCCGTGCCACCGACCTCGCGTGATCGAGCACGATCAACTCGAAAGAACCGCTCAAAAATCCGCGTTTGGAATTCTTTCGCAATTCCCACTCCGTTGTCCTGTACCTCAACAATAACCCACTCACCTTCTCGTCGGGAACGGACGTAGATTGAGCCTCCAGGACGCGAATAATTGATCGCGTTGCCAATCAAATTGTCGACAATCGTTCGCAATCCTTCCGCGTCTGCCTGACCATAAAGATGTTCTTCATTTGAGGCCGTCTCCAAAGTCAGTTGTTTCGATTGGGCGATCGCCTGGTGTGCTTCAGCGCTTGCTTTCAGTATCGAATTCACTTCGACAGCGTCAACCAGCAACAAATGCTCGCTTGATTCAATCCGAGCTAATTCCAGCAAATCGAGTATCAACGAATTCAGTCGATCCGACTGTTCGGCAATTCTCCCGACAAATGTGCGACCGAAATCACCGTCTTCAAGCGCCCCGTTCAACAGCGTTTCTGCATAAGCGGCAATGGCGGCAAGTGGGGTCTTCAATTCATGTGAAACATTCGACACAAAGTCGCGACGTAGATTTTCCAGGCGCCGCAGTTCGGTAACGTCGTGAAAGACCAAAACGGCACCGGGGCAAGGGGTGCCGGGAAGCCGGGATGCCACCACGGCGACGGTCGATTCCGTCCACGGAACCGCGAATTCCATCCGGTGCTGCTCTTGATCCTCGTTGAGTGTCAGTCGAATCAACTCATGAATCTGAGGCAGACGAATCGATTCCCAAGTGCGACGTCCAACGACGTTAAACGATTTTAAATCTAGTAACTGTATTGCCGCAGTGTTTGCGAGCAGAATTCGTTCGTCGGGATCGACCGCAATGACCCCTTCGACCATCGCTTCCAGAACCGTTGCAAGTTGCTCGTTATCGCGAGTCACTCGTTGCTGGTTGGTCTGCAATTCAATACTTCGAGTCTCGACATTCAGAATCATCTCGTTGAATGCGTTCGCTAATCGACCCAATTCATCGTCGCTTTCGACAATCATTCGTTCTGGTTGCTTGCCACTGGACATCAACTTTGTCGCACGAGTCAATTCAACGAGGGGAACAATCCACCAGTGCATCATCTGGGCGAGCAACGACAAACCAAGCACCAGCAACATCGCCGCCGTAACCAGCATTCGCCATCGTAAAGCCGAAACGCCTGAACTGCTCGATGGAATCGACAGACTGACGATACCGAGGATCACTAAGCAGAAGATGCCGAAGCCACCGAAGAGCAAAAGAATGCGGCGAAATAAAGGCGAATGCAGCATGTCCAGGTCCATTGGTTGACGCTCGATTTCCGGTGAACGTATGCTAGATGCCGAGCGAGGATCAGAAAACGAGTCGTCTAAGAATCTCAACAACGAGATCGTATTCGCTTTCTCGCCATTTGGTGACCCATGAGCGGTCGAATATTGGCTGAGTTTTTCATTAATTTTCCGGGAATTTTTGCATGATTCGAAATACTCGATTCTTGGGCTTTGCCGCCGTCTTGCTGGGGATGTTTTCAAGAGTCAACATGGCCAACGCCCAAGAAGGTCTTAAGGTCGGTGATCCGGCTCCCGGTTTCCAGGCCCAGGATGACTCTGGGAAAGAATGGAAGTCGAGCGAGCACGTTGGCAAAAAGGTAATCGTTGTTTACTTTTACCCTGCCGACATGACGGGAGGATGTACGAAGCAAGCTTGCGGATTTCGCGACGATATGAAGTCGCTTCTCGAAAAGGGAGTGGAAGTGGTTGGTGTCAGTGGTGATTCCGTAAAGAACCACCAGCTTTTCAAGAAGGCACACGAGTTGAACTTCGCCCTGCTTGCAGACACGAATGGGAGGGTCGCTGAAGCATTCGGAGTCCCCGTTACACCAGGGGAAAAAACAGTCAAGGCGGTTATCGACGGAAAGGAAGAAGCTTTGACCCGAACAGTAACGACCGCTCGTTGGACCTTTGTGATCAATAAGTCTGGCAAAATTGCGTCGATCAATAAGATGGTCAAAGCGGCCGAAGACAGCAAGGCGATCATCGAGCTTGTCAACTCGTTGTCCGCACAATAGCCAGATTGCCATGACTTTCGATTTGATCGGATTTCCGGGACTTCGCAAAAAGCAAGCTGCGTTCGAAATCCGCAATTAACACACGATGTTTTCAGGGAGTTGTCGATGACCACGGGGCGGACCATAGTGCTCAGCGCTTTCGCTGATGAGGCGGCGAATTCGAAAACAGCGATTGAGCAACTCTCAGTACTCGCTGCTCTGGGATTGAGTTACTACAGTCCACGATTCGTTGACGTGACTGGTGCAGGCAAAGTCAAACATGTCACGGAGCTTCAAGATGACGAGTTGATCCAGCTGAAGAAAATGCAGGCGGATTATGGCATGCACGTCGCCAGCATCGGTTCCCGACTGGGAAAAGTGAAGCTTCTTGATCTCGATGACGGTAGTCACAATAAGTTTGTGACTGACCGGCAGTACCACGATACCGACGTCGCAATGACGATTCGGGCCGCCTTGGCGCTGGATGCAAAGTTAATCCGCGGATTTTCATTCTATCATCCAAAAGGTGAGGACCCGGAAAAATATGTCCAGCAGGCTGCAGAGCGACTTGGGCCGATTGTTGATTTGTGTGCAAAAGCAGGGTTGGTTTTTGCCCTCGAAGTGGAAGCAAACCTCGTCGGACAGAATGGTCGTATGCTGGCGGCATTAGCCAATGCGGTTGGTCGATCGAATCTGGTTTGCATCTTTGACGGTGGTAATATCTCGTCGCAAAACCTGTCTCCACTTGATTGCCTGGCAGAATACCGCGCGATGCGGGACCACCTCGGTTGGATTCACATTAAAGACTATCATGTTGATCCGAATCTCAAATGGACCGGTGTCGTTGATGAAGAGCGGCTGAAAAACTTTGTCCCATGCGACGTCGGCGATTCCGGACATGAGTTAATACTGCGAGACTTGCGTGATCATCTTCCACAAATCAACGAACGCATGAAAAAACTCGGTGCCCCCGGGCTGTTTCTTGAACTTGAACCTCATCTCAAAGGGGGCGGCCAGTTTGGCGGATTCAGCGGTCCCGATGGAATGGGAGTCGCCGTCAGATCCCTCTGTCGGATGTTAGACTACCTCAGGATTGGCTATCATCTCCGCGGGTTTGACGAAATCCGATCTGCTCGCGGTTTCTAGTGATACAGTGTTAAGAACCGCCGGACATGGAATACCAAATGACTTCACGACGTTCTTCGGTTCGACTCTGTTGCGTCTTCTGCGCAGTGCTCAGTGGCCTGCTGTTGTTATTGCTTTCTCGCGGTTCATTGTTATCTCAGGCTGCCGCTCAGGAACAACCAGCCGTCGAAGATCCTGCGAAACCCGCCGTTAAACCCAAAGAACGATATCAGACGAAAAAGAACCATGATCCGAATGGATCTGGAAAGTTCTATATGGGTCGTGAAATCGCAATGGTAATGACCTTTCACGGAGCACCCTGGCTGGAACGTCCCGAGCGAGAAGAAGAAGAACGGCTCAGCGAACTGGTACGCGAATTGAAATTGAAGCCAGGTGAAGTCGTCGCTGATGTGGGAGCAGGTTCAGGGGTCATCACTATGATGATGGCTCATGAGGTGGGCGATGCTGGTAAGGTATTGGCCGTCGATATTCAGCAGGAGATGCTCGACCTGCTCGGTGACAAGATTAAAGATCGCAATATTAAAAATATCGAGCTTGTGCTTGGCACGGATAAATCGCCGAAGCTGGAACCCGCCTCAATTGATCTCGCTCTTATGGTGGACGTTTACCACGAATTCGAATTTCCGTACGAAATGATGCTTGAATTATCGAAGGCTTTGAAGCCCGGTGGTCGGATTGCATTTGTCGAATATCGACGTGAAGATCCTCAGGTCCCAATCAAACTCGTCCACAAAATGTCGGAAGCTCAGGTCAAAAAGGAAATCGGTCAGCCTGAGTTCCAGTTGAAGTGGAAGGAAACTGTCGCATCATTACCGCGACAGCATATCGTCATCTTTGAACGACGAGAAAAGTAAGCAATGAATTACGTCACGGACGACGGCCAAAGAAAGTCTTTCATGGATGATAAACAACGACTGAAACAAATCACGATTGTTTTCGTAATCTACCTCGTGCTGGCGGCATTGCTTCCTGCAGCCGATGATGAGGTTTACTACTGGTGCTGGTCGAAAGACCTGCAATGGAGTTACTACGATCATCCGCCGATGACGGCCCTGCTGATTCGGCTTTCAACTGCAGTGTTCGGTGATTCGATTTTTGCGATTCGGGTTCCAGCCTGTGTTGCATCGGCATTCGCGCTATACGTCATCAGCCGATTGACCGATTCTCGACCATTGATCTGGGGCGTTCTTCTGACCCCCGTTTTTACTTTTCTCGCGGTCTTGATCACCCCGGATTCACCGTTGTTGATGTTTTGGACGGGTTATCTCTGGTGGCTTGTTGAACTGCACCGGCGAATGGAACCATCCATCGATCGCTTGCCTGAAGATGCACAGGGCGCCGACCTTCGATGGTGGCTGATCGGCGGAATCATCCTGGGGGGCGGAGTACTCAGTAAATACACAATGGGCCTTGCGGTTCCCGTTGCTTTCGTCAGCCTGCTACTCACTCGCCAACCATGGCAACATTGGCTGAAAGGCTATATTTTTCACGGAGTCGTCGCGTTTGCCGTTGCATCTCCGATCCTGATCTATAACGTCCAGCAGAACTTTGAGCCATTACTTTTTCAATGGCGGCACTCTGCTCAAAAGACACCGAATGCGTTGATCTCGATCGTTGAATTTATCGGGATACAAATATTGGCGTTCGGCACATTGCCGTTTTACCTGTTCCCCTGGGTCATTTCGCGGTTCACTCGATTGAGCCAGAATCCCAAACTGCGAGTCTGTGCCTGTCTTTATGCCTTACCGTTGGCGTTTTTCTTGTACAAATCGACTCAGACCCGACTCGAAGGAAATTGGGCATTAGTCTGCTTCGTTTCCTTCTGGCCGTTGGCGGCGGAATGGTATGAATCAGTACGCGAGTCAAAATTCTGGCGACGGTCGACGGCGGCCGCATTTTTGCCGCCGTTGATCGCTGTCATCTTAGTCTTCATGCATTTGATTTGGCCGTTTTGGTTTGTTCCGATTAAACCTGACCGTTTCCACCGCGCGTTTGCTATAAATTCGGCGACGCGCGAAGTGGCTCGGCTGATTCGGGAGCGAAATGATTCGCTCCCGGTCTACACCGATTCATACCAGATGACTGCCTGGTTGCGGTTTCAAAAGCTTCCTGCTCAACAAATCGATGGGCTGACCAGACCAAGTCATTTCACAAGACCCCCAAGACGACTGACCGATGTTGATCGTGCCTATGTCGTTACCAACCGCCCGTTACCTTACGAATTCGCGGACGGATTTGGATCGCCGGTCCTGGTGGGAAGCGTGCCGATCGAAGTCAGAGGAACGCCGGACGGCGTCTTAAATATCAGGCTGTATGCGAAGCAGGAGACAGACGGCCGGATTTCGATCGATAGCGAAAAAGTTGATAAGTAATGCTTTCCTAATTCCAGTGCTCTTTGGTCGACGAAGGAGAGGTCACTTCTACCCCGGCGACTCCGATGTCGTGTCACCAAATCCAATTTTCGGAAAATGACGATGCGATTATCGACAATAACTGGACTTGCCCATGAAATGTGGGCGCGGGATTAGGGTTATAATGCCTGCTCGAAGTTTACGGGTGATTGATGACCGAGTGTCGAGTGCCTTCTGACTCGGTTGTAAAAAGTTTCGATGTATTCAAAGAGGCTTTGACGAG
>CAIOKO010000011.1 GCA_903858935.1 uncultured Schlesneria sp. | reverse complement strand
TTAACATGATCCATGATGAACTTCCTTGTTCATGAGGAATGGATTGGTGATACTCCCATTCTCTCAGAAAACATTGAAGTTCATCACTTCTCGTTTACGCAACTCCTTGCGGCGCAATGCCCAAAAAGCAGGACAATCTCTTTATGCGGGGTCCTTTGTTCTGACGCGTCAACACTTCGTGCCTGCCGTCAGTTTGGCGCGAGCAACTTTTCGGGACTCTGCCAGTAACGCAATCGGATCGGGTCGGCGTTTGACAGCACGAGGCTCGACACGATTTGGGCGATTGCCAACACGATGAGTTTGGCCGTTGAGGATACGCAGCGCAATCAGGCGTTCTCGATCGCTGATCGAAACCAAAGGCGGGACACCTGCGAGGACCCACGTATTTGAGAGCATCTGGAGCGATGCGGCGAAGCTTAGTTCACTTGGTTGGCATTCGCTGCCCAAGGCGGATTGTAACATCGACTGCCTGATCAGGTTGTAGGCCAACAGACCCGTCCAGAGCTCTTGCCTCACCCATTCTGGCGTTGTGCGACGGAGCACATCGAGTTTCATCGTCGACTTGATATCACGAAGTTCGAGTTCCACAATCCAGCGACGACGATAGAACTGTGCAATCTCATCGCGCTTGTAGCGGCGATGATCTCGTAGCGATGTGACCACAACCAGCGATTCCGTGCGGAAGCCTGGCTTGTCAACATTCACTTTGATCTCGCGGACTTCAAGATGTTCGGGCAGACGATCATAGGTTTCCTGGTCGATCCAATTCGGCCTTTGCGGTTTGGGCCAGGTAACAATATGGTCGTCTTTTCCAAGGCTCTTTCCCTGACTGAAGTCAGCGGTGCGAAGCTGATGCAGCCGAGTGACAAACTGGACACCCAGTTCTTGCAGCAGCGCCAGCATGAACCAGCCGCCATAGTACCGATCTGCAAGTACAAGATCGCCCGTTTTCAACTGATCAAACAGGGAACGGGACAATGCCGTTTCACCGGTTTCCTTCCCCGCATACGGCCCCAAGGCCAACGCCATGACCATCCCTGTCGCCAGCGAGGTTAGTCCCACGCCACGCATAATCGGAAATCCAAGTCCCTGCTCCTGACTCACCGCTTGCGGATATTCAGCCTGGTTCTCTTCGGTGTCTGGCATCGAAAATGTTGACCCGTCAACAACCAACACGCGAAAGCCATTCCAGCGCCACTCATCGGGAACGGATTCTTCACACCGTTCAGCCAACCCGAGTGTAAGTCTCTTGATCACGCCCTCCGGAACCTTCGCTCGTGCACGGCAATAGGCACCTGTGTTGGTGGACGAGATTTTCGTTCCGAGCAGTGCGTAGTACACAGCCACCCTCTGCACCGCGGCACGACAAGCTCGCTGCGCGTCGGTGAATAACGCTTGGGACAGCATGGCCCAGAGCGTCACTCCCATCGTGTAGACAATCCCGACGCTATCGCCGGAGGCGTCGTTCGAGTCCTGCGGAGCGTTCCCAAACGAAACCCCTTCCACCTCGAACGCTTGCTCAATCTGTGCCGTTGTCATCGCATCGGCAAAGGGCAAGCCTTCGTCCTGAAGCAGCGACCGTCTTACCAACTCAAATGATCTATCCGTGCCGTGACATCCTGACGTAAAAAGCATGAGACCCTCCCTGGTCCAAGCTGCACAGCACGCCCAAGGAAGGTCTCACGCAAGGCGAAAGATAGGTCCAAACGGTCTCACCACCAATACCAACTTCGATCTTTCGCCTGCCATTTTACATCAAAGAATACGCATCGCACATGACCCTCTCGCGTGCTTGTTAACGCTGTGCGCACATCATTAAACTACCGTGGCTCCGATGGTTTTCGAGCACGACGTCCTTAGTTTGTCACATCGTACCGCACACAGGCGATCATCTCACCTAAAACAACAGACCGACGCGTTTGACGTAAACACAAGCAGCATATACAGCAGTGCCATTCGGGGCATTCCCCTTTAATTTTTCCAAAGACAATCTGCTTTCCCGGCAAACGAATTCATGGAGCGGGAGCCAACGAATGTCGCTTGATGACGTCACCCGCCGTGACGGTGCGAACTCGGACATTGGTGAACAGCTGCGTATCCGCGACCATTCGGTTGCGTATGTCTTTGCCGTTAGTCCAAATGGGTGAAATGCTGCCGTCGGCGTGGCGGAGGCGAAGGTTATCGAGGTAGGCGGTGAAGGTGCCGGGTTTGCCTCCGCTGAAGACGAGGCCGTGTTTGCCGAGCGGGCCGGGGGCGTTCGCGCAAAGTCCGATGATGCGATGTTGCCAAATGCTGGCGTGATCGAGTGGGCCGGGGCCATTCACCTGCTCGTGGCCATGCTGGTCGATGCCGATTCCTTTCTTGAAGAGGAGCGAGGCTGGTTTGTTGTCGTTACCGCGCATCGGGGAGTAGAAGGGATAACGCTTTGGAGTGTCGTGTGAAAAAGCGATGTCGAACTCAATCCAGTCAGTAGCGTCCTGCCTGCCGCCCCAATTGGCTAAGGGGACGATGAGTCGGTCGCTTGGCTTGGCTTTGTCGGTGACCGTGACGGTGACCTCGAGCACTTCGCCTTCAGGTTCGGGGTTGGCATCCAGCTTCGCGGGCGCTGGCCGATGCGTGAGGGCGGCTCCAAGTGAATCAGCCCAGCTGTCCATTTTGGCAGCGAGGGACTTCACAACTTCAGGATGAACGGCGGCGACATTCGTGGCTTCGCACTCGTCAGCCTTCATGTCGTAGAGTTCGAAGCGGTTGAAGAAGCGGTGCAGTTTCCAATCCGCCGTGCGAATGGCATCCTCATCGCGCCAGACCCAGTAGTAGCTCTCCACGGGGCTGGTCTGGCGGTCACGGAGGGCGGGCCAGATGTTTTTACCATCGAGTGGACGGGTCTCGGGCATCGTGGATCCGGTCATGGCCATGAGCGTGGGGAACATGTCGAGTGCGCCGCACAGGCCTGCCCAGGTCGTGCCGCCGGCGAGGTCGCCTTTCGGCCAATGAACAACCGTGGGCAATCGCACGCCGCCTTCATAGACGCTGTGTTTGGCTCCGCGCAGGGGAAGACTGCTACCTGCCTCCATCGCGCCGTTGTCACTCGTCAATACGACGATCGTGTTGTCGCGCAATCCACACTGGTCGAGTTCAGCAAGAATAGCGGCGACGTTGTCGTCCAGCGCGTGCAGCATGCCGGCGTGATGATGCTTCTCTTCGGCGCTAGTCTGCCCGTTCGCCGCAGGTAGTCTGGCGGCATGTTCGGCATCTGTCCTGGCAAGGTCGACTGGCTTGGCCTGCAGCGGTGCGTGCGCGATGTGAAATGGGACGTAGCAGAAAAAAGGACGGTCTTTGTTTTCCCTGATGAACTCAATGGCATGATGCGTGACGAGGTCGTCGGTGTAGCCTTCATCCTGTGGTCGGAAATCGAGATTGTGCCACCAACTCACGGGACCGTTGCCTTTCACCGTGCGTCGCGTAAAGTGGTCAGCACCTCCTCCGTAATAGATCCATGCTTCGTCGAAGCCGTGTGCGTTGGCACCCTTCCCAGGTATAAACTTCTTGTTGGGCGCGTTTTTGAATGCCTCCGCGAAAGCGGCTCGAAACGTCGGCGAATCCGGTTCATCACCGTTGTGCCACTTGCCAAAGACTCCCGTTTGGTAACCGTTCGCCTTGAAGCCTTCGGCGATGGTTGTTTCCTCCGTCGCCAGTTCTCCACCGACTTCCGGCCCAGTGCCAACGCGAAACGGATGCCGCCCCGTAAGCAGCATGGCGCGAGTCGGCGAGCAGACGCACCAGCCCATGAACTGCGTCATCTCGACCCCTCGCTTGAACAATCGGTCGATATTCGGTGTCTTAACGCCGCCGCCGTGGGCACTGATGTCGCCCCAGCCGAGGTCGTCTGCCATGATATAAACGACGTTGGGTTTGGACGATTTTACCTCCACTGCGTGAAGAGCGGAGACTGGCGTGAAGATCGCGGAGATCAGGACGAGGATGCGTTTCATCGTTGAGGCTTTCCGATCGCTTGAAGTTGTTTCGCGAGTTCATTCACGATGTCGGGATATCTACGAGAGACATTGGACAACTCTTCGGGGTCCTGGTCGTGATCGTAGAGCTCGGTTTCGCCATCGCTCCAGTTCGTGAGCCGCCAGCGGGTCGTGCGAATGCTCTGGCCATAGAGTTTCGGCCTGCGTGAGACGAGCGTAAACGCCGCCTCTTTCACGCTGGCTTCGGGATGTTCCAGAATCGGACGCAAACTCACACCGGCGACTTCATGCGGCATCTTCATGCCGCAAACGTCGGCAACTGTGGGAAAGAGATCGACGAATTCAACGAGCGAACGGCTCGTCTGGCCTCCCTTCATGCCCGGCGAAGCGATCACGAGCGGGGCTCGGCAGGATCGCTCGAAAAGCGTGTTTTTGTTCCACCAGCGTCGCTCACCGGTGTGGTAGCCGTGATCGCCGACGAAGATGACAAGCGTCTTGTCCCAGAGTTTGTTTTTGTCGAGTGCATCGAGTACTCGACCGAGCTGTGCATCCATAAAACTTGTACCAGCACAGTACGCGCGGAACAGCTCTCGCCATTCCTGCTCGGTGAATTTGGCGAACGCCTCGCCATACGCGCCGAACCCCACCGCGTTTTTGCTCGACGGTGTCATGTTTGCGGGATCGCGCCAGGGATTCAGTGATTCTGGCGGATACAAATCAAAATACTTCTTCGGTGCGATGAAGGGATCGTGCGGCTTCATGAAGCCACAACCAATGAACCAGGGCGTATCGTCGAGCTTCTCGATCATGGCCACAGTGGCGGCCGCGATTTGTCCGTCGGGTTGGTCGTCGTCGTTGCCATCTGCCGCACCCCATTGGCACCAGTTCAGGGCGCCATCGGTGACGTTACGACCGTCAATCATTTTGCGACCGAGTGGAGTCGCCTCAAATGCCTGAGCGGTGTGCCACGAGCGGCCAGCGTCCATCCACAACGCTTTCTGTTCGGCGTCCGTGCCACCGCCAAGGTGAAATAGCTTCCCAAACGCATGCGTCTGCCAACCGGCGTTTTTAAAGAGCTGCGGCATGGTCATGACGTCGGGCATTTTCTGGCGGAGTCGCGTCTCATTGTCTGTGATGCTTGTTTGCTCGGCCCGCAGCCCAACCATCATTGAGCTCCGGCTGGGATTGCAGACCGGGTATTGCACATAAGCTCGCTCGAACGTGGTCCCTCGAGCACGCAGTCGATCGAGATTCGGTGTCTTCACGATGTCGCGTGTGAACGCACCACCATAGTCACGCAAGTCATCGACCATAATCAGCAGGACGTTGGGTTGATCCGCCTGAAGTGTGCTCGCGCACAACCCGCTGAAGATCAGCGACAAGACCAGTGGTCGCACTGTGAAAGCTCCGTGATTCATGCCTTACTTGTCCTTATCGTCCGTCTTGATGTATTCCTTGGGCAATGTCGCAACCCAGGTCCCAACCCTGGCGGAGAGTTTCTTCACAATCTCGGGATGTTGGGAAACGAGGTTCTGATTCTCACCGGGATCATTCACGATGTCGTAAAGGGCGAGTTCCGCTCCTCTTTTGCGAGTGGGGTAGATGAGCTTCCACTGGCCCTCACGGATGCCGGCGTCGCTATTTACGGCACTGGTTTTCCAAAAGAGCGGTGTAGTACGTACGTGCTCTCCTTTACCGAGCCAGGCGGCAGAGGCGTCTTCGCCATCAAAATCGGCGGAGTTGAACTTCACACCGGTCATGGCGCACAGCGTTGGCAGGAAGTCGGCGCCGCTGATGACGGACTTGTCGTCCACACGATTCGCGGGGACATGGCCGGGCCAGCGCACGATCCAGGGGACTCGCACGCCCCCTTCAAACATGCCGTGTTTGCCATCACGATAGATGCCGGAGTAGCCCATCGCATTGAGCCGCAGGTGATCCGAACCGTCATTTTTGCCGTCTGTGCGGATGGGAGCCGCACCTTGATCGCTGGAAAAGACGACGATGGTGTTGTCGCGCAGGCCGAGTTCATCGAGCCGCTTCAGCAATCGACCGATGTCTTCATCCAGTGAGTAAATATCTGCCAGGTAAGCCCGCATGTGCTCGCTCACGTCGCCGCCCAGCGATTTGCACGCAGCAAACTTTTCCTGCATCGGTTCGGCAAACTTCGACTCATCGACCGCCAAGTCCTTGAACTTATCGATGTAACTTTGTGGAGGATCGACCTTGTGATGTGAGACATGGCCCCAAACATTCATATAAAACGGTCCATCCTTATGCTGTTCGATGAACTTGATTGCTTCGTTATAAATGGGTGCATCGCGACCGGCGGTATTCTTCTTCTTCGCCGCACCTGTCGCCGCACTGACGACGTCAATGCCATAAGTTCCCGCCTTTGCTTGATCGTCGGGACCAATGTGCCACTTGCCGAAGTGTCCCGTCGCATAGCCGTGCTTGTGCAGCAATTCCGTGATCGTAACTCGATCCACAAAGCCGCCGTTTGCCGGATAGGTCGGATATGAAGCCGGCCACTTGCTGGTCATCAGGCCGGTCCGCGTCGGGCAGCAGGTGACGCCGGTTGCATAAAACTGAGTGAAGCGCGTGCCATCGGCCGCCAGCTTGTCGATATTCGGCGTCTTCGCATACGGATGCCCATAGCAACCGAAGTCCGCAAATCCAGAATCATCGGCAAGCAGGAAGATAATGTTGGGCTTGGCTGTCTTAGCATCTGCAGCATGCAGCGTGACCAATGGTGTCATCAACAGGGTGATGAGTAAACAGTGTTTGTATTTCATCGAAGGCCTTCTTTGATGACGCATCTGTGCTTGCGAGCATCGGATAAGTATCGAATTCTACGATGCGCCAGGCATAGCGGAGCAAGTGCTTGTTATCGGGTGACAATCGCACGATGCGTTCACAATCGTTCGGCTTCAAATCTGTTTCCGCCAGTATACTGCCCGACAAATCTCCCAACCAGCCCCCCTCCCGTGACGGGAATCCACGTTGCGGAGTCTTCGTCGCATCGTCGAAACTCTCCGTGAAATAACAAAAGGGACATTTTTCCTTACTGCGCGTTCTGATCACTGTAACTGAACCAAGGGGACACCGCTTTTTTGTTGCTGCACCGGAAACCGTAACGGATTTGCTGATTGCATCCGACGCTAGCAGCGTCGGCCACGTGGCCGATGCTGCTAGCGTCGGATGCGATCGGATCATGCCGCTCATCAATATGGAAAACCAAAGGGGGCATTCTATTTTTCTGTGAGTTCTGATCGCTGCAATTGTGTAGAAAAAAAATGGGGACAGGCTCCGCAGACGGCGCCACAGTCCCCTTTATCGGCTGGGCGGAAAAAATTGGGGAAACAAGACGGCGATTGAGCTTTTCCAAGCCGGGACCAGGGCACTGGCATTGGAGTCACCTGTCGTTCGCGCGTTGGCCGAGAGAGAACGCGATTAAATG
This sequence comes from uncultured Schlesneria sp., assembly GCA_903858935.1. GTDB lineage: Bacteria > Planctomycetota > Planctomycetia > Planctomycetales > Planctomycetaceae > Schlesneria. The sequence continues at coordinate 10,353 of CAIOKO010000011.1, read as the reverse complement.
GTCAGTTTGGACGCTTCGAAGCATCACACCCATCGTGCGTTCCCTGTTGAGGCAGGGCCATTCCCGTCGCAATGCGATTCACAAACCCCGCAATAATAATGAGTTGCATCACTAACGAAGTTAAGGTAAAGCTTCTTTACCTTGTTTTAGTAACGCAGCTTTATCTCAAGAGGCCGGCAGGGCTGAGTAGAAGTTCTATGGGCGAAAAGAGCAGCTTGCGGAATTGGAGCGAATGCTCGACCGTAAACGGTGGTTCTTTGCCAAGGTCACCGGGCGACGCCAGATCGGCAAGACGACCCTGATCCAGCGGGCCCTGCAGTGGATCAAAAGCAAACAGCCGATCTTCTACGTGCAGGTTCCCGACTCGGAGCCAACCGGTGTTCTTTCGGCTGTGAATGATGGCTTGGAGACGTTCAACTTTTCTCGCGCCTGCTGGTCGGGAACTTCACTGCCGTTGACATGAATTCCACGTATTCACGGCGCCTGAAATGCTTTTATCCGGGCGATCCATCAAGATTTCGGTCGATGGTCACTTCCCGTTCCGGGATCTGACACGCTGCCTGAGTTCCTGGCACAAATTGGACAATGCGGCGTTGTCCTGTTGTCCCAGTTCCTCGGCGGTGGGCGAGGTCAATTCCAACAACTCTTGAAGGATCTTGATCTGACCAATCAATTCGCCCTCCTGCCGGCCTTCTTCTCGGCCTTTCTGTAGACCTTTCTGCATGCCTTCTTCTATCGCGAGGCGTTCGATGGATGTCACGTAGGGCATGTGCAATTCCTCTTCGTAGGCTTCTAATTCGATTTTGAACTGTTTCTCGAATCGTTGACTCAACCGCATCATCCAGTCGATCAGCCGGAACATTTCCCGGATTGTATCAGACGAATGGCCCTGTTTGTAAAGATTTCTCACCAATTGCATTTTGGCTCCGTAACGAGCTTGCGGATCGCCCGCCGTCCTGAGCGCCGCGATCTGTGCCCGAGCCACTTGGGCGATCAACGAAGAATCCTCCCGCCATTCGGACTCCAGGCGACTCACCAGCTTGCAGATCGGAAACCGCCGATCCGTTCGAAATCCGGCCAATTCGAACGTGTGCCGATCAGGTAACCACTGCGGATCGAGATCTGCAAGAATCGCCAGTGTCAAAACATCATGTCCCAGTTGCCATTTCAGTCCTGCGTTATACAGATCAAGCCGGACAGCAAAGTCTTTTTCATAGGTCGATTGAATTTCAATGTGACAAAAAACTGTCTGCGGTCCCCCCTCCAGAAGGTGGACACGGACCAGAACGTCGACCTGGCTGTTTCGTCGCCCTTTCGTCCCAAGGATCTGGCCCAATTCCTTGTCGAGCCATTCCGGCGCGACATTCCAGTCGATCAGCGCGTGCAAATCGGGAAAGCATTTCAAGATCACTTGCGGGAAGTGCGACCGCAGCGTCTCTTTCCAGGCACCATCGTAATCGCTCTCCTGCCCTTCGGACCTTGCAGGATCACCACCAGCAATCGGTTCGTTCTGTTGTTCCAAAGCAAGGTTCCTGATGTTGAGAGATCGAATCCCGGAAATCCCATCAAACGATTCACCAGACGGCTAACGACTGACTCATTCTGACGCTGACCATTGTCCAGACGCAACCTCGAGAGAAAGAGCGAACGTAGTGATTGTTGGTATGCCGCGCCGAGCAAAACCCCCTTGACTCTCGAGGGCGGAAGGTGCCCGGACCATGCCGACGAGTCGGCCAGCTTTTTTTCGCGCCTGCTGCTCAAGAACATCACTGTCGTTGTGCATGAATTGTCAGAATAAGACTGAGCCAACAAAAAGCCCGATTCTCGTCTTTGACGCCAACGCAGCGGGGTATTAAAGACGGAAATCAGAGTCAGTCATGACGTCTTATCGGTTCCTGACACCTTTTCCGCATCGGATGCCCATAGCAACCGAAGTCCGCAAATCCAGAATCATCGGTAAGCAGGAAGATAATGTTGGGTTTGGCTGGCTTTGCATCGGCACCATGCAGCGAGGACAATGGTGAAAGCAACAGGGCGATCAGTAAACAGCGTGTGTAATTCATCGAAGGCCTTCTTTGATTACGAATCGTTGCTTGACCGCATCGAGATCGACGATGCGAAAGGTATCGCGGAACAAGTGCTTTTTATAGGGTGCAAATCACACGATCCCTTTACCATCCTTCGGCGTCAAATCTATTTCCGCCAGAATACTGCCCGAAAAATCTCCCGACCAGACTCGCGCCCGTGACGGGAATCCACGTTGCGGAGCCATCGTCGCATCGTCAAAACTCTCCGCGGAAAAACAAAAAGGGAGATTCTACTTTACTGCGCGTTCTGATCACTTAAATTGCGCAGACAAAAAAGGGGACTGGCACCGGGGACGGCGCCAGTCCCCTTTTTGAAGATCAGGATGACAGGATTTGAACCTGCAACATCTACGTCCCGAACGAAGCGAGCTTGTTGAAAATCCCTGGAAAAATAGGGATCTCGAGTCCCAAATTAACCTAAGATGACAGAATTATCCACCGATTCTGTCATGAGTCTTGGTCGGCACCATCGCGATCTGCGACTCCCTTTTTTCACAGCCCTTCAGGGAATTCTGGTATGTTCGAGGCTGCGTTTTCCTCGACGATTCTCTTTACGTTGACGGCCATCGCAGGGGCAGTCACAAGATCAAGCGCACGGACTGCTAACGGTGCCGACCTTTGAAGTCATTGGCAGGACCCGTTTTTGAAGCACGAGAATTCTGCGACTGGCGTGTGACCGTCAGTCCATCTCGTATCCGCAACATGACATTCGTATCGCGATCGATTACTTTGCTGGAAGATGATTATGCATTCAACTTCCGGACCGAACAGAGAATGATTGATCTCCATTGCCATATTTTGCCGGGAGTTGACAACGGCCCGACGAATCTTGAAGAAAGCCTGAAGCTGGCCCGCTTTTGTGTGGCGGATGGCATCACGGTCATCACGGCGACACCGCATTGCCATCGTCTACTCCATCTGCTGCGAGACCAGATTCTGCCCCATGTCGATGCACTCAACCAGGAACTGAAATCAGCGAAGATTCCACTCACGGTTTTGCCCGGCTCAGAAATTCAGGTCTTCGATTCCGCCCTCTACCGTCGTGAATTTGAGGAAGATGTCTACTGTCATCTGGGTGATCGCAAAGATTCCACACTGCTCGAATTCAACTGGGCCGCTTCGATGTTCCCGCGAGATTCCGTTCAACTCATCGAGTGGATTCGGGATCGGGGAATGACCCCGATCATTGCTCACCCCGAACGTCACGACTTCTTCCAGGACCAGCCTGATCTCCTGCCGCCGTTAGTCGATGCGGGAGCCTGGATTCAGATCACAGTGAGGTCACTGCTGGGCAGTTTCGGCGACGAAGCCAAAGCCTTCGGAGAACATTTTCTCAAAACCCACCGCGAGGCAATCCTCGCCACTGACTCGCACGACACGAAACGATGTTCCGGACTTTCGGCAGGATATGCCTGGGTCGAGAAACATCTCGGCCCCGAACGCGCACTCGATCTCCGTCAACGTGCGGATCGTGTGAAAACCACCCTGCTGCCGAACGAGGAAAAATAAAGGGGAGACGAAAAAGGGGGACAGGCACCGCGGATGGAGCCAGTCCCCCTTTTTCGTCTTCCCTCGCTTGCGCGTCGGGCTAACCAATAATTAGCAGTTCATGCGAGCTTCAAACTTCAATTCGGTTGATGGCTTCGGCTCGGCGCTGTTTGATTCTTGGGTCGACCTGGTCGTCCTGTTGTTCTCGTCGTCTTTCTTCGATGGTCATTTTCAGACCCTGTTCGTGCCGCCAGAATCGGAATCCGTAGTCCACGACGGCAAGCAAAACCAGGCATGCTGAAAGCTGAACGCAAAGCTCACCAATTAATTGCGCAGATCGGATCAACATGACTGCGGGATCACCTATCGATAACGCTAGAAATTGAGATTGGCGACTACTGGTAAAGAACCAGACGACGCTGGCCAGCAGGCATAGCCGCAGAACCCAGCCTGTCGATTCCAGGCATCGCTCCCAGGAAAGCAGACCACGAAATCGCCATCGCGGTACAATTGCCATCGGCATCCAGATCCACCCGGTCTGAGTGATGTTTGCGGCGAGCGCAGTGACACAGATAATCAGGCCGGCTGTCAGAAGAATCGTGGCGAAAAGTTGACCGATCCGTTGAGTCAACACTGCGACGAACGCGACGTTCATGACTGAGGTCGGAGGCGTTCGTAACGAATCTCGCATCAGTTCGGCGAGCGATGTCGCCCAGCCTGGTGCAAGCCACCAGATCAGGGCACTTCCTGCCAGCAGCGTGATCGCAGAGGTCAATTCCGGACTGCGAGCGACCTCGCCCCGAGACCTTGCTTCGCGCCGACGTCGCTCGGTGGGTGGAAGCGTGCGATCGGCGTCTTGGTCAAACATGAGTGCGTCTAGCTCTTAAACGCCTTTGAAACGTCAATCGAATAGTCCGCATTAAACGCGTCGTCGAACGAATAGACGTCGACGAAATCACTGAACTGATCGCTGTCGGTCTTTTTCATTTCGCCGAGTTCAATCAGTTCGAACACAATTCGGCCAACGTCGGCTGTTGACGAAATGCCCCATTTCCGGAAGACAACAGGTGCCAGCATCCCGTATCGACGCTGCCCAAGTTGCCGGAAACCATCAAGCAACTCGCGCGGAAGAATGTGGCCGCCCGTCTCACTGAGCTTATCGCGACCATACAAATCCTGAGCGACCGAAAGCGCATCATTGATGAACAGGTACGCCTGCGGATGAAACTGTAGTTTTGAACGAGGTGACTTCGTTAATGGCATTGTTTTTGTCGAATCGTCTTGAGGAACTCAACGGTCATTCCGTCGTTATTCTGGCGGCTCATCCAAGCCAAACATTAACTATACAGTAGACTCTGATGTTGATGAAAGCCCTATTGCGCCAAGTTCGGAATCATGAACAGACCCATGTTTGCCAATATCGACGGAAACCTCGTCAAAATAAAGTTTTAACAAGAATAAAACGTCGATTACGCCTGTCGAATCCCCTTGAAAATCTTGCGGTCCAGGCGTGGGATAAACAAAGTCCAATGCGACGCACCGTTCGGGTCGTCCTCGATCGCACGTGTAAACTCGTGAAGTTTGGCGTCCAGATTGTCAATCATATGCAGAATGATCGCTTCTGGAGTCATTGGAAGCCTTGGGCTGCCAAATTCATAACTGCCGTGGTGGCTGAGGATCATGTGCTTCAACCGCCACTCCAGCTCTTGCGGGAACGGTTCTTTTGTCAGTTCGGTCATACGGTGAATCTTTTCCGTCAGCATCTCGACCCCGATCATCAGGTGACCGAGCAACTGGCCCTCGTCCGTGTAATTAAAGCCGGACGTGCAGGAGAGTTCGCGTGTCTTGCCGATATCATGCAGAAACACACCTGCCTGCAGCAATTCCACGTCGATATCGGTGTAGACTTCACAAATTTTCTCGGCTGACTTCAGCAGCGTGACCACGTGTTCGACCAGGCCCCCCGGATAGGCATGGTGAGCTTTCACGCCAGCCGGTGTTTCTGCCAAAGCCTGCAGCAACGTTTCGTCGACCAGGAAAAATTCCATCAACGTGCGTAAATGCGTGTTTTCGAACCCTAACAGGATCGTCCGCAGTTGTTCGAGAAGCTGGTCAATTTTCACAGACGACATTTTTTCAAAGTCGACTGGATCAACTCCTTTGGCAGAGACAGGATCGCAATGCGTCAGAATCAGTTGAAGCGTTCCCTGGAAAAGCTGCACTTTTCCTCGGGCACGGACAAACCCTCCGCTTTGAATTTCTGAGCAGGAGTCCTCAGAGACGTTCCACATCCGACCGTTAATCATCCCGGTCTTGTCGCGCAAGTCGACCGACAGGTAGAGAGCAGCGTTTCGGTTTGCCCGAAGTTGTTTGTCAGAAACGAGAAACACGTCGTCGACGATCTCTCCATCCTTAAGGTCAGTCACAAACCGGCGAGACATAAGCAAAAATCCATTCTAGGCGGGCATCTTAAGGATTGGGGGGTGAATTCTAGGACGCTTTGCCTGACTGAACAAGGAACTGTCTCGCACTCCATGAGAATGTCTCACGAAATAGACTCGAAATCTGGTCATTTTGACGGCTTATTCGTCATCAACGTTTTCAATTTCAAGTCGTGGCAGCGTGAGATTGACACTTCGATGACTGAGCGCCTGGGATGATTCGGGCATCAATCGAAGAGCGCAGCTTGACCGAAGACGGTTGAATAGTGGTACAGGATTTTTTTCGCGACCACCTAATCGTTCGGGAATCGTTTTGAAGCCTGACAGTTGGGGTGATACGGCCTATAATCTGAAAAAGGCTGGGCGCAGACTGTGATCGGCGACCGCGATCTATTCGACAACCGGAAATGTCATGACCGAATCTGACCTGGAATCTGCTTCAATTCCCCAACGCCCTTCGATGAACGACCTGCCACCGGTGCAGCCTCCGTCAGCCGGATTCATCGTTCAGTTATTCATTTTTCCGGCTTTGATTGTCATGGGGGTCGTGGCCATCTGGTGGATGTTCGGCCTGATTGCCGTGGGAGAACAAGACTGGAGAAAGCTGCTTCAGGATCTTCAAAGCCAGAATCTGCATGTACGGAATCGAGCGATGTACGGTCTGGCTCAAGTGCTGGATCAAGATTCTCGCCGAGGCGAACAAGGTCAAAACCTGCGGGCGAATCGCGAAATCGCGCAGGGTCTGGCAGATCAACTGATTATCGAACTCAAAAGAAACTCGACATCGAGAGAAGGCGTTGCGATTCAAGAGTATTTGACTCGCGCTTTGGGGATGATGGATTCACTGGATGCGATCACTCCCGCCATTAAGATGGCTCTTGAACCACAAAGGGACGTGGAAATTCGCAAGAGCGCTGTTGTGTCGCTCTCGTTTGTGGCAGGTCGAGCCAACGAGCGGGGTGAACCATTGTCCGATCCCGATATCGTCGCGAGCTTGATTGAGATGTCTGGTGATTCCGCACCGATTTTACGACAGACTGCGGCATTTGCGCTGGGACTGTTCAAGTCACCCGACGCAACGCACCAGCTCGAGGTGCTGCTGGAGAGCGGCGACAAATTGACGGGGATCAATTCAGCGCTCGGTTTGGCGCGACAAGGCAATACACGAGGATATACGATCCTGAAAGATGCGCTGGCAGAACCGACAATCGCCAGTGATCCTCAGAAGCCAGACGCGTCGGGCGAACAATTTCGGATCGTCAAAAATGTACTCAAGGGGGTTACTGATCTTGCATCCAAATTTGATGCAAATCAAAAACAGGAGTTGATTCCTCTCGTAGAACAGTTATCGTCGAACCATCCCGAGATTCGTATTCGGGTTGATGCCGAAGCCGCACTTAATGCTTTGAAATCGGCTGTCGGGTCTCAACCATCGCCGTGAGAATTCATCGTGGCTCGAAAACCCAAGTCCCGGCAAATTGATGGTGAAAGCGACTTACCATCGATTGCATCGATGAAGTTCTGGGATCGGTTTAAACGGCCGCCACCGATGCTGGCATTTGCCTTCCCGGAATCCGCAGAAGACGAACCACAATCGCTCGACCGACTGATGCGGCTGCCAAGTGTTTCCAAAGACGATTCATTGGCCTATTCGTTACGAATCTCGCTCGATGACTCGAAACCGCCGATCTGGCGTCGAGTCATCGTGAAATCACTCAATCTGCAAGATCTGCATCGTATCATCCAGGTCACGATGGGCTGGGGCGATATGCATTTGCATGGGTTTGACGTCCGCAGGATCCGAGTTCCACTCGCTGACGACGGTGCAGCGATTGACGAACACTCAATCTCGATCGCGCAGTTGTTCGCTGCGAAAATCAAGACATTCACGTACACCTACGACTTTGGAGATTCGTGGAAACACACGATCTTGATTGAAAAAACGTTACCTGCGGAAACTTATGTAAGCTATCCGAGATGCCTCGATGGCAAAGGGGCTTGCCCGCTCGAAGACATCGGCGGGATCGACCGCTGGTCACGATTATTAAAACTCATGGACGACGCAGACGAAGAAATATTTCCCGAACTCGACCTGAATGAGGCCTTATCACGTTTCGGCCGGGATATCGCCCCACCCCCATTTAACGTGGATGAAGCCAACGATCGGTTGCGAAAAGAGTTCAAGTAACCCTTCCGCCGTTCTCAAACTCACTCCTTCACGAAGCCCGCAGGGTCAGGGTAGCCCCGACACCTAACATCACCTCAAAGCCCGCTGACAACGCTGCTAACGTTGGACTGAATCGGCAGTAACAATCCCCCCCGGGGTCGAAAATTGTCGCAATGTGATGAATCGAACCACGGTCGGTTGAATAAACCGTTCTCGGTCGCCCCGAATGGGGCTTTTTCTATTTCATCTGCTTCGTATCCTGGGGCGGAAACCGCCCCAGGCTCTATTCGGTCGCCACGATGTGGCTTGAGAACCGACTCGCGTTTTCAATCGACTTCACGACCACCTTCCAAACGTTAAGAAAGTTTCTCCAGTTCTTCATTGACACACGACAAGACTTCTTATAATTTTATGTCGTTATTTTGGCGATGAAGAAAGTCGTGAAGTTCACGGGAAATCAAAGTCGTTGTCATCTCTCTGAGGTGGACAACATTGGTTGAGCGGGCTTCTTGACAGTGCGAGCTGTTGCCTGGATTTTTGAAACGAACACCTGACGACGACAATTGATCTTTGACAATTTGGAAAACAAATTTAATACGGATCGCCCCCGCAGCCTTCAATCGGTGCGGGCTGATCCGTGGCGGTTCGTTGTTTGGCTTGTGGGTTCGATCGAGTCTAGGCGGGGTCGGGAGACACTCGCACAACAGGAACGAAGAAGCCCGAACTGCGTCGAAGTCTGACAAACTCGAACAAACTCGAACACCCCAGAAAATGGCGGAAAAGATCGCCGAAACGCTATGAATTACGGGGAATGGTCGAAGTCGATCAAACTTGATCAAACTCTGACACCAAATTTCGCGGGATCATGAATACGGGGGAACTGAAGAGAAGATTTTGAACAGAAGATAACGAAGGTCACGAAGGGAAGAGAATCACAACAGACCCTCGGTTGGTCGCTTGTGTTGGATCGAGAGACCACTCGCTCAACTGGGAAATTCGTCAAACTTAATCGAACTGCGTCGAAGTCTGACAAACTCGAACAAACTCGAACACCGCAGAAAACGAGGTAAATGATCGCCGAAACGCTATGAATTACGGGGAATGGTCGAAGTCGATCAAACTTGATCAAACTCTGACACCAGATTTCGCGGGATCATGAATACAGAAGAACTGAAGAGAAGATTTTGAACAGAAGGGCGCGAAGGTCGCGAAGGGAAGGTCGCGAAGGGAAGGTCGCGAAGGGAAGAAAATCGCGGACGATCAGAATGTCGTCAGAAGAATAGATATTAGTTTGCTCGGGATGGAACCTCGCCCTCCCCAAGACAAGGCGTGAACGGGTGAAGTTGCCCAAGTTGGCCAACTTCACACCTGTCAAAACGCTATGAAATAGGGAACTTGATCAACTTGATCAACTTGATCAACTTTTTTCGATGATCGATGGACCTTGAAGACTCGACGCCATCCTATGAGCTAAATACGAGTGGGTCACCGTATTTTATGGGCGGAACAGCCCGTCGTGGTTCAGACAGGCTCCATAGCTGCGCAAACGCCTCGATTGTCGCTCATCAATGTCGCTCAAACTTTCAGACCTCTGAAAGATCGCAAATGGCCCGGTTTCCACCATAGTTGCGCAAACGATCCCATAGTTGCGCAAGTTTTTGAACGAGAGTTTCAAACAGAAAGAATTTCACCATGGATAGCACCGTGGAGCATGGTCGGGGGAGGAAGAATCCGAGGAATGACATCCTCGGCTCGCCTGGACGTATGGGGTCAGGCGACCGCTCGGACAAGGCCACATCACGGTTGATATCGCCTCATCAATCAAGACGATGAGGAGACCTTCGGTCGGGTCTTGTGCGGGGTCAGGAGGCCGCTCGCACAACAACGTACTGGCATAATGCGTTGATTTCACTATATGAACACTCGCAATCGCTCCGTGAGCAATGACGCCTCGGGCTTGTCATTGCCGCCGATTGACTCGCTTCTCTTCGAGGCGCGGTTAAACGATGGCAGCGTACACTTTGTTTAACCCGCAGCCAGCGGCGCAGGCGGATCGGCGTCCAGCCTCAGACTTACCCACATTTTTTCCTTTGTGCGTTTGCGCCACGTACGATCAATTGAAGCTTTTCAAGACCTCGCCAGATCGTAATCCATCCTGGTTCTCCATCGC
>CAIOKO010000010.1 GCA_903858935.1 uncultured Schlesneria sp. | reverse complement strand
GCTGCTGGTTCAGCACCATACCCACTGCTTCTCGCTTGAATTCCGATGTGTGCTTGCGACGTTCTTTCGACATGCTCTGGACTCCTCGGGGTTAAGTTTACTCGCTTTTCCCCGCGCCCACATTTCATGGGCAAGTCCACTTTTGCCTCTCCGACAGCATAAAAGTCTGGCACTCGACCACATTCCAGGTATCCTCGTTTGGCGTAGAACCGGCGAACTTGGTCGAATGCTGGCAGCGAACTGGTTTCGATCAGAAGTAACCTCCCTCCTGCGCCAATGATTTGACCCTCGACGAACTTCAACAGGGCGTCTCCAATCCCCTCCCGCTGGTGACGTGGTGCGACACCAATCCACCATAAGTCCCAAACTCCGTCCGCGTACTCCGTCGGACCAAAATAGACCCAACCCTTTGCTGGGCTCAGATGAGAACTGGCCCAAACATGAGCCTGGTGGCCACTCCCCAAGCGACCCGCGTGAAGTTCCTCGAGAACACCTCCCAGCAAATCCGCAGCTTCATTTGGAGCGAAGATGCCGGTTGATTCCGCAAGGGATACCAGCGTAGCCGACTCCGTAGGAGATGCCATGCGAAACAAGAGGAACTCCTTTGGTTTAAATCATTTGCGATTCACCAATCCTGGCGAATTGATACTCGCTGCCCGTTGGATGCCGCAAGAACCAATTAAGTTACAGTATCGAGCGAGCGTTTCGGCGACCTGGCCATTTACTGGTGGGGTCGTAACGTCGCCTTGCGACTGAAGCTTGCTCGTCCATCGACACCACCAGTAGTTGTCGATTTTAGGTCGTAAGTTCTTGTTAGTTTAATCAAAGAGCCATACGCCTCAGCATGATTTCTTTTCCGTGCGAAACACCCAATTTGAGATTGTCCACACCATAAAATTCGTCTCGCTGCACCATCGGCTTCTGAAAACCGAAGTCCAAACGCTGACGAACCCTGTCGCCGTCAAATGCTGCGATTTTCAATTAGCGCATTAGCCTAGCACGCGCGCTTTTCTGTCTGTCATTACAGCACGAAGGCGCCCTATCCGCCTACCAACTGTGCTGTTTTGAGGAGCATTTAGCACATCAAGTACCCCGCAGGTTCATTTGAAACCGCAGAAAACACCCGGTTTTGATAACTTTTCCGTGAGGATTATAAGGACGTCCGGTATTCCTACGGCACACGGATTGCATAAGTGACTTCTGAATTGTTCTGCGCGAACGTTGGGTCGATCGATAGGACGTCGTACACGTTCTGCGTGATTTCGTAATCGTAACGTTGCTCTTGCCTGTATTAATCTGATCCTTCGAAGTTCTAATGAGGAGCTCTTCTGATGCCGATTTACTTCACTCGTTCAAAACCAGGCAAACCGCGATCCGGATTCACGCTGATCGAACTGCTGGTGGTGATTGCGATCATTGGCGTCCTCGTCGCCCTGTTATTGCCAGCGGTGCAACAGGCGCGGGAAGCTGCCCGAAGGACTCAATGCCGGAACAATCTCAAGCAATTGGGTCTGGCCTTGCACAACTATGAGAGCAGTTTTGGTCGGCTACCTGCCTCTCGCATGAGTCTCGGATTCTGCCAGAATGCAACTGCGACTAATGTTCCTGACCCGAACACTCGAAATGCCACGGGTCAGGCCACCTTGCTGCCTTACCTGGATCAAGCACCGCTTTACAACAGCCTGAATTTTGCGGCCGCGTTCGGGAACCTTGTCCAAACCGGAGGGAAACCCGTCTCACAACCCGATGCAACCGCATCAGGTCAAGCGGCGCTGTCTTCAACGTTGATTCCAGGATTCATGTGTCCGTCGGACTCGGGACCTCAACGCGAACAGTCAGTCGCATTGTACGGCCCGGACCTGGGGGCAAACACTTCTCTTAACTATGCCAAGACCTGTTATGACTTTGTATCGCCATGTCTTTCGCTGAGATACTACAACTATCACAATTCACTCACGACTGACACACGTTACCTCTTCGGTGAAGACAGCTTTGTGCCCTTCTCTAACTGCACCGACGGTCTCAGCAATACGTTGATGATGGCCGAGATTACATTGCAGACGTTTAATGGTAGATCTCCTGGTTGGTCTTTCGCTGGTTGGGTTTCCGTCGGTGTTGATCCAGTCGGCAAATTCAATGTGACTTTCCCCGCGACAGGCATCAATGTCTGGAACTACAACAATAACACCAGTGCTCTCAACAAGTCGCCGGGACGGCGCGCAAGTTGGTACAACTGCGCCAGCATGCATACGGGTGGTGCCCATGCAGTTCTCGGCGACGGTGGGGTGAGGTTTCTTTCCGAAAACATCGATTTGAGTATTTTGACTTATCTCTGCCGTGCTGCGGATGGTCAGGTGATGGGCGAATTCTAAAATACGGTACACCCGGTCGGGCAATCTGATGGAATGTTGTTGCGGTTTAATCCTTGGGTGATCGCGGAACAACGGATTCGTCTAGGTTGACCGACGGGGTTTGTTACGACGGCCACCGTGTGTCGTCGCAGTGGCCGATAGGTCAAGTATCTAAGTGTCGAAGATGCATGATGCATTTCCATCTCTTTTGAGCTTCAACATGATTCGTAAATTCACTCAAACGACCTGTTCGCTTATGGTCGCCTTGTTGATCGTTGGCTGCAGTGGTAAGAGCGACGGCCTGAAACGAGCTCCTCTTGTCGGATTGTTGACTCTTCAAGGTTCCCCCCTCGCCGGAGCGTCGGTCGAATTCACGCCTGTTGGAGGAACAGCCGGGCCGGGAGCGATCGGCGTAGCAGACGCTGATGGTAAGTTCTATGTCATCAGTTCCCGCCGGGGACATGAAGGAATTCCGCCAGGGCAGTACTCCGTGCGAGTCAGTCTTTTCGCCGACGAGGACGGGACCCCTTTGGATTCTGAAGCGACACAGGCCGATAACCCTTTTGCGTATGAAGCAATCCCCCACCCGTATTCGGGCGTCGGATCGCCTCTGAAAGTCTCGATACCGGAGGAGGGGGGCGAAATAGAAGTCGATGTCCCGGCGAAACTCATTCCGCCAAAAAAGAAGAAATAGAGGGTCGCGCTCGGTTTCCACTAGAAGAAAACGCATTCCATGGCTCGTCGCTCACACCGGCAAATTCTGGTGCAAACCTTGTTTTTGAAGTCGTTTTCCTGTTGGATTGTAATCGGTAGTCTGGCTGGATGTAACGCCGAAGTCGCCAGACCGAAGGCTGTGCGTTCGGCACCCCCCATTACCGCAACTGTTGCTGACCCGACGCCGGGTGTCGTGGAAATCATCAGTGTTACGGCCAAGCGGAGACCCGAAAACATCATCTTCTTCGAAGTCGCGTACAAGTTCACTTCAGGGTCGCCGATCAAGAACTACATGCTGAATTTAGGTTTCCCCGGCACGTCGGTCGCTGGACATAAGCCGATGGATGCGTGGGAAGTGAAACCCGAGGGGATGATCAAAACCGGTATGCCAGTTCCCGATCCCGCCGCAAAAGATTACGAAGTCACTTTCGCTGAAGCCGATTCCCCCGACCGTGGCTATACCACAATTTCAAACAAATTTACTGGCGAGATCGATCCAGCCGAGGAGCCGATTTCGAAGTGATGATATGTCCTCCATAGATACAAATTCTAAATCCAACACGCGTCATGGCCCGCCGATCGAATGAGAAGGTCGGCATTAGCCAATTGCCCTGTTGCGGATAAAATCAACATCCAAACTCAGTGGACAAGAAAAACACTGGTGTTTAGCGTCGACAATTAATAGTCGCTCTTGAAAAGCGTTATTCTTGCCAGCACATCGCGCTAACTTTGCTAACGCTTCGAGTGTACCGTTGACTTCGATCGACCTGCAGCGGCGTCAAGCTCTTGCGACTGTCCCCAGAAGTACAGGATGATTCCTGCGACGATGCCAGTGGCTGTTGCTGACAGGACGGCTGCAGGACTTTGAGTGAACGTCGAGTTTTCTGCTGCGGCTTGTGTCGTCAGGACCAGGCCCACGACGCTGATTGCTAAACCGACGGCATCCGACACAATTTCTTTCAGGCTAAATCCGAGACGAGTCAATACAACCAGCTTTCCCAGACCAAGCTGCAGCGCATAACTCACAACTCCAGCGGCCATCAGTGCAAATGCCACCCAATGAAATGCCGGGAATGCCAGTTTTTTCGCAACCACATAAATTGGCTGCAAGACCCCGGCGGCAACGTCTTTGGCTTGGGGATTCTGGTCGAGTTGACGCGCAATTTTTGACACTTCTTCAGCCGTCATTTCCAAACCTTTTTCGGCCGCTTCTTTGGCTTTGTCGGTCGTCAACGTGCCAGACGAAGGCGCTTTAGGTTTGTTTGGTGCGGAATCATTTTCAAGAGTCTCTGCTTGGGGCGCTGCTCCGTTATCCTCCTGCGCTTGTACGAACCCAAAACAACTGAAGACAAGCGCCAACAAGATTGAGCGAGAAATCATTTTGACCGTTCCTGGTTCAGCTTTTGGGAATTCGATGCACGGGCATCATAACTCTACTGTAAGGAATTGGGTACATTTACAAGAAACCCGACGATACGATTACGTGTTAAACCAACGGTGATTGACGAGCTGACTTTGAACGCTGAATAGAAATCTTCGACATGAAACGACTCGCCGCTTCAATTGCCTGTGTCACTTTCGCGGTTCTGGTACTGGCGTTTCTGAATTGGCAGAAGACCCGCCCGCAACTGGATGCTCAAGAATCCCCTCGTACGGTTTCAACGGATAGTCGATCGCAACGAAAGGCAGAGGGTGCCGATCAAAACGACGAGCGGACTGATACTTCGCTACCCGAATATTATGTCGAAGATGTGATCAAGATCTTGACGACAGCAACGGAAGAGATGATCGAAAAGAAAACTTGCAAAACGGCGGACGATTTACATCGGGAACTCGACAGATCGCAATTCACACTGGAACTACCCAAAGCTTCAACGACTCCGCTGACATCGCAAGAACTCTATCGCCGTGCGACAGAAAGCGTCTTTCTGGTTGCAGGGCTGACGAAACCGAGTGGAGACGAGACCGCATGGCAAACGTCTTTTTCTACTGCCTTTGTGGTGCATGAGGATGGAATATTGTCAACCAGTGCGCATGTCTTCGATCATGATGATCATGACGATGCAGTTGTCGTGATGGATGTCCGAGGTCAGGTCTATCCGGTTCTCGAAATCCTTGCGGCCAATCGAACCGGGGATACGTGCTTATTCCGAATCAGCAAAAAAGGTTTAAAGCCGCTGGCCCTGGGGCCAGCGGCCCATCCTGGTTCGCAGATCAGTGTCATCGGCCATCCTGGCGATAGTTTTTTCTACTTTTCGGCAGGCCACATCGCCAACTACGAACGTGACGAAGAGGGCCTGCTCTGGCTGAATATCACTGCCGATTTTGGACAGGGATCAAGTGGTGGTCCCGTGATGGACGAGGCTGGTAATGTCATCGGACAAGTCAGCAGGACGTATACACTTTATGCTGGCGGCGATGCATCAAACCGCCGCCGACATCCAAGAGTTGTCAGGCAAGCCGCCGATCACCAGCCAGATGACGGACCGTCCGAAACTGACGAGAGCGCAGCCGTCAGAAAGCGAGCCGATCCGCAAATGGTATTTAAGGCTTGCACCCCCGTCTCATCCATTCGAGCGTTGGCGAAATAGGTACTACTTGCCGAGCGTTTCTTTGAACAGTTTCCGCATATCGGCCCAGCTTTTTTCATCGGCTTCTTTGTTGTAACGAAGTCCATCGAGATTAAATTTCTTCGCCGTTGCGTCTGCTTCGGGAACAGTAAAGCTGTGACGTGCACCTGGGTATGACATGAACCCATATTTTCCACCGTTGGCATCAAGAGCCGCACGAAAATCCTTAATGGTATCCGGACTGATAAGTGAATCGTCTGCACCATGACAAATCAACATCAAACCCTTGATCGATTTCACTTGCTCGGCTGTCGGAATAACAAGTCCGCCGTGGAAGCTGACGACCGCTTTCAGGTCTGTCCCTGCAAACGCCAGTTGTTGAACCGTTGATCCGCCCAGGCAGTAACCGATCGCGGCAATCTTCGACTTGTCACATTGAGGTTGCGACTTCAAAACGTCCAACGCTTCGAGACCTCGCTTTTTCCAGTCGTCCACATTCGAGCGAAGCTGCCCTGCCATTGCACCGGCGTCTTTGGGATGGTCGACGAGCTTTCCCTCGCCATACAGATCCGCTGCAAATGCGACATATCCGAGTTTAGCGAGCTGGTCCACTCGCTGTTTTGCGTAAGCATCCAGTCCCCAGAATTCGTGGAAGACCAGCACGCCAGGCCGAGGTCCTTCGATCGCGTCATCCCACGCAAGATAGCCGATGCAGTCGACATCACCGTGCTTGTAAGTCAACTTCTTCGACTGGATAGCCCCTTCAGCTGATGCGGCCAACAGACACAATCCCATCACCAGTGCAAACGAACGCAACATGACAATTCCTCCTGAACGAAACATGGAAACGAACCAGACTGAATCGGATCGTAACGACCGTCGAACAAGTTTTCATTAATATCAGTGTTGAAGTTCTTTGTTGCAGCAATTTCTTGAGATACGGTTCTGACATCATTTCTTGTCCCGAAACACGTTCATTATCGATGCCAAAGACGACGGCAGGCGAATCTCGCGTTAGAATCCATCGAACCCCAAACTTCTTCGGTTCAGGAGCCAACAAAATGAAGTTCATTCCCGCAGAGACTTTTCGCCGAATCTCAATGCTGTTGATAGGATGCCTGATCCTTTCGGCAGCCTGTCGAGCAGAAGACAAGCGGACGACTCTGCTTTTGCAGGCTTTCGTGAACGAGTTGGTATCGATCACGCCCGGCGAATCCAAGTTCCCTGCTTCGTTCAAAATGGGAAGCGATTCTGGAAGCCCCAGCGAGCAACCGCAGCATCTTGTGAAAATGACACGCCCATTCTCGATGTCTAAATATGAGGTCCCGCAAAACCTCTATGAAGCCGTGATGGGATCGAATCCAAGCCGATGGAAGGGGCCTCGCAATTCTGTAGAGATGATGACCTGGGACGAAGCAAACGAATTCTGCGCCAAGATTACCAAGTTGTTACGGGCAGAGAAGTTGATCGAGGCTGACGAAACAATTCGGCTGCCGACCGAGGCGGAATGGGAGTATTGCTGCCGAGCGGGTACGGAAACGAAATACAGTTTTGGCGACAATCCACAGAACGAGAATGATAAGGCTCCGATCGCCACGGTCCTCAATCAATTCGCCTGGCATTCGGGAAATGCAGCGGGGAATGACCCGCAGGTAGGTGCGTTAAAACCCAATCCCTGGGGTTTATATGATTTTCACGGTTATTTATGGGAATTCACCGGTGATTCATGGTCACCGGATTACAAACAGACTGCAGAAAACAAACCACGTTCTCTCGTCAAAGACAAGACAAAATCGGTGGTAATTCGTGGCGGATCGTGGAAAGATCCCTATGAAAAGTTGACGAGCACTTCAAGGCAGAGTATTTCTCCTACAGACAAAGACGATGCCGTTGGATTTCGTTGTGTGAAATCAAAATAGTGGGAGCGACCACGATGACGGAAAATGAAAGGCGATTCACTGCCCCACAACATTGCCCTCATTGTGGCGTTGAAGCTTCAATGGAGATCATTGGCAGCCACACTCGACTCAAACGAGATGTACACGAACGAGAGTCGAGAGAGTTGAATCGTTGTTCCACCGTATATCAATTGATTTCGTGCCCGGTCTGTGAGGAAGTAACTCTTCGATCGGACAGCGGATTAGTTCCGAAGCACCAGTGCCAGCAGGGCATTCAGACGAAGCCACTTGAATCCACGAAACAACGCCATGCAATGGTTCCTGATCCATTCAAAACGGCTTACGCCGCCACATATGCATTTCGAAAACTTGATCCTGTCGCCTACGCCGCCATGCTTGGACATCTGACGACCATTCGTGAGTGCAATCGATATAAGCGAATTTGAAAACGTGTCGATCTTCAGATTCCGTGTGACTTCATCTGAGCAAGAAGATTAATCGTCTCGATTGCCGCCAATGAGGCTTCAATTCCCTTGTTTCCTGCCTTTCCACCGGCACGATCGAGAGCCTGCTCCATCGAACTACACGTGAGCACACCAAACGTGACAGGAACGCCGCTCGACAATGACGCCTGCATGATTGCTGAAGCCATGGGGTGGTTGATGTATTCATGGTGAGATGTTTCACCCTGAATCACCGCCCCTAAGCAAACGACGGCGTTGAATTTACCACTTTCGGCGAGTCGTTTTGCTGGCAGCGGAATTTCGAAAGCTCCAGGAACACGGACCACGGTTATTCGGTTGTCCGAAACCCCGTGACGACGAAAGGTATCGATCGCACCGGCGAGTAAACGATCTGTGACAAGATCGTTAAATCGCGATACGACGATGGCAACATGAATGTCGCCGGCAAGCAGATTTCCATCAAGAAGATTCGGCATCAAATAAACCCAGGAATGAAGACGGAATACATTAATTCAGATTCATAGTCTGCAGGAATTCGTCGTTACTTTTGGTCCGCCTCATGCGACTGGTCAGCAGTTCCATTGCTTCGACCGGATTCATGTCGTTCAGGACTCGACGAAGTAACCAGATTCGACGAAGTTCGTCTTCTGACATCAGTAGTTCTTCGCGGCGGGTCCCCGATTTATTCACGTCGATCGCAGGCCAGACTCGTTTTTCGACCATGCGACGGTCGAGATGCAATTCTGTATTTCCTGTCCCTTTAAATTCTTCGAAAATGACGTCGTCCATTTTGCTGCCGGTGTCGACAAGAGCCGTTGCGACAATCGTCAGACTACCCCCTTCTTCGACGTTGCGTGCGGCTCCGAAAAATCGCTTTGGATGTTGAAGTGCATTGGCATCAACACCACCAGTAAGGATCTTTCCGGAATGAGGGCACTCCGTATTCCACGCGCGTGCCAAACGGGTAATTGAGTCGAGGAAGATCACAACATGCTGACCGTATTCGACCATACGCTTGGCCTTTTCGATAACCATTTCCGAAACCTGAATGTGTCGGCTGGGAGGTTCGTCGAAAGTACTGCTGATGACTTCGCAGTTTTTCCCTTTCACCTGTCGTTCCATATCCGTCACTTCTTCGGGACGCTCGTCGATCAACAAGACGATGACATAAACGTCCGGATCGGCAGCGAGAACGGCCTTGGCCATTTTTTGCAACAGGATCGTCTTGCCCGCTTTTGGCGGAGAAACGATCAGTCCTCGTTGGCCCATTCCGATCGGAGCAACCATGTCAACAACTCGCGTGCTGAGTTCATTCGGATCGCTACAGAGTTTCAGGCGTCGAGTCGGATGCAAGGGGGTCAAATCATCGAAGAAGACCTTCTCTGTGAGGAGATTTGGATCTTCATTGTTAATTGCTTCGACTCGCAGCAGGGCAAAATATCGCTCGTTTTCTTTCGGCGGACGAATCTGACCGGCCACCATCGCGCCGTTTCGAAGCCCGAACCGGCGAATCTGGCTGGGTGACACATAGATATCGTCTGGGCACGGAAGGTAGTGGTAGTCTGCGGCACGAAGGAATCCGAAACCATCCGGCAGGATTTCTAATGTTCCTTCGCCGAACATGAGTCCATTCATTTTCGTCCTCTCTTTGAGGATCTTGAAAATGAGGTCCTGTTTCTTGAGCCCTGTATATTCAGAAATGTTCTCTTTCTTGGCGAGAACAATCAGGTCTTTCATCGTCAATCGTTGCAGTTCGGCGATATGGATGTCAGACGCACCGCGCTTGATCTCTTCGTATCGCTCGTCTGCAACGAAATGGCTGGCGTCATCGTCTTCTTCCACATCGACGATTTTGGTGGGTGCCGCAGCGGGTGCCGGTTCTCGTTGCAGCGGTGTTTCGCGGGCAATCGGTGCTGCCTCGCGCCCGACTGAGCTCGAAAGAGGTGCCTCTTCTGAAAAATCCCAACCAGCCGGGGCCGCTGGCGTCGAAGAAGCCGGGGTTGTACGCGGATAAGAAGGACGAGGTTTCATGTTCATGATGTTTTTGGGAAATGCTTTTAGGAGGGGTGTTTGTTTGAAACTTAACGTCGGTAACGGAATCGTTACGACGAACTTGTTTCGATTGTGGATGCTTCTATTTGCTAGCTCGGGCGGACATGCCGAAATACAGAACGCCGAACCGTGATTTGCAACGAATACTGCTTACGCCTAACGGGAGCAAGCACATGATTGTTCAAGGGATTGGAATTCAATAGACGGTAAACAACGGAGGGTGACTTTCCAGCGGTAGAATTGTTTTGGCGATTTTGCGTTCGGAATGCAACTGAAAAATTCAGACTTTTGCAGAATCTTTAAAACCCGTTGTCAAACCCGTTCTCTGAATTTTTGCCGGATTCTACTTGCCGAACCAGGAATGGATGGGTAGTCTTCCAGACGCTTTGTCTCTGAATGCCAGTGGGATCGCTATTTCCATGGCTTTGCTGATCATCGTTTGGGAGACGGACAGTGACCGAAGAACTTCGTTCAAAGCTACAGCCTGTGCAGCGCCGCCAACTGCTGCAGGCCATGACAACCTGGATGATCGCTGGTTTACTGGGCGGTGCCGCCGTCGCACTCGGTTGTGCAATCGCTCGACTCTCTCTGAATTGGCTCGATGGCGGTTGGATGGCTGGGATCGCGCTGCTGGTCGGCCCGATACTCGCTGGCTTGTTAGCGATTGCCTGGTATTTGCCAAGACCAAATTGGATTGCTGCTGCTCAGGCGGTTGATCGTCACTATGGATTGAAGGACAGGACCGAGTCGGCATTGGATTTTTCCGGACGAAAGATTTCTGGCGACAAACAGGGCTTTGCCGAACTTCAGCTGGCGGACGCGATGCAGCATTTGAGTCACGTCGAAGCTGATGTCGTCGCTCCGTTGAAACCTCCAAGACTTTTGCCAGGCGCACTCGTGGCGACTGCCGCCGCAGTGATTTTCTCATTGCTGCCCCTGAAACAAGAAGAAGCTTCTGCTGGAGCAGCAGCCCCGGACGAGCAAATCGTTGCGGAAGCTCAGGCAATGGAAGAAAGCATCAAGGAATTAGAGGACGAATTCAAGAAGGATTCGGACCCTGAATTAGAACAATTGCTCAAGGAATTGAAGCAAAAGGCGGAAGAGCTCAAAGAGCCTGGCGTCGATGTCAAAGAGGCACTTGCCAAGATTTCCGAAATGCAGGCAGCGATTCAGTCAGCTCAAAGCCAGTCCAGTCTCGAACAAGTTGATCAGCAGCTTCAGGAAATTGGTGAAGCCATGGCGTCTGCCAAGGCCCTTGAAGGGGCTGGCCAGGCGTTGGCAGAAGGCAAATACGACAAGGCGATGAAGGAGCTCACCGAACTAAGTGATCTCGAATTTGATCGTAACGAAGCAAGAACAACAGTTGAAAAGCTTAAGAAAGCAGCAAAGCGGTCCGGGAACGGTGCCGACGGAGCGATCAGTGATGCGGCCAAGGACATCGCTGAAGGGATTGAAGATGACGACGACGACAAGGCCATGGCGGGTGCCAGGCGATTGGGAGATAAAGCCGGAAAACAAGCTCGCAAGAAGAAAATCAACGACTTGTTAAACGCAGAATTGTCCGAACTGAGCGACAGGAAATGTAACTGTCAGAAGAACAGCACCGCCAAGGGGAAGAAAAAGCAGAAGTCAAATAATTCTTCAGAGACCTGGGGTATGACGGAAAGTGGTAACATTGATGGTGACGCAACCAGTCTCAACTCCAGCGCCAATCGGGAGCAGGTGACCGGTGTAGGCGGCGATGGCGAATCAGACTTCGAGACCAGTTCTTCATCCGAGGGGCGTCAAGAAGCCCAACGGGGTTATAAAGAGGTCTACCAAAAATACAAAAAGATGAGTGAAGCGGTATTGGAGAACGAACAGATTCCACTAGGTCATCGCCAGACGATTCGTCGATACTTCGAATCAATTCGTCCCCAACAAGGGGAAGAAGCACCTGCGAAAACGGAATAAGTTTTTTCAGTCGCGGTTTTCGAATCGAAGCCATACCGCTAGAGCGTTCGTTTAAGTCTTGTGCCACTGCTTGACCGTCTTCGGTCAAGCAGTGTTCTTTGATTGGCAGAGGAGAAGCCACCGCATCTCCGAATACTCCCATGCAGTGGCACAAGAGGGATTCGTGTCCATCCGTCGTATTTTCGTCCAAATCGCGGAACCTGGAGCATAGAAACATAGAGAACCAGGTGGCGATGCCACCTGGTTCCCTGTTCTACGAAATTCAATTCACCTGGGTTGTGCTGTCCGTCACACATCAAGATCTTTAACATCGAGTGCATGTTTCTCGATGAATTCACGACGCGGCTCAACAGCATCGCCCATGAGAACTCGGAACATTTCGTCAGCTGCCGCCGCGTCGAGCATTGTCACCTTGAGAAGTGTTCGAGCGGCAGGGTCCATGGTGGTATCCCACAGTTCTTCTGCATCCATTTCACCCAGCCCCTTGAAGCGTGTGACCTTCATCCCTCGTTCACCAAGGTCTCGAAGCTGTGGCAGCAGTTCGCGAAGGCTGGTCATCCGGACCGTATGGTCTTCCTGCAAGATTCGGAACGGATAGAACGTTTCCCCGTCTTTCGCGCCAGGCGGATAAAGGTCAGGCAACTTGATTCCATAGCCTTTCAATTCACGCAGGGCGTCATTGATCGTCCGCATCTCGTGCAAATCAATGATTTGAAGCAGGCCCTCTTTCGGCGAACCTGGAGCGGCGGGCGCTCCTGTCGGTTGTCCATTTTTCAGAGGTGCTGGCGTTCCATTCGCTTCACCGGCAATCTCCAGTTCCTGCCCCCGTTTCTTCTCTTCCGCCTGCACAAATTGCTCGACTTCATCCCGGGTATGGAACCATTGCTCCGACTTTCCCAGGAAGACGCGGTACTGAGGAAGCGGCTTTTCGGGATCTGGCGAATGTCGATGTAGATACTTGAGCGTGATGCCACGCCGTTCGAGTAACTCAATAGGCTCCTCAATCCGACCGAGCAGCGTCACAATCCGTCTTAGATGATCACCTTCGATCGCGTCTCCATTTGAAAAAACGACTCGACTGCCATTGAGTCCGAGCTCCATCAGTTCGGTGACCATCCGTTCGTGAGTCTGAACGTAGCGGCTTTTGTTGCGTTGCGTCACCTTGTAAAGCGGTGGCTGAGCAATGTAGATGCAGCCGTTTTCGACGAGCGGCTTCATATGCCGGAACATGAACGTAAGCAGCAGCGTCCGGATATGGCTACCGTCGATATCGGCGTCGGTCATGAGAATGATCTTGCCGTATCGACGTTTGGTGACATCTTCGAATTCGGCCATCGGTGGAATCCCGATGGCTTTGAAGAGGTTCGAGATTTCGGAGTTGTCCAGAATCTTGATCAACTGGGCTTTTTCGACATTGAGGATTTTACCTCGAAGCGGCAGGATCGCCTGAACATTGGAGTCGCGACCAGTATCCGCCGAACCACCGGCGGAGTCCCCTTCGACGAGATAAAGCTCCGTAATATCGAGTTCCCGGCTGCGACAATCTCGCAGCTTTTCCGGTAGCCCGCCGGAGGTTAAGGCTCCCTTACGACGAACCATTTCGCGAGACTTCCGCGCCGCCTCACGCGCTTCGGCCGCCATCAGCCCCTTTTGTGCAATCCGCTTTGCGATGTTCGGGTTCTCTTCCATGAACTTCGTAAGCTGTTCGAATACGATCGAGTTTACAATCCCTTCAACCGCAGCGTTGACGAGCTTTTCTTTTGTCTGCCCCTGGAACTGGGGGTCGGGTACGCGTACGGCAACAACGGCAACCAGACCTTCGCGGAAGTCATCACCTGAAGGAACGATTTCTTCAAAAAGTTTTTCGCGTTTACCGTAATTGTTGACGGCCCGTGTCATCGCCGCGCGGAACCCGCTGAGATGGGTTCCACCGAGGAAGTTGTTCACACAGTTACCGAACGTGCGGACGTTTTCATTAAAGCCGTCGTTGTGCTGAATCGTGACGGCAACTTCCACTCCGTCCAGTAGTCCATTGATGCGAATGATCGGTTCGTAAAGCGGCGTCTCGGTGCGATTAAGCCATCTGACGAATTCGACGATTCCGTCGGGATAGAAAAACTCGTCCTGCTCACTGGATCGTTCATCCAGGATCCGAATCCGAACCCCTGCATTGAGGAATGCCAGTTCTTGCAGTCGCTTAGCTAATGGTTCAAAATTATATCGAGTGTCGGGAAAGATATCGGGATCGGCCTTGAACGTAATTTTGGTGCCAGTCGTGTCGCTTTTCCCCAACTTCTTAAGATCGGTTGTGGGCTTACCGCGAGCGAAATCCATGGTCCAGACGTGTCCTTCGCGACGGACTTCTGCTTCCAACCATTCTGCCAGTGCATTGACCGCCTTGATTCCCACGCCGTGCAGTCCGCCCGTACCGACTTTATAACCCCCATCCCGGTTGAATTTTCCTCCGGCGTGAATGTTTGTCAGCACAACTTCCAACGCGGATTTATTATCTTCCTCAGGCATGGGCCCAACCGGAATGCCGCGCCCGTCATCGGAGACGGAAACGCTGCCATCGGCATGAATCACGACGGAGAGGTGCGAGGCATGGCCATTGGCGCACTCGTCGATACAGTTATCGACTAACTCGTAAACCAGGTGGTGCAGCCCGAGAGTGGTCGTATCGCCAATATACATTGCAGGCCGATGCCTGATCCCCTCAAGCCCTTTCAGGGCTTGAAGATGTTCGGGCCCGTATTCACTGTTGGCAGTTGCTCCTGCCGAATCAGAAACAGTCGATTTCGAAGGATCGATCGGGTTTTCGTTTGGCGGTGTCATTGTCGGGTCGGCCAAAGTAAGTCTCCATCTCTGAGTGAACAACAGCTGATCGAAGTCGTCTTGGATCAGTCGCTGTTGCCGTAGAAATTACATTCCACTCAATTTGAATTTCAGAGTTCGAATCTTCAAATGAGGGTATTGTTGTGAAAGCCGTTGTATCAGTTCCGGTCCCTGGAATGAGTTCAGTTCGTTAAGAAGCGGGGCATTTTCTACTGAGACTGTCAGGGTCCCTCGACTGACCTTTTGAGGCCGGGTATGAGCTGCCAGTTCAGGGCCGGCAACCTGTTTCCAGGCCTCTTCCAATTCGCTGTCACTGCGAACCCGAGCAAAGCCTCGGATCGCGATCAGTTCGCTAAGTGCCGCAGAGAGTGGAAGTGGATCACGAGCAACCATGCGTGCGATCTAAGATAGAAGTATTTTGGTTTGAGTTTGCTTCGAATCCATCACGAATCTCAGCGATCTCTGGAAAGTGGCATCACCACGTAGGTGTAATTGTCGTCTGTGACTAATGCCGCTCGATCATCGTGACTAATCAGTTTCAAGTGAAATTGCGATCCTGCATCAAGTACTTTGAGGAAGTCAGCAACGTACCGAGGGTCAAATGTGATCGTCATTTCAGGGCCGTCGTAAGCGATCGGCATTTCGATCTTGGACTGACCGATGTCCGCTGCCTGGCTGTTTAATCGAAGCGTTCCTTTGCCAAATTCAAAATCGACTCCGCGACTTTCTTCGCTGGTGACGATCATGGCCTGCCGAACCGCCGAGAAAAATGGAGCAACAACCATGTCGATTGTCGAGTTATACGAGTCAGGAACGACCTTTCGATAATCCGGGAACCTTCCCTGAACCAGTTGACTGGCAATCGTCGTCCCCATGCAACGGACAACGATATCGTTCTGATGTAATGCAATATGTGCTTCACCCGTCCCGTCACCGAGACTTTTTTCAATCAACCCCATCGCTTTTGATGGGATTACGGGAGAAACCGCTGGAATCTCGGGCCTTCCGACAACACTCGAAGCGGCTGTCACGACCGCCAGTCGGCGACTGTCTGTTGCTGCCAAGGTCAGCTTTTCAGGACCAAGTTCCATTTGGATTCCACCCAGAGCGTAGCGAGTACTCTCACTATCGGTGGCAAAAATGGTACGGCGAATCATTAACCTCAAGGTGGCGGCAGGAACGACGAAATAATCGGCGTCCTCAAACGTGGCGACAGGTGGAAAGTCGGCAGGGTCTTCGGCCGACAAACGAAATTCGCTATATCCGCAACGAATCCAGGTGGCATCCCCGGTCACTTCCAGTTTGACGACGTCGTCCGCCAATTCACGAAGGACGGCAAGTACACGCGACGTGGGAAGTAATGCTTCACCGCGAGAATCGGATTCGACGTCTGGAACATCACATCGCATTCCAATTTCGCTGTCATTTCCGATGAGCGTTGCTTTACCCCCACCCACTTGCAGTTTGACATTCTTGAGAATGTCTTTCGTGGTGCGGGTTGGCACGACACCAGACACGGTTTGAAATGCCGCCGTCAATGAGTTTCGCTGGCAGGTCAGTTGCATAGTTATGAATGGATCTCGAGTATTATTGACGATCCCGATACACGGGGCTTTTGAACGGATTTCGGCAGCGGTTTTATTCCGTCCGCCGGACCATGAATTCTATCAGAAATGGACCGAATTCGCACCCAATCCGCCTCGGCAAATTCGAGTTTTCCGCGACGAAGCGGAAATTCGTCGAACCACCGACAATTTCTGCGATAAACCGGGTCAATTTGCTTGTTTTAGACGCGAAATGACGAGGTGTGTTGTATTCAACAAGCTTCCAAGATACGAATTTAAACCGCTTTGCAATAACCTTGATGCTTTCTCACAAAACACTCGATGCGACGATTACTTTTTGAAAGTCTCTTAATGAACATTCGGCTGCAGGTTCTGATCTTCACGTTTCTGATGTGCTCGATTGCCACGGAAAGCGCCTGGGGAGAACCACCATCTGCGAACATGCCTCAAAGCGCGACGCAACTATCCCTCACGCCGACTCAAGCGATTGTTCTTGGTTTAGTCGAAGGGGCGACTGAATATCTTCCTGTCAGCTCCACCGGGCACCTGGTGATCGTGGAGCATCTGATGGGGATGAGTGGAGACGAGAAGAAAAAAGACGCGGCCGATTCACTGGCAATCTGCATTCAAATCGGGGCAATTTTTGCGGTCGTCGTGTTGTACTTCAACCGAATCAAGCAAATGGTCACAGGAATGTTTGGTCGGGATAAAGAGGGTTTCAGGTTGCTCGTCAATTTAATTATCGCTTTTTTGCCGGTGGCGATTACTGGCGTGCTATTCAAAAGTTTGCTCAAGAAACACCTTCTTCACGTTCTTCCTGTTGCGGTGGCGCTTTTCGTGGGTGGCGTCATCATTTTGTTGCAGTCATTCATGGGTAAAAAGTCCGACGAAGAAACCGGAAAAGAACTCACGCAAATGTCGTGGAAAGATGCCTTGTTTGTCGGTGTTCTTCAATGTTTGGCGCTATGGCCTGGGTTCAGTCGCAGTCTCGCGACGATCCTTGGTTGTCGATGGGCAAACGTTCGCATGACGGCAGCCGTTGAATTCAGCTTCCTGTTGGGGTTGGTCACCTTGTCGGCGGCGACTGTCTACGAAGGATTAAAGCATGGAAAAGAAATGATCGCCGAATATGGTGTGACGATGCCAGTGCTGGCTTTGGTGACTGCGTTCGTCGCGGCGGTCATCAGCGTGAAATTCATGGTCACAGCACTCAGCAAATACGGACTGACTCCATTCGGTTACTACAGGATCTTGCTGGCCATTGTGTGCCTCTGGTGGCTTTAAACAGCCGTCGCCAGGTTTCATGTCGTCAATTTGGATGAATTCATGCAGCAATTCAAATTTGAACCCAGGTTATCTCGCCGCTCATGCCTGAAAATGGCAGCCGGCTTCATGGGATGGGTCGGCTCGAAAAGTTACAGATCATTTGCGGCCGAATCGTCTGACGTGATCATAGAAGACATCCGGGTCATCAGCTGGAAACCGCCGCTGTACCACGGCTGGCCGACATTGACTCGACGCAAGAACGGCGAACTGCTGCTTGCATTTTCAGGGGGACGCGAGGCACATGTCTGTCCCTTTGGTCGGTTGGAATTGATGCGGTCAAAAGATGATGGCCGGACATGGGGTTGGCCGCAGGTGATCTATGACGGCCCGATCGATGATCGCGATGCAGGAATTATGGAAACGCCTCAAGGTTCGATTCTGCTCACTAACTTTACATCACTGCACTATGCGAAAGAGTTTGAAGCGGCAGAAAAGATCCCGGCGGGTCAGCCTGGTGCATGGGAGACTCTGAAACTTGCCGAATGGCACGCGGCCCATTACCGGCTTAATGCGGAAGATCGTCAACGAGAACTGGGGACCTGGATGTGGAGGTCGACCGACGGTGGCGTCACATGGTCGTCGCGGTATCGAGCCCCTTGTCACAGCCCTCACGGACCGACCGCAATTCATAATGGGGGTCTTGTTTATTGTGGAGTGACAATGTGGCAAGAGGATCGAATCGTCGGAGCCTGGGGGTCGACCGACGATGGAGTGAACTGGAAACCTCTTGGGACGTTGCCGACGCGACCTGGCGACGATTCGAAAAACTACCACGAACTGCATGCCGTTGAATCGCGGCCAGGAATGCTGATTGTTCACCTTCGAAATCACAATCAAAACAATGAACGAGAAACCCTGCAGTCGGAATCAATCGATGGCGGAAAGTCGTGGTCGGTTCCACACTCGATCAGTGTCTGGGGCTTTCCATCACACCTGCTTCATTTAAAGGACGGTCGCCTGCTGATGACTTACGGCCATCGTCGGCCACCAATCGGCAACCAGGCTCGACTGAGCCATGACGGCGGTTCATCCTGGAGCGCTCCCCTCACGATCTCTGCCGATGGAATCAATTCGGACTTGGGCTATCCGTCGACAATCGAATGTGAAGATGGATCTCTGGTCACGGTCTGGTACGAAATTCTCAAAGGATCGGAGCTCGCACAATTGCGACAGGCTCGATGGAGAATTCGCTCGTGAAAGGATTAAGTTGTCCCACGCCAGCGATTGGTGTGAGAGGTTCCCAGGCCTGAGGAAATTCCCGGCCACGGAGTATCGTGCTCTTTTTTGCTATCGAAAAACGAAAGTTGATCAGCCGAGGTCCATTCTTCAATAATCGCAAGGTCGTCCTCAAAGCCGAGTAGCTGCTTGACGTAACGCATCAGCACTAAACCCGGAGCGAAAAACATCCCCATCAGCAAGAACTCAATGGGTAGCAGCAATCCCTGGCTGAATACGGTTTCAAAATATCTCGAAAAAAAGCGATTCCAGAAGAGCACGACTAGAAGAGCACCGATACTCAGGTAGGGCCCATAAGGAATTTCCCGTGTCGACCGAAATGTGAATGTGACAGCAGTCGCAAGCAGCGCACAGACAGGAGCCACCACAAAGAACACAATCAACGAGGCTTGCCAACCGAGAAAGCTGCCGATCATCGCCATAAGAACGACATCACCGAACCCCATCGCTTCTCGCTGAAAAGCCCAATGTCCAGCGATGCGAACCAACCAGACCGAACCGCCGCCGATGACGAGTCCAAGCAGGCTTGAGATCAAACCGTGCCAATGAGGATGCAAGGCCAGCCAGGGGATTTGCACAGGGAGGGACGTTATCCAAACAAGCCAGTTTGGCAGAACAGCCTGCAGCCCATTCAGCTCTTGTGGCGAGAAAAACCAGGCTGGCCATAATGTTGGCGCCCCCAGAATGAAAGCACCGCTGCACCCGAGAATCATTCCTGGAACGGTGACACCGTCAGGGATGATCATCAAGTCGAAATCAATGAACGTCGCAACCAGCAGTGCTTCCGCCAGGATCAAGAAATAAATGTATTCGGCGTTCACAAGCCAGACGTGTGTCTGGTAACTCAACCCCTGTTGCCCCAATGCTCCCAACGGCGAGTAGAGGGCACTCGATTCTACCTTCGCATAGAAACCTGCGGGGACAATCGCCACATAAAGCACAACCCACAACAGGCCGTTAAAAAGCTCGATCAATGCATATCGGACAGAGATCGAATGACGGCAAAATCGGCAGCGCCCCGCCAGGACTAACCAACCGATGATCGGAATATTGTCGACGGACCAGATCCGCTTTTTGCAATACGGACACGACGAGGGGGGGTGATTCAAGCCCTTCAACTGATCCCACAAACGCTCGTGCTGAGGAATCCGATAGATGCAGACATTCAGAAAGCTGCCGACAACTGCACCAAAGACGAACAACCATGTGAGGACGATAACGAGCGGAATATCGTAGGGAATCACGGACAAATCTCCTTTCGATATTCGGCGGGAAGTTGAAGGATAATCCGTTGAAGAAGAGCTTCAACGGAAGATCCCTCTGACAAAACCGTAATCGTTGCACATTCCTGATAGAGTGGCTCACGCAGCGTTACCAGTCTTCGAATCTCGTCGATCCCTCCCGTGGCAGTCAGGTTTGGTCGGTGATGCGTTGTAGAACCATCTCTAAGAATGCGCTTCGCAATCGTTTCTACGCTGGCTTGAAGCCAAATGACGGGACCTGCCGCGCAAAAATCTTTTCGGGTCGCTTCATTCAAAATCGCACCGCCACCCGCCGCCAGGACCAGTCGATCCCGCTTCAGCAGTTGCACGAGTACTTCACGCTCAAGTCGACGAAATTCAGGTTCGCCATCGGTGGCGAAGATTTCTCGAATCGACCGACCAGTGTAGTTTTCGAGTTCGACATCGGCATCAACCCAATCGAACTTCAATTTCGATGCTAACCGAGGCGCAATTGTGCTTTTCCCAGTGCCACGGTAGCCAATCAGGGTGATAAGCATGTCAGCGAGACGTCAATCAAAATAAGGAATGGCATCGCAACCGATGTGCAGGAGCAGGCTCGTTACAGAGAAACCTGTGCGATGAAATGATTAGAGCGCATCAGGCTGGCGGGGGGAAGCGGAAGGAGAGTGATTTCTGTCAGGAATTGCGAAATTCGCGCGTCAAGTGGTTACGACACGACCCTTTCTCAAGTGGGAACGAATTGACATCGCCCAACATCCAATCGTCATGTCACCATGCGTTACTGGTCAGTCTTCTGAACCAATGAAAAGGAGGCGTCCGCAAGTTAACAGTCCGAATCAACCAGTCTGCCGAGATCGCAATTGAAGGCGGAGTTGACGTCTGCATTTCGACGTTGAATATCCGTGCCCGTTTCATCCGTAACCAGGATGTCGAGAACAATCCACTTGTCGCCTTAAAAATTCGGGCCGACGTACGGATTTTCAATTTCAATGATCGCGATTCTCACTTTTTCGCCGAGAATCGCATTCAAAAAGTGGATTGTCACCCGCTCGTGCTCTCGACTGGCCAGTATGAGCTCGAATGCAAAATCTGCGAGCGGACTAATTCCAATCGGAACCGAAACGGCCTCTGCCTTTCAGTACTCAAGACAATTTAAAAATGACACACACTATGAGTGCGGAAAAATCGTTGCCGCGTTGAGTGCCACACGGTCGAGACCCCTCAAGATCGCACTTGTCGAACTACGACACGGCAGAGCAGACGTCATCCATCAGCCAATGGTTGATGTCACTGAGCATCTTGCTGGTTGGCGAGGTCCCCGCTTCGTTGTAGACCCGAGTACCAATCTGCATTCCCGACGAGTAGAGCAGTCGACCTGCCGCAGCGACATCACCGACTTTGCAAGTTCTCGAGTTCGTTGATGTCGCCAGAAGCACCCGCTTATTTCGAAGTTCACGAAAACGGGGATGCGGGATCTTTAATTCCGGAAACGAACCACAGAAACAGGCGGCACCGCCAAACCATTCTGGCTTTTGCAAGATTAATTCCATGGCCGCCGACGCACCACTGCCAAACCCAGCGAGATAAATTCGTTCACTGTGAATGTGATATTGCCGCCGCATATCAAGCACCAGCGATTCCACATCGTGAATCAGCTTCTGCAGTTCTTCGCCGGAAGTGGACCAGCCAAATCCCTTGCCGCACTCCAGGTTTCCTCTGAGAGCCAGTCCGATATAGTTTCGCTCGCTGATGTTTGGCATCACGGACGAAATTTCTGTTTCATCAAGTCCATCTCCATGAAACCAGACGACCAGCGGATAGGCGTAGCCTGCCTCGTAGTGATCTGGGAGATGAATTGAATGCCGACGGTCTGTTGTTGGCCGATGCAGAAAGGGGCTCGATTCACCTGCGTGAAGTGTTTCAATCAGTTCGATGATTTCGCCGTGAGTTGGTAACTCATCTTCGTCGAAACTTCCCTCGATCACCGTCTCTTCGGCTGGATGTGTCAAATCCTGGAACCGTCGGCCCCATGGGGTCGATTCGAAGCGTTCGGAATCACCGGGCTGCGAATCAAATTCAAAAAAGGAGTCTTCGATCATTTCCGCGAATCTCCTGACGGGTTATTCAATGAAACGCTGGTACGCGCGGTGTTGAGAACCAATTGTCGACGATCGTTAGAATTTTTCCATGACGGGCCACTCGCAGCGTCGACAGCCGCATGCTCATCCAAAAACGCGATGCTTTCCCGGACTTCGCTCATTGGAAAATGCTTTCCCGGGCATTCGGTCGCCTTCACGTCACCATGCCCCACAATCTTGCTATCCAAAATGCTATATTCTCGTTTCAGAATTCCAACCAGTCGTTTGATCGATGCCGTTTGAGCCGCCGTCGGTGGCTCTTTTTCGAAGTTTCCGACTAGTACAATTCCAATCCCGTGTTGATTAAAGTCAGCAACCCCGGCATGAGCTCCCTGCATTTGCTGTCGCCAGCGAAATGTTGGTTCAATTTCACCGTCTGCCATTCCTTTGCCGTTGCCGACGACGAAATGATAGCCGATCCCCAGCCAGTGCTTCCCATTCTTGTCTTTTCGTTTCAAATGCTCTTCATGAATACTGTCAACGCTTCCGCTGTCGGATGCGGTATGGTGCAGGACAATGTAGTTCCATTCTCTTGATTCAGAATCTGGTTTCCATGGATTCTTTTTTGTGATCGGATCCATGGGATGCGTTGTCGGCGGACTGAAAGGCTCCATCGGTGTGGGAATTACTGGGGCGGGTCTCATGGGAGGCGCAATCGACGTTGTCGGCGGCACGACGGTCGACTGATAACATCCAGAACAACCCAATCCACAGACAATCAACCATGCCCCCCACACAACTCGCCAGGAAATAACCTGTGCAAGACGAGCCTCTTGATTAGCCAGCGCGTGCATCATGCTGCGATTCATGCCCAGTCCATTGGGTAGTTCAGCTCGCCTGAGCGTGGGTGCCAAGGCGAAAGGGACTGTAGTTTTCTCATGAAATCATGTCAACGTAGAGTGTTTAGACTACAGGGTTTCAGGCGGCAGAAGACCACGAAACATTGTGAAGAAAGGGGGGATTTACCAGCTTTAAGCCCCTTTTTGGGGGCCGAAAACTTGATGCAGTTTCCGCCAGCTTCGCAATTGTCACGATACACGCGAATTTCGGGTGTTTTCAACAGCGTTTCTCGTTTTAATCAAGTTCCGCGCGAGAACTGCCATTTCCGTAACAAGTGAATCAATGAAAACGATTCGAGATTCAGTTCTTGAATGGCTCGGTCAGTCCCGATAAGATCGCGGTGTTGCCAGCAAGTGTAAACGACAATTTGTTCTGCCCTCTATCAACAAAGCTTCGAGGTTATGTCGAAAGCGACGGACATCCGAATCAAGAGTGCCGCGTGCGCCGTAGAGTCCCTTCCATTTCGGGCTCCGCTGAAATTCGGCGGTCGTGTCATCCAGAGTACGCTGTTGATCAACGTTGACGTGGAAGTGGAATCACGCGACGGAAAACGCCATGCCAGTGGCTTCGGAAGCATGCCACTGGGAAACATCTGGTCCTGGCCATCCGAAAAGGTAACGCCAGAACAAAGCGAAGGGATGATGCGCCGCTTTGCCGAAGAGGTCGTTGATCTTGCAGGCGAATGTACGGAGTACGGGCACCCGATCGATCTGGTCTATCACTTGTCGGCCGAGTATCACCATCTTTCAAAGCATCTGGCGACGCAGTTGAAACTGCCTGAGCCGATGCCGGAATTAGCCCAGCTGGTCGCAGCCAGTCCATTTGACGCGGCGCTTCATGATGCTTACGGCCGAATTCATAACCTGAACAGTTTTGACACCTTGTCATCAAAGTTCATGAATTACGACCTGTCGGAATACCTCGATGTGGAATTCAAAGGGGATTATCTCGACAAATATACGCTCCGGCAGCCAAAGGAACGGATGCCGCTGTATCACCTGGTTGGCGCACTCGACCCTCTGTCAGAAGCAGATATCACGAAGAAAATCGGCGACGGGCTTCCCGAGACGTTGCCACAATGGATTGCGTACAACGGCCTGACGCATCTGAAGATCAAGTTGGCAGGCGACAATTTCGACTGGGATGTCGCGCGAACTCTGGCCGTAAACAGTGTGGCGGAAGTCGCTCAGGCGAAACGCGGTTGCAAACAGTGGAATTACTCGGTTGATTTCAACGAGAAATGCCCCAATGCGGCCTACGTCGTCGATTTTCTCAACAAGATTAAATCAGAATCGGAAGCAGCGTTTGACCGGATTCAATACGTCGAACAACCGACCCATCGTGACCTGCGAGCACATCCAGAAAACAAGATGCACGAAGCGGCGAGAATCAAGCCGATCGTAATCGACGAATCTCTCGTTGACTTCGACACATTGCTCTTGGCTCGGGAACAAGGATATACCGGAGCCGCTCTGAAAGCTTGCAAGGGACAAACCGACACACTATTGCTGGGCGCGGCCATCCAGAAGTACGGGATGTTTCTTTGTGTCCAGGATTTGACCTGTCCCGGTTATTCGTTTCTCCATTCCGCCAGCATTGCCGCTCATCTTCCCGGTGTTGCTGCCATCGAAGGTAACGCTCGGCAATTCTGCCCTGCGGGAAACAAACCTTGGGTGAAACGATTCCCGTCAATGTTCGAAATCACCGACGGAACTGTCGGAACCGCAGCTTTGAACGGGATCGGATTGGGAATTTAACCGCGCTCGAAGAGACGCGGCCGAACGCAGATCAGACCGCGCCGCTGACTTCTTATCGTTTAACCGCGCCTCGCAGAGAAGCGGAAAATGACCGGCGTGATTGCCGTCAACCGTGGTGTCATTTCTTAATTAGGCGTTGCGAAGAGTCGGAGCTGGGGCAACGTTCGAAGAGATCGGCTGAACGCCGATCCGCCTGCGCCGATGGCTGCGGGTTAAATTAAGACTTGGCTGTTTCGCTTAACCCCGTTCCGCCAAAATTCGATTACAACAAAATCGTTTGCTCGCGGTCGGGGCCGATGCTGATGAACTTTGCGGGTACGCCTAATAACTCGCTGACGGTATCTACGTACTGGCGAGCACCCGTTGGCAGGTCGCTCAGCTTGCGAGCGTGAGTAATGTCTTTTTTCCAGCCTGGAATCTTGCGAAAAATGGGCTTGGCGACTTCGAGATCTTCGACGTGAGAAGGGAAGTCAGTCGTTCGTTCGCCGCGAATTTCGTAAGCCTCGCAGATGCAAAGTTCGTCAAGCTGTGCCAGTACATCCAGCAACATTACAGCGATCTCATCGACGCCACAAATTCTTGCTCCATAACCTGTTGCAACAGCATCAAACCAGCCGCAGCGACGCGGGCGCCCCGTTACGGTACCGTATTCGTGCCCCACATCTCTGATGTGCTGACCAATTTCGTTGTGCAGTTCGGTAGGGAACGGTCCGCCACCAACTCGTGTTGTATATGCCTTTACGACTCCGATCATGCGGTTGATTGCGCGTTGAGGGACACCGCTTCCGCTGTGTATTCCAGCCGCAGAACTGTTGGAGCTTGTGACATAGGGAAACGTTCCGTGGTCGACATCCAAAAGGCTACCTTGAGCCCCTTCGAAGAGGATGTTTTTCTTTTGTTTGAGTGCTCGATGCAGCCAGGCCGTCGTATCGACGACATGCGACTTAAGCGTTTCTGCGTATTCGAGATAGGTCGCGTAAATTGCCTCAGCATCATGCGGTTCCAGTGACGGATCGAGTGCTTTCAGCGTCAGATTCTTGAAGGCTACTGTTTCGGCAAGTTTTGTACGGAACGTCTCGGGGTGGTAGAGATCTCCAACTCGGATGGCATGAGTTCGACCCGCTTTATCGCGGTAACACGTCCCGATTCCTCGGCCGGTTGTCCCAATCGCATGGTCGCCGCGTCGCTTCTCGAAGACAGCGTCTTCTGTAATGTGATATGGCAAAATCACATGGGCGCGGTCGCTGACAAGCAGGTTGTCGGCGCTGACCGGAACGCCGCGGTCGGTTAACGACTTCATTTCTTTCAAAAGCGCTTCCGGATTGACGACGAGACCGTTTCCAATGACAGCCGTTACTCCAGGGCGCAAAATGCCCGTCGGAAGTAATGATAATTTGTAAGTTTCAGCGTTGAATTTCACCGTGTGACCGGCATTGTTTCCGCCCTGGTAGCGAACGACGACTTCGTGCGAATCCGTCAGGAAATCAACAATCTTTCCCTTGGCTTCATCGCCCCATTGCAAACCGACAACTGACGTAACTGACACAGTGCGAACCTTCAGTGAAAACATTCATCGAGAGAGGATTATGCGTGTCTCTCGCCGAAACGATGACCAAAATTGGCTGTGATTGGACGGCGAACCATCGATTCAAGGAACGAAGTCACTCGCCGATCAGACCGACGTCATTCGGTCTAATTCGAGTGTTCCCTGATACCAGACCCGTTTCCAACGGACCCTATGGGCGCAAAAAACGCGAGGTGCACCTCAGTGCGAACCTCGCAGTTCAGATTTAGTCTATCGAGCAGGCTCGGGAATGTGGAGCGTGACAGGGTCCCTTCCCTGCTGAAAATTAAAGATCTCCGCACCGTGTTTCACTCGACGCCTGAACCGGATCGGCCGCAGATAAGCCCAGCGAAAGAATCGAATCCAGCGGTTCGGCTGATTTTTTTTGATTGTCTTTGAAGACTCGATGAATCACTCGTCGAGTCGCCGAACCGGCGAACTCTACCGATTAACATTGGTAATCTGCGTTAGATGCGGTTTACCCAGCTTCAATAGCCGATGTATTTCCTAAGTGTGAACGACTTGCGGGATTGGCGTTCGGACGAACTCCGGCACGTTTGACCGCTTTCCGCTGAAATTCCCCATTAAACGCCGGCGACGGTGAGGGAGAACCATCGTCATGTCAATCAGCTCTATGGACCTGCAATCACGCTTCCGTACGATTCGTGGAGCGGCAATTCTCGTTTGCCTGTTCTCTTCGCTGACAGTGATACGAACCGCACAAGCTGACGACGATGCGGGAAAAGCGAATCGTATGCTTGAGGTACTTAAGCAACGTTCCGCTTCTGAGCGATGGCAACGTGTCAAACAGCAATATCCCGCCGGTTCGCAGTTGCCGGCTCGCAGCGTTCCAGAGGCACTTCCACAGGATTCGGAACGCATTCTGAAAGAAACCGAACTTCCCCCTTTGCCATCTGAAGGGCTTGTGATTCCAAGGATATCCGCAAATCCTGATGATTGGGTTTTACCTGCTCGTCCCTCCGAGTTTGACGAATCGTCGGGAACAAGCTTGGCTGTGCCCAATTTGGCTCGTAAAAGCGAGATGGATTCAAAAGGGAATCAGGCGTTGAAATCAACGGAAATGCGCCTGGCGGCCCAGAATGCGGACGCGAAATCTGGTATGTCAGACAAAGATTCGAGCGATTCACCACGATCTCCGCTTGATCGAATGATTGGAAGTATCAATCCCTATTATGATCGCGATCGCGATCGGGATATCCGGGAATTCGCGATGGAAAAGGGAAAAGAGTTTAAGATTCCATTCAAGTCAAAAACCTACGAAGAGCGATCGTTTCCGCTGATCACAATGGCGTGGGAACCCACGAACTTCTACTACTATCCACTCTATTTCGCGGATCCTGCGTTAGAGCGATACGGTCATACTTACCATCCTATCGTACAGCCAGTGGCCTCGTTGGCGCGAGCAGGAGTTCAATTCGTTTTGCTGCCTTATCAAATGACGATTACTCCTCCATGTAAACAGGAGTATCCGCTTGGCTGGTATCGACCTGGTGAATGTGCACCGAAGTTGCACTATCAAATTCCGTTGAACGCCAAAGCCGCTGTTGTTGAAGCAGCGGTGGTGACGGGATTGTTTTTTGCAATCCCATGAGGCGGTGTTGCATTTCGAGCAGTTGATCAATCAGATGATTCATCGCTTTAATGCGCCCGCTGACTCCGAACTTCTTTTCGACGGCGAAAGGGCTGAAGAGGTAAAATGACTGGCGGGAATGTGGTTTCCACTTGGAAGTAACTCGCTGGCTGCAGCCTCGACGCATTCCCTCGTAACACGCAACTGGTCTTGTCCCCTGGCTGCGAGCAGGCTGTGGCTACTAAGCGACACAACTCTGGCTGGAACACCATTGGTCACTGTGTGAATTGCCGTGATCGCATCATCGGAGAAGAGAACTTCAGGAAAACCGGCGCGTTCAACCGCCGAGTTGATAAATTGAGATGTTTCGATCGAATTCCATGGAGCGACATCGATTCTTAACTCAACAAGATCTTGCAGTACGGATGGAAATGTGCGATCACGGGTTGCCAGGACAACGGTCAGTTTTAACCCGACAGCGTCTGCCAATTGATTCAGCCGCCAGACCGCTTGTTGGCAACGGAATTCAACTTGATCGAAGTGATCGATCAAAATGATCAGCGGTTGTCGAATCACAGACAGTGCTGCGAATCGGGATCGAAGCCCGCTCAAGATCCGTGCGGAAGTTGCATTCGGATCAACGGCAGCGTTGCAACCGGCCGCAATTTGGCCGATGAATTCTTCACCTTCGATTCCTGTCGCTTCACATCGTACGACGAGTCGCCCAAGTCGTTCAGATCGCTGTTGCAGAAGTTTCAGCAGATAAGTTTTCCCTGTCCCACTCGGCCCGACAATGATCCCACATCGGCGCGATTCCTCGACAAGAAACAGCATTCTTGCCATCGCTTCGTCGTGTTGTTGGCTGGCAAAGAATCGTTCGGCAGAGAATGAACGATCAAACGGCCAATGTCGAAACCCCCAGAAGCCAAGGTCCATAGCTGATTCTTTCTCTTCCTTGAGCCGTCATTAACAGGCCCTGTCAGCCGATCCTGAAGTTGATATTCACGAATGGCGACCTGGTAAATGACCTTTAATCAAAATCCGAATAAATGCTGGCAGACACATGGGTCTCGTCCGAATTGCATGCCGCAAAGGAATTATCGGCAAATCCGGACAAGTCACATCAACGAAGTCTCAAGAAGCACGCGGCTGAATTTGCCGAACGTTGAATGAGATCAACCTGTCGCCACCAATTCAGGATTAATAAGCACAAACGAGACTTACCTGATGAGGGAATCATTCATGGGCAATTCAGGGGACAGACCCATTTTCATGGGACAGCGACGAATCCGACGTCACTTATACATACGGTCTCGCCGTTTTTCGCCATGAAAATGCGCCAGACCCCGGCACGTTAACGGTTACCTGGATGTGTGCGATTTTGAATTCTGAAAGGACTCGCGAAAAACATTGGCCATCGGTAAAAGATTCTCATGTCAAATTTCGCCGGGCATATTTGCTTCTCGTTCATCATCTTTTTTCCGCCAGGTCGAACCTTATGAAAACCAATCAGATCGTATTCAATTGGGTTCGACGTTTTCGAGGGGGCGTCATTGCCAGATGCGCCATGGCCCTTTTTCACGCGGGAGGTTTGCTCATGTTGACCGGATCAGCAGCCGAGTACGATCGACCATCGGGAATGGCAGCACAAAGTCGTTCGATGGTTTTGGCACGAAATGGAATTGTCGCGACCAGTCATCCTGCTGCGGCTCAAGCCGGACTGGATGTTTTGCGTAATGGTGGAAATGCGATCGATGCTGCAATTGCCACGAACGCCATGTTAGGTGTTGTCGAACCGATGAGTTGCGGTATCGGCGGAGATCTGTTCGCAATCGTCTGGGATGCAAAAACCCAGCGACTTTATGGATTGAACGCCTCGGGACGCAGTCCCGCGACTCTCACACGAGATGTTTTCCACGAAAAAAAGTTGACGGAAATACCGACGGCTGGTCCATTACCATGGTCCGTCCCGGGTTGTGTTGATGGATGGCATGAGCTACACAAGCGATTCGGAACTCGACCGCTGGCGGAGTTGTTGAAGCCGTCGATTATCACGGCGGATGAGGGCTATCCCGTCTCGGAATTGATTGCCTCAAGCTGGAGGAGTGCCCAGAAGGAATTATCTAAATGGCCCGATTCAGCACGGGTCTATTTGCCCGGCGGACAACCGCCAAAAATTGGTGAGGTCATTCGGCTACCCGAATTGGCCGCCAGCTATCGTCTGATTGCAAACCAGGGACGCGACGCGTTTTATCGAGGATCAATCGCCGAAGAAATCGATCGATTCAGCCGTGCAAATGGAGGATATTTAACTGCAGCGGACCTGGCTGCCCATACCAGCGAATGGGTCGACCCCGTTTCAACCACGTACCGTGGCTATTCCGTGTGGGAGTTGCCTCCCAACGGGCAAGGGATTGCAGCGCTTCAAATGTTGAATCTGTTGGAACCGTTCGATCTGAAGTCGCTGGGGCCGAAGAGCGCCGAGTACGTCCATTTGTTCATCGAAGCGAAAAAGCTGGCATTCGCAGACCGGGCCCGATTCTACGCCGATCCGGCGTTCGCCAAACTGCCGACGGCCGAGCTGATTTCCAAGGAATATGCTGATCGAAGGAGAATCTTGATCAACCGGGGCCGTGCTGCAATCAACGTCCCATCCGGTGATCCCAAGCTGGAACGAGTTGACACAGTCTATCTGACTGTGATTGATAAAGATCGAAATTGTTGCTCGCTGATTCAGAGTCTTTACCACGGATTCGGCTCGCACGTTGTCCCGGGAAATGTCGGGTTTGCCTTACAGAATCGGGGACAATTGTTCGCGTTGACGGACGATCATTTGAATCGACTGGAGCCAGGAAAGCGACCTTTCCACACGATCATTCCGGCCATGGTCACA
Source organism: uncultured Schlesneria sp. (assembly GCA_903858935.1). Lineage (GTDB taxonomy): Bacteria > Planctomycetota > Planctomycetia > Planctomycetales > Planctomycetaceae > Schlesneria. The sequence continues at coordinate 60,357 of CAIOKO010000010.1, read as the reverse complement.
AAGAACGGCCGGCCCTGTTTTAGTTTTGGCGTGATGGGTGGCGATATGCAGGCGCAAGGGCATGTCGGCGTCTTGATCAACCTGATTGACTTCGGGATGAATATCCAGGCGGCGGGCGATGCGGCTCGAATTCGTCATGGGGGGAGTCCAACACCGACGGGTACTGCTGCCGCACCAGATGGGGGAACTGTGTTCCTGGAAAGTGGGTTCACCAGTGAGATTCGCGAGCAGTTAAAGTCGCTTGGTCACAAAGTTGCTACCGATCCGGGTGGATTCGGCGGATACCAGGGAATCTGGATCGACTGGGACCAAGGTGTTTTGCAAGGTGCGTCAGATCCTCGGAAAGACGGAGCCGCCGTCGGATACTGACGTAGTCATTTAATCTGTTTAAAAGTTTTGTAATGGTCAGGTGTGTACCAGACCTCATCCTTTTTTCCAATGATGATTCGTTGCGGGCCAGGGCCATATTCGCCAGGCGTGGGATTCACATATTCCTTATAGTACCCCGCCGGTTTTCGCGGTAACCGGTTTTCGCGATTCTCGAATGTTGCGCCGTCATTGCGATGCCGGTTTGCTTCACCACGAGCGATCCGATCAAGTGTCGGCTTGAGATCAATCGTCCCTTTGTAGACGACTCGACCGTCCAGATCGCGAATGGTCTGATTCTTTACCTGAAAGGTGGACGCGTCGGACTTCTCAGAAGTCTCTGATTTTTCCATCGGCCGCTGTCGGTCAGAAACCGTTGGCTTCGCAGGATCGGTTTGATTTCCCCTGGAAGGGTTCGAGCGCATGCTCGAAAGTGGACCCGATGATCGCGTTCGGTCAGAGGGAGAAGCCGGGTTTGTCCTTGAATCATTCAATCGATTTTCATTTGGCGCACGAATCGATGGGATATCAACTGATGACTTGGGGTCACTCAATTTAATTCCGGCGCCCGGTTCTGGTGGGGATGGAAGATCCCCATCAATCACTTCGCTTGTACGCAGATTTTCAATTGCGTTGTGACCAGCGATGACATCAGAATCCGCCGGATCGAGGATTTCAGCACGATCGTAGTGATCTTCGTGAGTGTATGACGACGAAAGTGGATCGTCGTTTATGGACTTCGTTTGCGCCTGGTTATTCTGCCACCAACTGAACCCGAGAATCGCAACGATTGCAACCAGGATCAACCACGGCGGAAGATTCAATCCGCCTGGGGTTGGAGTTTTCAACGGGGATTCATTCGACATTTGCTACAAGCTCCTCATCGAAGTGACAGAGAACAATCTTCAGTCAGTCGATGATCTTGTTGATCGGATATTCGACAATCCCCTTGGCTCCCGCGGCTTTGAGCCGTGGAACAACCATTCGTACAAATGATTCGTCAACAATTGTGTTGACGTCGACCCAATCAGGATCCGAAAGCGAAGCGACGGTCGGCTTTTGAAGGGCCGGCAATTCGCGAATGATTGCCGCCAGATCAGCACGCCTGACGTTCATCATCAGCCCGACTTTTCCTTCTGCTGCGAGACAGCTTTGTAACATCAACGAGATGTTTGAAAGTTTGTCTCGCTTCCAGGGGTCGCTCCATGCCGTCTTATTGGCAATAAATCGAGTCGTGCTTTGCAACACTTCTTCGACGATTCGTAGATTGTTGGCCTTGAGTGAACTGCCAGTCTCGGTGACTTCGACGATCGCGTCCGCCAGTTTCGGAGGTTTTACTTCGGTTGCCCCCCAGGAAAACTCGACGAGAGCGGTGACTCCGTTCTTTTCGAGATAGCGTTTCGTCAATCCAACGACTTCTGTGGCAATCCGTTTTCCTTCCAGGTCTTTGACCGTTTTGACAGGAGAATCGTTAGGAACACAAAGCACCCAGCGTACCGGTCGGCGGCTGACCTTCGAAAACATTAATTCGCAGACTTCGTGCACCTGGGAGTTATTTTCTAAAATCCAATCATGCCCGGTGATTCCAGCATCGAGCACCCCCTGTTCGACGTACCGTGCCATTTCTTGAGCGCGAATCAACATGCACTCGATTTCAACATCATCGATTTCGGGGTAGTACGATCGGGACGAAAACTTGATCGTGTAGCCCGCTTTTTTAAAAAGTTCAGCCGTTGCTTCTTGAAGGCTACCGGCAGGAATACCAAGTTTGATCAGCTTTTCGGACATGTGAGATTCGTTATTTCTTGTAGACAGTTTCTGGGTCAAAAACTCGTTCGCCAACAACGGAAACGGAATGGGTTTGGGGGTCGATCTGGCGAAAGAAGCAGCTTCGATATCCTGCATGACACGCAGCACCACCAATCTGGTTCACTTTCACCAGAAGAGTGTCAGCATCGCAATCATAGAAAATCGACTTCAGTTCCTGAACGTTACCGCTTTCTTCCCCTTTTCGCCAAAGCTTTTTTCGGCTGCGGCTGTAGTAGCAAACACGCTTGGTCTTGAGGGTTTCATCGAATGCTTCGGCGTTCATGTACGCAAGCATCAGCACATCACCCGTCGCTTCATCCTGAGCAATTACCGGTATCAGCTCGGATTTCGAGAAATCGGGTCCATTTACATCGATCATCTGTCGTCTCGGTCGTGGGACAAAAGGTCTGTTTGATTCGCTGACAACGATCCAGCGAGACAAAATGTAACCCAGCAGTCTCAAGATGTCGAATCGCAGCGGGTTTGTCCCGCATTTCGAGGCGAATCAAGTGCTTTGCTGGTCGCCGAACCGTTGTAGATTGCGGTGTGTCTCGGTGTTGAACTTATCTTCAAAAGTCTCCGGGTCGGCAAAAACAAACTGCCAGCCCAACCCAGTGTATGATCGGATCGGTTCCAAATCATTAAAAAACTCGGGTGCAAGTTCCCGCAATTTCCAAAGACGGAACCAGGGAATCCCTGCAATGTCATGATGCTCGACGTGCAAGCCGGCATTGAATGACGTCAGATTGATCAGTTGCCCGTAATGTGATGCGGTCGGTTGATAGTTTTTTCTGCCATGAAAATGGGAGATTCCAAGCACCCATCCAAGGCAGTAGGGATGCAAGTAACCGGTAAAAAAAACCTGACTGAGCAACAGATACAGCAAAGGCAGCCAACCACCATACATGAATAGAAGCCCATAAACCAAAAACGCGAAAATCGGGTAGGTGACCGCCCACTTGGTGATTCGATCCTTTTCATATCCCGACACAAGATGCTCGTCAGCCAGGACTGACAGAGTGAATCGAGTCGGTTCCAGTCGGCCCCGAAGTAGTGACGTCGCGAAGTACAGCAATAATCCCAAAGCACTTCTCAAGACCTGCATGACGACCATGAAGAGTGAATACGGAACGAACAATGGGGACGTTGATCGCGTTACGAGAAAATACGAACGTCGCCGCGTGATAAAATCTTTGGTGGCGCTCATGTCATTGTGATGCACAATATGTTCAGTCCACCATGTATGGTGTGCCGTCAAAAACATGGGGATCGAAGTCAATGTAAAAAGATATCGGTTCCAGAATTTCGACTTGAAGACCATCAGATGGTCGCACTCATGTGAAAGCTGAAATAAGGCAATATTGATTGGTGCCCCGAAAACGTATGCGGTCAGTATCGTAACCCACCAGGGGAAATGACTCATTGCTGCTGCGATACCAAGCTGTGTTCCGGCGACGGCAAAACACCAGAATGCCGTCAGTGGATAGTTTCCAAAAAGTTGCTTGATTTCGGGGTGCGCGTGAATCATTTCACGGGCTCGCTCGCGATGCCAAACGGCATCCGGTTTTTCATCGTCCGAAACTCGATCACAAATATCGACTTCGAATCCTGGAAAGACCGGAGCCGCACTGCCAACCATCCGCCACGATTGCCGGAGTTTAAATCCACCAGGTAAAGATGTCTTTGCTGTCGACAAGATCGCTTCTCCGGTCTGAATACAGGGACGCAAACTACGGCCCATCAATTCAGATCGCCGACATCCCCAAACACTTGCGGATATCTTACGCTCGGAGAGTTCTTGCGTCGATCAACAGCCGCTGTCAGCTTTTTTCCTGCTGATAAATTGCCAGAATCACATCTTCGACCGATTTGAATTTGGTCTTGCCTGTTGAGACCGCGTCGATCTTTTCGCGAGCCTCGACGGAGTTGAATCCAAGGCTGATCAGTGCTTCAAGTGCCTCACCGAGGACACCTTTTTCAGCGATTTTGGCTTCGGGAAACTCTTTGGCGACCATGAGTGCAAATTTAGCCATTCGGCGACGCAGTTTGGCGACGATTCGTTCGCTCATGGCCGGGCCGATTCCGGGAAGCAGACTCAATTCTTTCACGTTCTGCTCTTCGATGGCTTCGGCAACTTCTCGAACGGGTCGCACCATCGACCGCAGCGTCTTTTTCACGCCCATTCCGTCAACCGAACAAACCAGTTCGAAGAACTCCAGTTCTGCCTCGCTCAGAAATCCTACCAGTCGTGGCGTCAGTCGGCCCTGTTGAGGGTTTCCTTCAATATACTGGATTGTTTTCAAGCTGATGATTTCACCGAGCGAGGCTTGCAGTTGCCTTCTGACAAATTCTGGAACAAATATTTCGTACTCAAATGCGCCGATATCAACACGGGCTTCTGCTTCGCCCAATCGAACCAGTTTGCCAGTAATCCGTGTAATCACGCTGAGCCCTCCTTGGAAGCTGTCGGAACGGGATGGCGATCAAGATTGATACCAAACGAATGAGGTGGTGGCGGTGATGACGGATGAGCATCGCGGATGTCTGTGTGAATAAACACGTCTTGAGAAGCCCGGGGCATCTCGATTCCTTCGTGGGCAAATCGCTTGTGAATGAGGGAGTAAAGGTCATTGATTGCGTCCGTACGCCCATCCAGCGTCGGCAGGAATGCTCGAAGTACAAACGTCAATCCACCATTAATCTCTTCCAACGAGACGACGGGTGCAGGTTCTTTCAGCACATTTGAGTGATGACTGGCAATTTCCGTCAGTATCCGGCGCACGCGGTGCGGATCGTTGTGACTACTGACAATCACTTTGACTGCAAAACGATTGACCTGATCGCTGAGTGTCCAGTTCAGCAGCTTGCCCGTAATGAATTCTTTGTTAGGAACGATCAATTCCTTTCGATCCCCGTCAACAATTGTCGTCGCTCGAAATCGAATTCGTGAGACGGTTCCTGTCGTATCTCCGACGGTGATGACATCGCCAACGCGCATCGGGCGTTCGAAAAGCAAGATGATTCCTGAAACGAAGTTGGCAAAGATCTCTTGTAAACCGAATCCAAGTCCAACAGATGCTGCAGCGACGAGCCACTGAACATTGCTCCAACCAATTCGAATTTGTGCGAAAGCGCAAAAGGCTCCCGCAACGAAGATGGCATACCGTACAAGACAGGTGGCGGCGAATCGAGCTCCCGCGTCAACAGCGAGATGCTCCAGCAGAATGACTTCGACAAGCCCGGGAATATTGCGACTGGCAATCACAGAAATTGCGCCGATTAGAACGGCTAACCCAAGATTCGCAGCCGTTACGGGTATCTGACGGGTGACGGTTTTGCCAACGTGTTCGGCATCTTCTGAATACACGACTTGCTCAACGGCGGTATTCCACAGGGTGAATCGATCCAGAATATTCAGTGCCGGCGTAACGTCAGCCCAGACGAACCACAAACCTGCCACGGCAATCGCAATCAGCCCCGTATCAAGAAGGCTGCGCATTTGTGACACAATTTGTGTGAGATTCAACCGGAAGTCTGGCCACTTCCAGCGAGGAAACAGAAATGGATTACGCTCGGCGTTTCCTGGTGCACGTTCGGCATCGGTTATCGATTGTAATTCAGCGTCTTGAAGTACAGCCATCCGTCGTCGTTCGAGTGCGATCCACCGACGAATAACAGCTCGTGAAATTAACAAACCAACCAGCAGCCAGGCGGTCCTCTGCAGTCTCCACGTCAGTTGTAACGCGGTGTAAAAGAATCCTGACCAACCCAAGGCAAATAGTCCGATCGAGATTCCCACAGCCAACATTGGAGCAAACCGCCAGAATCGATCTGACCACACGTCTGACTCATCAGACGACTCGATATTCGCCTCTTCCTGTTTTAACGGAGTAATTCCGCGGCGTACCGTCAGCTGGCAAAAAACAGCGGCCAAGGCGGCAAACAACAGGAACACGAATCGGCCAAATGAATCAAGCCGATGTTCGTCACCGGTTCCTTCAGTCAGTCCAATCAACCCGATCAGCGATAGTCCAAAAGGAAGAAACCACCCTAAGTTTCTTCGCCAACCGACGATTGATCGTTCTGGCCAGTCGAAGTGTTGTTCCGCCAAGCCCCCTCGCATGCAGGCAACTCGCAAGACTTCGAGCGGAAACGCAAACGTCGCAGCTCGCAACAACCCCGCTGCGACGGCGTGAACGAAGGGTACTGTCGACGCACTATGGTCAATTCGCCATCCCAGAAACCAAACGAACAGAGGCCAGCCACTGGCGATGACAACCGTCAACAGGGTCGCCTGCAGCGTCGGTGATAAATCTCGACAAGTGATTGCCGCCGCAATAACCCCACGACGTTGAACGAACGACTTTAATAACGGGCGACAACAAAACCAGATAACGATCATTCCTACAGCGAATGCCCATGAGATTGGAAGCCTGGCCGCGTTCATTCTGCAGGCATCGACGACCGCTCGTAACGACGGTCGATCAGTAATCCATCCGATGGATGACCTCATCCTTTCGAATTGTTCGCGTCCAAACGATTGCCCCGTTCGAATCCACAGGACTCGCTCATCGACATAGTCGGCGTATTTCGAAGTTAAATCTAACAGCCGTCGCTCGACATTATCCATGTCCACAAGGTGCTGAAAGTACTTCGTGTAGTCAGTGTCGAGTCCTTTGACGAGTTGACGACGATCTGTCAGCAGTGACTTCAGGCCGGCTGAATTCGATTTTCGAAAATTGGACGCTTCCAGATCGGCAGCGTATTTCACTGACGCAGCATCCAGGTCAACCAGAGATAAACGATCGGCATCCAATTCGAACAACCGCATTCGAACTTCCCGAACAATATCGTTTCGATGCAGCAGATTGGATCTCATCCCGCGCGGGTTTAAGAGTTTTGCACGCTGTTGTCGCAGCAAAAGGCCGATCGAGTCGGTCAAACCAATGTCTTTAACCATGGCCTGCGTCCGTTCGAACTCCTTTTCCAACTCCATCAGCGAGGTTGTTGTTGCTTCGTGACGCTGCTCGAGTTGCTGAAGCTTAATCGTGATATCCCGTCGTTCCTTCGCCAGTTCAAGATTTCTTTGCGCCAATGATTTGAATTCAGAGCTGGTTTGAACCACGACAGATTCTGCCTGACGGACTCGTTGATCAGCTTCGTTGCCCCTTCGTTTGCCAAGCTCGATCTGCAATAGATCGAGTTCAGCAATTTTCACCGCGAGTTCCCGGGACGCGAGTTCTCTTTGCACCTGCACAAGATCGGCGGCAGCCGCGGACTGGAACCAGGCCGCCTCGGCCTGAAGAGCCCGCCTTTCGGATTGGGCCCGCTGACGCCGGGACAAGAGGAATACCTGATGTGATTGAAGTAGCTCACGAGGTTCGCCCGAGGTCGCAAGTCCGTCCAGTTCGTCATCAATATCGCGAAGCCGATCATCCACTTCGGCAAGCTCATTTACCAATTCTTCGGGTCGAATTCTCCACATCGCTGCTTCTGTTTCGAATATCTCAATGTGTTTTCGAAGACCATCCTCTGGTTCGTCGAGCTGTCTGGTTCGTGTTTCCACCATCCGCTCAAGTTCATTTACATCCTCCACTAACGCAATCGACGGGTCCGCTGCCTTTGGCGATAACTCCAATCGACGTTCTGTCGCCTGCAAAGTGCTTGGTACCTGCGACAACCTCTTTTCGAATCGTTCAGCTTTTTCTGACTGTTCCTGGGCAATTTCGAGTCTTTCGATCGCATCGCGCAAATATTGCAAGACCTTGTCTCGAAGACCGCCAGTTAGTTCCTGGTCCGCTTCGACGATCTTGATTCGCTTTTGTAAAGCGGCAATCGTCAGCCCATCTGGTTTCGAGTTTTGCTGGGCAAATGTTGCCTGGGACCATAGTCCAACAAACATTGCCCAGACAAGAATAATTCGCCAACCCATAATTGCATCCCTGCATTTTCGCAAAAACAATTCGCCGAGGTGGGCCAGCAGCAGATGAAGCGCGAAATCGATAGGTCCGAAGTGACGCTGTAATTACTGGTCTGACTACCTGCCCGCCGTAAGACAAGGCTGCTTCCTGAGCCTTATTTCAACGCGATGTATGGCAGAAATTGCCGAATCGTGTCAACACGTGTCCAACGAAGAATGGTGACGAACCGTGCCACGCTTGAACGTAAGTGCGAGTTCGCGTTAGTGTCGATAGGTCGGATCGAGCCGATTGAAAAGGAAATGTTTATTGTCGATGGATCGGATGAGGAAATGCCGTTTGCAGCCGCAGTGTCCGAAAAGACGAATTTGAATGCCGCAATCCAAGAGGCGGTACAAATTGTCGCTGGCGAATTGGGTCGCAAGCCTGACTTGTCGTTTGTATTTGTTTCGCACCATCACGCAGAACATTTCTCGACGATGTCCGCTTCGATTCTCGAGCGGCTTGGCGGGGGGCTTTTACTCGGTTGCACCGGCGAAACGGTGATTGGGGGTACACGTGAATACGAAGGGGGCCCCGCTATAGCAATTTGGAGCGGAGTGCTGCCTGGTGCTGACTTGCTTCCGTTTCAAATGGAGTTTGCCGAGACACCTGACGGTTTCATGTGTGGTGGACTTCCTGATGATCTTGGTGCCCGACTGGATGACACGCGCGCTGTGTTGTTTCTCGGTGAACCATTTTCATCGGTGCCGCAATCCGTTTTAGACCTTCTTGCAGACGAATTGCCCAATATTCCAGTGATCGGCGGTCAAGCCAGTGGTGGAAACCCTGGCGAAAATCGACTGTTCATGAATGATCGCGAGATCGACGATGGAGCAATTGGTGTTGTGATTCGTGGTGGACCACAGATTCGAACAGTCGTTTCCCAAGGTTGCCGCCCTATCGGAATACCATTCGTCGTCACGAAGGCCGAACGTAATGTCGTCTATGAATTAGGAGGAGCTCCTCCGATGCAACGACTGCAGGAACTGTATCATCTGCTTCCTCCACGAGATCAGAAGCTGGTTGAACTCGGGGTTCACATCGGCATCGCCCTGAATGAATATCAGGAATCGTTTCACCGTGGCGACTTCTTAATTCTCAACGTGGTAGGTGTTGATAAAAAATCCGGCGCACTTAAGGCGGGCGGAGTAATTCGGGTTGGCCAGACCGTTCAGTTTCAGATTCGCGATGGTGAGACGGCAGATGCTGATTTGATTCGACTCCTGGAACGACATTCTGCCGAACATCCGCGATTGCCAGCAGCCAGCCTTTTATTCAGTTGTAATGGACGTGGGTCGCGAATGTTTTCGGGACCGGATCATGATGCCACACAGATTCAACGTCATTTGGGTCCGCTACCGTTGGCAGGAATCTTCGCGCAAGGGGAACTAGGCCCACTTGGCGGCAAAAACTATATTCACGGATTTACGGCAAGCATCGCTCTGTTCGAAGAAGAAACTGTTTGATGAAGCTGCTACGCGGGTTTGAGTCACCGTCTTTCTATCGAGGTGGATTCGTTTCGATCGGCAATTTCGACGGGGTCCATCGTGGTCACCAGGCCATGTTGGCGTCACTCGTCGGTCGTGCGCGGGACATCGGGGTTCCTGCTGTCGTTTTGACGTTTGATCCGCATCCAATTGAGGTCTTAAGGCCCAATGCCGCCCCGCCTCGAATAACAACGATCGAGCATCGCGCCGAATTACTTCAGAAATTTGGCGTTGACTGTGCCATCGTTCTTCCTACCACGCAGCGATTTCTCACACTCACTGCGGAAGAATTTTTTCATACGATCGTGCGAACCGAACTTCAAGCTCGGGGTCTTGTTGAGGGGCCTAATTTTTTCTTCGGCAAAAACCGGGGTGGAAACATCGCCGTTCTTCGGGAACTTTGCTCAAAGAATCAGATGCTGTTGGATGTTATTCCACCGGTCATTGTGGACAATCAACTGGTTTCGTCGAGCGTAATTCGAACGCTCATTGAAACCGGAGACGTGAAAGAATCAGCCCGCTTGCTGGGCCACAGTTATCGTTTTTCGGGACAGGTCGTACATGGGGCCGAGCGAGGCCGCAAACTCGGTTTTCCAACGGCAAATCTTGCCGAATCGAGGACTCTTATCCCCGGCGAAGGAGTTTACGCGGCTACGACCATGATCAACCGAGTCGAATACGGTGCAGCAGTGAATATTGGTCCAAACCCGACCTTTGGCGAATTTGCCAAAAAGGTTGAAGTCCACATCCTGGACTTTACTGGTGATCTTTACGGACAAACATTGGATGTCGACTTCCTGCAGAAAATGCGAAGTGTCATCCGATTTTCATCGGCTGATGAGTTATTGGACCAGTTGAAGATAGACTTGAGTGAAATTCGGTCGATCGTCAAATAAATGCCAACGACACTAAAAAGGTCTGACGGGTCGTATAGGAACGACCAGACCTGTTTTTCTTATCCAATAAAACGAAAAAAGCGGCAGGAGTCGATCATCGACGCCTGCCGCTCATCAGTCTGGTAACGCGAACCTGCTGGCAACCCGTCCCTGGTCACAACAGATCGTTCTCCGGACGATTCATCTATGTTCTTCAGGCCAATTGTTTCTTCCGACCGACGAGGGTCCGGATTCGTTCGGCCAGCAAAGCTGAGTCGAATGGTTTCCGGAACGTCTCGTTGAACGGGGTACGGTCAAAACCGCTGGCCGTGTCATCATCGCTCAGTAGCGCCACAAGCACGGCGTCGGCGTATTCGTTGTTTTTGCGCAAATTGAGCGCTATCAACGTTGCCTCGTGTCGTCCCATGCCGAAGTCGATTACCACGCAGTCCGGATGCAGTGATTCTGCCTGAATGCCGGCTTCAAAGCCACTCGCCGCGGATTCAATTTTGTAATCCATGGGAGGCATCAGGTCGAGAATCTGACCTCGGACGTTCTGGTCAACTCCGACGAGGAGCAGCTTGCCCATCGCTTCGTCTTCCAGTTCGCCTAAGGGCATCCCGTGTTCCTTAAGGAACCGAATCAAGTGCTCGCGTGGGATGCGACGGTCCTGTGATCCGGGAATGCGGTAACCGCGCAGACGGCCGGAGTCGAACCATTTGCTCACTGTGCGGGGTGCAACCTTGCAGATCTTTGCTACCTGTCCAGTAGTGAAGATCGTTCTCATCGCGGGCTCTCCAATCACTAGATTTTTCTCACACAGAAGGGCGTCGCGACCCTCCGGATCTTCACCCTCAAACGTGTTGACGAGATTTCCCTGCCTTGCTGTCAAACTTGGCAGGAAAACCGCCGATTGCTCGGAGTCGGTGTCTTTCGGTCGGCAATCCGGGTCTTGAGTGAATGCAAGACTCGGGTCACCGTCCGACAGTCTTTACGCGTCGGGCATCGGCGGGCACTTCGACTTGATCCCTTGGTCGAAGTGCCCGTGGAGGGCGGGTAATACGTGTTCGCCTTTGCAGAGTCTTTGGCTCTGTGTTGAGAAAACCCTGATTGTCCTGCCCCCCAGACGTTTTCACCGTGCGAGTCGCACATTCGGGATCAATCGCCATCCCTCGTGTGGTCGTTCGCATCGTTGCAAACCGTCTAGCTATTTGAATCGTCTTTTCAGGATTCGCTCTTGACACGTTTTGTCCAAGAACTCTTCATTCTGTCATGTGAGCTTCATCGGGACTGACAGGTCGACGCAGTTTCTCGGAAAACTCGCGTTGAATTACCGAAATTACCGCGAGTTCCGTAAGAACGTCGAAAGCACGGGCCAACGAAAAAAAGAGCTGGATCGCGACTCGGTGGTCACGGAACGCGCTCATTCAGAGAATCAGAAAGAACTGAAGCCCTTTTACATGAAACGAACCTGAATTCCTCAAGTCTTGTTGAAAACTCGCTTCAATCGTCAGGTTCATTCATCTTGTTCAGAGACGGGGCGCCCTATAGCATCAACTTTATCGACGACATCACGGATACCGATGTTTCAGCGGGTTCCAACCGTTAATTGTATAGAGATCACGAAGGATCGAAATACGAGTGCGCTCGACCGCAGGGAACTGAAAATGCGAAGCTCTTATTGGTCACGAGATTTACGCGGAACACTAGGTCTGATTGCTGTATTCGGCCTTCTCTTTAGTGACATCGCCTGGTCGCAACCTCCTGGTCGAGGTGACAGAGGTGATCGAGGCGACCGCTCCCGCGGAATGAGAGATGACCCAACCAATCTCATGAGCGCCTATCGAAATCAGGAAACCGCCGAAAAACTGAATCTTTCGAAGGATCAAGCGAATCAGCTGGATGAACTCCGGAGATCCTCTTTTCAGAGATTTCGAGGGATGAGTCCTGAAGAATTCGAAAAGGCCAGGAAAGAAAACGACGAAGCGGCAGTCAAACTGCTCAATCCTGAGCAGAAATTGACTTGGGAAAAGATCAAGGTCGCAGCTCAGGCCAGTGTTGCTCCCTCTGCGACCCCTTCTAGTCCACCCGGTGGTGTCGTCCGCACCGAAAATGCCCAACCAGCGTTTCGCGGAACGATTATTGAAGAAAAGCCGCCAGAAGGAGCAAAGGCCGTTGTGTCCTTCGGGGAGATTGCAGCGCGCTTAGCCGCAGAAAAGAATGAAGCCGATGAAGTCAGCCAGGAACCGGATTCAAAAGACAATGTCGACTCAAAAAAGGTTGACGCCGGCAACTATGATAAAGAGGAGCCTGTTCTCTCATTCGAATTTCGTTATGCACCCTGGGCTGATGTGTTGAAGCTCTTTGCCGATGCCAACAACTTGACGCTCGACTTGAACGATATTCCCCCAGGAACCTTCAACTACTACGACAATAAGCAATACACGATGACCGAGGCGATGGATATTCTGAATGGATATCTGCTTACAAAAGGCTACGCACTCATTCGTCGCGATCGATTCCTGGTGTGCCTCAGCATCGATAATCCGATTCCCGCAAATGTTATCCCGAACGTAACTGTCAACGAGTTGCCATTTCGGGGAAAGAACGAGCTTTTGAGTCTGATTCTTCCGTTGGAAAAACTTGATGCTGAAAAAGTGGTTTCGGAAGTGAAAGAGTTGCTTGGCCCGCAAGGGAAGGCTTCGGCGTTGAAAAGTACGAACTCGCTCGTTCTCGTAGATACCGGCAGTAATCTACTGCGAGTCCATCAATTAATGAAATCGGGAACGCCGATCGACACTCGGGAGACGGCGTTCAAAGCCATCGCTTTGAAACATATCACTGCAGCCGACGCTGAACGGACTGTTCGGCGTCTCTTTGGCCTGAATCCGCCGATTACCACATCAACCGCTGCAAACCAGGGGTTCCAGGGATTTGGAGGTCGTGGGGGTGGTGGATTTGGCGGCGGCGGATTTCCTGGCGGTGGAGGCTTCCCAGGCGGCGGCGGATTTCCAGGAGGTGGAGGCTTCCCCGGTGGTGCGCCCCAAGGGGGGGGCGGCGGTCAACCCGCTGCTAGCGCTGCCGGATCACCGTCCCAGTATCTCGGCAAAATTCAGGTGACAGCGGACGGGCGAACGAATCATCTGCTGGTAACAGCCTCATCAACGTTGCTCAAAGTTGTGGAAGAAGTCGTGAAATCGCTCGATACCGATCGAGATTCTGCAGGCAATACCTTGGAAATGAAGAATAATCCTTTGATTTCCAAGTCGTACATTGTTCGCGGTGGAGACTCAACCTCCGTCTCGCGCACACTGAATAATCTCATGCCAGGAGTCGTCGTCGGTGATGACGCCCGCTCAGGAAAAGTCTTCATTCAAGGGACTGAGGAAGAACACAAGCAAGTTGAAAAATATATTAAAGAATTCTCGGGTGAGGCGAGTGGCTCAGTTGCTGTGCTCAAACTGACAAAACTCGATCCACTTCAGGTCACGAACTCGTTGAAAAACCTGTTCCTCAATGATGCTGTGCGGGCGCCATCGATCGAACCTGATGCCAATGGACGACGAATTATGGTCCGTGGCACTGCGGATCAACTATTGCAAGTAAAAGATCTGCTCCGAAGTCTCGGTGAAACTCAATTTTCCGATCCAGACAATAATGATCCTGTCGCTCGAGAAGACCGTGGGACATTGAGGCACATGAATCTCCGAAATCAAGATCCTGACGAGATCATGGGAATGGTTCAACGCGCCTGGAAGTCCCAAGGCCGGAGCCCAATTCGAGTTGTCATTCCATCACAGCCAAGTCCGATTAAAGATCGCCGAGTCCCGAGTGCTGTTGTTCCGGAAGATGCTTCCGACTCAAGCGATAGCGAACCTTCTCAACGTTCCACGAAATCAACTCCGCAGCACAAGGAAATCAACGACGACCTCGTCGATCCTCGGCGTGAGCAACCGAGGTCTCGAACCTTATTGCCTCGGCCACCTTCTCGCCCGGCAACGACGCAGTTGATTCCCCGGCCGCTTCCCGATCAGAAGGCGTTTCGAATCGTTCCAGTGAAGCAAGTCAGTCAGGAAAAACCCGACGACTTGCCTTCCGAAGAACAATCCAGTTCCGAAGAAGCTTTGAACGACAACGTTGAAGAAAGTTCGTCTGATCCAGGTGCGCAGAAAAAGTTTGAACAGCCTCGAGCGACGAAAAATAAGCCGACGGGGGAAGTTGCGAAAGACGATGCCGATTCGTCGATTGGCGTGACGGTGATGGGAAATGAATTAATTCTCGTTGGACCCGACAGTCAGTCTCTCGACGAATTAGAAGACCTGATTTCGACGCTGGTCGACGGGATGCCTCAGCGAACTCGGTGGACAGTCTTCTATTTGAAGACGGCCGATGCGACAGAAACGGCACAAATGATTGAAAGGCTCTTTCCCCAAAGCTCCGTCACCGCTTCGTCAACCTCAAGCGATAGCATGTTTGGCGGCTTTGCCAGCACGTTTTCGAGATTTGGAACCGGCATGATGAATGCCACCGGACTCAATCAGACGCTTGGCGGTGCTCAGAATTTAAGGATCATCACCGATGTTCGCTCAAACGCATTGTTTGTCACCGGTCCACCAGACGTCATCCGCGATGTCGAATACATGCTTGAGCTGCTCGATGCCAGCGAACTTCCGCAATCGCTTCGAGACCGCCAGATACGATCAATTCCCGTCGAGTATGCTGACATCGATGACGTCAAGGAAATGATTGACAGCCTCTTTAAAGATGCCATGACTCCTGAGCAACAGCAGCAGGGGCAACAGGGATTCAACCCATTGGCAATGATGATGGGAGGCGGAAATCGCGGCGGAGGCGGAGCAAATAAGAAACCCCAAGGACCTGAATTAACCGTTGGAGTTGACCGACGTACGAGCGAATTGACGGTTTATTGCAATAATTCAATGTTTAAGCGAGTGGAAGAGGTTGTCAAAAACGTCGATCAAAGAGCCAAAGACGCTCGTCGTTCAGTTCGCATTGTGCCTCTGACGACCGCCGATCCTATGGTGGTACAATCCACACTGACGTCTTTAATCCCCAAGATCACTGTCAGTTCTACCCGTTCGCGATCGCGACAGAAAACTGCTGATCAAGGTAATACTCCGAATGCACCGGGAACCCCTGCTCAAACGCAAGATGCTGATCTCATGCGGCGGATGGGGCAACAACAAGGTGGCCAGCCCAGTTTTGGCCAGCCTGGTTTCGGACAGCCCGGAGGAGGGTTTGGTGGAGGCGGACAACCCAATGGTGGATTTGGCGGCGGTGGTTTTGGTGGACGGGGCGGCCGTAATCGCGGTAACTGATTTCCTGTTGCCTTAATCTTGTTACAAAGCTCCATCTTGGCAAAGCTCGTCTTCAAAGCAACGTTTCGCATTCGTCGTGCGTAAGCCAATCAAAAGACAAGAATGCATTAAATGAGCTGAAAACGAGGAGCAGTAAGGCAACAGGTCGTTTTACCATGCCTGATTCAGCCAAAAAGGGGAAAGCGTTGCACGATCCAGCATCGTTCCAAATCTTTCCCTTGGGTGATGCCGCGATCGTCATCAAATTCGGCGATACGATTGACCGTGAGCTGCATCGAAGCGTTCGGGCGCTGGAAAACTACTTCGTTGATCATTCCCTGCACGGAATGATTGAGCGTGTTCCGGCTTATGCAACCGTAACGATTTATTACGATCCCGCGCAACGGTCGTATCATGATCTTGAGCAGGAATTGCGCAAGATACTTGCTGAACTTGCCGATGTACCGGAGCTCGATTCCAGAATCGTGGAAATCCCAGTCAGTTATGGCGGTGAGTTCGGGCCAGATCTGGAATTTGTTGCTCAGCACAACTCCCTGAAAACAGACGAAGTAGTCCAGATTCACTCTGCACCGGATTACCTGGTCTATATGATCGGATTCGCACCAGGATTCCCCTATCTTGGTGGGATGTCCCAGCGGATCGCCGCTCCTCGTCGAGACTCACCACGTTTAAAGATCCCCGTTGGCTCCGTCGGAATCGCTGGCACTCAAACCGGCGTCTACCCGATCGAAACACCGGGCGGATGGCAGTTGATCGGTCGGACACCGATCAAACTATTTCGCCCT
This sequence comes from uncultured Schlesneria sp., assembly GCA_903858935.1. GTDB lineage: Bacteria > Planctomycetota > Planctomycetia > Planctomycetales > Planctomycetaceae > Schlesneria. The sequence continues at coordinate 43,736 of CAIOKO010000010.1, read as the reverse complement.
CGAGAGATCCCACCGACCCTGCTAAAAGCAGGTGACATCGTCCGGTTTCGTCCAATCTCGAGCGAGGAATTCACTTCATTGAGGGCGTGTTCTCAATGAGTATCCGAGTGATTCGCCCAGGACTTTTGACAACGATTCAAGATCTGGGACGTTATGGTTTGCAGCAGTTCGGCGTGATTGTCAGTGGTGCCATGGACCCATTGGCATTGCGAATCAGCAACCTTCTGGTTGGGAACGAACAAAATGAAGCGGTTCTCGAAGTCACTCTGTCAGGACCAGGGCTGTTGTTTGAACACGAAGCGCTGATTGCCATCACCGGTGCAGATTTATCGGCAGTCATCGACAGCCACGCGGTTCCGCTTTGGCGACCTATTTGGGTCAGGCAAGGAAGTCTCTTGGAATTTGGCTCGCCCGTTCGTGGGTGCCGTGCCTACCTGTCGGTTGCGGGGGGATTTGACGTTCCACTCGTCATGCACAGCCGCAGCACATATTTGAGGGCCGGACTGGGCGGCTTTGACGGACGGTCCCTTCAAGCTGGCGATGTCCTGAATCTTCGTTCGGCATCGCCATTCGTCAGCCAGCAAATAAAAAGAATGTCCGAAAGCGGTTCAGAATATCCCTTGATTGCGCCCGGCTGGTTTGGTGGCTCAGATTTGGCAGAATACGCAGATGATCCGACGATTCGAGTGATTTCCGGCGGCCAATACGATTGGTTCAACGAGGAAAGTCGCGAAGCATTTGTTTCCGAACCGTTTCGCATCACGAAACAATCTGATCGTATGGGTTATCGACTTGCGGGTCCGACTATGCGATTCATTCAGCCTCGCGACTTGATCTCAGAAGCAGTGACAGTTGGAACAGTCCAGGTCCCTCCAGAAGGTCAGCCGATTATTCTCATGGCAGATCGCCCAACAACGGGAGGCTACGCGAAGATCGCTCAGGTCGCGACAGTCGATATTCCCGTTTTGGCTCAACTCAAACCAGGAGCAAGAATTCGATTTCGAACAGTTTCCGTCGAAGAGGCCCAGGAGTTATACCGTTCTCGTGAGTCCATGATTCGACGACTTCGATGTGGTATCGCTCAAATGAATACTTAGAAGCAGTAACCCATGTCTCTTACGACTGACTTGAATTGTGACGTCGGCGAAAGTTTCGGCGTCTACAAACTCGGCTACGATGCTGATATTCTTGATGAAGTCACAAGTGCGAACATCGCATGTGGATTTCATGCTGGCGATCCCGCCACAATGAGAGCCACCGTCAGGCTGGCATTGGAAAAAGGGGTTGCAATCGGTGCGCACCCGGGACTACCTGATCTGGTTGGCTTCGGTCGCCGGCTGATGAAGATTACGCCACAGGAAGCAAAAGATATTGTAGTCTATCAGATCGGAGCCTTAACAGCATTCGTCAAATCAGAAGGGGGCACCATGCGGCACGTGAAACCACACGGCGCTCTCTACAATATGGCGGCTAAGGATTTCGTTTTGGCCAAAGCAATTGCCGAAGCGATCAGTCGAGTTAACCCAGACCTTATTCTTGTTGGTCAATCTGGAAGCCAGCTAATTGAGGCAGGAAAAGCGTTCGGACTTCAAACAGCGAGTGAAGTGTTTGCTGACCGAACTTACGAGGACGATGGAACTCTCACCCCGCGCGATCAGGCAGATTCAGTCATCGTTGATCACGAACTTGCGGTTCGCCAGGTAATTGGCATGCTTCAGACAGGGACGGTTCGATCACGTCAAGGCACTGATGTGACGGTCAAAACAGAAACCATCTGCATTCACGGCGACGGCCCTAAAGCACTGGAATTCGCGAAACAAATTCGATTGGCACTCGACGGTGCTGGCGTAACGGTTCAAGCGTTACAAAAGTGATAAAAGACGAATCAAAAATGGCCTTGCGGCCGTTTTTGATTCGTCTTCATCCGCCAGGTGCTTATACATCGTGTGTTTAAAACGGGACATCATCATTGACGCTATTTTTGTCTGTTGAGATCGCTGTGGCATCCTCAGTTGCCGCAAGTTTTGACTTATCAGTTTTGGAAAGTTGTTTTTGCTTCTTGCGTTTTTCTTCGGCCAAAATTATTTGCTCAAGAGTCCGAACGTCTTCAGGCCGAGGTCTGCCAAATCTCTTTTCATAACACTCGGCAATGAATTGAGCCAATGGGAGTTTCCAACGCTCCTGCCGATGGTTGTCCAGTTTGCCAAATCCTTTCGGATTCATTCCAAGCTCGCGTGCCATTTGAATTTCGGTATGGCTGAGTTTGAATCGCTTTCGAGCCTCGAACCAAGGTTGTAATTTTGTAGGAATTCGTTTCATTTCTGATCCGATGACGCGATTCCAAAAAAATCAGGGTTTCGGGATCGCCGTACGCTTAAAATCCCATCGTTCGCTGAAGAAATCGGCATCGACGATTTTGCCGGGATAACGGCTGTTTGGCGGAACTCGGACATCCACGATCGCCCAGTCAGGAAGCTTGGGGACTTGACGTGCATTGTTCAAGTAATCGTATTCGCGATATGTGAACCCGCTGTTCAACACGACGTACTTCTCTGGATTTAATGGGTTTGGGTAGATCGCAATCAATGCGTGATCTGCCGCATCGAATCTGGCGTCGCCAACCGCGACCTCGTTCGCCGTCCATTTCACGGGAAGTTTTTCGGCAATCCTCGCCAACACTTCATTCGCCTGGGAATCACCCCAGAGGACCAGATTCGAATTCGCAACGTCTTCAGCAGTGATTTCGCTATCGCGTTTGATCACCGCATCGCCCCGCATTTGACGACGCCAGTGGGTGACCGCATGGTCGAATTCGGCATTGACCCATTTATCGACGGCGGCACTGCGGCAAGATTTGTTCGGCTTGACAAAAATAAATGAATCCATGAAGGCATCATCAATCGGACCTTGCAAACCAGGCTTCTTGCGAAGCCCCTGCGGCTTGCCCGCTTTCCATGTCTTGCCATCATGAACGAACGAACCATCGGCCGGAACATCAATCGGCAATCCTGCGTCGATGCGAACCTTGTGTGGCTGACCAGCCGGAGGTTGAACGGTCAACGCACCAACGTTTTTTGTTGTGACATGCAATTCATTTTCCACCGGCTTAATAACAACCCGAGCCTCTTTCCAATGCTCATTCAATCCGTCGATCGTCAGCCAGTGCATCCGATTATACTTCAGTGTGAATGTGACCAGTTGTAATTGTGTCGGGGAATGGTCAATCCCCTTGACGGCCCATTCGGTAAGTTTGGCTTCGATGATTTTTGCCGATTCTGGGTGAATGCTGTGAGCCGTCATCGGGCCGATGATGTGCAATAGTTGCATCCCTTCGCGTTCGAAGGCCTTTGCCATCATGTCCGCAGCCTGCTTCTGAGTATCCATATCTCCGCTGTAGGCGATCGTCGGCAGATGAGCCAGATTCGCGGCATAGCCAGGACAATCATAAATCTGCCACAGTGCCTGTTCGTACCACGTCGGCGTCAGTGTTTCCTTTTGAAAGACTTTCAGAAAATCTGGTGTTTCCGAAAAGCCGGCGCCGGGGTTTGCTGCAAACCACTGATCGGGATAATGCACGGCAAACTGCCAGCACGCAGCACCACCCATCGAAAACCCTCGCACAGCCACTCGGTCGGGATCAACGCGATACTGCTTCTTCACCGCGTGAAGTGCCTCAAATGAATCAACTTCACCAGCCAGTTTATTCGCATTGCAATAGCGTCCATAGGGGTGCAGCACGATCGCGTTCGGGGGTGAGATTTGCCCCACGTTCTTCGATCGATCGTTCAAGAAATTGACTTCGCTGAGCATCTCACCTCGTCCGTGGAACCAGAAATCGAGTCGGTGTTTTTCAGTTCCGTCGAATGAATATGACGCGGGAATGACCAGCCCGTACGGCTGAACTGTCCGGTCAATTTTTGAAACATAACCCCGCACAACGACCCCCGTCTGTTTTGTCCATGGCGCTTCACCCGCCAGCAATTGATCGGCTCGCTGGTGTCCTTGTTTTAGCAACGATTTCCCAACAACGATCTCTTTCGGATCGAAGAATTCTTGATATCGCAGCGCCTGGTCGACGGCACGATGAAAAATCAATACATCGGGAAGTAGTTCTTTGGCAATCGCGATATTCGAGTGGCCAAGTTTTTCGATTTTGGCTTGCAGTGACTGCAAGCCTTCGGACAATTCCTGACGATCAGCCTCAGAAACCTCAACGCCGAGTTTGGGAACGCGGCGGACTCCGTCGGCTGTGTTATCTGTCGGACCATCAGCAACTGCGAATCCATTCGTTGCCAAAATGCTCAAAACAACAAATGACAAGAGTCGGGGTAACTTCAGTAACATTCGCTCGTCCTTCAAATGAAATTCGATGTTTGGATTAGCTTAAGGCGTGGACCACCAAACCCGACAACAGTTTTGGGTAGAAGTAGGTACTCTTCGGGGGCATCGTTTCCCGATTTTCTGCGATATCGCGGACATGTTCGATCGTCGCCGGAGCGACCAGACACCCAAGCTGATGTGATTTTGCATTCAGTGCTGTCGTCGTTTCATCAAGTCGATGCACGTATTGGAATTTGGGTTCACCGCCAATCTGTTTGAAGATCAACTCTTCCAGAAGCAATTTGTGAAGCAGGCTGACGCCCAGCGATTGCCATTCTTCGCTGTGCTCTGCGGCCAGCTTGGCCATCGGGCTTTCATCGGTGACACGAATGAAGAGCCATGTTCCGTCTGAAGCCGTGCCAAATCCAAAAACGTTCTGACCTCCATCGGCTTCTATCAAGCCCCATGTTTCTTCAGCGGCTTTGTCACCTTTACCGATCACTTCGATTTCACAGAATGGCTGGAGCGTTTTTGTCACTTGCTCGGCAGAGAGATCGGCTGGAAGCCCCGACACCAGGCGATGAGTCGGCAAAATCTGCAAGCCCGGATCTTGCATGCCAACAAAATGCATCAACACAAAGTTTGCCGCTGACAAATCGTCGCCCAACTTCCCAGCCGCCTGCAATTCGCGCCGGTAATTGAGTGCCGTTTCATAACGGTGATGGCCATCGGCGATAAACACTGGTTTGTCTCGCAACCCAGCCTTCACCTTTCCGATGACGTTGTGATCTTTGACGACCCACAATCGATGAATCACACCAAGATGATCGGTCGCTTGAGACGGAGTCAGCGTGATGCAGACATTGTCGAGTGAATTCTGGACCGATGCGGTTTCATCGGGATAAAGTCCGAAGATCGGAGAAAGATTGGCGTTGGTCGCACGAATCAACATCAGCCGATCGAGTTTAGGTCCGGATAATGTCTGTTCGTGCGGAAAGATATTTCCAGTGCCGAACTCCTCAAGCCGTATTCGAGCAAGAAAACCGCTACGGACAAACGTCTTGCCTTCCCACTTGAATTCTTGTGAGTAGACATAGATTGCGTCTTCCGGTTCCTGAAGCAGAACGCCATCCAGCATCCAATGCTTGAGGAATCCCGCGGCGCGATCGTATTTAGCGTTCGCATCAGGGTCGGCTGGTTCACTTCGATTCAGTTCCAGTCGGATGAAATTGCAGGGATGCTTTTTGTAGAGCTGATCCTGAAACTTACTGTCGATGACGTCATAGGGAGGGGTAATCACATCCGAAAGATCACCAACTTGAGACACATCGTACCGCCAACCACGAAACGGACTGACATCAACCATATTGCCAACAGCCTTCCTGCAACCAGAAACAAATCGGACTTCAAAATCCGACGGGCTTCATAGAATGAAGAAAGTGTCTCAGAGGTTCAAGCCAGTTGACAATGATGCCACAACCTCTGATTGACCGTGACAACCATTAACGCCACAGACCATTCAACAAATTCGGAAGCAAGTCGCGAAGAAAACGTGCGTTGATCCGCTGCTGCTCTGCTTTCAGATTTCGGTCATCTGGATCGACCGACTTCCACACATCGAGCCAACTTTGACGTCAAATTTCCTGGAAGCATGAATACAGCAAAACTGAAGAATTTTTTGTACAGAAGGCAACGAAGTGAAGAGAATTGCAGACATGACGGCTCGGGATGGAACCACGCCTTTCCAAAGAGCGGGTTACAAAGAGTGAAGTCGGCAACGTTGGTCGAGTTGATCAACTGCTTTTGTAATGATTTGTGAGAGGGTCGAAGCGGCAGAGAATAATTATCAGTAGAGTATTTTAGAAAGTCGCACAATCTGGGGGTCTACACCACCCAGTTCGCATAGGATTGCGATGGGCTGGACCACGAAAATTGCCGAGACGACATTACATTCGCCGTTCGTCTTCGCATTCGCGGACGGCTGTGGTCAGAACGTGGCTAGTTCGTGATACCGCGTCCAGGGTTGCTCGCAGTTGTTGTAACAGTGGCTGAAGTTGTTCTTCTTCCATCGTCCGGCTGACGACGTCGTTCCAATCGGTCCGCGCCGCTTCCCAGGCTTCCTCCAGCTTGTCGGCAGCCATTTTCAATTGACCCGCTCCATCTGTCAGTCCACCGTGTTTCATGATTTTCTCTCCGATTTGTCCACATTGGGTTTCTGCTGACAAGAATCGACTGACGTCGGTGACATTGCGCCGAGTGAATTGTACCATGAACCAGCAACGGTCATGAGTCGAAACAATCACAGACTCTGAATTCAACACCAACACAAGAGACAGACACTTTTATGCACGCTGTTGAGTTTCTTAAGAAAATACCGGACTCAATCGCCGGCGTTGTTGTCTTGTCTGGTGGCCAGAGGCATTTGAAGCAGGGGGCGCTCAACGTTCTTCGTCAGCAGATCATTGATGACGACGATACCTGTTTTACTCGATTTACCGGACGCGACGCACAATTGTCGTCGGTTTCGGACGAACTGCATACGGTTTCGATGTGGGGAGATCGGCGATTAATTGTTGTCGACGATGCTGATGAATTCGTGACAAAAAATCGGGCGGGGCTGGAAAAACTGGTTGATAAGCCGGCGAAAAAATCGGTGCTGGTGCTCGACGTGAACTCCTGGCCCAAGACAACTCGGTTGTACAAACAAATCGCTGCGAAGGGGCTTGAGATCGATTGCTCGGAACTGAAAGGTCCGCAGTTACTGAAGTGGCTGCAGGAAACGGCGAAAGATTCTTACGGGCAAACCCTGGCTCGTGATGCCGCTTCCTTGTTGATCGAACTGGTCGGTGAGGAACTTGGCATGTTGAACACGGAGCTGGCGAAACTTGGCTCGTACGTCGGTGCCAAGGGAAAGATCGAACTCGACGATGTGAAATCACTCGTCGGTGGTTGGCGGACGGAGACGACCTGGGCCATGACCGACGCCGCGCGCGACGACGATCTGGATTTTGCTTTGACAGCGCTCGATCAATTGCTCACGGCTGGCGAACCACCGATGAAGTTACTCGGCGGTATTTCGTATGTTTTCAAGAAGTTTGCTGTCGCAACAGATCTATCCCGCGGTTCGAATTCACTTGATCAGGCACTACGTCAAGCGGGCGTTTTTCCGGCGGCAGTGAATGCGGGACAATCGTATCTTCGCCGTTTGGGGCGAGCCAGGGCCGAACAGATTCTGCAACGACTGGTAAATGTCGATGCCGGAATGAAAGGGGCCAACCCGCTTCCCGAACGAATGCAATTGGAACGATTGCTGATACAACTGGCAGGAAAGTCCGTTTAGTTTTCGTTTCGTTCAGATGAGTAAAATGATTTGCGATTTTGATGTCTTTACGGGATACGAATATGCTCGATCGCACTGCTTTGTTGTTGGCCTTGTTAGCCGCGATGACGTCCCGACTTGGTGCTGTTGAGCCAAAAGTGTTGATCGGGCACACCGATCCTGCCTACGCGGCAGTCTATACGCCGGACGGTACAAAACTGGTCACAGCGAGCTTTGACAAGACCTTGCGGATTTGGGATTTGAATTCCGGAACGACGCTTAGAACGCTGAACGGACACACGGGGTTAGTGCTTTGCGTGGCGATCACAAAAGACGGAAATCGCCTCGCCAGTGGTTCTCTCGACAATACGATAAAGCTTTGGGATGTCCCCATCTCGAAGCCGACTGCAACGATGCAGCCTCATCAGGGTTCTGCATCAGTTGCCTTAAATTCCGATGGAACACAATGGCTGACGGGTGGTGGCGACAAGATGCTGCGCATCTGGAACGCTGCTGACCGTCAATTGGTGAAGGAAATCGGTCCATTGCCATACCCTGTTTCTCGAGTTGCATTTCGACCCGACAAAGTCCAGGTTGGTATTGTTGACACCGCCGGGTTTGTTCGATTGTTCAACCCGGTTGACGGGACTCCGCAAGGAGTATTCGGTGCACACACTTCGGAAATAACGGGTCTGGCCTACGCGCCCAACAACAGCTGGATCATGACTTCAGGTGCAGACGGGCTGGTCAAACGCTGGCCGAACCTGGGTCAAGCGACCAGGACGGCTGCAGGTCATGAACAACCCATCCTGACATTGCGAGTGAATCCAAATAACTCAATGGTTGCCACGGGGTCGGCAGATAAGACCTGTCGGCTGTGGAATAACGGCGACCAGAAGCCATTAAGAAATCTCGAAGGACACAACGGCGCGGTGACATCACTTTCATTCCAGTTTGACGGTGGCCGCATCGTTACCGGGTGCGAAGACAAGATTGCGCGGCTGTTCGACGTGAATAACGGGATGCTGATCAAAGCCTACCCTGAACAGGCGGCTGCGATCACGGCCGTCGCGATCCATCCGAACAATCAAGAAGTTGCTGTCGCCGACGCCAGCGGTGCAATCAAGATCTGGAAAGCAAATGAAGGAACGGAAGTTCGAACTCTCGCTGGACACGAGGGTGGAACGTTTGCCCTGGCCTATGCAACATCGCAACAGCATCTGGTCTCGGGAGGGGCAGATAAAAAAGTTCGAGTCTGGAATCCTGCCGATGGGGCTCAAATTCGAGAAATTGATGCCGTTGATGTCGTCCGAGCCGTGGCGATCTCATGGGATAATCAACGAATTGCCGCAGGTGGCGACGATAAGACGATTCGTGTCTGGAATCTTGGCGATGGCGCTGCGTTCGCAACGTATTCGGGTCATACGGAAAAAATTACTTCGCTGGAATACTGCCGCGACAATTTGAAACTCCTTTCATCGAGTGCTGACGGGACTGTGCGAGGCTGGAACTTGCCACTCGGGCGTCAGACGCAACACGTCGTTGCAGCGGGTGGTGGTCCGATCCACGGAATCGGCTGGTCGAACGACAATCAGAATTTCGTGTATGCGGGAGCAGACAAGGTCGTATACTGGGACATGCACGCGATTCAGCATCTGCATATTGCGGATGAAAAACGAGTGAATGGACTCGCCGTCCATCCGAACGCCGCTCATCATTTTACTGTCGGTGACGACGGAATCGTGAAGTATTGGGATGTCGGAAGCGGCAATCTGATTCGAGACTTTAAAGGTCATGTTGGTCCTGTCCGATCAATCGCAGTCAATCCCAATCAGCAGCAACTGGCCAGTGGTGGCAGCGATAAGAAATTGAAGATCTGGAATATTAATGATCCGTCGAAGCCTCAGTTCGACATTCAAACGACGACCGAGATCGTCCATATCGCCTATTCTGCGGATCAAAAGAAATTGATCGTCGCGGGGAGCGATCATTTGATTCGAGCATTTGATCCAACACCACCGAATCCGATACCGCCCGCCCCTCCTTCTCAAGAGCCGGCTCAAGTGACTGACGGGCATCCTGCCTCGATTACCTGCCTGAGCTTTGCACCAGATAGCAAGCTGGCGATCAGTGCTGCCGCCGATGGTTCGGTCAGGGCGTGGGCCATTGCGTCGCCTCAGGCCACGGCGTCGTTGGCGGGCCACCAGTCACAAGTCTATGGAGTTGGTTTTCACCCGGCATTGCCTTTGATCGCATCTGCATCAAACGACAAAACGGTCAAGATCTGGGACTACGAAAAGAATCAGAATGTCCGTTCGTTCGCGGCACAGGGCGGCGCTATTTATTCTCTGACCTTTACGCCGGATGGCTTGACCGTCATTACCGCCGGCGGAGACAAGACCGTTCGAGCGTACAAGCAGGATGATGGGACTCAGGTCCGTCAATACAACGGACCGACAGATGCAATCTACTCTGTCGCGGTCAGTCCAAACGGTCAGCAAATCGCCGCCGCAGGACTCGATCGCAAGATCTACCTGTGGAACATTGACAACCTCGATCCGCTCAAGTCATTGTCCGGGCACAAAGACGACATTTACAAAGTGGAATTCTCGGCGACCGGCAACCGAATTCTCTCGATTGGATATGCAGGAAACGTATCGATCTGGGACCCAAATCAAGAGAAGCCGCTCTTCAGCCAGAAGCTCCCCGCAATTCTTTACTCGGGAACTTTTTCGCCAAGCAGCAAACAGATTGCATTGATGGCTAACGACGGCAAAGTTTACTTGTTGGATGTGCCAGCTGAGGCACAATAATCGTTTGACGAACACAAACGCATTGTTCCACCGTGTGACCGGCTTCGGTGATGCATTTCTCTATGACGTCATCGGTCAATGGGACGACATTGCTTCTCCGAGGGCTCTAAACGCCGGCACAAAAGGCGAAAGTCGTCTTACGCGGCCTTCTTCAAAACCAGACAAGTGTTATTTCCGCCGAAGCCGAATGAATTTGAGACCGTAACGTCGACCGGCCGGGGTTGAGGTTCGTTCCTGACGTGATTCAACATGGCACAATCAGGATCGGGATCTTCAAGATTAACCGTAGGAGGCGTCACCTGTCTCTCCAGAGCGACCAGGCACGCAACGGCTTCAATTGCTGCAGCAGCACTCAAGAGATGGCCGGTCAATGCTTTGGTCGAACTGATCGGAACGTCCTTCACCGATTCTCCGAGTACCGATTGTAAAATTTTTGCTTCACAGACGTCTCCTACGGGAGTTCCCGTGGCATGTGCATTGATATAGTCGATGTCATTTGGTTCAACATGAGCATCGTTAAGTGCCTGTTTCATTGCCGCGATGCCCTGTTGTGGTTCGGGACACGGAATGACCATGTGATGAGCGTCGCTTGTGGCACCGAAACCCGCAACATTCGCATAACGCCGTGCGCCACGTTCGATTGCCTTGGACGTTTTTTCGAGGACGAATATCGCCCCTCCTTCACCCAGGACCATGCCATCTCGATCTTTGTCGAACGGACGAAGCGCTGCGTGAGGCGCCTGGTTCTTTCGAGAGAGCGCTCGAAGATTGCCGAATCCCGCCAATGAAAGGGGTGTCACGCCAATATCGCACGCTCCGGCAAGGCAGATGTCTACCCAACCCAGCTCCAGCCATCGACGTCCTTGTGATAACGCCCAATTACCGCTGGCGCAAGCGGCAGAGACCGTCAATTGCGGACCACGAAGATCCAGCAATCGATGCACCTTTGTCGTCAGTCCCGCTGGTTCTTCCGTCGGATCAAAGGCTCGACGACCACCGCGGCGATAGTCCATTTCCCAACTCTGCATCCATTCCGCACCCAGCCCAAGAACCAGGCCGATACGTAATCCTTCAGGCCGCTTCTGCAACCCGGCATCCCTGAGCGCCGACTCGGCACACCAGATACCACATTGCTCGATTCGTAACCGAGAGCGAAATTCGTTTTCGTCAAATCCTTCTGGACAAGGGATTTGTCCAATCAAGCTGGCGATCTGACTTGGATGATCGTTGACCTCGAAGGCCGAAACACGCTCGATTCCTGATACACTGGAAAGCAGGTTTGAGGCAAATTCCTCATACCCATGACCAATCGAAGACGTCAGCCCAACTCCGGTAATGCAAACTGTATCTTGTTTTTTCATCCAAGTTCCTCTTTCGCTGTTCTTTGTTTCATGCATTCAAGATTGAGGCATCACTGAAAGCTGATTTTTATGTTTCTCGGGTCGTCGTGTTCAGGTCCGAAACCGTGTTGAACACTCGTTTGATAAGATCAGGATCGTGCAAAACAGGGTGTTTCTGGTCGTCTTACTCAGGCGGCTTTTTTGAGATTTGTCGGGATCGGTCGCAACAATGGGATTGTTGATGTCATGGCGTTTGACCAGTTCATTTCCGCTCGAAGACCTCCTCCCAGCATCGCGGTCAGAGGCTGCTCATTACCTGACGCGATGAAGTTTTCGAATAATGTCATCGCTGTCGTTTTGGCCGGAACTTCAAGGGCGACAGGGGCAAACTGATCATAAACGATGCGTAAGCGAGCCGTCGGGTTAGACGTTGAGGCTGGCTGCAACGCTAACGCCAGGGTCGTACAACTCGTGTCCGTCAAAGGCGTTCCCTCGATGTCGATGCGTTCGTCCGGTTCCCAGCCAGAAAAAACAAGCCAAATACCTGGTAATGACTGTTGACCCAGCAAAGAAATCGCTGTCAGCCAGGCATCGGGTTCGCCATCTAGGCCGCCGCCGACTCCCACGCAGGGGCCGTGACAACCAAGCGCCAGCCCGAGCATGCTCGCTGGTGAATGGAGTGAACGATTCGGGACGACTTGAACCGAAACATTCCATGGCCCGTCAACAGCGAATTTGTTAAGTGCCTGGGCAAACGCCGTTCGTCCGAGATATCGCGTCGAAAAGACAACCCCCCAATTTTGAAAGTCTTCGGGTGGTGTCTCGAATTGACTGATTGCATCCTTCACCGCGACTAACGCTGTGAGCGTTTGCTCGTCAGAATGTCTGAGAACGCTGTTTCCGAGAGCACCTGGTAACGTATCAGACTGCTTTCTCAGTGCATTAACCGCATCGTATGATAATCGCGTTGTCGCATAAGAAGTAACCGCACATTCCAGGGAATCGTGTTCCGTGGCCGTTTCTCTGTTGGGGGTGTTCATCGTGGGCACGGTAATCCTTTTGCAGGACAAAGAGAGATAAATTGTAAAGTGATTCCATACGATTCAGGTCAAATTCACATCGTCTTCAAGACGACCACGCTGACTTCGAGTTCGATTATTTGTCGTCGTTCGAAAAACGAATATCCTTTAGACGGAGTTCCATCTGGTGCCCCTGTTCAACTGATTTCTGACGCACTAGTCGGTCACGATCGTCAAACCAAAGTTCGGCTGGGGATGGGCCGTCAATTTTGAAATGATGACAGGTCAGTGATCGCCCCGAGGTGGTGATTGTCGTTGGCCCGACGACATTCAAACTGGCACTTCGCGTGTTCCCAGAGTCAACGTCGACAATTGCGAATGGCTTGCCTCGTAACTCTTCGGAAGGGAGGCACCAATAGGCGGTCGACATGACACATTGGGAGTTTGCTGGTATTGATTTCCCGTTAAATGAAATCTGCTGAACTGTCCCATCCGTTTTCAGCGCCATTGTTCTTTTCTTGCCACCATCCTCGCAGCGAATCTCGGATTGCTCGAGACGTCCATCGCGCCAGACTTCTTTTCCGCGAAACTTGAAGACGTACGCATAGACGATGAAATCAAATTTGACATCGGTCTGAAACGCAACCTCATTCGTGTCGCCTTCGCATTTAATCGTCAGACGATGAGTTCCCGCAGGTTTATTGTCGACGCGAACTTCAAAGTCGCGGATTTCAACCGATTCGGTTTTGTTACCAGCGGTGGTCACGCGTGACTTAGGTCGATCTTCTCCCAGCGTTACTTGAAAGCCGGGGAACCACGCTAGGCAATAGAACACGAAAGACAAATAAAAAAACGACTTTCGCATAGCCCCCTCCTTGGAGCATCATCAACCCTGAAAATGGCGTCCCCCTGCGGCTGCCATTACCGTTTCGCTCGCGATCAAAGGTCTCGTCACATCATCATGATGATTCGGTCGTTAGCGCATGGCGGGGGCGAAGTCTAGCGACTTCCTGTTTTGCCACTAGATCTCTCTGACAAAAAAGTAGCCTCTCGGACGGCTTTTTCTGAAAATCGATCTTGTCGCGTCTGCGAAAAGTTGATTTGATCCCCACGCATTCGATCTGCAGGGCCGTTTCCGGCCGTTGTCGGATCGATGTTTTGTCGCATGCATCGGCTCCGTACGCGGCACAAACAGGGGGAGCCTCCCATCATGGATGATTTCGGGAGATATCGTGGTTACACGCGATCAGATTCGTGAGACGTTGCTGGAATTATTCGAAGCAGAAACGGGCGAACCGCTCGAAAGTTTGTCTGACGAACAGCATCTTGCTGAACAACTGGGGCTCGATTCAGTCGATATGGTCAGCCTCATCATGCAACTTGAACGTCACTTCAAGATTCGACTCTCTCACGAAGAGTTGGCTGACGCAGTGCATGTCGGAGAGCTGCTCGACATCGTTCAGAAAAAGACGAATGAGCCCAAAGATGTTTCTGGCGGGAAAGACGATTTTCAAAAAGCTGCTGCTTGAGAGGTCTACATGACGTCGACAATTACTCAGCGTGGAGCCTCGCCTGAGGCTATTCGTCGCCACTACGATGTTGCGAACGAATTCTATGATCTCTGGCTTGACCCCACTCTTTGTTATTCATGTGCACTTTGGGACGACGACGAGCCTGACTCGATGCTCGAGCAGGCTCAACTGCGGAAAATTGATTTTCACGCCAATCAGATTCATGCCAAGGGTGCTCAACGTGTCCTCGATGTCGGCTGCGGATGGGGTTCGCTCGTCCGCCGCCTCGTCGAAACACATCAAGTTGAACAGGCAATCGGACTGACGCTCAGTAATGCGCAAGCAGAATGGAGTGCTCAGCGTCCTGACCCGCGAGTCGAGATTCGAATCGAAAGTTGGGTTGATCATCAACCGGCGGATCTTTACGACGGAATAATCTCTGTCGGTGCGTTCGAGCATTTTGCCAAGGCGGAATGGCCTGACAGTCAACGAATTGCGGCTTATCGGGAATTCTTTGAACGGTGCCACGGATGGTTGAAGCCAGGTGGTCGATTGTCGCTGCAGACGATCTCGTATGGAAATGTTGATGTCGCAAACGTCAAAAACCAGCCCGATACGAAATTCTTTTTCGACGTGATCTTTCCGGAATCTGTTCTTCCTACACTTGCGGACATCATCGCTGCAAGTGATGGATTGTTTGAGGTTGTTAACCTTCGCAACGACCGCGAACATTATGCACGGACCTGTCAAATCTGGTATCGGACTTTGGTGTCGCGGAAATCCGAGGCACTGAAAGTCGTCGATCTCGATGTCTATAATCGTTTCGTCCGTTATCTCAAATTGAGCTCATTTGTTTTCAATGCGAGCTATACGGGGCTGTTGCGAATCGGCTTTCGACGCTGGGATGAGCGTAGAATACCTTGAAAAAGGTTGATTTCTCACGAGACGTGCTGGTCGCATTGTTTACTTTGAACAGCGGATTCACCGTCGAGCGCGATGATTTTATGCCCCTGGTTTTTACGATTCGTTCGTCGATTTCAGGGGCCGTTGGGCCATCAACAGGCTCGCTCCGAGACCTACGCAGCATGGGCCTTCAATCACGGTCCACCAATTCGGCATTCCTTCGCCAATATCGATTCCGACGATTACGAATCCCTGTGCGAGCATGATCCAGGCCAGGCAGGTAATCAACTGCGAATGCTTCTCGACATCGGATGAAACGAACCACAACAGTATTCCGTACGACGCATACCAGAATGAAGTGCTTCGAGCGAGATATCCAGTAATCGGTTCGATGGGAAAACGGCCCATTCCCAGCAACTGATGGCATTCATCAATCCAACTTCGCGGAGCGATGACCGCCAGTAAAGCAAACAGGTCTAAAAGCCCGATTGCCCTCAATAGCCCCACTAAAAATCGATGGTTATTCGACACGATGCAGGTTTTCACTCGAGCGGTGGCGTTTCGAGAACACAAACTTCCTCGGAAGAATTGGGTTATGGACCTTTGCCTGTGACCGAGGATTACATCTGGTCTGCCACACCAATCCCCAACAAATCTAAACCTTGTTTGAGCACGCGAGCCGTCGCGTCGCACAAGAGCAGTCGGCTTGTCCTCAATGCCGCGGGTTCTGCGTTAAGCACCGGACATTCATTATAGAACGATGCGAAGCAGTTGGCGGTCTCGAACAGATACTGCGTCAGCAAGTTGGGGCGGTAGTCCACTGCCACGTCGCCAAGTGCGTTCGAGAAGCGATTCAACTGTAGGGCCAGCGTTCGTTCCGCCGGGGTGTCGAGTAGAATGGCATGGCCAGCCGACCGGAGCCCCTTCACATCGACATCCCCCTTTCGCAGAATCCCGCAAACACGCGCATAGGCATATTGGATGTACGTTGCTGTGTCTCCACTGGTTGCCAACATTTTTTCCCAGCTGAAAACGTAGTCGCTGTCCCGATTGTGATGGAGGTCGACATAGATGATGGCTCCCATCCCGACAAGTACAGAAACATTGGCTCGTTCGGTTTCGCTCAGATGTGAACTGTTTTCATCGACGATTTTTCGAGCATTCTGAATCGCTTCGTCGAGCAGACTTTCAAGTCCGATCGTGTCACCCGATCGGGTTTTATAAGGCCTGCGATCCTCACCGAGAACTGTTCCGAAACTCACGTGACGGAATTCCGTATTGTCGTAGCCAATTTTCTTCGCGGTTGCGAACAGCAATTGAAAGTGTTCGCTTTGCCGTGAATCAACCACATACAAGCAGGCATCGGCGTGCAGTGTATCGACTCGATACCGGATCGTGGCCAGGTCCGTTGTCGCATAAGTGAAAGCTCCATCTGCTTTCTGAACGATGAATGGTGCGTCGTTCCCTTCAACGAAAACGCACGTCGCTCCTTCACTGATAACAGCAAAATTCTTGCTTTTGAGCTCTTCCACGATCCCGGCAAGCATCGGGTTGTACCAGCTTTCCCCCAATGCCATGTCGAACGTAATCCCGAATCGCTTGTACATCGACTCGAGCGCGAGCATGCATTTGGGCACGAATGCATCCCACAGTTGTTTATTTTCAATGTCACCCAGGTGCAATTTAGCGGTTTCTCGTCGTGCAAGTTCCCCTATTTTGGGATGGGCGTCGGCGAGTGCTTTTAATGCGGGATCCTCTTCAATCGATTGGCATTTCTTCTCTGCCGCGGCAATCGCCCCCTTCAAATCGGATAACTCCTGTTCCGATTTTTTCACGAGTCGCGGCGCATTTTTGTCCGAAGGATTCGCAGCCGCGGCTTGCCTGGCGGCGACAAGTGCGGCTTCGCTTATCGGCAGTTTTTCTCGTTGTTTCGGTAGATTTGCAACAAATTCGTGGTAGTCAGAAAGCTGATTTACCAGCCGGTATAGTCGTGCCAATTCCGCGACGGGCTCTTTCTGATAAGCCGCTTCATTACGAAAGTTCTTGTACCCGTAAATAATCATGCCGAACTGAGTTCCCCAATCACCTACGTGATTGTCGGAAAGGACTCGATGGCCGAGAAATCGCAGGATGCGACATAACGCATTGCCAATGACGGTGCTCCGCAAGTGCCCCACATGCATGGGCTTCGCGACATTTGGCGACGAAAAATCGACGATATAAGTTCGAGCCGATTCGACCTCTGCCACTCCAAGCCTTTCGTCAAGCATCAGTCGTGCTGTTTCATTTGCCAGACGGACAGTCTTGAGGCGAAGGTTAATAAAGCCCGGTCCAGCGATTTCAGGGGGATCGCAAAGGTCCGCAACATCCAGTTTTTCGATCAGGGCAGAGGCGACGTCTCGAGGAGCTTGTTTGTTCTGTTTGGCCAGAGGCATTGCGCAATTGGCCTGAAAATCACCAAACTTCCCGTCCTGAGAAGGTTTAAGCATTTCGACATACGAAGCGGGTGAATCAGTAAATGACGTTAATGCGGTTCGCAATCGAGACCGTAGTTCAGACAGAAAATCCATAAACAAAAACCTGTTATTCGGACGCTGGTGACCGCCCAGTTGTGGTTGTAAAACGAATCAGTGACACAGATTCTAGCGGCGCGGTTCAGTCGACACACCTCTCAGGACCAGTGAGCGTGCAGAAGAATTTTTTCGTATTAAATTCAGTAGAAGTTGAACACCAACCAGAATTTTTCGTGCCTCATCCACGTCGGCCACTTTCGATGAAACCCGAGGATCAGATTAAATCCGACCGTTATCAGACGCGATCAACGGTGGCTCCTCCCCTGCGACTGGGTTGCCGTGTATAATTCAGCGAGTCGATTCCCGCGCCAGCCGGCAGCTGACGCGTTCTGCATTGGGGAATGGAAAAATGATGCGTGCCATGAAAACTGTTTCGCGGCGATTTTTCATTTGGAGCTTCTTCGTCGCTGTATTCCTGGCGTGCAGTTCGGATTGCTCTTTGGCGGCAGATGAAGCTCCCCAAAAGAAGCACCCGCCGATCGGGCAGTTTTTGACTGTTACCAGTCCTGTGGATGACTCGGTCTTTAATCGAATCTCAACGACAGCGCTTAAGCTGCAACAACAGGCGTCTCAGGAAGAACGCTCGGCGGTACTGGTTCTTCAGATCGAACCGGGAACCAGTCAATTTCACCACCTTCAGGGACTGGCAAAGTTTCTGACATCATCTCAGCTATCGAATATCACAACCGTGGCCTGGATTCCTGCGACAGTCACTGGCCCCAATGTATTGATCGCTTTGGCGTGCAAGCAGATCGTCATGCATCCTGACGCAAGGATTGGCGATATCGGGCGAGGAAAGCCTCTGGAAATTGACGAACAACAGGCAATTCTTGCATTGGCTCAGAAACGGCATAACAGCAAAGTCAACTCCGCAATCGTTCGGGGAATGATGGACCAGCAAGAACAGCTATGGCGAATTCGCGTCCGGTCATTGGAGGCAGGGACCGACGAGTTAGAATCACGAGTCGTAACAAAAGATGAACTCGAAACTCTTCGAAAGACAAACGTTACGATCGAAAACGTCGAAGTTGTGAAAGAAGCAGGAGTGATAGGTTCGTTTCAAGGAAGTGCGGCTCGGTCGCTGGATATTCTCGTTTCCCAGACAGCCGAGAATCGTCTGTCGGTCGCGGCTCTTTATGGATTACAACGGGAATCTCTACGCGAGATCGCAATGGAAAAAGAAACTCGCAAAGTTCGCCTGATAAAGGTCGATGGCATCATTGATCGGCTTCAGGAAAGCTTCCTCGTCCGTCAGATTGAACGAGCTGTCGCTGACGATGCTCAAGCAATTGTGTTCGAAATCGATTCTCCAGGTGGACTTCTGGTTGCCAGCATCACCCTCGCAAATGCGATTGCGGATCTTGAGGCAAAGAAAATTCGCACTGTGGCGTACGTCCCTCGCGAGGCCATCAGCGGCGCAGCCATCATTTCTCTTGGCTGTGACGAAATCATTATGCATCCTGACGCAAAAATCGGGGATGCTGGACCGATCGAAATGCGACCCGGGCAGCCATTCGAACGAGCCCCCGAAAAAATCCTCAGCCCACTTAAAGTCGCTTTGCGAGAATTAGCGGAAAAAAAACATCGTCCCGTCGCGATCTGCGAAGCCATGGCAGATCGCTCGCTCAAGGTTTTTCAGGTCACGCACCGGGATAATGGTCGCGTATGGTATATGAGCGAACTGGATATTCATGCTGCAAACGGCGAATGGATAAAAGGGGCACAGCTCCGTGAAACGAATGGCGAATTGCTGTTCACTTCGAATGGAATTCGTGCGAACGAACTTAAGATTTCTGAATCACCCGTTAGTGACTTCGAAGAATTGAAATCCCGGATCGGGGTGCCTCCTGGAATGAAGCTGGTGCCGATCGAAAAAACATGGGTCGATCGCCTCGTATTCAGTTTAAATCATCCTGCGATGGTGATGCTCATGATCGTGCTGGGGGTAGCATTGATCTATGTCGAATTGCACTTTATGACGGGAATCCTTGGCATTCTCTCGGTACTTTGCTTCGCACTGTTCTTTTGGAGCAGTTTCATGGGAGGAACGGCGGGGTGGTTGGAAGTTGTTCTTTTCGTTCTGGGAATCGGTTGTCTGGGGCTGGAAATTTTTGTGATCCCGGGATTTGGAGTGTTCGGAGTATCAGGAATTCTGCTTGTTCTTGCCTCTTTGGTAATGGCTGGTCATTCCTGGAGTTATGACTTCACGACCAACCTCGAAGAGTTGACCTGGCAAACGGGACAAGTGATCTTGTCGCTCGGAATCGTGGTTGCATTCGGGGTGACATTCGCAAAGTTCCTTCCCTCGTTGCCAGGATTTGATTCCATGGTCCTTGGGCCACCTGGTGTGAACACAGATGAACCTCGACTTCGATTGGAAACTTTTCCTTCAACAACGGGGTTCGCTGATGCCATCTCGGTTGGGGACGCAGGAATCTCGATTACGATGCTTCGCCCTTCCGGAAAGGCTCGTTTTGAGCATCAAATCCTCGACGTAATCAGCGAAGGGCCGTTTATTGCCGCCGACGCAAATCTGGAAGTTATCGTAGTAACAGGTAATCGGATCGTTGTCCGGGAAGTTTGACCTGAGAAGTAGTCGGCGGAACACCATCCAGAGAGATTTCTTGAGATGCGTTTCTTTGATTCTTCCATTTTCTAATTTTCTAATTTAATTTTGAAAATCAGGTCGTGTCGGAATCTGAATTCAAAATTGCGGCATTCGATTTCGATAGCAAAGTGCCATAAGTGATTTTGAAGAAGTCGTTTGTGTAAAGCTGCCGAAAATTTGGATTAATCCCTATAAACGGTTGTATGCTCCTAACTCTCCCTCTTTTGTGGCATTGCAGACGCAAATTGTCGGGCAACTTGATATTCGTTATGACAGAAACATATAATCTCTCGCTCGCCACCCATATGAGCACTGCCGCGTAGGGTTTTCCGAGAGAACAAGCCGATGTTAAAAAAAGCTGAGCTGGACGAGTTCAAAAATCTTTTGCAAACTCTTCGTGCACGTGTTCGGGGCGATGTACAGCACTTAACCGCAGACGCGTTAGACCGAAATGAAAACGGTTCCGAATCGAAGTCTCCAACGCATTTGGCAGAGCTTGGAACCGAGACCTACGAACAGGAATTCACACTAAGACGTGTCGAAAACGAGCAGGAAGTTCTGGAAGAGATCGAAGAAGCATTCGAACGAATTAATGACGAAACATTTGGTGTTTGCGTCAGTTGCCGAGAAGCAGGACGCCCGGCGGCACGGTCAATGATTCCCAAGACTCGTCTTCGGGAAATCCCCTATGCGAGGAACTGCGTCGAATGCGAACGGAAGCGCGAGGAACATCGGTAACTGATCCCTCTCCGACACATTCAAACCTGGTCAGAGGTGATTCCACATTGGAATTCAACGAACGAACAAAGCGACCGTCTTTAAAATATGCATTGTTCGTAGTTTTGTCGGCATCTGGCTTGATCTGGGATCTCTGGTCAAAGTGGGCTGTGTTCGACTGGCTGAAAGTTCCTGGACAATTCAGAGTCTGGAACGGCTCCGTTCTTGGAGTTCCAATCGATTTTGAACTTGCGACCACATTTAACCTTGGTGCTTTGTGGGGTTTAGGACAGGGTCAAACCTGGTTGTTCGCCACACTAAGTTTATTTGCGATCGTCGTAATTGCCTATTTCCTGTGGACCGGCCAGGCAGTTGAATCCTGGTGGTTGACCATTGCCAGCGGTCTACTTCTTGCCGGTACGATGGGTAACCTTTATGACCGGTTAGGCTTGCATGGTTGGAAAGACGCCAAGGGGCAAATTTACGGTGTGCGTGATTTTCTTGACTTTGTGTTTTTCAACGGTGGATTTCACTGGGCCACATTTAATTTCGCGGACAGCTACCTTGTCACCGGTGCAATTATGTTGGTGCTTCATTCCTTTTGGCAACCAAATGGGGACGGCATCAAGCGGAAAGATCCCGCCACCAAATGAACCTTCAAACGGGCGTGTTTCACGGACCGCTTCCGTTTTTTTCTATTCTCTTCCCCCTTCTCTGTTCCTTCTTCCGAGTGAAATCTCAAACCCTAAGAATCAAGGCTTGCCCTTTTCCTTTAACTTGTCCTTGAAAACGGCCTTGAACTTAGCAACCTTGCGATTGATGACGGTGGTACAATAAGGATTTTCAGGGTGGTTGCGGAAGTAGTTCTGGTGGTAGTCTTCCCCTGGATAAAACTCTTTCAACGGTGAGATTTCGGTGACGATCGGTTTATCAAACGCCTTGGAATCGTCGAGTTTTTTCTTGTATTCCCTGGCCAGTTTCTGCTGGGTTTCGTCATGATAAAAAATCACCGACCGGTATTGGGTCCCGTGGTCCGCACCTTGACGATTAAGCGTCGTCGGATCGTGAGTTTTCCAAAATACTTCAAGCAGGTCGACATATGAGACGACTTTCGGATCGAATGTCACGCGAATCACTTCCGCGTGGCCCGACGTTCCCGTACAGACTTCTTCGTAAGTCGGATTCTTCGTTCTTCCGCCGCTATAACCTGAAACGACCGACTTAACTCCCTTTAATTGCTGAAAAACAGCTTCGGTGCACCAGAAGCATCCCGAGCCGAATGTTGCTTCTTCCATCGACGCAACTGCCGAAGGGGTTTCTATTTCACTGGAATCGGAGTCTTGTGCAGATCCCTTTTTTGGTTCAGCCACAGCGTGTGATACCTCCATCATAAAAATGGCTGTCGCAATGACGAACAGCTGTAAGAAGATGTTCCGAGATTTTTGCGGTCTAAACCTGACTGAACGGTGTCCAGGTGACATCACTTTCATCATTTGACCTTTCACACGGATTCTAGTCGAAGCGGCGATCAATTACGGCGGCACTTCACGATTACGCATGGTGACCGTTAATATCTGAATCACTCGGATAAAATCTGAACTGCCGTACGTAAACGATATGACTCTGAATCGTAATTGACAACGTCAAATTTCTGAATGGCGATGGATTAAGACTTCGGAATTCCCATTACCCAGTTCGTTATCAGATCCGTTGAATCGAGTGTTTTCGTGACATTTGCCGCAGATTTATTGTCGAAGTGCTGGTTTTTGGCAGGCCCAACGGCTTCTGGCAAGACAGCTGTTTCAATTCGACTGGCCGAACAACTTCAGGCCGAAATCGTTGCATTGGATTCAATGACTTTATATCGGGGGATGAACATCGGCACGGCGAAACCTTCTGTCGAAGAGCAATCTCGTGTGCCTCATCATCTGATTGATATCCTTGACCCCGATGAGGAATTCAGTCTGGCCGAATACCTTAAAGCGGCCGAAGCTGCCTGCTGCGGAATCATCTCACGACGGCGCATTCCATTATTTGTCGGCGGTGCAGGACTCTATTTACGTGGACTTCTACGAAGTGTCTTTGAAGGGCCACCAGCTAATTGGGAAATCCGGCAACGTCTCGAAAGCCTGGCTCACTCGGCGGGAACAAATGCACTGCATGAACAACTGCAACGAGTCGACCCCGTCTTGGCAAAACGGCTGCACCCCAATGATCAACGGCGGGTCATTCGAGCGTTAGAGGTCTTCGAAATTGTCGGAAAGCCGTTGTCGACACTTCAACAGCAGGGACTGAGGCCGCTTGAAGAGCGTCCGCCGCATGTTTATTGGCTCTCGCCTCCAAGGGACTGGCTTTATCGCAGAATCAATAATCGAGTCGAATCAATGTTCGACCAAGGTCTGATCTCTGAAGTCATCGACCTGATCGCAAGGCCGAAAAGACTCAGCCACACCGCGCGTCAGGGGCTGGGCTATAAGGAAGTGATCGATTGGCTGGAATTGTTTCCAGCTGAAGACATCGCGCTGGGCGTACAGCCAGCCAGCAAGCAAGCTCATTCATCGATCGACAAGCTGAAAGAGACAATTCAAACACGTACCCGCCAATTTGCGAAACGCCAGGAGACGTGGTTCCGCAATCTCGACGAGTGCCACCCTGTTATGATCACAGGAACCGAAAGCCCTGAGGAGATCGCCGATTCAATCTTTCGCAATGCCACTGGGGTCAATACTGAATTCAAACAGAATGACCCGCAGTCGTGAAGAGGCTTTTCTTCTGATCGCACATGGTTTCTTACCAGGCACACTCGCGATTCGCCATCACGCAGCCAGCTTCTTCGTCATGTCACGGGCCGAAAGCTCCGTTAATGATAAATTGACCTTGCGTGACAGTGGATGGTATCGGGCTGAACCAGTTGGTTGGCGTGATGCCAGCTCCATTCCCGTTAACCGAAATAACGTTATTCACGTTACCATGCAGCACGACCGGCGCCCCATTCACAATCTGGAACTGGATCCCTTGACCGATTATTGGCTGGGCCCCGGTAATGTTGATGTTATTTCCGTTAAACGTGATCGACGCCGGCGCAAATAACGTTGGGAAGACAATCCCTTGATCAAGCGGACCCTGGGCCATCGTAATTATATTGTTAGAAATATCCATTGTTGAGAAATTCGTCGGAGCGTTGTTAACAGAGATTTTCATTCCATAATCTGGATTTGTGACCAGGTTTACTACAGCCGTCAAGAAATTAAAGTTGTTGCTATCGATTGACACATTTGTTCGATTTGAGTCATTTATGAGCACACCAGTGTTTCCGCCATTATTGGCCAGCACATTGTTATTGCTGATGACAAAATTCGTCGCGTATTGAGTACTCGCATTCTGTACCAGGAATGCCGTGTCGTTTCCGCCAAGGTTAACGTTGTTAAAGTTCATAGAGGACGTGACATTTGCCACCGTCGACGCAAGGTCGATTTGGCCAGTCCACTTCACGTCAACAGCTGCGATACCCGAGAAGATGTTGTTGGCAAGCAACCCAATATTATTATTGGGTACCGTAACTTGGTTGTTATTGAACTGAAAGACCAGAGGTACCGGCAAAAGATTGATCGGTGAAGTTGCCGTACCAGGAGCCAGATACGTCAGCGGTGCAGTTGGCGGCCCCGCAATCAGAACCACGTCACCGGCACCAGGAGCGCCATTAAAGCCACCGATAAAGTTGCCGTTCAGACTGGTGTTGTTGTTAATACTCCAAACATATTTTCCTCCCGTCGCCGTGCCGTTGTTGGAGAGCGGAACCCCAGACACCCCTGGTTGAACGAGTGGCGTCGTTGCATGCAGGTAAATTGCGTGGTCAACCAGTCCGGGGAGGCTATTGGTAACTCCGTTAAACCTACCGTTCTGATTGAACGTTGACGCCTCAATGCCGACGCGTGGTACGTTAAGCGCATCGATTGCCGCACCCGTTTGACCGACAACTCCGCCGCCTACGTTTCCAACACCTTGACCGAGGTTAAAGTCAAAGGCAGAGTTATTGACTTGCAACTGGAGAAGGTTATTGGCACTAATGCCAAGTTGATTAGACTGAAGTGTCACGCTGTTGATTCGAACGGCACCCGTCTGAATGAGATTCGGGTTAGTCTGATTGATGTTGATCCCGGCAATCGTGGCTCCGGTGATAAATCCAGCAGAATTCTGGGCTGCGGGCGGCAATGCACCCAGTGTAAACATGAATTGATTCAGCTGCGGCAGGTTCGTGGTGACGATGGCATTATCATTCACCAGATTGATCCCGTATTGCGGTGCCTGATTAGCGAAGAGGGAAATCCCGTCCGAGACGCTGTTTAAAGTCACGCTCATTGTTGACTCTTCAATATCGACCGCTGGTCCACCGGTTGTCAAAATGTGTCCGCTGCCAATAAACAAACCAAAGCCGGGTGTCCCAGCCGCTCCGGACTGTGCTGCTGGAATTGGCGCGACCCCTTCGTTAAACACGCGCAATCCCGTCCCATTTTGCAAATTCAGAATATCCAGCCTGTTGAAGTTGACGGAGGCAGGGTTAAAGAGTGCGGTATTAACAGGATCACCGATATTGACACCGTATTGTGGAGCGTTCACAGGAAGTGGTGCCGCAGGAAGATTCCCGCCGATGATATTCGCGAAGTTAAACGACACGGAACTTAAAAGGTTGGTGTTTCCCTGAATGTTGATCGCGGGCAGAATTGGGCTTCCCACCGCACTAAAGGCCGGTTGATTGATCGTGGTCGTTCCACCGAAATTGACATTTCCGTTGTTCGACAGCACTTCGATTCCGATATTAAGCGGATTGTTGATCGTTGTTCCGCCACCAACAGTCCCGGTACCAAATTGTACGGTTGAACTGTCATTGACGATCTCGATTGCGACGTCGCTGGTTCCGGTGATCGATGTTGTACCTGAGACCGTAAACGTGCCGTAATTCGGGGGATTGGTCGCGACCAGAGGGCCGATCAAAATTCCACGCCCACCACCGTTAATCGTGATGTTATTAAAACTGGCATTCCCCCCGGTTGGTGTCGAGACGCCGGTGATCGGATCTGTCACCAGAATTCCATTATGCTGGTAGTCAATCGCGGGGAAATTGACGCTTGCAGGGGATTGAATATTCACGCCCGTCGTGAAGCTGACGGATCCCAGGTTGTCGAACAAATAAATTCCGCGACCATTGGATCGTTTGAGGATATTCACATCAAATGGGTTGCCGGCGCCTGGGAACACAGCACTACCGTTCAAGCCGAGATTCTGTATGACGATCGCATCGCTGCCAGAGTTCGAGATCGTCACAGTCCCGTTACTCGAAAAAATTCCATTATTGTTGATGATCCCAAGGGCAGTGCCAACATCATTGGTCAGAGTCGCATTTCCAAGAGCGATGTTGCCATTATTATCGTGGATTTGAACGCCATTCCCTCCCTGATCGCTGACGGTAGAGTTTGTGAAATCGACGAGGCTGTTGGCTTGCGTCTTAGTCACCTCGAGTGTTGTACTGATCAAGTTGGTGCCGGTGACATTGTTTGTAACAGTTCCGGGAGTTGGGTTTGCACTAGCGGTCAACAAGTCCTGTGTGAAATAAACTTGACCGTTTGACTGAGTATTACTCACCAGGAATGTTGAGGCATCGGTTAAACCCGACGACGTAATCGCGTCGCCCTGGAATAAGATGCGGCCTGCGGTACTATTAAGAACAACAGAATTCAAACCGGCTCCGGTGACGTTCGTCTGACGAACCGTACTGTACTGGGTCGATCCCGTGATCCCGGAACCATAGAGACCGATTCCAACAGGTTGATTGACATTGAACCCGCTGAATTCAGAATAGCTGGCAAGCGTAATCGAAGCATTGGTCACCGGGTTGACTGGCGTATTGTCGAACTCGGGTTTAGCTCCGGTTCCTTGTGGCAGGAGCAAGCCGTAACCCAGCGTCGAATTTGAGTTCAATGCATTAGTGTTTACGAGATGCTCAACGCTGGCCGATCCGCCAAGCACACGAACATTCTCCTGGAGCGCAACGGGTCCGTTATCGGCGAGATTGACTTTGGAGTCAAACACGCTTCCGCCCTTAACAAAGATAATGCCGCGAAGATCACTTCCTGTCGGCGCAGGTGTATCCTTAAGGATTGCTGCCTGTGCATTTGAGAAAACCTGATAGGGGTTTTCATAGGTGCCGTTTCCGATGACTCCATTAAAGAACGGAGCCTTGGAATTGCTGTCCACGAATTCGAAGAAGTAGGGCTTATTCGTATTAGGATCGTCGACAACGGCCCCGATATCCGTTTGATATGCGGTTCCCACAATGATGTTGTAATTACGGATCACTGGCGTTGTCATGCGATCGTACTGCGACTTCGGTGTGCCAGGGGATTGCTTGAACCCGCCGTAACTCCACGACCCACCGAAGACCACGTTCGTTTTGAATTGTTGATCGTGAGTCACTTCAAGCTGCAGCGAGACACTCGGGATGACATTCGCCTGAATTCGTGTCTTCCATCCACCAAACGATTGAATCAGGTCACTTTCATACCAGTAACCACCCCCGAACACTCGAACGTCATGGCGCTGAGGAACTGCACCAGGAATCGGTACCCCAATTTCACCGTCAAATCCATGCAAGGCATTGTTGAACGTATGCAGTCGATTGACTGTTAACAGGTGTCCGACGAATTGCTGCGTGCCGTCGACGTTGACGAGGCTGGTTTGGACAGCCGATTGTCCTGTGGGGAAATAGGCATTTCCACGAAGATCGTACATGGCACCTAGCCATTCGGCACCGAACCCAACCTGCCGGAATGTCGATCCACTCGTATTGTCATAGTCGAAGAATGCATTCACACCGAGGATACGGTCGATTCTGGGGAAATAATGACGAAAACCGCCGCCGATATTGGCACCCCATGTGTCTGTGGTACTCTTGAATCCGCGAAAGTCCCCGAAGATCAGGTTATTGTCGACCAACGAATAAGGCATATATTCGATCGGGAACAGCGAATTTTTACGACCGATCGCAGGACCGGTAAATCCGCCAATTCGAAACAAGCTTCCAAGTGCCTCGCCTGAGCGGCCAGTAATCCGGTCACTCGACAGAAAGCCGGGATCCTCAACCTCGGGCCCCTGCATCTGAGGGCTAACCTGAAGCGGGGTCATCTGCAGCGGCGAATCCTGGCCGCGGAAGATCAATGAAAGGGTCGGGTCAGGGGAAACCCGCTTTTGCGCAGCCGATTGAATCGGCTCAGGTTTCTCGTTCAATGGCAAGTCGACACCCGATGGATCGGGCTGTTCGCCATCATCAGGTGCCTGATTTTTCTCGTCGGCACTTTGGTCAACGACAGGCTTTTCAGCCTGCTCCTGACCGCGGATGGCCTGCCAGGGAACGACGGCCAACAGGCCGAAGCATATCCACAGCAGGAACCGCATGGAACGGCCGACACGGTGATAACGTCGAGGAAGCGACACGTGCATCGAGGCACCTCTACGATGGGACTGGCTGGGCGCAGTGCGAAACGCGACCGATCTTCGGACAACTGAGACGTGCAAACGAAATGTCTGATATGGGAGAAGGGCGCGTTGTAGCCTTGACTTCCAAACGGATCAACCCGAATTTCGGGGTGTTTGGACGTGTAAACCCAGATTTCAGGGGTAAGTTATACCCAGATCCAGCACGAATTGCCGGAAGGACGGGAAAAATCAGCCTTTAAAGACCCGCTGCAGCTCTTCTAACGAGGTTTTTCCCTCGGCGACCAGTCGCAAACCGTCTTTATGGAATGTCAGGCAGCCTTCCGCACGGGCGAGAGCCTTGATCTGATCCGACGGAGCCCCGTCGGCGATCAATTTCCTGATTGGATCGGTGACAATGATGACTTCCATCATCGCCATGCGACCAAAAAATCCGGCGCCACCGCATTTTTCGCAGGGGTCGTCTTCTTCACCAGTCTTCTCGTCGACCGCCGGTTCTCCTTTACGGTAAAGGACTTTTGTTTCCGGGGGGAGACCGACCTTTTCGAGAAGCTTTGGGTTTGGCCGGAACGCTTCACGACATTGTGGGCACAAAAGCCGAACCAATTTTGGGCTGAATGCGGCGTCAATCAGTTCGCTTGCCTTTTGTCGATCGCCTGACCACTCAACAAGCTGGGCAATTGCGCTCGCACAATCTCTCGCTTGCAACTCGCTGATAATACAGATCTTATCGGCAACACTCATCAATTGCTGAGTCGTGTCCGCATCACGAATGGGGTCGACAAAGATGACGTCCGACTCTTCACGGATCATTCGCATCATCGACGTTTGCAAGTCATCCTCCGGATTGACTTCAAACTTCTTGATATTCAGCAATTCGCGATCTGTTTTCGCAATCGAATAGATCGAATAGAGGTAGACGTCGATTCCGCGCAACAAGGCGTAGGTCGTCGTTGTGACCCCCGAACCAGGCATTCCACAACAGACAATGATTCCGTGACGATGTCCGGTAATGTCACGAATGGTCTGCCTCAAGCTGTCACTGAAACCAAGGTCAACCGGAGTTTCCAATTTGTGATTGAGATTGCGAACACGAACTGTTAATCGTTCAGTTGCATCGGGTTGCGGCGCGATGTCGACTGTCAGTTCATACTTGGTACCGTGAAATTCCGCTTTGACGCCGCCCACCTGGTGCTTACCCTTTAGACGCGCATCCAGCCCGCACAAGACCTTCAGCATCTGGGTAATCGCAGTCGCCTGCAACTTTGCGAGGCGCCCACCGGCGAAAGGCATTCCATCAATCGACAAGGCGACTTGCGCCTTCTCACCTTTGACATCGACACGAATTGTTTCGGCTCGGCGTTCCAGGGCGTCGGTAATCATGTCCTTTGTTGGACGTAGTGCGGCTTGGACCAGGCGTGCATTTGCTGCCATATCCGCTGTTTTACCATTCATTGCGCCCTGAAAATTGACGAG
Source organism: uncultured Schlesneria sp. (assembly GCA_903858935.1). Lineage (GTDB taxonomy): Bacteria > Planctomycetota > Planctomycetia > Planctomycetales > Planctomycetaceae > Schlesneria. Next base: position 13,649 of record CAIOKO010000010.1, on the reverse strand, counting down.
ATCGACTTCCTCTTCTTCCTCTTCATCGTCGTCTTCATCGTCAACATCGTCGCGTTTCTTGCCAAACCCGAAAGCCATTGAAAAGCCCTTAAATCAATTATTGATTGATTGTGACATTCGCAAAAAACACGTCGAAGTCAACTAAATTTCATAGAATAGACGAGGAATAATCCATCGATCCGCTGACTGGATCGAGAATGAGTCTAGCAAGCCGGATTACAGCAGGCCATAAGCGACCAATGTCTTTCGCAGTCTTTCTTCTTCGGACGGCGACAACGGAGTGAGTGGCAGCCGCAGCTCGCCGGTGTCTCTCCCAAGCATTTTCATCGCGATCTTGACCGGAATCGGGTTCGTCGCGATACCCAGCATGTCACGGCACAGTGAGAAAAGCTTGAAATGCCAGGATTGGGCTTCTGCCATATTTCCTGCTTTGAATGCCTTGAGCAATTGAAGCATGTCACCAGGCACGATGTTTCCAACCACAGAGACGATCCCGCTTCCTCCCATCGCCAAAATCGGAAGCGTAAGACTGTCATCGCCGCTGAGCACCGTCAAATTCGTCAACGCCAGGGTTTGCGATGCTTGATCCATCGAACCGGTTGCTTCTTTAATCGCGACAACACTCGGGATCTCAGCAATTCGAGCAACAACATCGGGCTCCATGTTTTTTGCGGTCCGACCCGGGATGTTGTACAGAATGATCGGGATATCGACCGCTTCGGCGACAGCTCGGTAATGCTGATAAAAACCTTCTCCAGTCGGCTTGTTGTAATAAGGAGCCACCATCATCGCGCCATCGGCCCCGACCGATTTTGCGAATTTTGTCAGTTCGATGGCTTCGGATGTGCTGTTCGAACCCGTGCCCGCCATCACTTTAATTCGACCCGCTGCGTGCTCGCAGACAACGGCGACGACGCGTTCGTGTTCCGCAGTCGACAACGTGGGACACTCGCCAGTCGTCCCGACGGGACAAAGGCCATTCGTTCCTTGAGCAATCTGCCAATCCACCATCTTTTTGAGCGCAGCCTCATCCACTTTTCCGTTTTTGAACGGAGTGACAATGGCCACAGTCAAACCGGCGAACTGTTCACCTTTTCGAGTCATTGAATTTACTTTCTGTTCTTCCAATCAATTCCCGCCATTTCCGACAACGCCAGCATCAAGGCATGAGTTCCATTTCGTCCCCAGCCCTTGGATTTGACGGACAAATACAACTGTTCGCCAAGCGCCAACCCAGGCAGGCACAAACCCATTCGTTTTGCTTCCGAGAGCGCTATTCCCATGTCTTTGATAAAGTGTTCGACAAAGAACCCGGGATCAAAGTTATTGTTCATGATCCGGGGACCAAGGTTGTTCAGCGACCAGCTACCAGCTGCACCAGGTCCGACAGATTGCAACATCGTCGGAAGATCAAGTCCGGCTTTGTACCCATATAACAGTGACTCACAGACCCCGATCATATTCGTGGCGATCAAGATCTGGTTCGCCATCTTGGCGTGCTGCCCAGCCCCCGCTTTTCCCTGATGAACCAGGGTTTTTCCCATCGTTGAAAACAGCGGTTGAAGAGAATCGACCACTTCTTTCTCGCCACCAATCATGATCGAAAGCGTGGCATTCTTGGCGCCGATATCACCCCCGGAAACAGGTGCGTCGACGCTGAACACTCCCTTTTTGGCTGCCGTCTGATGAATTTCTACAGCCAATGATGGCTCGCTCGTCGTCATATCGACCAGAATTGTCCCCGGTTTCGATCCTGCAAGAGCGCCTTCAGCGCCGAGCATGACCTCCCGAACGTCACTGGGAAACCCGACGATCGAAAACACGACGTCTGATTGCTCGGCGACCTTTTTCGGTGTCTCCGCCCATTGGGCACCTCGTGAAATCAGCGGTTCAGCCTTACTTTTGGACCGACTGAATACCGTCGCGGAGTATCCAGCGGAAATCAGGTGCCCCACCATGCTGGAACCCATCACGCCGGTCCCAATCCAGCCAATTCGTGTCACTCCCGGGCTGATCGCCGCTGCCGCCATTGTCGTCGTTCCGTTGTTTTTTCAGGAAATCGCAAATCCGAGTCGACACACGCCGCCGTCGGGTCATTTCAGTCCGTCAGTATATCGCGAGCCAATTACTTCGTCACGCAAGCCGAATCCTTATTGGACGCGACTTGAGATTCCCGGCGCGGGCTTCGCCCGCAACCCAATGGGAGGGCGAGGCTCCTGCCGAGCCGCTGAGTCGATGCGTGTACCTACTTTACGGCTCGGCGGGAGCCTCGCCCTCCCGCGAAAAATCTTCGCGGCGCGCAAAGAAACAAAACGTGAGTACTACGAAGGAGAATCGGGCAATTCATCCAGACGATTCGATTGAAATGGAATTCCCGTCAGGTGTCCGGAACACACCAAAGTGCGCTCAATCGCAGAAGGACTCTGCCAGATATCGAGCCCGTTCCTCCAAAAAAAGGAGCAAGACGCGAACAAGTGGGTTTCACCCGAGCGCGTCTTGCAAATGCTGCTGGCGTCTGGCAATCACTCAGAAACTGATATCCATGCGGGTACCTACGGTCAGGATCAGTCCGTCGCCGACAAACTTCGAACCACGCAAGGTCCCCGATGCGACTGACCCGACGGGGCCTGGGATAATCGGTTCAACAGCGTTATTGATATAGCTGAACACAGTATTGAACTGGAATCGAATATTGGGGTTGATGAACCAGTTCAAGCCGATTGTTCCGTTTTGGTTACGACCACCAGTAATTAAACCCGAATTCAAGTCCATCCAGTCGTATCGCGTACCCACTTGCCACGCGCCGTATTTCCCCTGGCTGAAGTTGACATTGTTTTTCGGAACGACCTGCCCAAACAATCCGGTCTGTCGATTGTAAGTCTTGTTTTCACCCGTCAGGAAATACAATGCCTCGGCATATCCGCCGCTCATTTGAACGTTATGAAGCATCACGCCGCCCGGCAACTGCGTCGTTCGGGCTCCATTGAACCAGGACGAGGTGTATTCGGCCTGCAACGTCCAAGGTCCCCAGACAACAGCAATTTCAGGATCAATCAACGTCTGATCCTGGGTGAAGAAGTTGCCTGTGTCGGCAAAGTTAGGAGTCAGCGTCGCCGAATCGATCCGGAGGTCTCCACGCGAACGTAGTCGGATATTCTGACCATTCTGCGTAACTCCCAGATCCGTATTGTATGTCCGGTACTCAGCGCCGAACGCCGTATGTACGAGATAACGGCCCTCTGACGCTTCGTCGTAATAAGGTGTCCAGATTGCTCGGCCACCGTAGGTAAACGCATTCCCAAGATCGAAGGTATAGCCTGAATCGTAGGCGTTATTTTTGTAGACACCAAGCTGCAATCCAGCGTTCTTGTCGGGCGTATTATTGAAAATCGATACACCAGGTGTGTAACCGTTGTTGTTCGGACCACTGAAGGTATCCATGATCGGTGCTCGTTCCATAAAGTCGAGGTACCGGGCACTGGTAATATGCTCGATACTGAACCAGTCTTGCTGGTTACCAACTCGCAGGTTTCCGATAACGGGAATGTCTTTAAATGTCATCCACACCGTCGTCGGCTGAATGACGTTGATTGAGTTACCCCCCTGCTGGCCATTGGTGAGAGTACCGATACTGCGAAGTCCGTTTGCAGCCAGGCCAACTGCCGGATTTGCGGTGTTCTGGATAAATCCTGCAAAGTCGAATTCAGACACCCAGTCGATGGTCCCGTACATCGTACCATCAGCACGCATACGCAAACGTCTGAAGTTAGTTGCATCCTGGAAACCGTAAGCTCCGCCCGGCGTAATGATGTTGGAGGCAACCGACTGAGGCGCAACGAAGTCTAACTGAGCTGTACCGCCGAAGTGCGTCTTGAAGTTTCCGTCATTAGACGTAAAGACTAAGCCGGTGTTTCCAAAAGTCGCGGTTCCTCCATTTGGTTTTGGTGGTTTATTCAAACCATTGAGCTTCTTTTCCAGCTCTGAGATTTTCTGATTCTGAGCGTCAACAGCCGCATTCGTTTGCTTGTTCATACGACGGATTAAGCCATCAACCAGGTTTTCCATCTTGCGGTCTTCAGGGGATTTTTCCGCATCTTCTTCGAAATCTTCTGGCACAGGAGGCAACTCTGAAATCAGAGGAACCAATGAGTCATCCGGACGTTTTGACAATGCCGAACGTAATTCACGGTTGTCTTGCTCGAGTTGTGCAATTCGCGTCTGAAGTTCTTCAAATGGATCGTCTGCCATCACAGACGAACCTTGGACCAGGCCCAGCGCGCATGCGACGAAACTCGAAAGACCAAGTGCCAAACGAAAACGACGGAAACCGGCCGTCGATGTCAACGAAAGCAGCGTTAGCATAGTTGCGCATCCATTCGCATGAAAAATCAAAACCGGCGTCAATTGCCGATCTGTTAAAATCTATGGGGCGACACTTTATGACGCGTCGCTCGCTACAAGCAGGATCCATCCCGTGTTCTTAATTAGACCTTCGGACAATCGGCAACATGGGCGTGAGCCTCGGTATGCACTTGATCTCGCAGATGTAAGGTAGCGGATAACCTTAAACACCTGCTCGCTACAATCGTTAAACTCAAGCCTTCGCGAGAAGTACTTCTGAAACGGTGAACGGACACATAGCCCGTTGGTGCCGACCCAGAGCGATACGGCATGCTCTCTGCCGGATCTCGCTTAAACTGTTTACAGACGGAAGAGCGGGGGAAAGCCATTGCTTGCTGAAGACCGCTTTAAGGTTCGATCCAGATCAATGGTAAAGATTATACCCCCGATACCCCACCCAGATAAGTTTTTTGAAGAGGCGGAATTACGGGCGATCCTGCGATTCAAATCGGGCCGCAATCGTCGATCAATTCCCCGCTTGTTCAACCTTTCTCCCACACGACGGGATCCATAAACGTGACCTCGCCCGTGTTTAGGGAATAAACCGCCGGTACGACAATGATGCGTTCACTGATCACAAAGTCGCGGATCATTTCACTTTCCAACAGCAATTGGTCGGCTTGAAAAATAACGTTGTTACGGACCGCAGCTGCCAGATTAAGGTGGTTACCAACCTGCACGGCTTTGAGCAGTCGCCCGAGGTTTCCTTTTTCAGGTTCACCCTTTAAGGTGGCTTTGACCGCCCCGCAGGTTTCGTGACCGATCACGACAACCAATGGAACATTGAGATGCGCCACAGCGTATTCCGCCGAGCCCGCCAGAGCATATGCCTCCGTAGACACGTTTCCAGCAACTCGAAGCACGAATAACTCTCCCAAACCCTTATTGAAGATCAGTTCCGGAGAGACACGGGAATCGGCACAGGCAATGACCGCAGCAATCGGCTTCTGTCCTTTCGCCAATTCAATCAACCGTTCTTTCCCTGCTGCCTTTTCAAGATGGTCCGTAATGAAACGCTTATTGCCATCTTTCAGGCTCTGTAACGCTTCTGCGGGTGTCATGACCTGTTGATCCTGAGCGTGCTTCGTCGAGTTTCCATGTTGGTCTGACGCGACAACAGGTTTCACGGACGTGGAGCCAGGGCTTGCTGGTTTTGCGACGGGCTTCTCCAAAACACCGTCAGTCTTCGATTGAGCGACACCAGACGCCTCGGGAACAACTACCGGTTGATCCAGCGCGGAGATTGCCGAGGTGCAGATCACTCCGATCAAGAAAGCCAACAACAATCGATTTCGAGTTTTCATGTGATTCCCGAAAAATCTCGCGACAACCTGAAAGTTAAAAAACGTCTTGGTATGCTACCCATGCCGCGCTATGCAATCAACAGTTACTAATGCGTTGACGTATCTATTTCGAAGCGAACAGAAACAGGCCAATGAAGGTGATTCAGCAATTTTGAGGAACTTGAAGTTGTTACTGTCGCCAAAGTTCCCAGCGAACCGCGTGCGGCGGCTTGCCAGTCAAACAATGAGTTTTTTGTCAGCCGTTTAATTTCGTCACACTATCGCTAACGAAACATAAACGGACAGTAAACAATAAACAGTGTCCAGCGACTGATTTGGAAGTGCAAAGAGGTTTCTATGAACGTTCGGCTGCAAATGCTTGGTTTCGCGATTGTCGCTTTACCCGTCATGTTCAATGGACTACAGGCACAAGAGAAGACAATTCAAACTCCGACAAAGGCAGACGTAACCGCAGCGAAAGCGAACGCAAAGCTGCCCGAGTACAAAGTGGTAAAGGGGGTCTCTGGCGACCTCCAGTTCAACGGCTCTGACACGATGATTGGTGAAGTCACAATACTCGCCGAAAGTTTCAAAAAACTTTACAGCAACGTCACGATCGGAATTGAAGGCGAGGGCTCATCATTTGGCCCCCCGGCACTGATCTCAGGAAAAGCTCAGTTCATTGCGATGAGCCGGGCGATGAAAGCCAAGGAAGTCGATGACTTCAAGAAAAAATTCGGCTACCCGCCAGTAGCGCTTCCCACCAGCATCGATATGTTGACCGTCTATGTTCACGAGGATAACCCGATCAAGGGTTTGACACTTCAACAAGTCGATGCCTTATTTTCCCGTACGCTAAAAGGGGGCGCTCCAAATATGCTTACCAAATGGGGTGATCTGGGATTAACGGGAGAATGGTCCAGCAAGCCGATCACGCTTTTTGGGCGCAATGCCGCCTCGGGTACGAATCGTTTTTTCAGGGAACACGCATTGTTCAATGGCGCGTTTCGCGAGGACGTTCAGGAGCAGCTCGGAAGTTCATCGGTTGTGCAAGGTGTGGCGAACAATAAATACGCCATCGGCTACAGCGGCATGGGTTCAAAGGCAGATGAAGTAAGGGCGCTGCCACTTTCCCAAGACATCAAGTCGGAATACTACTCTCCGATTCCCGAACACGCTTATTCTGGCGACTACCCATTGACCAGGTTCCTGTTTCTTTACGTGAATTACGCGCCTGGAACAGAACTCAAACCGTTGAGCCGGGAATTTCTACTTTATTTATACAGCAATCAAGGACAGTCCGACGTGGTTCGCAGCGGATTCCTTCCCGTAGGAGACGTGATCGCGACCCGAGCTCTGGCATCAGTCGGAATTCAACGCGAAGATGACGCGACAAAACAGCCTGTTCCTTGAAGCCAACCTTGACTTCATCATGCTCGGTTTGCATCAATCGATGGAGCGTCGTAAGACGTTCGTGTGACTTCTGCTTTTCAGGATTTCGTAAATCATTGGCGGTGCCAAAGATGAACAAAGCTAGAGAAATCAGTTATTGGGTCACGAGTGCAGTATTTGTATTTTTGCGAGACTCATAATTTATTTCAGTCCACTTAACGAAGGTATTGAGGCACGGAAGTCACATTTTGTATTTCATGCAGAACCCTGCGAAACTATTTCAAAGCCTTCCGCCGCAATCACAATCGTCATATTTTGGAGTTTTCCGGCGCATGAAACAGTGCTTTCTGTTAAATCATCTTCGCCGGGTGAACGAAACATCCTGACTTCGCGTTCCAAATAAGATACAGATCCGGTTTCAAGGCATTTCGGGATATAAGAACGTCATACAACATGAAATCCGATCAATCGCACGAAGTGCTGATCATCAACTGCGGCAGTTCTTCGTTGAAGTTCGCCTGGCTTAATGTTGGGACCGGGATTGCCAGGGCAAAAGGTATTGCTGAGCGGATCGCGGATGCCGGAACCAATATCCGGCTCGAATTGGACGGCAATACTGTTGAAAAAGCGATTCCCGGTGCCGACCATGGCTCGGCGCTCCTCGAACTTGTTGGACTTTGCTGGCCCGGCGGTGCACTTCCATCAGGCCTCTGTGCCGTAGGACATCGCGTTGTCCACGGTGGGGAGTATTTTCGTGAGCCATGTTTAATTGATGCCGAAGCGATTGCCAAAATCGAAGCGTGCGCCGAACTCGCTCCGCTTCACAATCCGGCCAATTCCCTCGGAATCCGAATTGCCATGGAACACTTTCCCACGCTGCCGCAAGTTGCCGTGTTCGATACCGCATTCCACCAATCTATGCCGAAATCAGCATATATTTATGCAGTTCCGTACAGTTGGTACGCCGAACACAAGGTTCGGAGATATGGATTTCACGGGACGAGTCACCAGTTCGTTTCGGCCGAGGCCGCTCGACTGCTCGGACGGCCGATCGACAATTTCCAACTTGTCACCGCTCATCTGGGCAATGGATGCAGTGTTTGTGCCGTCCGGGATGGCCGCAGTGTTGAGACCAGCATGGGACTCACGCCGTCCGAAGGGCTGGTCATGGGAACGCGTAGCGGCGACATCGATCCGAACTTGACGGAGTTCATCGCTGAAAAGATCGGGCTGAACAGTCACCAGGTCAATGACATCATTAACCGGAAAAGTGGGCTGATTGGAATTTCTGAGCTCAGTAGCGACATGCGAACGCTTGTCACGGCTGCCCTCCATGGAAACGAAAAAGCGGCGCTGGCAATTGAAATTTTCTGTTACCGACTTGCCCGTCATGTTCTCGCCGTGTGTGCGGCGTTGGATCGGATCGATGCCCTCGTGTTTACCGGGGGTATCGGAGAGAACTGTGTCGAAGTTCGAGCCAAGACTCTTCAGTATCTGGCGTTTCTACGACCAGAAATCGATCATGATCGCAATTCTGTTCATGGTCGAGAATCCGATGGGCGTATTACGCAAGACCACGCTGCGGGGCTGACAGCGCTCGTCGTTCCGACCAACGAAGAATGGATGATCGGTCGTTTTACCTTGCAGCTTTGCCAAAAACTGACTCGCAACGGGACTGAGGAACAATGAAAAAGATTCTTTATCTCGTTCCAGTGAATCCCAGAAGCGGATTGACCACGATTGCTTTGGGGATGATCCGTGCGTTTGATCAGCTTGGCGTACGGGTCGCATTCTTTAAACCCCTGCGTCAACACGAAAATTACGACCCTGGACCGGAACGGTCGACTCACTTCATCCGTATTACCACTGAATTGAATCCCTCTCCCCCGATTCCGCTCGAACAGGCCGAGCGATTGGCCAACGAACACCAGACCGAGCGTCTGATGAGCGAAGTGATGGCAGCGTTTCAAAAAACAACCGCAGATTCAGAGGTTGTTGTCATCGAAGGTCTCGTTCCGACTGCGGAATCGTCGTTCGCTGCCGACTGGAACATCGAACTCGTCAAGATTCTGAGCGCTGAGGTTGTTCTTGTTGCGTCGTGTGCCAACATGAACGTCGATCGTCTCAAGCAGGATCTTGAGAACGCGGCAAATCCCTACGGCGGCCTCAGTAGCCAACGGGTTATGGGCTGTGTCTTGAACCGCGTGACTTTGCATAACGATGAAACATCAACCCAGATCAGAACTCGTTACAGCAACGAATTGGGTCTTGCGCGAATTCCGAATTTTGCCATCATCGGATCTGTGCCGGAGAATCCGGAACTGACGCACTGCCGAACCAGCGATATTGCCGCGCACCTCAAAGCCGAGATCATTTTCGCCGGAGAAATGCATGACCGACGTGTTGAGCACATTTCGCTGCTCGCCCGTCGGGTACCGCATATGCTGAACACCTTTCGTAAGGGAGCAATCCTGGTGACACCAACCGACCGCGACGATGTCATTGTCGCGGTCGCAATGGCAGCACTCAAAGGAGTTCCCATCGCCGGACTCGTGCTGACCGGTGAAACTCCGATCGAGGAAGGAGTCAAGGAGTTCTGTCGACCTGGATTTCTCACCGGCTTGCCAGTGCTTCGAGTAACGACAAGTAGCTACGAAACCGCGACGGCTCTTAATGGGATGAGCCGGGAAATCCCCATCGACGATACGCCACGAATTCGTGCGGCAATGGAATTCACAGCGCGCCACTTCGATGATCAGTGGCTGGTCGCACACCGGTCAAGTGACGCCGAACCGCGAATGTCACCAGCCGCATTCTGCTACCTTTTAACTGAGCGGGCGCGGCAGGCGAACCGGCGTATTTTGCTTCCTGAAGGAGACGAACCACGAACGATCAAAGCGGCGGCAATCTGCCAGGAACGTGGCATCGCACGTTGTGCCTTGATGGGAAATCCCGATGAAATCTTACGCGTCGCAAGAGGGCTGGGGGTAGAACTCCCCCCTGGGCTCGAAATCCTCGACGTACAGGCGATTCGCGACCGGTACGTACAGCCGCTGTTTGAAATGCGAAAACACAAAGGACTTTCCCTTCAAGCGGCTGCGGATCAACTGACCGATAACGTCGTCCTCGGCACGGTGATGCTTGCACTCGACGAGGCCGACGGTCTTGTCTCGGGAGCTGTCCACTCGACCGCCAATACCATCCGTCCAGCTCTGCAGTTGATCAAAACGAAGCCAGGGATAAGTGTCGTCTCTTCGGTCTTCTTTATGTGCCTGCCGGAACAGGTTCTGGTCTATGGTGATTGTGCGGTCGTGACCGACCCCGACGCGCGAGTTCTGGCAGACATCGCGATTCAAAGTGCCGAGTCGGCAATTCAGTTCGGGATCACTCCACGAGTGGCACTGATCAGCTACTCGACGGGTACGTCCGGAAGCGGGGTCGGTGTGGACAAAGTCCGTGAGGCAACCCACATTGCCAGGGAGTTACGACCGGATCTCTTGATTGATGGCCCGTTGCAATATGACGCGGCCTCGACGCTTGACGTTGCTAAGGCCAAGGCTCCGAATAGCCCTGTAGCTGGCAAGGCAACAGTCTTTGTTTTCCCCGATCTGAACACTGGAAACACAACCTACAAAGCCGTACAGCGCAGCGCGAACGTCATTAGTATTGGCCCCATGCTGCAAGGCCTGAAAAAGCCCGTGAACGACCTGTCTCGAGGCGCGCTGATCGAAGATATCGTCTACACGATTGCTCTCACTGCGATCCAAGCCACGAAACCGTAGATACGTTCGACAAATTCATTAAAAAAGAAGTCAAAGAATTTCCAGGAGTTGCGGTGGTCACGGTGCTGTCAACGGACGAGTTGTGGCAGCTTGCCTTTATGCGTTGGCTCATCGTCATCTCGAAGAAGGCCCCAGCGACTCGCTTGCCAGAGAGTACGTGAATTAAGTTCCAGCGCTGTCAACCAACCGTGTCGCCAGCAAGCCGTATCGATACATATTGCGAAATCTAAGTCCAGAATCTCGCAATCACGTTGCTCCGTATGTCCGACAACGACCGTCTTGCCAGACTTGTGCGGTTGCATTTCATCAGGTTCAAACAACGCCCATCGCAATTGATACGATTCCTGCAGATTCATCGGTCGATTTGGATCATAATTGGCGTGCGTCAGAATGAATGAGTCTGTTTCATAGTAAGGAAGACTCGTGGAAAGTAACCGCCAGTGCTCTGGCGGGATCACGTCGAGACCTGCGCCGAATTTGTATGAGTTCAACGTATAGACGCCACCGCATTCCTCCCAGTATCTCAGTGATTTTTCACTTTCCCTTGCGGAATAAAGCATCTCTTCATGATTCCCCTTGATCAGGACAACCTGACAGCGTTGTCGCAACTCGATCAACCGGTCGAGTACGGCGGCGCTGTCGCGCCCTTGGTCGATCAGATCGCCCAGGAACACGAGGCGATCCAATGAGTTTGGAGCAATCTCTTTCAGCAAGGCGTCCAGGGCATGCACACATCCATGTACGTCACCGATCGCGATCAATCTTTCCGAAGCAGAAGCCATCTTGCACCTTACTGTCGTATCAAAAGTTTACTCAATATTCGTTCCAGAAGTTCCTGTTTTAAAGCACGCCACAACCGAACTCCGGGTTTGTTTCCGAGCCCATTAATGTATCCAAATTGAATGTCTGATAGGTGCATACGGTGATGATTCAGCATCAAATGAACGGTGCGCGTTGATCTTAGAAAAAGATCTGTAGCTGCGAGCGGACAAGTATCCCGGTCTGGCCTGATTGCAGGTTCGTTCGATTCTGTGTGGCCGGGTTATTATCCAGCCAGGCAGCGTCGAAGGTAAAACGCAGGTTCTGCTTGCCGGGCAGCAAGAACCAGTTCAAACCACCCGCATATTCAGAACCGGAACCGTAAGGGCCTGTGACATAGGACAGGCGGGCATACGGTTCTATTTTTTTGGGAACAACAAAGTACCCCCCCTGCACAAATCCACCCCACTGGGAGATAGATGATATCGGAAGAGGGCCGCTCCCTTTTAAGCCGAACAATTCTTGCGAGAAAAACTCGGTGCTCGCGCTGAATCCTCGATGTTTGTAAGAAAAATCAACCGTTGCGAGCCCAATTTTAAATGCGTTCAAGGTGACTCCGGGTGCGAGGGCACCGGTTTCCGTGATCAGGGTACCATCCGAAAGTCGAATCGACGAATTCTCGGGTGCGGTGGTACTTCCTTGCGGACCTTGTTCGGGCGAGTACGTCAGACTCGTACCAACGCGAATGGACGGTTCTAAATGCCATTCAAAATCGGAATATCCACTTCCAAAATCACCACATGGCTCCCACCAGACCGATCCCGAAAACGCCATGACGGAACTGAGTGTTTGTGGAGTTGCTCCAACAGTGTTGAAACCGTTGGACATCATCACATGATAGAACAGTCCGTCAGCCGGTTCGCCCGTCGCCCAGATCCCCTGGCTGAGGCTGGGACGAAAAAAGGTCGTCGCCATGGAGCGGTCTGCACCAAGCGTGTTGACAAACGATTCAAGCCATTCGCGACTTCCCGGAACCTTACTCTGTCCGGCAAAAACCGTCATGGCCCGGCTGAATCGCCACGCCAGCCAGTAAGCACGAAAATTGATTTGAGTGGCGCCGACAGTGTTGTAATCGATGTTCAGGTTATATTTGAGTTCCCTGCGAAACGTGAACCCGGAAAAAATGAGTCGACCGCGAGGTATCTGGAAGTTACTCTGATTGCTGATCGTTGTCGGTATTCCGGCGTTGTCGATCCAGATGGCGTGCTCTCGCTCAAACCCCGTGTACCGAATCTGGTCCTGACCGTTGATTTTCAGCTCAAATGGCGATTCTTCGGGGTCAACCGGGCGGAACACAAAGCCCCGATCATAACCAACGTAGTATCTGGGTGGTCCAGTCCCTGAATTCAACGACGACTTTCGCTCCAGCGGGAATTCTAAAGCCGTATCAAAGGCAGGCGACGGAAAGACTTCAGCGGGACTGCGAACGTTGTTACTGAACGTTGCGCCGTTGCCAGTCGTCCGATTATCCTGTGAAGGGAAAGGCGAAAGTATCGCACCGTTCGAATCAGATTCGTTTGATAGCCGTTGTTGAGTATCCGACGATAGATCCTGCAATCGACGCGATAACACGCGGTTCTGCTCGATAAGTTCAGATTGACGCTGTTCCAGTTCGTAAATGCGCTGTTCGATACTCGCAGCGGCAGGGGACGTTGAACCGATGCCATCGTCACTGGGATCTTGCGCAAAAAGAATATGGGCCGACAGCAACCACAAGAGAAGTGTGACGCACTGTTGGGTGATCGGTCTCCCTCGGCGGTGCGACCAAAGTGTCATCCGTTCAGGCTCCGGCATCGACTCGGCAGCCGACAATACTTGCCCCCTGGGCAAATACCAATTTTACTTCGGGTGAAGTTTGCAGGCCGTGAAACGTGACTGAATTTCAAAAACTGGCTGCGCCATGTTTGTATGGTTGCACCGACTTGGACGGGAAAATCACGAAACACGCGCAACGGTCACGTTAACATTCCCT
>CAIOKO010000009.1 GCA_903858935.1 uncultured Schlesneria sp. | reverse complement strand
ATGTCGGGGACGACGACGATTACGACGACGGGTAGTGCGGGGATCATCTTTACGAATTCTGGGTCGATGTTAGGAAGTTCGTACGGTCCCGTGCTGAGCATCTACGGAGACGGAACTGGAAATGGCGGTGGTCTCTTCTCGTTTACGAATACGTCAACAGGGACGATGTCGGGGACGACGACGATTACGACGACGGGTAGTGCGGGGATTATCTTTACGAATTCCGGTTCGATGTTAGGAAGCTCTTACGGCCCTGTGCTGAGCATCTACGGTGACGGAACTGGATATGGCGGCGGTCTCTTCTCGTTTACGAACACGTCGACGGGGACGATGTCGGGGACGACGACGATTACGACGACGGGTAGTGCGGGGATCATCTTTACGAATTCTGGGTCGATGTTAGGAAGTTCGTACGGTCCCGTGCTGAGCATCTACGGAGACGGAACTGGTTCTGGTGCTGGTCTCTTGTCGTTTACAAACACATCAACCGGAACGATCACCGGTAACACAAACGTCTCGACCAAGGGCAGCGTCGGTGTAATTTTCATGAATTACGGTTCCATTTCAGGTTCCGTGCCCGGCCCCGTTTTGAGCTTCAACGGCGATGGGCTTGGATCAAGCAGCTCAATTATGGCCTTCTTCAATGCTGGAACGGGAAGAATCTATGGTGACTTGAGTATTAAGGCACAAGCTGCGACGAGCCTCTTTTTCGAGAACGACGGACAGATATCGGGAACAGATAATTCCGGGACCAGCCTCAGTGTTTCGGGGAATGGCATACTAGAAGCCGAGAATTTTGGGTCGATTGCAGGAAATTGGAATCTTAAAGGGGGATCGAACGACAATTTTGTCTACCAGTCACAATCAGCGCTGGCAGGCAAGATTGCCTTTACTGGAGGAGAAGGGAGCAACACTCTTTTTAATGAAGGGGTGGTCGGGGGTATTGTCTTTGATGCAACGGCCAGCACTCAATCTTCGAATTTGAATATTTTAGAGAATACCGGTGCCGCGATTTCTTCCACCTCTGAGCCTGCTCCTGCGATTGTCATGCTTGGAGGGACGGGGCCAAACATACTGATCAACCTCGACGGTGGGACCGGTTTTGCAATCAAAATGTCCGGCGGTTCACAATCTGATTTCCTATACAACTCAGCATCGAATTTGCCCAGTATTACCCTGACCGCCGGTAGTGGCGACGCGACTCTTTATAATTATGGTGACAACGCCGCAGACGTCACGCTGATTGGCGGGTCTGGCTCGAATCTGCTGGAAAGTCTTGCCCCGGATGTTGGCTCGCTCACACTAATCGGTGGATCGGGGTCGAATGAAATGCACGTTGCCCGTTCGATCGTTGGTACGGCAACCCTAGAGGGGGGGACTGGTACCAACGCGATGGACATTGAAGGTGGTACCGTCAACAACGTTTCGTTTACGGGGGGATCAGGCAACGACTCACTCAGGATCACCGGACAAGTGATCCAGTCTCTCTTGTTCAATGGTGAAGGCGGAAACAATTCCATCGAACTCGATGGTCAATTGACGTCAACCAGCCAGACGACGCTGTTGACAAACATCATCCTGGGAACAACCGGCAACAACGTCGCAATTCTTGATGGGACGATCGGGACTGTTGCTTCGCCCGTTACGATTCACGGCGGTTCCGGGAACGATAAATATGTCGTCATGTACATGTTGACGGGTGATGTCGTGTTATCGGGTGGTCAGGGCAACAACAATTATTCTCTTTCCGACGCGGCCGCGACTGTGGTCGTCGATCAGGCATGGCTCGGCGCCAGCGATACGTCAGTTGACACGCTCGACTTCTCAAGTTTCCAGCATTCTGGCGTCAACGTTGACATCTCAAGTGTTGCCTCTCAACAGGAAGGTCGGCTGACGCTGCAGTTGACCAACGGGATGGGAATCTCAAACGTCGTCGGGACGCAGTTTGTCGACACGATTATTGGAAACGCTCGAAACAATGATCTGCAAGGTGCAGAATATCCGGTTTGGACCATTGCCCCGGCATTAACGGCGGCTGCCAATGTTCGGACTCAGTGGGTGTTGATTGATTTCGACACCTATACTCCGGCTGGTTCGCCGTTGCACGTCTATACGGCGGCTGAACGACAAGCCGTAATCGATCAAATGAACCTGTATTATCGAGGTTCTACCGACCCCAATTCCTTGAACCCATGGTTTAACGTCCGCGTGACAGACAATCCGAACGACATTCCTTCCAATCTGAACGGAAACGGATCGACGCAAAATCAATATATCACCGTATACGTCAACGCGACCCCGTCAAATGGCCAACCAGGTGGGCAGTCGTCCGAGATTGATCCCGGCAATCAAGATTTGGGTGGGGTCGCGGTCGTTCAGGTTAATGGTTCCCTGGGTGGCGAATTCCAGCCGGCAGATACCTCGATCAATTTCGTCAAACTGACTGCCAAAATTGCAACCCATGAGGTTGGACACTTAATCGGTCTTGAGCATTCGGATTCGATTGGACCAATAGGGTTTGGTACGCACCTGCCACTGTACCCTGGCCAGCCAAATCCAATGCCTGTCGGGGCACCTGCTGCGTTTGATACGACGCATGACATCATGAGTTCGCCCGCCAGCGTTGGCAGTGATCGGTTCAGTGATCTGGGTGAGATGTACTTTGGCGAACGCGATGACATCGGGCTGGCGATCGCGTTTGCAGATCCCTCAACATTGCTGACAACTCAACAATCTGCGCCAACGTCTATGGGTTCTCCTCAAGATTTGACGCTTGCCTCGCTGTCCGTCCCCAATACGCTCGGCCCTGATAACCCGGATTATGGCAAACAATTTCTGGTGAGTGCAAAACAGGTCGACGGACATACCAACGGCGAAAGTAACTTCTATCGTTTTTATGCCGCGAAGGGTGAGTTTATTAACGCTGATGCGGCGTCTTCGGTACTTGCCTTGACCGGAAGTCATGCTTCATTTGATTCAACGATCGTACTGCGCGATCCGTCCGGAAACATCGTTGCGACCAGCAACAATGGCTTTGAAACAACAGATGCTCAACTTGTTGATTTCCTGGCCCAAACGAACGGGTATTACACCATCGAAGTCGCCAGCGCGAACTCGACTGCCGGGGATTATCGGTTGACCATCAGCACGTTCCAGGCCGCCAATTATCCTGCACCAAACGGTGCGATCGATATCTTGAAAGGTGGGGCCGGCGTCAATACGTTCAATAACGGACCGGGTGTGAATTATGGGCTTGCACTACAGGGAAATCTCAACACTCAAAACGCTCAGGCGGGGAATCTCTTCCTGCAAAATATCAGTTTTACAGACCCAGGTGGCTATTCGTGGGTGGCGACCATTGACTTTGGCGATGGGTCTGGCGTTTCGGGCTTGCCAGGCTCTCAGATCGATACTGCTGGGCAATCGATCTCTCTTTCACACGTCTTTACGAAGGTGGGAAATTACACTGTCACCGTGACGCTAACGAATAACAATGGACAGTCCGACACACAGACATTTAACGTCAACGTCGCCGCAAATATTGCGACTCATTTCAGTGTCGCAGGTTCAACAACCGATGTTGCCGGGGTTTCTTCCTCGTACACAGTCACTGCGCTTGATGCCTATGATAACGTCGCTACTGGATACTCGGGGACTGTCCACTTTACGAGTACTGATGGAAATGCGATTCGACCCACGGACAGCACGTTTGCAGGCGGCGTTGGATCGTTCGAAGTCACATTCAATTCTCCCGGAAATCAATCGATTACGGCAATCGACACAACAAATAGCTCGCTCAACTTCAGCCAGAATATCAACGTCGTTCCATTCATCTCGATCAGTGAATCTACTGGTAACTCCACATACGGTGACGCCGTCACTTTCACTGCTACGATCAATCCTCTGGTCGGCGGTTCGTTCCCGGGCAACGTCACGTTCTATGAGGTTGATTCCAGTAATCACCTGATCGGCACATTGGGTGTGGTCACGCTCAACCTCAATCCGTCGGCAACGTTCCAGACGTCCGCGCTTTCTGCGGCGACGCACTTTATCGTCGTCTCCTATTCCGGCGATCCCCACTTCCCTGCCGGTTCACTTTCGAACGCAGTGACTCTTACGGTAAGTCCTTATCACTTGCGTTATACAATCGGCAACGACACTCAAACGTACGGTCGCCCGGCAAATCTGGCCGCCGACCTCGCCGCGACAATCGCGACTGGCGTCAACGGTGAGAAGCTGGCAATTACTTACAGCAGCAGCGGCAACACGGTCGGTTCGATTGTTGCCGAGTATCCTATCACTGCCACGCTTTCCGATAACTCTGGCCTGGCTTCCAACTACGATGTCACGCTGACCAATGGAACACTCACTGTTGCTGCGGCTACGTTGATAATCACAGCCAACAATGACAGCAAGGTTTATGGCACAGTAAAAGCATTTGGCGGCACGGCCTTTTCAGCAATTGGACTGGTGACGGCCAATGGCGACAATATTTCCAGCGTATCGGAGGCGAGTGCGGGAGCAGCTGTATCGGCTTCAGTCGGTATCAGTCCGATCGTCCCCAGCGCTGCGACAGGGACTGGGCTAAGCAACTACAATATTGTCTATGTCAACGGCACACTGACAATTAATCCAGCACCGCTTAGCGTGCTCAACAATTTTAAGATGACGGCGTTTGCCGGTCTGAATACCGGTACTATCGATCTGGTGGACTTCGTGGACCCCGCTGCACTGTTATTACCGACGACCTACACTGCCACAATCAACTGGGGTGACGGACGCATCGACACTAATATTCCTGTCGCTTATTCGGTTGCCGACGGAACCACAATCCACGTTTTAGGGTCGCATACCTATTCGGCAGGAGGAACTTATTTGCCGATCGTGACTTTGACAAACTCGGCTGGTGCGTCGTTGAGTACGACTGCGGCGAATACATCGACCGTGTACGTTGGAACTGATATCTCCAGCCTGGTATCCGTTACTCGCTCATCTGCGGTCAAGAACCGGACGACTGGTCTTTATATCTCGACAGTAACAATCACGAACATCAGTGGTAGCACGCTGGTCGGTGATATCGACCTGGTCCTTCTGAATCTCACCGCAGGAGTGACTTTAACGAATGCGAACGGCACGACTGTTGGCGGAGTCGATCCATGGATTCGTTTCGGCACAACGGGGTTAGCAGCTGGCAAGTCAGTCAGCGCTTCTCTCTATTTTTCCTTGCCGACCGGCGTTACTGCGTTTAATTACAGTTTCAAAACGTTTTCCGTCATTGATTGAGAAGAAGACCTTCGATTTCTCCGGGAATTCAAATGGCCGACAAAACCATCATGATTATTCGCCATTCTGAGAAACCTGATGGCGTCAACAACGGAGTTGGGGCAAGCGGTGCACTTGACGCGAAGTCCCTGACTCCTCGAGGTTGGCAACGCTCTGGTGCATGGGCAGAGCTTTTCTCACCCGCGTTTGGTACTTCAAAACTTCCGACGCCGACGAAGATTTTCGCGTCTGCTCCAGCCGGCCATCAAGAGGTCGCTGCGGGAAAGGGAGGCAGCAAGAGCCGGCGTCCACTTCAGACCGTGACTCCACTTGCAGAAAAACTGAAAATCGAAATTGATTTGGAGTTTGCAAAGGGAGATGAGACCAGACTTGCAAATGCTCTTTCTGCAGCAGACGGCGTTACACTCGTGTGCTGGCAACACGAAAACATCTTCGAAATTGCAAATGCTTTGACGCCAACGCCAATTGGAGTGCCAAATACCTGGCCGAGTACCTGCTTCAATGTCATTTTCCGCTTCGATCGAGCTGACGGAGCTTCTGCTTGGACATTTAAACAGGTCGTTCCAGTTCTCTTGGATGGTGACGACCCGAATCACATTTAAGCTCTGCAACGTCAATCGTTGAGCATGGAAAGAATCTCATCGGAAAGTAAGTAAGTTCTGTTGCCAGGGTGGAACTTCAAAATGGCATTGACGAAATGTCTGTAGGAAGATACCAAACGCCCCGCTTACGTCGATCAAAACCTTTCTTAATGATCGCGATAACTGACGGAAATGTTTGCCTGGTGATTCAATGTCAGTTGTCGTGGTTGTAGAAATTCCTCGCTACATTCACTGGATGTACTCGTTTGTTCCGTACTATGCGATCGTCTTCCGGGCGTGATTCAAGGCCCTGATTGACCTGCAGCGCTATCTGTTACGGAACTCAATTCTAAGCGGTGTTGCGAATACGAAGTCCATTTTCTTCAATGGTGCCTCAATGGTTTTTTCCTGGTTGTGGAATCTGAAGTGTGGACTGATCCAAGGCACCCAGCGGCAGAAGCAGACTCAATCGCGTCGTCGCCCGGTCGGATCTGTTTCATGCCAATTTGCGCCGGTGATGATTGAGGAACTGGAATGTCGCCAGATGTTGAGCGGCAGTCCCGTGACTACTAACGTGCTGACGGGATCGGCCAGTGCGGCGACTACCGGAAATCCACCCGCTCCAGTCGTCTCGGGAATTGGCGGGACAACGTTTGATACGGTTCCTGCGAACCCGATCACGGTCGCTCCCAATCTCGTTATCACAGGTGGCGCAAACTTGTCGAGCGCAACTATTTCCTTCACGAACTGGCAGGATGGTGATCGCTTACAGTACTCAAACAGCTACGCCCTGCAGCATACGTTCGTCGAAAACCTTACGACGAATACGGCCACGTTATCTTTTACGGGAGTTGCCTCGATTGCGGCCTATCAGGCCACGTTGCAAACGTTGCAGTTCTGGGACGTCGCGGGGAATCCGAACCTCTCAATGCGAGTTGCGACATTCACTGTGACCGATATCTACGCCGATAGCAGTTCCCCCGCGACGCAGAATATCAGTTTCAATCTTTCTGGTCAGAGTTCGCCGGTCGTTTCGGGAATTGGCGGCACGACGAGTGACACCACTCCAGCGACCCCGATCACGATTGCTCCTAATCTCGTCATTACAGATACCGTGAATATTTCGAGCGCGACTGTTTCGTTCGCGAACTGGCAGGATGGTGACCGCTTACAATTCACAAACACCTATGCGCTGCAGCATACGTTTGTGGAGAACAATGCGGCCAACACGGCCACGTTGACGCTGACGGGAGTGGCTTCGATTGCGGCGTATCAGGCCACGTTGCGATCGGTGCAGTTCTGGGATGTCGCGGGCAATTTGAACATCTCAACGCGAATTGCGACTTTCACTGTGGCTGATGTCTACTCAGACAGCAGTTCGGCCGTGACGCAGAATATCGGTTTCAACCTTTCCGGTCAGAGTTCACCGGTCGTATCGGGAATTGGCGGGACAACGACTGACGCCGCGTTAGCGAGCCCGATCACGATCGCTCCAAACCTTGTCATCACAGATACCGTGAATATTTCGAGCGCGACTGTTTCGTTTGCGAACTGGCAGGATGGTGACCGCTTACAATTCACAAACACCTATGCCCTGCAGCACACGTTCGTGGAGAACAATACGGCCAACACGGCCACGTTGACGCTGTCGGGAGTTGCCTCGATTGCGGCGTATCAGGCCACCTTGCGAACGGTGCAGTTCTGGGACGTCGCGGGGAGCCCGAACATCTCGACGCGAGTCGCGACCTTTACCGTGACCGATGTTTACGCGGATAGTAGTTCGGCCGCGACGCAGAATATCAGTTTTAATCTTTCCGGTCAGAGTTCACCGGTCGTGTCGGGAATTGGCGGGACAACGAGTGATACCACTCCGGCAACCCCGATCACGATCGCTCCAAACCTTGTCATCACAGATACCGTGAACATTGCGAGCGCGACAGTCTCGTTCACAAACTGGCAGGATGGTGACCGCTTACAATTCACAAACAGCTACGCGTTGCAACATACGTTCGTTGAGAACCCGATGACCAACACGGCGACGTTGACGCTGACGGGAGTTGCCTCGGTTGCGGCCTATCAGTCCACATTACGGACGGTACAGTTCTGGGCTGCGGCGGGCGTTCCCGTGACTTGGTTGCAGCGGGTGGCGACGTTTACGGTGAACGACATCTTCGGGAATAGTGCTTCGGGGATGCAGAATATTAAATTCAACTCCCTTTCAACGGTATCGCCACCAGTTCTATCCGGAGTCGCCGGACTGACGACGTATGCTCAGTTGGCAGCGCCAGTCTCGGTGGCTCCAAACCTCGTCATCACAGACAGCCTGAATATCTCGGGTGTGACGATTACTTTCGTGAACTGGCAGGGTGGCGACCGCTTGCAATTCACAAACACCTACGCCTTGCAGAATACATTCGTCGAGAATGGTACGGCCAACACCGCCAGCTTAACAATCAGCGGTCTTGCAACGGTGGCTCAATACCAGGCGACGTTGCGGTCACTGCAGTTCTGGACTGTCGCAGGCAATCCTGCGACCTCGACGCAGCGAGTCGCGACGTTTGCTGTCGCTGATATCTATTCGACAACTGGTTCTGGGTCGCAAAATATTGCCGTGACGTCAACGATTGCGCCAACGGTGAATAACCAGGCGGCCCCAACGACGACACCAACGATTACGGGAACGTATCCGACTTTCACGAAAAACGCTCCCGTATTAACGGTGAATGTCAATGGCACGACATATACTCTCGGTACGTCTCCCCAATTAACATCACCTTCGTCTGGCATTTGGTCTTTGAATCTCGCGGCAGCACCACTACCAGTCACGACCACCAATTTTGCTGTCACCGCGACCATGACGAATTCGTTTGGAAATCAACTGACGGGAACGGGATCGATTACGAATGAACAGGCGATTATTCAAGCGTATTTAACAGCTAATAATCTGACGGCGACGAAAACCGCGTCCGGGCTGGATTACGTGATTACGACAAACGGAACGGGAGCCATTCCAACCAAGGGCCAAACGGTCACAGCGAATTATTCGGGTTATTTCCTGAATTCTAATGGGACTCAGGGGGCCGAGTTTGACTCCAACGTTGATACTCAATTCGGCCACGTATCACCGTTCTCGTTTAAGCTCGGGATCGGTCAAGTGATCGCAGGATGGGATCAAGGATTCGGACTGTTACCCGTTGGCACGGTCGCCACGCTGCTGATCCCGTCCTATCTTGGTTACGGTACTCTTGGAGCCGGTTCTTCCATCCCTGCGAACAGCATCCTGATATTTAAGGTCAAGGTTATTTCAGCTGCGTAAGCACTCGGCCGGCACAGCCGGTTTATGCGCGTCGGATGACGGGTTCAGAATAGGGGAATCATTCGCGCGTTGGCCAGGCGAACCGGGCTGAGTAGGCCCTCGTACTCTTCGCTCCTCGATTTGTATTCAGATGCCATACGTAAGAGTCCGACACCTTACGCATCCCGGCTCACCGCGTTTTTCGGTTCTTGCGAGCTCGACATCTCCATAGTCACGATGTGCGAAGGTCTTCCGACCTCGCGCGAGCGATCGACCGAAGGTCTCCTCTTCGTCTCTATTGCTCTTGAGCGCCGCCCACCTGATGAAAACGAAATGAAATTGAAACGAAATTGAGGATAGACCTTCGGTCGGCCCCTGGTGCGACCGAAGAGACACGGCTTTTTGCTATTGTCTCTTATTGTGAACTGCACCATAAAAAGGTCGCCATCGACTGGGAGCCTCAACGTCGCCCCAAGGAAATTGGTCAGCAGGACTTTGCGTCGGACTTAATTGGATTTTTTAATCATGCAGGACGCAGAGATAATAATCGTTGGGGCCGGAACAGCGGGACTTGTTTTGGCAAATCGATTAATCCAGGATACCAATGCTCGAGTACTTCTTTTGGAGGCCGGGCCGCAGTATCCCAAGTGGGCACTGGACGCTCCTCTGGCTGGCCTACGATTGCGAAAAGCCTGGTCCTGGACAACTCAAACCGTTCCACAAAAGGAACTGGGAGGAAGAACGGTTCCCATCCCCATGGGGCGATTGGCGGGGGGAACATCCTCAGTCAATGCAATGATCGCCGCAATTGGCCCCACAGCCGATTTTGACGCGTGGGCAAAGGTGGGTTGTACGGGATGGGAATGGGAAGAGCTTCAGCCATTTTGGGAGAAGGCGACTCTTTCAAAACCACAGAGGATCATGCCGGTAAATCCCCCCACGTTTGTTTCGGATTTTTCACACGCTTTTCTTGAAGGCTGCCAGCAGGAAGGCTTTCAAAAAGTGGAAAGCCTGACGGGATCGCAGTCGGAAACTTGTGGACTTTTTGATTTGTTTCAGGAGGGAAGCAAACGGATAAGTACGGCCCATGCCCTCGAACGGCTTCGTTTGAGCAATCGTTTTCAAATCAGAACCGGTCAGAATGTTTTGCGAATCCTGCTTGAAGGTGAAAAAGCTGTCGGAGTTGAGATTGGTGGAAGCAGATCTAAAAATATCATCCGCGCCAGCCATGGCGTGGTGGTTTCTGCAGGGGCCTTGTTCTCACCACAGATTTTGCAACGCTCGGGAATCGGGCCGGCCAGACTCCTTTCCTCTGCTCGATTAAAAGTCCATGTTGATCTGCCTGGCGTGGGACTGAATCTTCAAGATCATCTCGGAGCTCCCGTCGTCATCCAATCGACAACTCTATCACCAGGGCGGAAATCGCGATGGATTTCTGCAGCCCTTCGTTACCTGTTTTTTGGCGATGGGGTTATGGCGTCCAATTGCTGCGAAGCAGGATGTTTTTTCGGCGGCCCGCGAAATTCCCCGGATCTTGAGATATTAACTCTATTTCAAACCAACCGGCATCCTCATGCTGTTGAGTTGGCATCGATTCTCATGCACCCGCAAAGTAAAGGAACTGTTGCGATCGATCCCCGCAATCTGCTAGGCCCACCAATCATAGATCCACAATATTTGACTGCATCTGGAGATGCTGACCTGATATTAAAGGGAGTTGAGCGGATCCGTGCGATCGTCAATCGACCGGCACTTCGTCAATTTGGACTGACTACCGAGATCCTTCCAGGCGCCATGGAGGGGAAGGATTTTCTCCGTGTTCATGCCAGTACATATCACCATCCCGTCGGCACCTGTCGCATGGGTTCAGACGATTTGGCTGTTGTTGATCCCGGTTTAAAAGTACGCGGGGTGAGCAATCTCTGGGTTGTTGACAATTCCATCATTCCCGCCGTTCCTGCCGCTCATACTGCTGCGACTGCGATCGTGATTGCTGAAAAGGCGGCTGATCTGCTGAAGAAAGATCTTTCCAGCGTTTAGAGTTGTGTAATTGCTGCGGCCTGAAGTACTTCCAAATCATTTTTCAAATTCAATCGGCCACCTGTCCAGACTGTGAGTTTTTTCAGGACAGTATGGGTAATCCTCGAGCCAAGGATCTTTTCCCATCGCGGATGGAGAACCACACCAAGCCTGAGTGTTTCATCGACGTAACCCGCGTGTCGCCTGAACCGATCAAGGCTCTCCACGATGGGAAACCATCCTCTCCCCATCGAGACAGAATTAATTTCGGGCCGCTGGATCATCTGACGAGTAAAGCCATAAACGAGACTGTTTCCAGCCCCCAGATAATTATATTTACTATCCCGATGAAGCATTATTCCCTGACAAATATCATTATAAATCCAAGAGACCAGATAGCCTGCAAGATCACCTTTGTAAAAGCATCCAAAAACCTCCAATCCTTTTATCGTGCTTGCGACGGCACAAATTTGTTTCCAGCTTTCAAGCTGAATACATTTGTGCATTTTCAAACCTCTACGTTCCATTGTGTTTCGGTTGACATTTAATCCAATCTGAGAAAGCTCCTCCCAGGAAATCAACCTGACGTCGCATGTCTCCTCATTTTTTATCACGTGCTGGCGAAATTGCCTCTGAAGAAATGAAAGCGAGTAGCTTTTGTCTCTTAACCAGAAATCAGTAACAGTTATTCCAGTCTTTTCCGTCGTTGGAAATACTGCAATCATTCTGCCTGACGCACGTAATAAATCCTGAATGTTTTCCTTTGTCAGCGTTAGTTTCTGATTGCATGGGACGGACATCAGGGAAAACCGTCCAGCATCTGCCCAGACAACACCGTTCCGCGACAAGACTTTGTGACCCAGGGCGCGGTAGAACGGAGCCAATGGGTGGTCGTCGATTGCTGGTTCAGAAAAGTGCATCAAACAACTCCTGAAGGTCATCTCTAAAACAACGTGAATATTGCGTCATGCAGGCTAGAGCTGCGTCGACAAAGCTTCTTTTTTTCGCAACGCCCGGGATTTCATACGGTTCCCTTGTCGCTGATGACACACTCGACACCAACTAAAACATAACCCATTTTTTCAAGTGTGTCGCATCCTTCCGGCTTCTGGTGATCGAAAGAAGTCGAACCTCATCCATCAATTCCGGAAAGACGTTCGATGCCTGTTACAACTTGATAAACCCACTACCGCAAAAATGACGTGCGATTCGTCGATCCCATCGATCGTGCGTCAGGGTTCAGGGAAAGAACTGTAACGCAAACAGATCCGCATCCTTTAACCGAAATCGAAGGCGCACAGGTTTGCCGGAAAGCGAACTCACGTTTGAACCGCTTTTCCACGAGACAACCCGGGACAGATCATCGGTGTTGAGTTCAATGCACTCGCCGAGAGTGAAGCCGGGGATGGGTTTTCCGCCAGCATCCTGAATTTCGACCGAAACACCGCCGGCGGCGCTGGAAGACAGATTCAATCTGAGCTCGTTGCCAGCGAATGTGAATGGTTTTGTGATCAGTTCGCCTCCGCGATAGTCCCCATGCACCGCGACGAAACCGTCGGTCCGAAATGTCATCCGCTCGAGATAATGAGTCTGTTGGCCATAATTTCGTTGGACATACATCGACATTTCTGCCGGGCCCGTCGGGACGACACCGCGGGCGGGATAGTTTGACCGTGCCGTCCAGTTTCTCAAATCCGTGCCAGGACGAACCAGCGACTCGAGGAACGTACGGTCATATCGGTTGCCGCCACGGCTGGACAGTAGAACGGCGTCGGACGATTCGAGCTTCAAGCCATCATAGTTTACTTTGTCATCGAGGTTTAACGCGGCGACCTGCTTGTCGGTAAGCGATCGTCGACCGGGCCAGAAGCGAGCGGCTGTCCCAATGTAAATATGCGGAGCGCGGAAATAAGCTTCGGTCTGATTGGTATAGAGATGTTCGTGCGGAACGTCACCAAAAGTCATATCAATCGCCGGAGTCCAATTGAGAAAATCGGTCGATGTCGTTCGAGTAATCCAGCGGACGCCATTTTTGAAAGTACGAAAAAAACAGACGTAGCACTGCTCGTGCTCGGACCAGAAAACGTTGTTTTGCGAATCAAATGCACCGCCGGTGATAATTGGTTTATCTTGCAGTTTGTGAAAATGAATTCCGTCTTCGGAAACAAAAGCGATCAGCCCCGACTCGCTGCTGCCACCTACACCTTTGAAGCGTTCCGATTTCGGTATGCCAGGGCGTGAGTCGAGAAACGGGGCGAAATTATGGGTCGCATGGCCGACGTCGGCGAGGATCGCATTGTTGTTCTTGTTGCCACCCAGCGAAACGAGCCCCAGTTTCGGCCGAGTGAATGTGATACCGTCCCGGCTTTCGGCATAGCAGGTGTCCTCTTGCGCTCGAGGGTCGGTATCCCCGAATCCTGTCAACGGACGACCTCGGTAATACAGGCGGTACAGATCGCCGTCGTGAATTACGGTTACGTACCCGCTGACCTGCCCTTCCCACGGTTGATCAAATTTCAGCGACACGCCCGCCGATTGGGGGTGCTGAAGTTGCAACGAAACGCCATCGAGCTTGTCAATGAGAAACCTGTCGACAAACAATTCACGTCGAGAACCCACAGAGATCGCCTCATCGGCTGTGACTAAGGACGCTGCACTCGTGATGAGAATCAAGACCGTTAAGAACGAGCGAGTTCGTCGCATAGAGAATTCTCCTTCATAATTTGTGAGTGATTGGTCGTTGGAAAATCTCGCTTTTGATCAGTGGTGAATTATTCAAGGACGAAATTAACCGTTGTCATGCCAGGCGAGAGAAACCGGTGTGACGGACTGAAGCTCCAGCAGATTGCAGCCGTTCCATCAGATCGCCACGACGAATTACGTCCGTCAGTTCGGCGAATATCGGTTCCAACGCACTCAGATACAAGTTGATATGGCGTTCCTTGTGGGCGAAGCTGGGGTAGAAGCCGCTACCGGCGAGGAAGCCGCGGTCGATCATTCGCGTGGTGACTAGTGTTCCCAGCCCCGCCGCTTGATCATGATCAAAGCTGAGGTGCAGCAGCGCAGGATGCCCCGTCACTTTAACTGGCACACCGAAGCGCTGACCGAGGTTCTGCCATCCATCGCGGACCAGGCCACCGATACGGTTGGTATGAGCCGCGATGTTAATCTTTCGCAGTTTGCGGATCGTGGTCAGGGCCGCAGTCGGACCGACAGCTTCGGTCCAATAGGTACTCGAGATAAATGATGTCTGTGCCGCATCCATAACGCGACGGCGGCCAATGATCGCGGCCATGGGATGACCATTGCCAATCGCCTTCGCGAACACAGCGATGTCAGGCATAACGCCATACTTCAAATGTGCACCACCCAGATGCATTCGCCAGCCTGACGAGATTTCGTCAAAAATCAGTACTGCACCACAACGATCACTCAGTTCGCGGACACCTTCGAGAAAGCCGGGGTCGGGATCGGTTGTGCGGGTCGGCTCCATCACAATGGCTGCCAGTTCACTGCCGCTTCGTTCGACGTGTTGTTCCAGTTCTTGCAGGCGGTTGTAGGTAAATGGAAGGGCGGTTCCAGCGAGACCCCGTGGAACGCCAGCAGGAGCCAGTCCCGGCAGTAAATGTCCTTTCAGACCGTCCGCCGCTCCTGCAGGACTCACATTCGCCGCCAGGTACCAATCGGACCACCCGTGATAGCCGCAGAATGCGATCTTGTCTCGTCCCGTAGCGGCTCGAGCGATCCGCACCGCGACCGCCATCGATTCACCTCCGGATCGGGCGAAGCGAGCCTGTTCGGCCCAGGGATGCAGCTCGATAAGCAGTTCCGCAAGCTCGACTTCTTCCGCTGCGTTCAGCGTCGACATTGACCCGCGGGCGATCCGGCGCTGGACGGCCGTTGTCACATCGGGGTCGGCATACCCCAGCAGGCACGAGCCGATTCCCGACGTGGTCATGTCAATGAAACGGCGACCATCAAGATCAATCACTTCGCAACCGTGGGCCTCGCGAGCATACCCCGGCCAAAGTCCTGGCGCGAACATTTCGGGACGCTTACTAAGCAGTTGCGTCCCGCCAGGAATGCGAAATTTCGCACGGGCATACATCGCCTGCGTCTGAGTACCATCGGCGGAAATGGGGGGCGCCTGATCACCTTCAAAACGAATACCGAATACCTCCGCGGCGTTTTTCCAGAATAGGTTTTGAATGTCGTCATTCGACCACTCTGCGATCTCCGCCGCGTGTTTCATCGACAGCAACTGTTCATAGATGGCCAGGATCGGACGCCCATCACAATGAGGAAACTTCAGGTCGAAGCGACCGACGTCCACGTATTGCCATGCGCGACCCATGGCCGCATACTGGCCGTGAAAGTAAGTTGCATCCACGCCGTCCGATCCATAAAGAATCCGCCGACGATCCTCGCGCGAAAACAACGTAATCAGTGGACGTACATCCGTCACCGCCGAAACGTCGTACCAGATATTGGGCATGTCGCGAAGCTGGTCGATCGCTTTACGAATCGGCCAGTACGTAAAGCTGCGAGCACAATGTGCCAAAATCCACTTGATGTTCGGGTAGCGTTTCTGAGTGTACTCCCGCAGGTCGTTCAGGTTGAACTCGTCGGCGCAGCCATGAAAGCGAGAGAGATGCAGCGTGATCCACAATCCCAGTTCATTGGCGAGTTCCAGTTGCTCGTGCAGCAGGAATTCATGAATCCGGCACTGGGCGAATTCGCCAGTCACGGAGAATATCCGATAAGGCTTAAGCCCGATCATTCCCCGCTGGCGAACATCTCGCTCGATGTCTTCGAGTCGGCATGAGGGTGTCACGAGACGATTCATGCGGGATTGAGGATCTTGTTGAATCTGCTCAATGCACCAATGGTTATGCGTCGCGACGTCGATCCCGGACAATGGCGTTCCCAAGGCGAGAAAATGAGTCTCGCGACCGGGATACAAACGTGCCGCCCACCCCTGCAAAGTGGCCAGATCCGCCAGCCCCCAAGTATTGGCCGATGAGCCCGCAGCCGACAGATGGTCGGGATTGAACAGATGAATGTGCGCATCGAATACGCGGTCCGGCACGAAGTCTTGAAGCTCTTCGTCCCAAATCTGCTGATCGTGCAACGAAAAGTCACTGAGCGAGACTGACATTATCTTTTCCTACCGTGTCGTGATTCCCAGTAGTTGCAAACTGTCTCGGTGAATAAGCGCTTCGATCTGACGTGCATCGAGTCGCGGCAGCGCTGTCCCTTCGAGCATGCGGTTCAATCCTCGCAGGCCGTCGAGTGTGGCATCGACAGTTGTGAACGGATAATCCGTTCCGAAGAGAAGTTTGTCCCATACTCCATACTCCTGAACGAGCATCAAGCTTTGATACAGTTGCCATGGGCGATAGTGCAAAGCACTAATGTCCACAAACACGTTGGGATGCTTCCGAGCGGTCACAATGCACTCACCTTCGTAGGGATGTCCCAGATGAGCCATGATGATCTTCACATCGGGAAAGCGAGCGGCAACCGGATCAAGATGGCGAGGCAACGTACATTCCAGCGGAGCCTGAGCGATAAACGTTGTCCCGGTGTGCAGCAGCACGGGCAGCTGATGCTTCTGTGCATATTTCCAGACGGGATCAATCCGGACATCGTCTGGCTGGAAGCCCGCATACATTGGCAGTAGTTTGATTCCTTTTAGCCCAAGTTCTTCGTGGCCGACCCTCAATTCATTTTCCCAGTCAGGTTGGGTGGGATCGACCGACAAAAACCCGATCAGCCTTGCGGGGTCGATGGCCACATAGTCGGCAACGTAACGATCGTCGACCCACAAACCGCTTAGCCTCGCTTTACCGCCGAAGACCACCGTGTGATCGGCCGTCGATGCAGTTCGCCGATATTCGTCGTAACGAACGGTCAGATCGACTTCGGTCCCCGCACGGGCTCGGCGCGCCTGTGCTCGAAAGTCGTCACTGAAATGCTCGGGGTATCGCCAGGCATGGCTATGAATGTCAACAATCAAGGTGATTCTCCATTGTGGCAATCAGTTTGTGAGAATAGCGGTCCAGTGTCGAACGAACCTTACGTTATACTGGAACAGCGTCTGAACATCGGGCTGCACGTCGTTGCATTCGAGAGTCTCTTTCAGGTCAGCATTCCTCTTGTATCGACCGGCCATCGCTCGGGCTCGGCTCCTGAATCGATGCACCAGAAGCCATCATGCAGGTTGACGCAGGGGCAGATATGGTTGGGGATCACCGTGAGCCGCTCGCCGAGTTTCGGTTGTCTTTCACAGCGTGAAACATCGACTTGACCGTGTTCTTCGCTGAGTGCCGTAATCCGTGCTTGAGGATATTCGGGAATGAATCCGTTCCCCGATTCCAGATTGGGGATGCAGCGGTCAGCGGCGAGCGTTTTGGCTCCGGCGTCGATCACAACCTGCCCCGAAACGGCCGTACTGACGACTGTACACAGCATGCGAGCCGCACAATCGTCCCACTCGCAGTAGCCCCCGTCGACCGTGTTCCGGTCGTTGAAGATGTAAGTGCCAGGGCGAATTTCAGTGAGTCGTTGACAAAGATGCGACCGATACGCGGTCGGAGTAGAACCGCCAGAGACAATTTCGGCATTCAATCCGTCATTCGCCCAGAGATCGATCGTCTCGCCCAGTAATGCATTCACCGCAGCAAGCCGCGACGCCTGCGATTCCGGTGTCCCCCAGATATGACCCGGATAGCAGAACAGCCCATCCAGGCGGACACCCTTTGTCAGTGCAACGTGTCGAGCCAGGCCAAGTGCATCCTGAGGTGAAGCAACTCCGGTACGATGCAGTCCCACATCCAGATCGACAAGGATTCCCAGGACCGCTCCTGCTGAATGGGCCACCTCCGCGAGTCGATTCACCCCCTCTGCGGAGTCGACGGCGACGCGGATCGTCCGGTCACGTCCCAGCAGCGCGAGTCGTGTCGCTCGTGCTGGATCAAAGGCGGGGTACGCGACGAGAATATCATTCTCAATCGACGCAAATTGTTCGGCCTCGCCGACCTTCGCTGCGGTCAATCCTTTCGCTCCGGCCTCCAGTTGCAGCATCCCCATTTTTTTGGATTTGTGCGTCTTCGTGTGGGGACGCAGTCGAAGACCGTGCGTTTCCACATAACTTGCTAATCGAGTGACATTGCGGCGAACGCGAGGCAAATCGATCACCAGTGACGGCGTGGAAAGCTGTCGCGTCGCTTCGAGCCAGACATTGTCCGAATTGATTGCTTGTGTCACGGTGCTCTATCTCCTTGATTGGTGTGTGATCACGAATGGCCTCCGATTGTCTGCCAGCATCGCTGATCGACGCTCGCGAGCGCGGCTAGATTGACGTTTAACGTCTGTACGCCCTCCTCCAGCGTGCAGGCCGGCGGTGCCAGATTTTCAACGGCATCGAGAAATCGATCTGCCTGAATGATAAAAGCCCCATCGCGCGGCATCGGATCATTCGGTTGGTCGTGCCACGGTTCGTCGGGTCGAGTCATCCAGCGCCACCGATTCTGGTGCGATTCCCAACGGACGGTACCATGTTTGCAAATCACGGTCAGTGTGATTTCGTTCGGCGCCTGATGCTGGTTGAGGCTGTAATTGCCAAGCACTTCGCCGTGGCGTGCCAGCACGTGTACCGTGTCTTCGACTGTGACACCGTCAAGCACCTGATGAGCCGCGTCGGTCACGAGCCGATCGACCGGGCCCACCAGCCATTCACTAGCATTGATGATATGTGTCAGTGCATCCTGGATGGCACCGCCACCGGTCGCGTGGTCTGTGTAATAGGTGGTGCGATACGCCGGACGGTAGGTCGGAAAATTCTGTCCACAGACAGCCACAATCTCGACCGGCTTTCCAAACTGACCGCTCAAGAGAGCGTCGCGCATGGCGCTCAGTGCCGGAAAACAGCGATAGACGTACGCGACACCGACAATCAGGCCTCGCTCGCGCACCACTTGCTGTAATCGATCGATTCCCGACGTACTCGTGCTCAAAGGCTTTTCGATCAGCAGATGAAAACCAGCTTCCGCCAACCTCTGGGCGACGGGGATATGCAGATTAGCCGGAGTTGCCACTACGGCCACTGCGGAGCGAGTAGCCTGCTGTGGATCGGAATCAGGTCGATGCTTTAGTGCGGTTTCAAGATCAGCGAATCCCTGGACCCCGTATCGTTCGGAGATCTGTTTCCGCAGCCCATCGTTGATTTCAACGAATAAAACGTCGGCCCGCCCGGTCGCTTGAAAACAACGCAAATGCCGCTCGCCGATTGAGCCGACACCGATGATCATCACGCTGTGTTTGTGTGTCACGACGGATCCTTCGTTGCGGGCTGTTCAAGGGGTTTCTATCGCGCCAAGTCGTCCAGTTTGTCGGCGAGACTGACGCCAGGCAACGTCCACGACCAGCATTTTCCGAAATTCATCATGAACAAGATGTCGTGGGGCCAATGTTGCTGGTACCTGGTTGGGACTCCCCTTGGGCGCCGTGACGGAATTGCCGTTCGCTAATCCGAAGGATCGGAAATGAAATCATGTCGTGAGTTATGTCTGGATGTCCCCCCTGCTCTACGCTTTCAGGTATTGTAGTGGAAACTGTCGCCTGTGCGTTTTCATTAAATAGACTTCTGTTAAGAAGTAGGTGTGCCGATAGCGGGATCGGTTTCTTTCCCGATGGAGGTGATTGCATTGGTTTTTGAAATCGAAAAAAAGTCCTTTGACCAGCAAGGTTTCGTGATTGTCCGCCAGTTACTGAGCGAGGCGGACTTTGCGGAACTCCGTACGAACCTGGACCGATATATTCGTGAGGTTGTGCCGACGCTTCCCGACAGCGAAGCCTTTTTTCAGGATCGTGCTCGACCCGAGACACTGAAACAATTGCAGCGGATGGGATGTGATCCATTTTTTCACGACTTCACGCAGCACCCGAAGTTGCGTACGCTGGCCGAAACGCTGATCGGCGAACCGGCACAGGCCGATCAGCCGGAATGGTTCAACAAGCCTCCGGGGACCAATCACGTCACGCCGCCACACCAGGATAATTACTACTTTTGCCTCATCCCTTCGAATGTCGTGACGATCTGGATGGCGATCGATACCGTCGATGCCGAGAACGGTTGCCTGCGTTATGTCGCCAACTCGCACACGCGAGGCTTTCGCACACACGCGAAATCGAAGATTCTCGGATTTTCACAGGGGATCATCGATTACACGCCAGACGATTTCACTCGCGAAGTAGCCATCTGTCTTCAGCCCGGCGACGTGGTGGCCCATCACGGCATGACGATCCACCGTGCGGATGCCAATATCTCCACGACGCGGCAACGTCGTTCATTTGCCATGGTCTTCCGCGGCGTTTCCTGTCAACGCGACGAAGCGGCCTTCGCGCGATACCTGGCCGCAGCACGTGAACAACATCAGGAACTCGGGCTGAAAACATGAGCCACGCGACGTCGACGGAATAAACTGACTGCGGAGCAACTTCGGCAAGCCCGATTGCGGATTCGTAAAAACAGCAATACCATTTTGCATAAGTGAAATGTGATGATTGCCGTGAAGAGCAAGGAAACACTGCCGTGGCATTGCTGGATTGGATTGTGGTCGCGGCGTATGCAATCGGCATGCTGGCTGTTGGACGATACTACGGTCGTCGTAATGAAACGGCTGAAGATTATCACCTGGGTGGTCGGCGCATGAGTCCCTTTGCTGTGGGACTTTCTCTCTTTGCCACACTGACGAGTTCTCTATCGTATCTGGCAGTCCCTGGTGAGATGGTCAAGAACGGGCCGATGGTGCTCGCCCAATTCACGGCGTTTCCGCTCATCGCAGTGGTTGTTGGCTGGGCTTTGATTCCTTTCATCATGCGGCAGAACGTCACCAGTGCTTACGAGATTCTGGAAACGCGATTTGGAGTGAGTGTGCGGATCGTTGGTTCGTTGATGTTTCTCATTATGCGATTAGGTTGGATGGCATCCATTTTGTACGCAACCTCTGACAAGGTTCTTTCACCCATCTTGGGACTGGGGCCTGCAGCGACGCTCGGTGCGGCCATCGTGATGTGTGTGATCACGATGATTTATACGGCAGAAGGGGGATTACGAGCGGTCATCGTCACCGACGCGGTACAGTCGCTGATTATGCTGGGAGGTGCCGCCGCAGTGATTGTGATTATCAGTGTGAATCTGGGCGGCGTGTCGGCCTGGTGGCCGCACGAATGGGCCGAGCACTGGGCCGAACCCAAGTTCTTCCCCGATTCGACGACCCGCATGACCTTCCTCGGTGCCGCGATTTCCACGTTCGCATGGTATGTCTGTACCTGTGGTTCAGACCAGATGGCAATTCAACGATGGCTCTCAACGCGCGATGCTGCTGCCGCGCGTCGATCCTTATATACGACACTGTGGGCCGAAGCGCTTGTGGGAGTACTACTCGGTTTGGTCGGGCTGGCGGTCGTCGGATACTTCACAGTCCATACCGAATACTTGACTACCGACATTAATTTGCGGGACGGAGCCGACAAGCTCTTTCCCCGATTCGTTGTGGTCGGGCTGCCAAATGGGATGACCGGCGTCATCATCGCCGCAATTTTATCTGCGGCCATGTCGAGCCTCGCGTCTGGAATGAATTCTTCATGCGCCGTGATTACCGAAGATTTTATTGGCCGATCGCGTTCGACACCCCTTTCGGACCATGCCCGAGTACGGCTCGCCAGATTCATTTCCGTCCTCATCGGGATCAGTGTCCTGTTGATAAGTTTGCTCGTCAGTCGGATCGAAGGGAATCTGGTTGATCTTTGTTACCGCGTCGTCAATCTGCTGGTGGCCCCGTTGTTCGTCCTGTTCTTTCTCGCGATCTTTGTGAAGTGGGCGACGACATTTGGTGCACTCTTTTCCGCAGTGGCCAGTGTTGCTGCGGCAGTCTTTATCGCTTTTTCTGAATCATTCGGATTTGGCAAGTTAAGCATCCTGTTAATTATGCCGGGTTCATTTGTGGTGGGTGCGGTGGCGGGAAGTCTGGCAAGTCTGCTGCCGATCGGCCAAAAGGCAAAGGCGAGCATCTAAATGTGGTCCATCGGCCTGCCATGTCAGTGAAGTGCAACCCAGAATGACGACTCAGCAGTTGTGGCAATCGATGAAGCGGGGTGACAATGAATGAACCAACGGTTCAGAAGCTGTTTGATCTGACCGGGCGTGTCGCCTTGATCACGGGTGGCTCAGGATTCCTGGGCAGGTCCTTATCTCGAGCGCTCGCGGAAGCGGGGGCGACCGTCGTCATTGGAAGTCGTGATCGAGAACGAACTCAACACGTGGTCGATGAATTACCTTCACCTGGCAATGCGATTCACCATGCTGTCGTCCTCAACCAATTAGATGAATCCTCTCTGAATGGCGGATTCGCCGCTGCTGTCGCCGCTGCCGGGCAGGTCGACATTCTGATTAACAACGGTCAGCAGGGACATGCTCTCGATCTCACAAATGTCACGGCCGAAGCATTCAACAAAGACCTGCAAAATGCGACTGGCTACTTCTTGCTGGCCCGTCATTTGCGCGATCACGTTGTCAGCCGCAAAGTATCTGGATCGATTGTGATGATCGGATCGATGTATGGAGTCGTCGGTTCCTATCCCGATGCCTACGACGGAATCTGTGTCGCAAGTCCGGTTCAATATCACACGCTGAAGGGCGGGATCGTTCATATGACGCGGCATCTGGCGGCCTATTGGGCAAAGGACGGGGTGCGAGTGAATTGTCTCAGTCCCGGCCCCTTCCCTTCAGAGAAAGCCCCGCCGCAAATGGTCGAACGCCTGAAACAGAAAAGTCCGATGGGCCGAATGGGAACACCCGATGAACTCAAAGGGCCTTTGATCATGCTGGTCAGCGATGCAGGAAGTTATATCACTGGCCAGAATCTTCTCGTCGACGGAGGCTGGACTGCCTGGTAATTCTGCGGAGACTTTTCAATGAATATGACGATTCGGGTTTTACTTGTAACAGCGGTCTGGGTCGGGATTCCGATTTCGATCGGGGTGGCCGATGATGCGAAACACATCACGCTCGACGAAGCCACGCGCGACCGTTGTCTCGAAGTCCTTCACGAAGGTCTTCGGACAGGCGAGTTCTGGCCATCCATCCATGCTGCCGAAGGGCTGACGCTCGGAGGGCATGGAAAAGAAGTCATTGAATTTTTGACGCCGAAACTGGCGACCGAGAAGGACGATCAGAAACGGTGTGGGATTGCTCGAGAAATCGCGAGGGCCGGTGATCGATCAACCCTCAAGGTGATACTCGGAATTCTTTCTGGCGACGAACCACACGGACACGTTCACGCGGCCGAAAGTCTTTTTAAACTCTCCGAGATCGGCGACGGAAAGGCGATGAGATCCGCCTTCAATCAGAATGACAACCTGACACTGAAATTGATGGCTGCGGGAGCACTCGCGCGCCGAGGCAATGCGGATGCGCTGAAAACGATACGTGAGTTTCTCGGTCACGAGAAGTTGGAGCATGCGGCGATCGCCGCCTGGATTCTCGGCCAAATCGGCGACCGAAGCGACATCCCACTTTTGAAAGCTCAGTTAGCTCGCCTGAAGAATGCCACGCCGCGAGCAAACTTCGAACACGCGCTCGCGATCCTTGGTGACGACGAGGGACTTGCCGCACTTCAAAGGAACTTATCGAGCGACGATAACCTGATCCGGACATATGCAGCCACATTCGCTGGCGATGCCCGCGCCATTCGTGTGGCCGATCGCTTAAAGGCCATGCTGAACGATCCATTTCCCGACGCTCGTATCCGAGCCGCTCAGTCACTCCTGGTGCTGTCGAAACCAGTAACGCCAATCCCTCCCGTGAAATGATCTGATTTTGACAGTCGGGAATTCGATCGAGTCGACCGGTGGTCTCTAAAACAGCGGCGTCAATTTTTGAGCGCTGGATGCACGTGGCTCAAAACAAACGGCATTCCTACAGGCCCAACGGGGCCGGTCATTCGCATAGCCAGGGTCGTAGGTCTTACGGAGGCCCTGGTATCATCCATTGAACAAAACAAAAGGCCTGAAGGGCCGACAGTTCCCTCGGCACGATATGTACGATTATCGAAACGCGCTGGTGACAGAACGCGAACGGTCGGCCCTTCAGGCCTCTTTTCATTTACGTTGACCAATCACCAGGGCCTTCGGAGGACCTCCGACCCTGGCTATTTGAATGACCGGCCCGGTTGGGCCTGAAGAAACCTGATCTGTTTTCGGTGTGGCATCCTGCGCTCCACAATTAATGCCGTTGATTTAGAACGTTTCCCTTACCCCAATTGGCTTCGTGCCTGGCCAACAATGTCGACCCCAACTCGATCACTCCATGCTGCCAGAAGTCGTTTCGTGATGGAACCGACGCGACCGTCGCCAATCTGAAGTCCGTTAAATCGAGTCGCGGGCATAATGCAATAGGGTGTACTCGTGAAAAACATCTCATCTGCGGTGTAGAAATCGTAGGTCTGTAATCGCATTTCGCTGACAGGGATGTTCAATTCCACGGCCAGCTCGAGCACTGTTTGCCGGCTGATCCCGGCCAGACAATTCTCTGTTGTGGGGGTCAGCAACTTACCGTCGACCACCGCAAAAACGTTCCCCCCTTTGTTCTCCGAGACGTTTCCGTCGATATCCAGGATCACGCATTGCGCTTCGGAGTCAACCAGCCGGGCCTCTTGATCAGCCAGCGTATAGAACAATCGACTGCGATTTTTGATACGGGCATCCAATGATTGTGCCGGTACCGCGCGACTGATCGATGTCACAGCGTGGCAGCCTTCCGTGTAGTACCGAGCCCACCCGCGCAAGTCCATCGGCGCCGTAAAGATCATGATGGTTGCT
Source organism: uncultured Schlesneria sp. (assembly GCA_903858935.1). GTDB lineage: Bacteria > Planctomycetota > Planctomycetia > Planctomycetales > Planctomycetaceae > Schlesneria. Next base: position 18,686 of record CAIOKO010000009.1, on the reverse strand, counting down.
GGATTTGCTTGAGCTGTACTGGGGCCGGGCTTCATCAGCCCGCGGGAAACGTTGTGAACGATCCAGCAATCATCGTTCGGTCCCATCAGCGATTGATTGGCTTCGAGAAGGTCGAGCGTCACTCGTTTCATTTCCGCCGGTGAAAGCCCCGGATCGACGCGGCTGACTTTCAGCGAACGGTAGAGTCGTGTGAGATGTTCGTCGAGACGAAATGGCTTGTGTCCGAATGTCCGCGTCGATTCGGTCAAACTGTCGCCAAGCATCACGGCACTGTCGAAGATTGAAATCTTCGCTTCCGATTCAGGAACCATCGCACCCGAAAGATAGACGATCCGTTGTTGCTGATTTGCGACGCTCATGTGATAAAATTACCTATGAATTTCTAATATGACGCCGACACTTTCGCCGGCACGAACCCGAGGAAACGTGCGTAAAACCAGGACTAATCCCGCCTGTTCAGACCGGATCGGTGCAGGCAGGCCTCCATCGAGTGGATAAACCTCACCGATGAGATCACCCTGACGAATGGTCTGCCCCAGCCTGACGTGTGATTCAAAATAGCCCGTGATCGGCGACGGGTTACAGACCTGCATATGACCTGAATTCGGTTCAGGGTTTTCGACGACATGTTCCACTCGATTTGGAAATGGCGGTCGATTGAGCATCCCCAATTCGAACATCACGTTCAAGCAACCATCGACATAGGCATCGACACCGGCCCGATCGCACGTCGCGGCACCGAGATATTCACAGTAGATGGCCGGAATGTTCGCGTCCCTTGCGACAGACAACGATCGGCCATCCAGGTTTGCGGCCGTTCCCCAGACAATCGGCAGATTGAATGCCCGCGCCATTCGCCTTTGCATCTCCAGCACGGCAGGATTCTCATGCATCATGTATCCGGACAGCGGAAAGACGCTCAATTCCGTCCCACCGGTATGCAGGTCGATATAGAAGTTTGCGGCCCGTATCGATTCGGTCAAAGACCAGGCGGTCCTTTCCGTGATGCTCCCGTCGGGACGACCGGGACAGGTTCGCGCAAGATCCATCCCGTCTTCTGCACAACGATGCCCGCGAACAAAGGCGGACTCGTTGACGACAGGGATCAATGTCACTGTTCCGCGAAGACCAGCCGTTTGTTCAGAACGTTCTTGGAAGAGAGTGATCAATCGATGAATTGCCGCGATCGGCTCGAACTCATCACCGTGGACAGCGCCCGTGATCAACAGGTGCGGTTCAACCGTCTCTCCGCAGAACTGGAATCGTTTCAGTGGCAATGTCATCGTTCGCACTCGAAAGATCGAATCATGGCGTTGTGACAGGCGAAATCGCCTTTTCAGGCTGGCAATCTTTGAAGCGAAAACATCCATCCACCGGCAAGACCGTCGCGGTGATATAGTCGGCTTGATCGGAGACAAGAAATGCCGCCGCGTGCCCAATCTCTTCCGGCATGCCCAGACGCCCCCACGGCAGTTGCTGACCTTCGGCAGCGATCGTTTCGTCTGAGAAGCTGTTTCGTTCTCCGGGCGTATCGATCCAGCCTGGTTCGATGGCGTTGACGTTTATTCGATGCGGCGCAAGTTCGACGGCAATCGATCTCATCAGGTGATTCAGTCCCGCCTTGGCTGCGCCGTACGGTGCGCAACGTGAAATCGGCATTTCCGCCTGGACACTCGAGATGAAAACGATTTTGCCACCCTCCCCTCGTAAGACCATCTGGCGAGCAACAAGTTGGCTGATATGAAATCCACTGGTCAGCGTGCCGTTGATCGTCCGTTCAAATTCCTCGGGGGAATAATCAAGAAATGTTCCGCGCCGGCTGTATGCCGGATTGCTGATCAGAATGTCGATTCGACCTGTCAATTCGATCGCCGATTGGACCAGCCGTTCACAACCGGCACGGGTGAAGACGTCTCCTTCGATCGCGTGACAAGTTCGTCCCAGTGCACGAATTTCCTCGCCAGTGAGATTGAGGTCTGGATTCCCTGGCCTGTCGTTGATGACCAGATCAGCACCGCAGCGCGCGAGTTGTAACGCGATCCCTTTTCCGATTCCTCGGCCGGCTCCCGTCACCAGCGCGACTTTGCCCGATAAATCAGTCACGGAGTTCCTCGTTCACTGCTGTTGAAGGCCGCAATGCTGTTTTTCAGCATCTCCATGATCGCACCAAAGTCCCCGCCGTGATTGAGCAACTGTCCCCCTTGTTGCTGTCGTTTTTTCAGAATTTCCGGAGTTCCAACGGGGCATCCCCAGGCTTTGCCATGTTGTTTGCTTGCCGCCGCCACTCGTTCGTAGGCCGATTCCAACGTCACGCCGACGTCGTTCAGCTTCAACCGCAGGTTCAGATCGCCCGGTCCGACGAACAGCCCATCCAACCCGGGGAGTGCCGCGATCTCGTTCACGTTTTCTAACGCCTGAAGCGTCTCGATCTGGACGACCAGAAATGTTTCCTGATTCGCATGCTTCACAAACTCGTCGACGTTGCCAAGGTAATAGTCGGCATCGAGACCGGCTCCATCGAGACCCCGATCACCAATGGGTGGATACTTCACGGCATCGACCAGTGATTTGGCTTTTTCGACCGTGTTGACGTGTGGAATCATCAGGCCAGCCGCACCATCTTCGAGATAGCGATACAGACGCGTCTTTTCGGTCGTGGCGGGACGGACCATGATGTCGATATCGTGCAAATGCGAATGGACAAGCAGAGTCTGAACTTCACGATCCGAGAAATTGCGATGCTCAAGATCGAGCCAGATACAGTCGAATCCAACATGAGCTGCGTGGCTGACGAAGAACGGCATAAAGTGGCCCAGACAGCACATCCTGACCGTTTCGTTCTTGCGGATGCGTGCAAGTGTTTTGCTTTTTCTCATTCGATCCTCATTAACGATTTGCGAGTCCGGATAAATAACGCCCCGTGAGCGATGGCGGGTGTTCCCAGGATCGAATCACCCATGTCATTGACCGCCAGTACTTCAAGATGATCAGAATCGCGAAGTACGACAATTTTGCCATTTTCGCCAGCGACATAAATCTTGCCGTCTGCAGAGACCGGTGAGGCAAAATATTCTCCATCGTTCTGGATCCGAACCGGTCCGTAAAGTTGCTTTCCCTGCGCGACGTTGAAACCGGTGGCAATTCCCCCCGCTTTGACCAGGAACATTCGGTTGCTGACAACAAGCGGCGAAACAATGTGATCGGTGTGCTTTGTGGGATGCTTCCATAAGACATGAGTCTTTGACACTTCACCCCGCCCGCCACCTTTGACGGCAAGGACAAACTGATCTTCGGGGGCAGGCGAATCAAAAGCGGCTCCGGCAGGATTCTCGGGCGGCAGGAACGCGATGTCCAACTCGCGTCCTTCAAGTACACCGTCGCGATTAAGGTCTCCACGATCAAAGGTCTTTTTGTAGAACGCTTCAGGGACCTGCCGCTTGCCGAAGAATTTCTGGACCTCGTCCTTGGAGATCTTGTTATCCTTGTTTCCCGTTTCTGCCTGATCGATCGACGCCAGCCATTGACTTGCGATTCCCTTGCTCTGCAGCGAGATATAGACAATCCCGTTGTGACAGACAGGCGTCGTCTTGATGTTTCGCAGCAACGTACGAGCCTGCCACAGTCGTTTGCCATCGGACGGATCGTATCCGATCAACAAGCCGGTTCCCGCGACGACAATCTCATCCCCGGTGGGGGTTTCACAAATGACCGGGTGAGAATAGTTGACCGCCATATCATTGCGATCATCTTTCCAGCGAATTTTACCGGTTCGTTTATCGAACGCGTAAAACGCCGGATGCAGATCGTCATCCTGACAGAAAAGCACGAGGTCCTTGTACAGCACGGGTGACATTCCCGCACCCCATTTGAAAATGAAATAGGGGACGGGGAGCGGGGATTGCCAGACATCCGCTCCCGTCTTCGCGTCCAGTCCGACCATCCCCAGTGTACTGAAATAAAAGTAGACGCGTTCCGAATCTGCGGCAGGTGTGGTTCCTGCATGGCTGTTCGTCAGATGAATTTCATCAACGTCGCCGATCGGCCACGAACGCATCCAGAGTTTTTCTCCCGTCGCCACATCGAATGCATACAGTCCAATCGTTGTGTCATCGACCATTGCCGCAATGAACGCTCGGCCCGCTGCAATAACCGGGCTCCCAATTCCATCGCCCAGTTTGACCGACCACTTCACGTTCTTTGTGTCAGAAAAATCTTGAGGAAGAGGGGCTTTCGTCAGAGAAACTCCTGAGCAGTTGGGCCCCCGAAACTGGGGCCAATCGTCAGCGAAAGCAGAATTGATCCCGACGACAACAATCACCGCAAGTACCACCCGCATCATCACAACGCTCCCTGGTCAAGAGGCGAAAATCAACTGGGTTGTATTGTGACAATCGAATCGCGCGACGAACAGGCTTCTGACGCGAATGCAATCGAATTCGATATTTCCAATAAGAAAACGTGACTTCGGTTTCCCCGATTGCAAATGGGACGGGTCTTTAGAAGCGTTAGCGTTCGCTATGCCCTCATTGAATCAGCCCGTCATTTCAGCGTGTCATCAATTGAGACTAAATCAGTGGCATTGATACTCGCACAGCGTCACGAAGGACTGAACAGATTGTGTCGTCGACCCCCGGTGATGGGGCAAGATTGCGGTCTTGCGACCCAACGGGTCAACAGTTCAAATAGCCAGGGTCGTAGGTCCTACGGAGGCCCTGGTACCATCCAGCGATCAAGATCAAAGGCCTGAAGGGCCGGAAGTTCATCGATATCTTATGCACAATAATCGAACCTCGTCGGTGACAGAACGCAACCGAACGGCCGGCCTTTCAGGCCTCTTTTTATTGCCGGAGATTCCAATAGCCAGGGCCTCCGGAGGACCTGGCTATTGGAACCACCGGCCCCGTTGGGCCTGAAGAAATCCGCTCCGTTTTTAAGTGTGGCATTCGGCGCTTCACAATTGATGCCGTGGATTTATCAGTGTTTACCGAAATCCCACTGTCAGGTGATAAATCATCAGCGTGATTCCTTAGACCATTGAGAAATACAAACAAAACGGTTCTGATTCCTGAAGAAGCTATATTCAGGCTTGGAATCTCCTTGCTCATCTTCAATTTGAGAATCATAACCACGATGAAGCCAATCCCAATTTTCCTTTCCCTTATCGCGAGCCTTGTCGTGACTCAAACTGATCAGGCATCCCTGGCTGCCGAACCCCTGGTCTTCATTTCCTCCTTTGCTGCTGGCGACAAAGGAGCGATCGAGGCGTTCAGTCTGGAGAGTTCAACCGGGCGGTTGAATCGCATTCATCGGACCACCGGTGTTGAACATCCCTTCTTCTTCGTGATCTCACCAGATCAGAAATTCCTGTACTCGATTCACGCCAGGTCGTTCGGAGGGAGTGAACCCGAAGAAGTGGCGGCGTATGCGATTGAAGGACGAACCGGCGGGTTGAAATTGCTGAACCGGCAGTCGACGCATGGAACGGCCAGTTGTTATGTGGAAATCGACGCCACGGGAAAGACAGTTCTGGTCGCGAACTATTCGACAGGAAGCGTCGCCTCATTTCCCGTGCAAAGCAACGGTTCGCTGGGGGCGGCAGAGTCCATCATTCAACATGTTGGTTCGAGCATCGATCCCGTACGACAAAAGGGTCCCAACGCCCATTGCATTGTCATCAGTCCCGACAATCGATTCGCTTTCGCCGCAGACCTGGGCACGGATCAGGTCCTCAGTTATCGGCTCAACAAAACAACTGCGAAACTGACACCCAATGACCCGCCCTTCTCCAAAGCGCCGGCCGGTGCCGGACCACGTCATCTGACTTTTCATCCCGACGGCAAACATGTTTATGTGATCAATGAGCTGCAGAATTCAGTCACCATGTCCGACTACGACGCCGATTCCGGTGTGATGCACCCCCGGCAAACAGTTTCCACGTTGCCCACGGGGTTTCAAGGAGTCAGTCATTGTGCCGATCTGAAGATTACTCCGAACGGGAAATTTCTTTACGGAACGAATCGAGGGCACGACAGCATCGCCGCTTATCGGATCGAGGCCGACGGCTCACTGAAGTTAATTGCGATCGAACCAAGCCTGGGAAAAGGCCCCCAGAATCTTCTGATTGCCGGTGATGGGAAGCTGGTTCTCTGCGCAAATATGCCAGGAAATAACGTTGCCGTCTTCAAGATCGATGACCAGACAGGTCGTTTGAAATCAGTCGGTGATCCCCTCGAAATCACGAGCCCCTCGTGCATACGGCTGATCCCATGAGTTAGCCGAGTCCACACAGATCGTGCAGTGATCCCGAGTTTGATGGCTGAATCCTCGGAAGAATGGTGGGGAAGTTAATTGGAACCAATTCCGTTTCCCTGCATGCAGAAACCCAATTGTGCACCGTTATCGGCAATGATCTGGCAGTTTCTCAACGTGACTTTTGATGCGGGACGGCACGCATCGTTTTATTCGTCCTGAAGCCGTTAAAGTCGCCTGGCAACCAACCGGGTTTTCTTTTCCAAACACTCACACTCCAAAACCTGGCCCGCGTCGGTCGATCTGACCGAGGCGCGAGGTCAGTACGACGGCCGATCCAAAGGCCCTTCGTCGCTTAGTAGCGGACACAATTCCGCCGCATGCAGGACGTGCCGAATATCTCGCGGCTGGTCGTTCACAGTGACGGTGCGACGCACGAGCCTGATCCCGTGACTGTAATCGACGTATGTATTGTGGTGGACGATCGTCAAAGGCTGAATCGCCGCACCGTCGAGCTTGTGCCAGCCGTAGATCGCAACTCGGTTTGGTTTCTCGGTCAGACGGTTCGTCACCACGACATCTTTCTTAATCCCGGCAACCAGCTCGCCGAGTTTTCGGCCAGTCCGCTGTTTCTCAACAATCGTATGATGTTGCAGAAAGGTTTCAGTCGACTCCCGGGCTTCAGTCAGCGGCATCGGGGTGAGTTTTACCGATGACGCCTTGTAGATCTGGTCCACAATTTTCTGCGTCGGCAGGGCACAACCGAAAGCGTCCGCAATCCGCTGCGCCGCCATCGGTGTCATCGGAACCCGCACGAAATCGTCGTCCGATCCGACCGCCAGATAATCTGGCATCACTTCGATGATGATTGAATGAACTGCGGATGGAGTGGCCGTAGAGATATTGGATTTTGAAGGTTGACTGGCAGGGGCTTGCTCGCTCGGAAAGGTGACAGATTGAAATCTCCGCAGGAAGTCAGGAATGTTGCCGCGGAGGATTTCTCGCGTCATCATTTCCTGACGGTCAGCAGGTGATAATGAAGCAAGTTTCTGCCAGAGTTCTGACCCGCCTGCGGCGTCGGACGGTCGTGACGGAATGCCGGTGGCTGGCTGGATCATTGTTGTGTACGCGCGCGGGCCACCGAACGAGCCCCACTTCATCGTCGCATCCGCCGTCGCTTCGAGAAGTCCATTCATGTCGCCGACAAGGGCGGTATGCAGAATCCTGTTCTGCGGGTTCGTATGGACGTGGAACACAATCTGGTCGCCTGGCCCTCGGTACGTCACGATGTCGGCAGCCTGCGATTCGGTGAGCGGAACGTCTCTGCCGAACCGGACCTTCATCCGCTCCGTCGCCCGGAACGTGCCGCCAACCGGACCGACCACCAACTTGCCGTTCAGCGTGATGTTGCGATCGTCGTATGCGATCACTGTCAGCCGGCGAGCGTTGTTACCGCCGAGCCAGGCCAGCAACTTGTCACCGTGCTTCGCGTCGTCACTGTACGAGTAGTTTGCGTCGAGGAAGGCGAAGCGCTCGATGTCGTTCGGTACCTCGTCCACGGATTCAAGAAACCCGAACAGGAAGCTGCCGCCACCGCTGTGCCCGGCGAGCGTAGTCCGGACCTCTTGTCCCGGCACCCAGCCACGGAGCGTTTCCACGACACGTCGGACCCGATTGCCTTCTTTCGAAATGGTCGGCGAAGTCGTGCCAGAGTCCGCAAATCGTTTCCGCCATGCTGGCCAACTCAGCCCGTCCGCCTCGCAACACGCAACCACAATATTGTCGGCGGGCGAAACCTCCCGCAATCGACGGACTTGGGCGGCGACGTGCTGGATGTCGAAATGCCAGTCCGTCCCGGCCGGGGTCGTGCTGCCAAGGGTCTGTTCGATCGTGTTTCCGTTGGGTGTGGCGTAGATGACCAGCCGCGTCGGTCGAGCCGGATCGTACTTGGCGGGCGCGTTAACGACCACACGCACCCCATCGGCAAGCCACTCTTCACGAACTTGTTCATCAAACCATGCACTTCGATGAAATCCTGGCAACGTAGCAGGCGGTGTGGCGAGCAAGATAAAGGCGACGACGGCGGTCAGCATCGATGAACTCATCACAGCTTTCGACGATTTGGCATCATACGCCAACACTCTGAACCTTCTGCCACTGCGAGTCAATGTTGCCGGGCCCCTTCAACTCAGGCTGGCCGACGGAATTTGCACCGGTTCGACCACTCCCGTCGATGTGACCGACGCAGACAATCGGTCCAAGAAAACGGTCGTTTGATGGGACATTCAAAAATCAAACTGTTCCCACGAGTTCTCGGAACAAAGAACGGAATGGGGCCGGACAAGAATCGGTCCAATATCGCTGAACGGCCAAGTACAGCGGTCGATCCACACCCGGCTGCTCCCGTGATTGAGCCGCGCACGCACGCGCACAGATCGTGCAGTGTCCCCGAGTTTGTGCCTCACGAGTTGTCATCATGTTCTTCGACGCCAGACTTAGCTCACGTGTCTCAAATTGGGTTTTAATTCAATTCACGGTTGAATCGCTCGCGGGCGAGGCGAATCGACTCATGAAGTTTCTTTTCCAGCAGCGCGCGTGGCGGAAGTTCAGTCAGGTATTGGGCGACTCGAATTCCGCTTTCATTCAAATGGAGAAGTTCGACGTGTTCTTCGGATTTGTCAGCACACAGAATCATGCCGATCGGCGGTTCTTCGCCGGGATGCGCGTCGTGTTTCTGCAGCCAGCGGAGATAGAGTTCCATCTGACCTTTGTCGGCCGCCTGAAACTTGCCCAGCTTGAGATCGATGGCGACCAGGCACCGTAGTCGTCGATGGTAGAACAGCAGATCAAGGTAATAATCTTCGTTATCCACCCTAATACGCTTCTGTCGAGCGACAAAGGCGAAGTCCGTTCCCAACTCAAGAATAAAGGTTTCCAGTTCCCGCAGGATGGCATCTTCCACATCCTTTTCAGCGTGTTGTCCGGAAAGTCCAAGGAAATCAAGGAAATACGGATCACGGAAGACCAGGTCGGGGGTCATTCGGTCCTCGTCACGCAAACCAGCGACGTCCTTGGCGATCAGCGTGTCAGGCTTCTTGCTGATCGCAGTCCGTTCGTAAAGCAAATGCCCGATCTTGTGCCGTAGCGTGCGGACGCTCCACCGTTCAACACGGCACATTTCGGCATAAAAGTCCCGTTTGAGAGAGTCTTCGAGTGGAATCAGTTCGACGAAATGGCTCCAGCTCAATTGTTTCGACAGCGCCGCAACAATCTCGGTGTCGGGAAAGACTTCGGCGAATCGTAGCATTGATGACATATTTGCCGGACTGAAACCCCGACCATATTCCTCCGTCAATTTTTCAGACAGTGTCTGAAGAATCTCTTTACCATACTCCGCCCGTTCGTTTTGCAATACATCCTGTTGGATTCGTTTACCGATTTGCCAGTACGTTGCGACCAGCGTGGAATTGACCGCTCGGGCAGTCTGCTCCCGGGCCGCTTCGATCAATTGCCGCAAGTCCCTCAGCAGCGAGGTCGTTGCCCGCGGCGGGGATGACCGCTTCACGATTTTCGTCAGCTGAGTTTTTTTCTTCGCCATTATCAAACTCCATTCTCCGATTCCTCCGAGAACTCTAGCAACTGACGAAGGAAAAAACGGCCTCGATTACGTCCCGACTGTCGAAGATCCCTACAACGCTGACTCACGTTGGTTCATCGAAGACGACAAGGGGGAGTGATTACCGTGCGGCTTCCGTTCGACGACTGACAAGTCTGGCCCTTTCAATCAAAGTTGGAGTCGCCCAGTTTTCTTCGTGAAGGCAACCGAGTATTGCCCAGAAATATTCGCTGAGTTGTTTTGGGGACACCGCTTCTTTGATATTTATGAAATCGCTTTCTTCTGTTGAACCCAGCGAAAAAGCAGTGTCCCCATGGTCCTTTTCCGCATTTAGAACTCGGCTGTTGGCTCTCCGTCAGCGCGAGTGCTGATTGCTTGCCATACGCTCAAATCAATTGAATTGCTGATGAATCTAGCAGAACCATCCAACATGACTACATTTACTCCACCGTGATGATAGCTGCTCGCCTTCAGAATTCCGACTGGCCAATAATGATCCATTGCGCCATTCAACTGAGGCCCGTCCAGTCGACAGTTCAACACGGTCCCATTTGGCGGGAGGACGTGATTGTAACCGGCATGTCCCAGGCCGCTGATCGCCCAGTCATGCCCAACATACGGGTAGAACGGTGCTGGACTTGCTGCGGCCTCTTGGCATAGCGATACGACGTCGTCATTCGACGGCCGTGGGACACGTTGCGAGCCTAATCCGGAGTACCATGCGTCACCCCGGTGAAAAGAATGTGGGCCGTTCGGAGACATGACTGCCTCGCTCATAATCACAGTATTCGAAAGCCCATCCGTGACCTGAGACGATGGTGTGGCGGGGGTCGATAATGGCCCGCGACCCTTGCCCTCCTCATCACTCCCCAGGACGTCGCAACCATGATTAAACCGAAAGTTTGTACCAAGAGCCTGTTGATCGGATGGACAACGCAAAATGGCAAGCACCGGTCGTCGACGCGACACGGGATCCTCCGGTAAATAGCTTGTGGGGACGCCCTCTCGCAACACTTGGTGATAATACGCCGCTTGGTCCACCATGGGCAAAATCTCGATCAATGGAGATCGAAATCCACCTTTTGCTCGCTCGGGGGGCAACACGCCATGCTGCGATTCAAAGTTAGCGACCGCGCTACACAACTCGCGTAAATGCGCCCTGCATTCGGTCTTCCGGGCGGACTCCCGCGCAATTTGTACGGCAGGCAGAATGAGTCCCACAAGCAACCCGATAATCGCCACCGAGACGAGCGCCTCGACAATCGTGAACCCCCGTCTTCCTCGCGGCTTCTCCAATTTCATTCTGTCCTCTCCTTGGGCATTCTTGTGAAACTGACGGGGATTGAAATGCGTTGTTCGCGGGGTGCCTGGACATCGACGGCGACGTTCCCCGTGTGGATTCCAGCTGGTAGCGACAAGGTCTGTTTGACCGTGATTCGTGCAATCCCCGAGTTCGGGCGGTCCGTAGTCGCAACAAACCACGGTTCGCTTCCCTCGACACGCCCGATCTTTAACTCACGTGCCGGACTGCGAATGATAATGATACCCGACGATGAGCCCTTGATGACCAGCTCGCCGGTTCCATGATTGGCGACTTTGATCGTCACATTCTTGAGCCAGCCCACTAGGCACTCGCCAAGCTCGATAACTTCCTGCTCGGGAACCAGAATGGGTACGCCACCCCCCTGACTGCACCCGCTGATCGCGGGTGCAAGCGTCAAAACAATTGCAGCAACTTGATTGCTATTTGCCATGTCGGACTCGCCTCGAAAAGTATATTGCGACGACCCCTACAACGGCGATGGCGACCGCAATTGCCGGCATCCACCAGCCAAATTGGGAGCGCAAAGACTCTTCAGCCAAAAGTGGTTCGGGAGAAATCAACAGTGCATTTCCATCCCAGTCTTTCTGCAACGTCACAAACGGGACAAACTTCTTGGTCGGCGGATCGATGACAATGACGCCGTCCTTTTCAATCTTCGTGAACAGGACAAAATGATTCTCTTTGAGATGAGCCAGGCAGACAAAGCGCTCCTTTCTCAGCCGGAGATTCGCGAACGTCGTCTTGACGCCGAGAGTCTCAGCACCAAATTTCCTGGCGGTCGCGTCGATCTGCCCGAGGCTGTATCCGCCTGCCGGTGGCGATCCCAACTCCTGCTGGACACGCTCCATGCCCTCGACTGGCACTTCGATGGCCTTCAGTCCCAGGTACAGACAGTAAGCGCCAGACAGTTCTTTCTCCGGTAAGGCACCGTTACCCGCGGCGATGACCGCCGAGACGCCGAGCAGCACAAAAGAGATCATAAGGCCCTACTTGTTCTTGGGAGCGGCGAACCCATCCTGTACGTCGTCGATGAGGGAATCGAGGTTGAACTTCGCTGGCTCCGGACCCTTTCCACCTACATAGCTGTACTTTTTTCCCTGGGCGGTGATTTGCTCCAGTTGGGTGCCAGGCGGAAGCTTGAGGGACGAGAACTCGAAACGATTCGCTGGGACCGTCACACGCGAGGAGAAGCGCGTGATTTCCGCGGTTTCCTCGGCGACGATACGATTCGTGTTACGGCCCTCATAGACGATGTGTTGCCATTCGCGGGCATACCAGACCCCGTACTCGTCCTGCTGCCACTGGCAGGTGATTTTTTCGCTATTTTGCTTCGGCCCGCGGAGCCAGGCTTCGGTCACCAGCCCGCCCTGGTCGTAATCGACGAGATAGCTTGACTGACGATCCTCAAACCCTTTCGTTTGCCGGACGATCAGCTTCTGCCGAGGTGCCGAGGCGACGTCCTTGACCACAGTCAAATCCTTGTCAGACTCGTCAAGTCTCCAGGAAAGTCCACCCACATGATTGTGTTTGCGACTCATCGCCGTGGAGAACCAGGCAACGCGCGGTTCGAGCACGCGCTGGTGATCGGCGTTCATCGAATGATGCAGATGGTGGGTCTGATGGCGGCACCATTTGAGATTCTTGACATACTCGCAGTAAAGGGTGGGCGTGCGAATGATCTCGTTCGGACCATTCGTGGCGTACTGAAGGGTGGATGAATTTTCCGAGTCGGGGTTTGTCGTGTAATCCTTATCGAGCACATAGGAGGCATAGAGCGACGTGTCTTTCCAGAGGACCTTCCCCTGCGTACTTGTCCGGGACGCCGAGGGTAAATTGGCGGGCTTCTCATACGCCTTGACATAAGAAGAGTAGGTGAAGTCCATTTCTCCCTCGCGGAGGTTTGAAATCGCGGATGCCACGGCGTCTGCCGCGGCATCCAGCACCGGCCAAGGTTCGTCACCGCGAACCGAACCAACCATTAGCAAAGTCATTAGGAAGAAAATCCGAGTCATATCCCAGTTCCTTGCATTGTGGGGAAGAAAAGGCGTCAAGAAGCTTTTTTTTGGATTTTGGGTCGACCGCGGGGTCGAGTCGTGATTTCCAGGCCGAGAGCCTTTGCCGTTTCGGCCAACCAGGAATTGTCTCCAAACGGGCAACCGCGATCAATGCTACGTTGGATTGCGGAAAGTTCCTCGTCAGTTTGGGGTGAATTCACATGTTCCACCCAGCCTGCGGACCGACGAACCGGCCAGCTCGCGAGCAGGGATTTTTGTTCGGGTGTCCCGCAGTACCAGCGGTAAAGACTGCTCCACCGCCATTCTTCAGAGCGGACGACGAGATTCGCCCGCAATGGGTTGCGTTCAACGTACCGGCAGACCGTTAGAAAATGCTCGTCGTCTTGGATTGGAAAGGATTTGAAACGTCCCTGATATAAGTGCCCTAGTCCGGCAGACTGGCGATGAGCATGCCAGCGCTGAGTATGCGTTAAGGTCAGCCAGCCGACGAATTTCGAAAGCTGTCCATCTTCTTCGGGCCAGACGACGAGGTGCCAGTGGTTCCCCATCACACAATAGGAGAGCAGCCGAATTCCTGTTCGAGCAACCGCTTCCTCAAGAACTCGCTCAAATGCCTCAAAATCATCGGGGGACGAAAAGATCGGCGTCCGCGCGTTAGCACGGTTCAAAACGTGGTAAATCCAACCACCCGCTGCGGCTCGTTTCGGTCGTCCCATGCCATGAGTTTTGACACCTTTTCTTACCCCGTTAATGGGGCAATCCTTGCCCCAGGCCGACGCTGGGTCGAAGGAGGATGACGGTGGCTTAGAGGGTGGGTTTGAAGTTTTTACTACGGTCCGGCGAGCGGGTGGCATAACCGAAGGCTTCGCCGACACACCAAGCGGCTTGGGCAACCGCGATGAATGGAAACCCAATGTCGAAGAAACGGGGATAAGTCCAATTAAACGTTAATAACGGGCGTTTTCTTGGAATATCCGCGTTGGCGTGCCACGAACAGCGCACTAAGCGCCGAGTCCTTGGGGACACCGCTTTTTCGGTGTCGAGAAAACCTCTGTTTGCCAGGTAAGACGCACGCCGGAAGCAAACTCGTTTCCCTCGCTCCAACGAAACAATGACGTGCTAACCTAAATCACCGACAGGAATTGTTGAGCGCGCGACAAGAAAGTCGGAAAGCCCTTTCACCCTGCCCTTTCACCGGAAGCCGGGGGGGAATGGATTGAGCGCCCAACAATTTGTGCCAGAATCGTTGCATGTCATTTTGAAAATGCGGACGACGTTTGTGTTGGAAGAATCCTTCCGGAAACTGTTTGAATGAATTCGTCGCCACGTTGTCAGTCGCGTGAAATTGCGTCGAATTCACGGATTATTTCAGGCAATCACATCCTCAAGTCGATCTCGAAACGCCTTGAAACTCGACATTTTGTTTCTGCTAATCTCGAACGACTGCCGGACCTTCTCGGACAACAATTCTGGTCCCCGGGGACGCAGCACTTTCGATATCGCGAGGACTTTTGGTTGCAGAAAAGATTACTTCCCCGCTGCAGGAGTCTCCTGGACGAACTTCACGAGTTGCCTGGTCAAGTCCTTGTCGAAGTCGGCGAGTTCTTTCGCGATCAGACTGTGAGCCGCAAGTTGACCGTTACCGGGATAGTCAACCAGGACGAGTATGCTTTTGGGCAGAACGGCGTTGAGCGCCTTCGATTCACTGACTGCTTCGGGGCGCTGTTTAACTGCCGCAATGATGAATGGCGGGCAGTCATCGGGATTCTGCCGGGCATGTTGCAGCGGCGACGCGTCGTGAAGGGCTTTTGCATCGTCTCCGAAGGCATCAGAAATCATCTTTCGCACGGCCAAGGAGCGAGTCGTCGTCAGGTCATAGCTGGCCGTGTCAATCGCCATCACGCCCGCCAGGGCCGACTTCGGTGAGAGATCATGGGCCTTCAGGTATTTCGCTGCGGTCGCCACCAGGGCAACAAGATGAGCTCCCGCCGAATGCCCCAGGAGAAACACTCGCTTCGGATCCCCGCCATGCCTGGCGATGTTGTTATTGACCCAGGCGATTCCCGCCGCCACGTCTTCGACATGAGCCGGGTGAACCACCGCGGGTGTCAGCCGATAGTCGAGCCCCACCACAACGAATCCGGCCTTGGCCCACGTCTGACACAAGTTCACCCCGCCTCGATTGTCCTTGTCCCCGTTCCGCCATCCTCCACCATGAACCCAAATCACGACCGGCACGGGAGTTTTTGCTTCCGCCGCAGGGAGGTAGACGTTGAGTGATTGCTTCGGGTCTTTACCGTACTGAACAGCGACCGGTTCCACGGCACTCGCGGCCGTCGTGACGACCAGACACCCGATCACCCCCAGAGACATTCCGTAACGCATCGTGAAATCCTCCACAATCTGATTCGATCATTTTAGCGAATGCTTCTGGAAAAACTCCCAGATCAGTTCGCTCTCATTTCAATCGCCTCCGGCCCTGTCTGCCCTTCCCGCCGCTCGTCATTGCAGACCTCAATCAGATTAGCGTCCGGATCACGAAGGTAAACCGACTTGATCGGCCCGACCGCTTCTGTTCGAGGCACAGGCTCTTTCAGAATCGGCACGGAATTGAAAAGGTGTCACGAATCGTTCTTATGAAAGTATTCGTCGCAGACACGTAATCGTCATGGCGAATGACATTAGTTGGCGTTCATTTTCGTGTTTTTACTCATCTGAGAGTTCCTCATACGGTAAATTAGGTCCTGACAAGTTGTTCTTATCAGGTGGCATCGAGTTGACTTCTGGTAGATCCCATTCCAAATCTATTCTCGTCACTGGACATCTGGGCGACCTCCCGAAGAATCGGTGCTGTATTGACACCAGCGGCTCTTGCCTGCGTACAAAGCTCCTGCAATTCAAGCAGCGCGTCGCGAGAATCTTCGCCTTGGTCGCGCATTGAAAATAGAGTCAAATGTTTGCGGAAATCTCCCGCAGTGGTTGGTGTAACGGAAAGCGTGGCGGCCCAGGCAAAGTGTCGGTACGTATAAAACAAACGGCGAATCGCTCTACGCGCAGCCTCGTCTGAGGTCTGATACTCACAGATAAGCGATTCAAGCAGCGCTTCGGTAATGGACCGAACACCAGCCTCGTCGAGAGGATGCTTGCTTTTGGTGAGAAGGGTCATCCAATTGGGATCGCTGAGATCGACGGGACTAGTAGCAATCGGATGCAGGCGATCATCGATCTCGATTACCTGAAGCTCTAGTTCGGTAAAATCGTTCACTGCGCTGCCACCTAACTTGTGTTTCTCTTCATTGAATGCCTTGAGACTGCGGGACGGAGTCCGCATGTCATTTCCTGCTTTAGCCTTTGGGATGAAATGAATTCCACATCGCGAATTTTACGAGCGCTTGTTCCACAGCGGCAACGACATGATCCGCAGACTAAGTGTGCAACTTCAACGAGACGGAGGAATTGGAAAGGCATCAGGAACCTGACACCTTTTCTTTTCAGTGCATCGTGAGATGTCTTCGATTAAATCAACACCATCGCGAACTCACGTAGAGCCAACGACCGGTCCGCCTGCACGGCGGACCGGTCCAGACTTGGGGACCGTGACCTACCTGGTGAGCTTCTCAAGATCGGTTTTGATCGCCTTGCCCCAGATGTCGTAGCCTTTGCCGCTCAAGTGCAGGTAGTCCGGCATGATTTCGCCTGACAGGCCTCCGTTCTGGTCGAGAAACTCGTGGCCGATGTCCTTGTAGAACACGGTCTTGCCGTCGTCCAGTTTCGCGATAATGGCATTGATCTCGGCAACTTTCTTGTTCAGTTGGCCTGCTGGAATCGTTCCCCGATTTTGTTCCAATTTTTTGAGTGCAGCGTTCAGGACTTTGAGGTCCGGCTTGTCCTTCTTCAGTTCCTCATTGATCGGCTTGATCCCATCGGCGATCTGTTCCAGGCTCCGCTCGGCATCGCTTGAGCCTCCGCGTGGGAAGACCCCCAGCAGCAGAACCTTAATCCCCGGCTTCTGACGCTTCAGTTCCTCGATGATCTCCACGATGCCGCCGGCGATCTGCGGGGCGGTATGACCACCAATGTTGTTGGTACCGATCATAATGACCGCCGCCTTGGGCTTGAGATTGTCCAGCTCATGACCGTCGGTAATGCGCCAGAGAACGTGACCTGTCTGGTCGCCGCCGATACCGAGGTTCACCGGTTTGAACGGACCGAAATACTCCTGCCAGGCTTTTTGACCTTCCCAACCGTTCGTGATGGAATCGCCCAGAAAGACGACATCCCCCACCCCCTGGCTTTGCTCAATTCGCTTGAGGAATTCCTTGTGCCTCGGGATGTCGCGGTCGAGTTTCCTGGCAGCGGGGTTATCCGCAGGTTTTTCTTGAGCGGTCAGGCTGGAAACGAACAGACAAACTGCCATCAGGCAACCGGCTAGGGTCAGACGGGACATGGTGTGCTCTCTTGTGTAATGAAGTTTTCCTAATAGACGCTTCACGACATGCTATCGAATCGCAGGCGCGCCTAACAGGATCTGGAAAAACACAGGGGACGTTCTACTTTTCTGGTTTGCAATGAGATTCAAGAAGCAAGAACCAGCAATAAACTGGCCGACCAATCCGGTCAACGCGAGTCGACTACGCCCGCGTTACAATTCACGTTCGATCGAAGAATTGATCTCTCGCAGAGCCACGGAGACGCGGAGAGATGCATGAGAACGAGATTGACCACTCCTCCGTGGCTCCGTGGCTCCGTGTCTCCGTGTCTCTGTGAGAAACCGAAGAGGCCGATTCAATTCGGTGAAAGTCTGGCGAGTACGCCCGCGTTGCATTTAACGTTCGGCGGCGGGGATTGGCAGAAAATTACCACGAAGGACACGACGAGCGTGAAGCTGGAATTCGATGACTTTTTCAATCGTGTGATTGGCTGTGCGATTAAGTTTCACCGATGTAACAACTCCCGGGCCGAAGTATCGCATTTAGCGTTTTTGTCCTCTGATTCCCTCGCGCTCTTTGTGGTGGAATAAACCAATGAGGTCAGGACTCATCTCATTTCACGGACTCTCTTTTCATTGGCCGAAATCAAATTTTATTTTATTGAATGCCGAATCCGGTCAACGCCATACGAATACGCCCGCGTTAACTCTCACGTTCGATCGAAGAATTGGTCTCTCACAGAGCCACGGAGACGCAGAGGTGCATGAGAACGAGATTGATCAATCCTCCGTGGCTCTGTGCGAAACCGAAGTGACCAATTCAATTCGGTGAAAGTCAGGTGAGGATTCCCGCGTTCCTTTTAGCTTCGGCGGCGGGGATTGGCGGAAAATTACCACGAAGGACACGAAGAGCACGAAGAGCACGAAGCGGGAATTCGATGACTTTTTCAATCGTGTGATTGGCTATGCGATTAAGTTCCACCGATGTAACAACACCCGGGCCGAAGGATGGCATCTGGCGTTTTTGTCCTCTGATTCCTTCGCGCTCTTCGT
>CAIOKO010000008.1 GCA_903858935.1 uncultured Schlesneria sp. | reverse complement strand
GCAGATCGGGCTTCCCATCGCCGTTAAAATCCGCCACCAGCGCATCTTCTACCGCAATTCCACCATTGTCGATCACGTGCTTGCTCCACTTCTGGCCAGCCGCATCGTCACACGAAAAGACATACAGACCGGGTCCTTTGACGTCGCCCGTTCCCGCTTCACGATGTCCGATCAACAGCTCGTCCTGTCCGTCTCCGTCCAGGTCTGCCGTCCAGACGGCATGCCCCTGCTTCATCGATTCTTCAATGACCGTCCGTTTCAAAGGCAATGATTTGTCTTTGTTCTCGGTATAAACCGCCACGCTGGTGCCATGCATCGGTTCCACGGTCGCGAGGAAGCGTCCGCCACCTTTGAGTTTTCCCAGCCTGATTTCACCCGCGCCTCGAAATTCGGGCTTATCCGATTCAGCGCCAACACCTAACACTGTCTTCTGAAATGCATCTGCCGATTTACGAATCAGCGACACCCCTTCTTCACTGGCTGTGATGGTGTCGAGTCGGCCATCGTCGTCCCAATCGGTATGAGTATGGTTATGCATACGGTTGAGCGTTTCATCCAGCGCCACAGACACCCAGCGGTCCGTCTTCGGCACTGCGGGGATGGAAAACGCCAGCAAGCGAACCCCCGTCTTACCTTCGAAGCTGCGGTTCAGCGGTGAAACGACCAGTTGCGGTTGACCGGTTCCCAGAACATCCGCAACGCTCATGCGATGCGTACTTCGTTCATGAGCGATCAAATGGACCGACCACTTGTCTTCAGGATTTTGGCCTCTGGTAATCCACTGAATGCTTCCCGTATTTGACTTGATCCAGCCTGCACCCAGAGCAAAGTCAATCTTGCCATCACCGTCAATATCGTGAGCGGCGATGCAGACGTTGTCCATCTCGGTCTGGTCTTCCAGGATGACATGCTTCGTCCATCCCGGTGCTTCGTACCACTGCACTCGGTTTTCGCTGACTGCAACGATGTCCAGTTTTCCATCTCCGTTTACATCGGCCTTTGTGACGGCATAGCAAACGGTCCCGATTTTCGGGTCAATCACGTGTTCGACAAACTTGGGACATCCGGCAACCGCCGGTTGCGCCAGAGTGGTTGCAAGTTGGATCAAGATGACAAATGACAATAGACGGCGCATGAATTAGCCTTCTTCAGGACGATGATCTGTTAATTGTGAAACAATGACTACCGAACGATCCGTGCGTTATTTTCGGAGTCGGGCGAAGCGAATTCTTCGTTTAACCCGCAGCCATCGGCGCAGGCGGATCGGCGCTCAGCCGATCTCTTCGAATTTCGCCGCGTAATCGATAGCAATGGGACCATGCGAAATGACACCTCGGTTTTCGACTCTATTGCCGTGCGACTCGCTTCTCTGCGAGGCGCGGTTAAACGACAGAAAATTTGATGTTCCGGGGTCGCCCGATCAAACCTCAGCCAAGGCTTCAGTCGCATCGCCGAATTTATCGAGGCGAACATTCATCTTGTCCATCATCGACAGGTACAAACGACACATCTGACGGTTTGGCTTGTCACGGTAATCGAGGACTTTTCCGGTTTGAATCTTACCCCCCCCACGACCGACCATCACAACAGGCAACTGGCTCGCGTCATGACTGCCACTCATCATGCTTGAACAGAACATCAGCATCGAGTTATCCAGTGCCGTTCGTTCCCCTTCTTGAATCGAATCGAGTTTCTTTGCAATGTAAGCCAGTTGTTCAACGAAGAACTGATTCACCTTCAACCAGTCCGGCGTATCCGAGTGCGACAGCAAATGGTGGATCATGTAATCGACACCAAGATGCGGGAATCGCAACGATGAATGATCGTTATTCAGTTTCAACGTGCAGATTCGAGTCGTATCGGTCTGGAAACCAAGGACCATGATGTCGCACATCAACCGCATGTGATCCGCAATATTTTGCGGAATTCCTTCTGCTGGACGAGGGACATTCGGCTTGTCGAGCGTTGGACGCCAGCCTTGCAGCTCACCCTGTTTCCCAGCATTTTCGATCCGTTGTTCAACATCGCGAACCGAGTCCAGGTACTCATCAAGTTTGCGCTGATCGGACGTGCTGATCTCACGTCGAATCTGCCTGGCATCGCTCAATACCGCATCCAGCACGCTTTTATCACCCCGCTGAACTTCGTCTTTGAACAATCGATCGAAGGCGAGCGAAGGATAGAGTTCCAGCGGCGTCGGTGTTGTCGGTGAGCTCCACGAAATGTGTGAGCTGTAAATCATTGAGTAGTTCTTATGAACCGAGGGGTTGCCTGCTTCACAACCCAGCACCAGGCTGGGAACTTTTGTCGATCGTCCATAGGTCTGGGCCAGAAACTGATCGACGCTGGTCCCCGAATGAATCTCACCCCCGGCAGCGAGTGGTGCGCCCGACAGCAGGTTACCTGTCTGCGAGCTGTGAATATTCCCCTTCAACGCCTGTTCGTTGTAAAGTCCTTTGATAAAAAGTGTCTTATCACGGAATCCGTTCAGCGGCGCCAAAACCTGGCCAAACTCAAGCCCCTGGCCGCTCTCTTTGGCCCACCATTCCTTCGCGTGAAATCCGTTTCCAGCGAAGAGCACCGCCAGGCGGACGGGAGCTTCGCTCGACTTTTGATTCCCCCGTGTCTCATCGCCCCAGACCTTTAATGATTCCATCCAGGGCAAGGCCATCGTGACCCCCAGCCCACGCAGAAATGTACGGCGATCAAACGGATGCGAGACAGAAGAGTTTTCAGAGTGCATGGAATTAGGTCCTTAAAAGTAACGGCTAACGATATTCAAGACAGTTTTGATGTTATGGTTTTGGGGTCGGGTGTAGCGAATTCTTCGTTTAACCCGCAGCCGTAGGCGCAGGCGGATCGGTGTTCAGCCGATCTCTTCGGGTTTTGCTGCACGATGCAAAGCAATGGGACCATGAAAAATGACACCTCGGTTTTCGACTCGATCGCCGTCGAACCCGCTTCTCTGTGAGGCGCGGTTAAACGACAGAAAAATTGAGGTTCTAGGGTCGGTCGAAGCGAATTCTTCGTTTAACCCGCAGCCGTAGGCGCAGGCGGGTCGGCGTTCAGCCGATCTCTTCGGGTTTTGCTGCACGATGGAAAGCAATGGGACCATGAAAAATGACACCTCGGTTTTCGACTTGATCGCCGTCGAACCCGCTTCTCTGCGAGGCGCGGTTAAACGACAGAAAATTTGAACACCCGATCCCCTCTTCAGTATTCTACTCCACAGTATTCCCTCGATGAAAACGAAATTGCGGACTGCGAACGATTGTTTCGATCGCTGCAGAAAATCGATAATCGCTGGACTTCAGGTTCGTCATCATTTCTTCAAGTAACGGTTCATCCGAAAACTGAACACCGCGAGCCAGTGAATAACCCAGCAATTTGCGGCAGAAATGTCTAAGGAAATCGTTTCTGCGGGCGTCCAGAATGTATTTTCTAAGGCCCGTTTCGCCGGAGAAGCGGGTTCCGTTTTTGAGTTCGACATTAACGTCGATCAAACGTCCGCCGAGGTCTTTATCCCGACGTCGACCAATGGCATCAAATCCTTCCAGCGAAAAACCAAAGGCATCGATCCGCTCATGACAGTGCGCGCATTCCGGAATAGTCCGATGTCGTTCAACAAGTTCTCGGACCGTCAGGTCCGCGTCGGTTTCACTTTCGGGGAGCGGCGGGACGTTCTTCGGCGGACGGGGCAGCTTTTCCCCAAGCAGTGTTTCCAGAACCCAGTTCCCTCGCAGAATTGGACTTGTTCGTGACGCGCCTGATTGCTGGGCCAAGGTTGTCGCCAGAGTCAGGATTCCGCCCCGTCCATATTGTTTGATCCCATCCACACGACGCCATTCCGGTCCCGTGACGCCAGGAATGGCATAATGTTTCGCGAGCGACTCATTTAAAAACGTGTGATCGGCATCAAGAATTTCCAGGACAGACCCATCCCTTTGAAACAGGTCTGCAAAGAACCGAACCGATTCTTCGTACATGTCACCGCGCAAGGCGGGAAATGTTGGAAAGACCTGTTCACTCTTTTCACCGTGCGAATCAAAATCACGAACCCCCAGCCACTGACAGGCAAACTCAGTTGAAAGCGATCGAATTCGGTCGGATTTCAACATCCGTTTCGCCTGGCCGACCAGAACGTCTGGTTCGTGCAATCGTTTCGACGCAGCCAGTGACTTTAATTCCTCGTCGGGCGGCGATGACCACAGGAAGTAACTCAATCGACTTGCCAGGGCATAATCTGTTACGGCAATGGCGGAACTTCCTTGAGCCGATTCGGTCGGAAATGGTTCAACGCGATACAGGAATGCCGGAGCGACCAGCACCCGCGCCATAGTGAAACGGAACGCCTCATCGTGTGGCAATTCTTGTTCCCGCAACTTTTGATAGAGAGCTCGCAACCCCTGTGCTTCGTCACCGCTCAGTGGTCTGCGATAGGCTTGTGCAGCGAACTCGATCAGTTGACCAACTTGACGCGGTTCCGCACCAAGTAGTTCTTTCTCAAAAGCTTCGGCAGCGTCATGAATCGGCTTGCGCAGCGGTTCAAAAACTTTGGGATCGGCATCCTGCGTCGCGAACTCCATCAACTGATTAAAGCCATCGACCAGAGTCAACGCGTCATGACTGACGAAGTGCAGTTCTCTCCACAACCGGTCAAGTTTGGCGGCTTGCGTTTCATCCAGCATCAATCGGCTAAGATGATGATCTTCGCGGTAGAACAGGGTCAGCGTGACGACTTCGTCAACGGGAACGATTCGAGAATAGCACAGCGCCGCCGGGAAGAGGTTGCGGAATGTTTCAAATGCTGCTTCCACGCGTCGACTGGCGACACTCCCTTCGCTGACCAGAATCGGCGTCGAATACTGTAAGCGGCGATTGTTGTCCGTCCATTGACTGTTCGCATTGATCTCCGTGACGCCGCTCGCCACCAGGCCTGCGACAGAATCGGGCCTGGTCGTTGAGACTTGAATCTGAACCGTTCCTTCCGCTCCCGTTTCAGGATGAAGGACACCTGCCGTGACCAGCTCACAACCTTCAGCGAAATCGGCAGGTAATCGGACTTCGATCACCGACGGAGCTTTGACGCACAGGCTTCCGGGCTCGACCGCTTGACCGTCGGGATGACGTCCGAAAATCGCGGGGTCGGGACCCCAGTCAGGTCGAACTTTATTTGATACCGAAGCGGTCCCCGTCGCTTTTCCTGCCGTCGATCGCGTCAATGCGCTCAATAACGGGCCGCTCAGCGACGACAATTGGCGACGTAATTGGGCGTCCGGACTGTCTTTGGCCGCTGGCGGCTCATCGATCAACAGCTTCTGTACGGCAGTCGCCAGTTTTTGTTTTTCGTCTGCATTCGTTGCTGACTGCCAGGCAGTCAGCAATGAACCGGCAGGGATGACCACCCCTTGTTGTGCTCCCGTCACCGGCTCCGTATAGAAGTGCCAGACCTCTTCGTTACCAAATCGATCTGCGTGAGGGTTGGCCGTTTGAACATCGGGCGAAACATCGGCTGCCAGGTCCCAGACACGTCCCCCTTCGCCTGCTGTTTTGATCGCCAGGTCGACAGCAGTCAAATCGCACGAGTGATTCCCATCGCGTGGGCCGATCAGCAGCGAAATGACATCTTCCGGTTGAATCTTCAAGTTGTCGATCGGCTCGACAACGACAACCTGGGGACCATGCGCGATCCCCGTCCGTAGACGTTGTCGAGTCGCACCTCGCCGTAGTTCGAGTGACCAGGTGACTCCGTTGCCGCATTCCGGATGAGCATGCTGAACTTTGGCTTCGATACGAACGGTGGAAGTTACGGGACTGCGCCATCCAACCACTGTTTGCAATGTCGGCGACGGATGAACGGCGACACCGTGGGGTTTCATGTTTCCAGGAACACGCACGTGCTGATCCGAAGAGTTTGCCACAATCAGCGGAGTGGCGTCGCTGCCCCATCCATTGACGAAGGCGTATCCCGATGAATTCGAGATCTTGTTCGTAAAATGGTTTTCGATTTTGACCGGACCACCAGTTCCAACACCAAGATAATCGAGCCACGCCGCGAGCACTTCTTTGTTCAGATCGTGTCGTTTTGCCAGTTCTGCCAACTCGGTCTTCCCCTGAGCGGCACTCGCCTCGGCTGCCGCATTCAGGCATTTGACCGTGCTGGCGAAGACCTGGTCGCGACGTTCGGATAATTCGCGAGTTACCGCTCTAACGTCTCGCAACAGAACGTCGGGTCGACCCGCCGCGACAAGCCGAGGTTGCTGCCACACCACAAAATCGTGATCGTTCCCATCCCCGGCATCCATTGCCGTTAAATATACAGTGACTTGTTCGCCGTCCGTCGAAGCGGGAAGCTTTGTTCGGATTTCTGACCGAGTCGTCACGGGACTGACCGGCTCCATCCAGGCTTTCGGGCCACCCACTTTGCCGATATGTCCGATGCTGTTAAACCGCCAGAGGGCCTGTTGCCAGCGAGCGATGACCGCGGTGATTGCCACGGCATCCTCTGGTTTCGAGGCTCGCCAACGTGCCCGCAGACCATTGAGGAGAAATGAAGGCTCGGTCCCATTCAGCGAATTCCACAACAGTCGCAAATATTTGGGACTAAGTTTCTTCTCGCGCGATATCTCATCAATCGCCTTGTTGACTTCGATTTCGGGGGGGCCCGCCGTTTGCTGAGTCGTCTTCCCCACCAGTTGATCTCTCATGACCAGGGTGGCTTCAATGTATTTCTGAATTGGTAGCCGTCCGCCCCCATTCGTATCGAACACGATTCCTTGAAGATTGACTTGAGTACCACCCTGTGCGTCGGTGTATCCTGCATATAAATTGCGAATCTCGGCCAGGTATTCATCGGTCCAGTCGCGCGGCGTCACTGCGGGTGAAAAGCGAAATCCATCCGGTAAAAGCACGGCGTGATTGGCAACGTCTTTCGCCGCGTCAAGGTATTTCGTGACCAGAGCAGGCGACATCACGAGAGCATTTCCAAGATTCGTAAATCCTTCGCCCGCAGCACTGTCGACAGGAAATTCCTTAGCTGGGGTCAGCGACGCCACTTTGGTCAGATCTCGAATCGTATTGGTGTACTCGACATTATTGAGTCGACGCAGCACCACCTTTCCGGGGTCTCCCGCGCGAGCCCGTGCTTCGGTTTTGAGATAACCACGGACCCATTGCTGAAGCTTCATCCGATCAGCGTCGCTAGGTTGCGGTGCATCTTTGGGGGGCATCTGACCGGTTTCCAGGATCTCGCTGACTTTTTGCCAGGTTTCCGGTTTCTTTCGAATTTCGGCGAGTGACGGAAACGCCGTCAAATCAATCTCGGCCTC
>CAIOKO010000007.1 GCA_903858935.1 uncultured Schlesneria sp. | reverse complement strand
GTGGCAACAATTACGCCACTGCGGAACTGCTCCCCTTTGCGCGTCCCGACACCGCACCCGAAGCCTCTGCCCAACTCTATAATCTGAAAGCCGATCCTGCAGAGACGACGAATCTCTATTTCAAGCACCCCGAGATCGTGATGGAACTCAAGACGCTGCTGGATGCCAGTAAAGCCTGCGGCCGTACCGTCTCTGCGACGCCGCAACCATGAAACACTCCATTTCACCCTCGCGGTACATACTCATTTATAGATCGAACACGTCCGAAGCGTGTCGATCCGGTTGAGCCACTCGATTTTGATTTTGAGTAGAATTATTGAATGAGCAACACCATGAACCTGTTTTATCTCAAGACGATCATGACCGTGCTGGCGTTAACAGTAACGTCATGCATCGCCATGCAACTGGTCATCGCCGAGGAAGTCACGCGAGTATTTCTCTTTGCCGGTCAGTCCAATATGGTCGGGTCAGATGCACGCGCTGATCGCATCGACGACTACCCGAACTTCAAAGGGGCGGGGGAACCGCAAAGTGATGTCCTCTTCTCTTACATTCTCGCTAATGGCGACGAAGCTTCGAAAGGTTGGGTACCGCTGAAGCCATTGCAGGCGTTTGGTCCGGAAGTGACGTTTGCGAGACGAGTCCGACAGCAGGTTCAATTCCCGATCGCCATCATCAAGTCAGCCGTCGGTGGAACGACGATTGCATTTGACTGGAATCCCGATGCTCCGGACAAAGGACAGAAGCTGTATCCGCGAACGCTCAAGCTGATTCGCGATTCGCTGGGCGAGTTAGACAAACGGGGAGTTCGCTACCGGCTTGAAGCGGTGATGTGGCATCAGGGCGAGAACGACATGCTCGACCGCAATCTCGGCAAGCAATACGCCGAAGGGCTGACGAAGCTCGTCGCGAGTCTGCGCGCGGATCTCAAGGCTCCCGATCTGAAATGGTATCTCGGCGAAGTCAGCGAGAAGGGGATCTGGGGGATGGATCACCGGAGTCAACTCGGCATCTTCCGACAGCAACAGGAGCAAGTGCTTCAGGCAGATCCGCTTTTACGCTGGATACCGACGTCGCATCTGGCGTTTGAGGTCATGGGAAGCGGACAGCCTCATTATCACTTCGGCACACAGGGCCAGCTTCAAATGGGTGAAGCCTTCGCCGCCGCGTATCTGCGCGATATCGGGAAGCCGCTCGCAGCGCCTGACCGCCGATTCAAGCAGGGATTGCCAATCGCCAAGCCGGCCCGCGTTCGTCTGTTCGTGCTGGCTGGGCAGCGCAACATGGAAGGCGAAGATTCGTTCGTCTCCGAAATCGCTCAACATCCAAGCTACGCGCGCTTGGTCAAAGATCAAAGAAACGTCTTGTTCCGGTACTCGCTGGGTGGTGGAGTCACGTCGTCATCCGAATGGGAGCCGCTTGGTCCTGTCGAGTTTCTTGGCAACTTCGGCCCTGAGCTGAGTTTTGGTGCTCGTTTACGGAAGTCGATTGACTCCAACGACACAGTCGCCATCGTCAAGTTTACACACAGCGGAGCCCAAGGGCCCGATTGGTCTCCGAACGGTTCGCCCGAGTCGCATCGTGATCTCTACCCCAAGCTCATCAATTTTATTCGAGCCGCTCAAGATGATCTGAATCAGCAGGGGTTCGAATGCCGCGTGGAAGGGGTCTTCTGGCATACCGGTGAAAATGACACTTACTTCGCGCCCTACTCGCAACGCATCGCTGAGTGGTTGAAACAATTGATCGACCAGACGCGAGCGGATCTTTCCCAACCCGATCTTCCGTGGTTCATCTCCCAGCAGCACGAGCGTTTTCCGTGGGTTCATATCAAAGTCGTCAACGACGCGTTGAACAAGCTGGCCGGTACCGATCCGCGCATCACGATTATCAAGACATCAGGGTTACCTCACGCGCGACATCATTTCGGAACCACAGGAACGCTGATGCTGGGTGACGCGATGGCTGATGCTTACCTAACGGTTAAAGATCAGCCGACAAAGAAACCTAAATGACAAGACAAAACGATTCTGGTCTCTGACCGCCCGGCGTTTTGCCGTCGGCAAGAAGCGTATGTCGATGTTGACACGTGGTAGCGCTATGCTACTATTTTGACATGAGTCAACCTGTGAAAATTTCTGATGCTCTGATTCTCGATGCTCGCCTGGCAAGCGAAGTGTTCGAGCGATCGCTGACGGGACAGGTCGAGTTCTGGGCTCGCCTTGGTCGAGCGATTGAGCCATTGTTAAACGGGGATCAAGTTCTCGCACTGTGCCGAAAAGGGTCAGCCGAGCCGCTATCGGCACTCATCGAATCGGTTGATTCGTCGTCGGGCCGACAACGCGTTGCCGATTATTTGCAAGCTCAGCCGTATCCGCATTACGAACCGTGCGCAGGAAAACCCGGTTTTCTCGTCCGAATTGATGAGGACGGAACGCGAACTCCCGGTCGTTTCGTAAACCGGCAATTTCAGGCTGTTAAATTACCAAAGCCTTCGAAATCAGAAAAAATGCCGAAAAAATGAATTTTGGCGAAGCGTTAGATCGTCGCCCCATCATCCTCGTCGTGGCCGGATCAAACGGTGCCGGTAAAACAACGTTCTACCAGGCGCACTTGAAGGCGGCAGGATTACGCTTCGTCAACGCGGATACGATCGCTCGAGAATTGGATCTTGACCCCTACGCCGCTGCGAGGACTGCGGCAGCAATCCGTCAGGAACTGATCAATCAGCGCGAGAGTTTTGTGTTTGAAACCGTCTTTTCAGATCCGGTCGGAGACAAGATTGCATTTCTCAAACAGGCCGTCAACCTTGGATATACCATCGTACTTTGTTTTATTGCGATTTCTGGTTGGGAACGATCCGAAGAACGAGTCGCGATGCGAGTTTCGCAAGGTGGACATGATGTCCCGACCGACAAATTGATCGCTCGCGTACCTCGGACGCTGGAAAACCTGAAAAGAGCGACTCGGGAATTGCCGTTTGTCGTTGTTTTCGACAACGACGATATTGCAACTCCATTCCGTCGCATCGCGGTTTTCGAAAACGGCAAAATGTCTTTCAAAGCGAAAAACATTCCCGCGTGGTTAAAGGGTGTACTTCTGTAAATGAAATGCCCAAAAACATTTCAAAAAACCTAACAGGTACTTCGCCAAGCGACAGACCGAATCCGTTGCGTCTCCAGGAATTATTCCTTCACATTCCAGTGAGATAAATGTATTTTTAAGAACGTTAGAATGTACTTCGTGGGCAAAAATGATCGCTGCCTTGGGGTGTGCGTATCGCGTATTCGTCAGGATGCATGCGGTTTTGAGGAATGAGCGACAGTCACGATCGTTGTCCGGGTGCCCCAATCCGTTCGCATCCAGGTTCGATCGGTTTTTGGAAGAAATTGAATTGCGATCATCTGCCTCACCTGACATCAGGCCGTCAAAACTCACTTTTCCAAGAGAATTCGATACAGACTTATGAAAATCGTTGTCCCGGTCATCGCGTTATTGTTAGCAGGAAATATGGCCCGTGCGGAAATCGGAGTGATTTCGCCCGCTGATGCCAGACTGCTTATCGAGTCGTCCGACGCCAGCAAAAGGCCGGTCGTCATCGACACTCGAGGGGGGTATAAAGACTATTTTCGCGGCCACTTACCGACGGCGCATCACCTCAACTTTGATACGTTGCGCGGTACCGATCACGGTGTCCCCGTGCAGTATCTGCCTGACGACCTGACCAAAGCGCTGCTGATTCGTGCGGGTGTGGACCGCAACCGAATCCATCTGGTTTACGCGACGGGCGATAAACTACCCAACGACGAAGTTCTGAGTGCCAGCATGGTGGCTTACGTGCTGGAGAAATTTGGAGTCAAAGAGATTCGAATCGTCGATGGTGGACTTCCCGCCTGGCAGAAGTCGAAGTTTCCTGTGACGCAGGAATACTTTGGTAATCCACCAGGAACGCTACCAGAAAACCCGGAAAAGGAAATCGGGATCTCACTCGACGAGCTTCTTGAACGAAAAGGGCGGTCAGACGTGATCCTCGTCGATGCGAGACCACGTAACGAATATCTCGGTGATGACGATGTCTGGCTGCGTAAGGGCCACATTCCGGGTGCGATGAGTTTCCATTGGGCCCGTCTGATGGAACAGGACAACACCCATCAATTTCGCTCGTTCCAGCAAACAAAATCCGAGCTGGAGGCCGCAGGGCTGACCTCTGATAAAGAGATCATCGTTTATTGCGGTACATCACGCGAAGGAAGCCTGTTACGTTTCTATCTCAGGCATGTTGCCAAATATCCCAAGGTGCGACTCTACGAGGGTTCGTGGAAAGAATATGTCTCGCTGAAGCAACATCCTGCCGAAACGAAGGAAAATAAGGCCAATTGAGGCCTGTCGTATGTTAACCACGATCCTCGTTCTGTCTGTCTGCTTCGTCGCGTTTACAAATGGGGCGAACGCCAACTTCAAGGGTGTGGCATCGCTTTACGGGAGCGAAACCACTTCGCTTCGAGGCGCACTCTGGTGGGGTACGGCAACAACGCTTGTTGGCTCGGTTGCCTCTGCGTTTCTAGCGGGTGGAATGCTGAAAAAATTCAGTGGCCGTGGAATTGTCCCCGACGCCTTGGTGCAACAACCGGAGTTCATTGTCGCAGTGGCAGTAGGGGCGGCGCTAACGAGCTTTCTTGCCAACCGGTTTGGATTTCCCGTTTCCACGACCCACGCACTGGTCGGCGCATTGATGGGTGCGGGATTAGCTGGCAGCGGCAACAATGTTCAATTTGCCGCCTTGGGAAAGAACTTTCTTTATCCGCTGTTCTTCAGCCCGGCGATTGCAGCCATCTTGGGATCTGTGGTTTATCTGATCCTCAAGTTGATGCGGCTCGCGCCAGACCACCGTACACCTCTGCTGGATTTTCTGCACTATTCCAGTACCGGGGCCGCAAGTTTTGCGCGTGGTCTCAACGACACACCGAAAATGGCTGCGCTGTTGCTCGTTGCACCCGGTGTCGACTTGAAATGGGGGTTTCTCATGGTCGCTGTGATGATTGCATTTGGAGGATTGCTCGATGCTCAACGAGTGGCCGAGACTCTTGGCAAAAAAGTGACTGGGATGAACCCCGGCCAGGGGTTCGCCGCCAGTCTTGTGACCGCCGGACTCGTCACGACTGCAAGTCTGCACAGCCTGCCTGTGAGTACAACTCATGTCAGCGTGGGGTCGTTGCTCGGCATGGGAGCGACGACCGGTCAGGCGAAATGGCGTAAAGTTGGTGAAATATTGCTCGCATGGGTCAGCACCGTTCCTTGCGGTGCCATTCTGGCTGCGATTGCCTACTTCATGGTTTCGAGATTTTGATACAGCAGTTCTCACAGACGCTTCTTTGAGATCCGCAAGTTTTTTTTCTCAGTGCGATCCAGGTTGTGCTCCCTTCGCGTTCGTTAACACCGGCGACGAAGCCTCGGGGAACACCGTTTCTTGAACTTCCGTGAAGCATTTCTGGCATTGCCTGAATCGCGGCTGAGCTGTCCATTTTCTTCTTTTATGGCCATTCCAAAGAATCTGTGGTTGAAAAATTGACATTGAGACTCAGTCTCAATATTATTCTTGAGGCGTGGGGATGGTCGTCGGGAATAACGGCTCCCAGGCAAACGGAACGCGTCAATTCCATTCACTATGGTCCCCTAACAATTGGAACGTCGAATGCACGAATTTCAGTCAGCTTCCAGGCGTGGAAACAAGGGTTTTACGTTGATCGAACTCCTCGTTGTGATTGCAATTATCGCGATTTTGATGGGGCTAATCCTGCCGGCGGTACAGCAGGCGCGCGAAGCCGCTCGGCGAGTCCATTGCAAGAACAATCTCAAACAAATCGGTCTGGCACTGCATAATTACCAGAGTACCAATTCGGTTTTCCCGCCGAGTATCTGCATTGGGGCGGCAAAGGGAGGGACTTGGTCAATTCATGCGAGAATCCTGCCGTTTCTCGATCAGGCCAATGTGTACACCCTGGCAGACTTGGCCGTTGGCTATAGTGATCCGCCCAATTCGACTAACGGTATCACCTCCCAGCCCCTCCCGTTCCTGCGATGTCCCAGCGAGATAAACGGCATCCGGAGTTCCTCAACTCCCAGCTTTTTTCCGCCGAACTATGCCTACAACCTTGGCCCCTGGAGGGTGTTTACACCCGCTTCAACAAACTTGGCGGATGGTGGCACAGTCGGAGAAGGGGCATTCGCGCCGAACAGCAATTTCACGACCGCTCATTTCACCGACGGCACCAGCAATACGTTATGTGCCTCGGAAGTGAAGTGTTACACCAACCAGATTTCCAGCGACAATACCGCGACAAACACGCTTCCTCCCCAGGGAACGATCTTTTCAACCGGAATGTTATCCGTCGCCAATGCCGGGTCAGTCGGTGGCCATCGGGAATGGACGGATGGAAAGGTTCATGAAACGGGGTTTACGGCGACGTTCCCGCCCAATGCCAACGTTCAGATTGGAACTGCAGCGAGCATCAGCACCGTCGTCGGCGATTACATCTCGTGTAAAGAACGAGCCACAAGTGCTATTTGTGCTGGCCAGCCGACGTACGCGGCCGTGACAAGCCGCAGTTTCCATACGGGAATGGTCAACTCCCTGATGATGGACGGATCGACCCGGGGGTTTTCCAGTAACATCGACTCGAATCTCTGGCGCGCACTCAGCACTCGGGCAGGTGGTGAAGCGGTTAGCGATTTCTAGCCGCAACCACTCAATTCCGATAACAGCAATGGTCAAGCACGGACGCTTTAACGGCGACGATTGGCTTGATCAAGGTGAATTCTCATCGAAGTCACAGTTGAGACACAAACGCCATGAATCGTTCAGCGACATTCGTCATTAAAAATACTGACGCATGATTACTTTGACGGCCTGGACGTTTTGGGCTCACAGTTTCTGAGCGCGATCAATACGTAGGCTGTAGCCAGGTCCGGGTTTCCCTCATACCAACGATCATTTTTGTTCAGCCAGGCACCGTTCTCCTGTTGCTGCTGAAAGAGATGCTCGGCGAGTTCTTTTCTCCAATCATGCGTCGTTCCCTGTGAATCCGTGACGAAGTCAAGATCCATCGCATTTAAAGCCTTTCCGAACATCTGCTAGTAGTAGAAAACCCCCTGTTGACCCAGTCCGGGGTTCTCTTGAACCGTGTAGAATTTTTTGATCCATTCCGTTGCGGCTTTGAACCGCTGATCCTCCGGGGTAAGACCGGCATAAATCATGCTTTTCAGGCCTGCATAGGTCATGCTGCCATAGGACCGCAGCCCACCTTCAGGGGTGTTTCCCGCCTGAGAATTTCCTCCCGCCGCGGGTGTGTAGTAGAAGCCTCCATCATTCACAATGGCGGAAAAGGTTGTCGTGTTGTGTTCGGATTCCAGATTCTGACAGCGTGAGAGAAACACTAAGGCTTTTTGAACGGCTGGATCGTCTTTCGAGGCGCCCGCCGCCTGAAGCGCGTCAAGAAAGAAGACGGTGTTCGACAAATCAGGACGGTCGCCGGTTCTGCCATATCCGGCTCCACCGTATTTCACGTCTGATCGATCGGTCGATTCCGTCTCATCCCATTGCAGCTTTCGCAGGAATCGGTCCGCATTCTTAATGGTCTCTGCGTATTGACCTTTTGCATTCGCCGCCTGGAAAGCAAGTTGACAGATCGCTGTCTCATAATTGCTGTGGTAGCTCTTCGGAGAATAAATTCCGCCATCAGGTTGGATAAACGACTCAAGGTGTTTCAATCCTTTTTCGACGATCGGATCAGTCGGTGACACGCCACTGATCAGCAATGAATACGTGATCAGACCTGAAATTCCAGGGGCCTCAGGCGACGTCCAGCTACCATCCTTTGCTTGGGTTGTTTTCAGGAAATTGACCCCCTGTTCACGAGATTTCGCCAACGCGATCGCGTTTGGTCCGATAATCTGGGCCGCCAGCGGTCGATCGATGGCAACCGTCAGCACGAAAAGGATTGCAACGGTGTATCTCAAATGGAAAAACATCATGGGGTTCCCTGTTGATCTCACGAGAATGTTAGTTGGCGGTGTCAGTCACGGAATTGGAACGATGCGTCGAGCCAGGCAGGTGGCGAGCGTCAGAACTCGCCAACGACTTCTCCACCAATCCGAGTCCCCAGCGAGCGCCAGACTTGGCGGTCAATATTCGAGCTGATCGTGCGTGTCGATCCATCGGCGAGTCCCACATTCACGATCCCCGTGTGGTAACTGCGCGAAGTAATCGATGCGTACGTGGTTTGAGTCACGCTGGTTCCTTCGTATCGCGAGTTGAAATCGGTATCGTACGTGATTCCGCCATCGGTAAAGGGAATGCGGGTATTCGGTGGGAACGTTGTGGTGAAACCGCTTTGATGGACCGGCCCATCACACCATTCCGTATGTCCCGCGTTGTCGTCGAGATTGGGGCCGTATTTCGCTTCGCCCGAAAATCCTGTGACGAATGACACGGACGATGGGGGCGTGGGGCCGGGATCGGCCGTGTTACGGAAATAGGGTTGATACGACTTCACTTCGGCGGTCAGCAGCGTATTACTCATTCCGTCGAAAACGTCTCCCGCACGAGTCCGACTGTTTGGATAGAAGATGCCGTCACCGCCAGAATTGGTGATCGGGTCATAGATCTTCCATGTTCCAAAATTGACTCCGTAATTGTGCGGTCGGATATCCCCCTCATCTGGGCCGGCGTAGTGCATCCGATCCCCATTCGGATCTGACGGACAGACATATGACGGGACCCGCAGCTGGGCGACGTGTGTCGCCTCATTAATCGGGTCGGCCCAGTCACGGTCGAGTCGTACCTGCGAGTACGCACTGGCTTGCTCCATATAGGGCAAGATCCGACCATGAACGGACCACGAGCCTGCGGTCGAAAAACAAAAACTTGGCGGAAATGTGGTGTGAACCTCCAGATAGTTGTGCAGTGCCAACCCAATTTGCTTGAGGTTGTTTTTGCACTGAGTCCGTCGCGCGGCCTCTCTGGCTTGTTGAACCGCTGGCAGCAGCAAGGCAATCAGGACGGCAATAATCGCGATCACGACCAGTAGCTCAATCAGGGTAAATCCATTCCGACGTCGACTTGGCATGATGAAAAGGCCCCATAGCGTTGTTTTCGTTAACAACGCTCGGAACGCAAAGCTCATACCAGAGGAATCTTCACGCGATGACAGCCCATTTCCCTAAGGCAAGTTGACCGGGCGGCGAAAAAATCGCCAGGTGTGAGGGAAGTTTCCCCAGATCGTTCGTTCGAATCCAACTTTCGAGTGGATCACTGCGGCAGAACGTCTGCAATCGCTCGCCGAAAGCAATCCAGCACGTCGGAGAATCTCAGTTCGGATAGCTGCCGTCGTCGATTAGGACTTTCTTGTCGGGATACATGTCGATGATGGCGTTGTCGAAAATCATCGTCGAAACGTGACCGTCGAGGTAAAGGTAGTTGGCGGCACCGTTGTGGCGCTTGTAGGCGAACCACGGGCGCAGGATGTCCGTTCCTAGCCAGACGTCGTAATCATCCTGACGTGGATCATTATCAGATGCAGGCGCGAACGCGGTTGCATCCCGCTCGGAAAAACAAATGAAATTGGAGAGTCCGATTTCGATCTGAAACCTGGGAAATGTCCACAAGCCATAACGTCGAGATTTGTGGCTGAGTAGTGAATTCATCGAGTAACTGGTCCGTTGCTCAATCCCATCAGGCTGACCGGTGACAGAGTCGATGTAGGGCGTTGGAATGGAGGTGTCGGAAAGGCATCGAAAAATCTTGTTGGTTGCGACATTGATCCCCCGGTTGGCTACCGACTCATCGGACTCTGCAGCACTGCCCACGAACGGCATCATTTTGTCCACCCAATAGATTTCCGCAAACGAATCTGCCGCGCCGCTATTGGCGATCACGTCGGCATCAAATGGATGATGCAGGAAAAAGCGACCGTTGTAGATCTCATAATACTGATGAACGGCCAGGCCAATCTGACGAAGATGCGACTGGCAATCCATCTTGCGGGCCGCTTCGCGAACTTGCTGCACGGCGGGAAGAAATAATGAGACCAGCACGGCAATGATTGCGATCACGACGAGGAGTTCCACCAGAGTGAATCCGCGTCGATAGTGATTGTCTCTTCGAGCGTTCATTCTGGATGCTAGTCCAAGCGTCGTTTGTTTGCACGTTTTCTTGCAAGTAATCATTTCTTGCTTCGGAAGTTTTAGAATGAATCACTTCCGAAGTGTAAAAATCTGCCAGACGCGAAGCTCATGTTCGATCCAAATTGACTGTTAACAATTTTGATTGTTGCCGTGACCCTTATGCGTCAGCATATGGCAGCAACGATTTGCAATTCAACGGAAGTTCAACCGGCGATTTCAAAGTTCGAATTGAAGTTGTTCCCGCTGATGGGAAAACTGAGCTCGATGTCGCCACACTAGCGATAATTTCAGGCGACGTGGTTATACTTTTTTGTGTGGAGAGCGAATCGATAGCCAATCAGACTGTCCATCAGGGACAAGGCAATTTCTGTGCTTTCGTTTTCGTGGCATGCTTGGACTCATCCTTCGCGACAGCAAACGATATCGATTTTGCTGGTGGCTGCGTTCGTTGTTGCGCTGTTGCCGATCCCGCTGGTGACTTTTTCTTCCAGAGATGTCAAGGACCTTTCTCGTCCGTTTCCTTGCCAGAATCGTCCTTGCGGCTGTATGTCTGCAGCGCAATGCAAAAAGAAGTGTTGCTGCTTTTCTGATGAGCAAAAACTCGCCTGGGCGAAACGCAATGGCGTAGACCCGTCAGAAGTTGTCGCCTCGACCACGAAACGCGGTGCGGCTTGCGAATCTGCCCCACAGGTTTGCTGTACCATCAAGAACGGTTCGAAAACTCAGGTCGTGAAACGTCAACCCAAGGCAAAGTCGACGCCGCCGTCACGAGTTAAAATTGTGATTGGAGCGGTCGCGGACGACTGTCAAGGTCTGGTAAAGACCGCATTCGGTCAGGCCGTTTTTTTGATTCCTCAGACGACCTCGTTGAGTCCACGATTTGAATCGATCGTTGAGCGATTCATCAACCGAAGTTCGGTCGTGGTTCAGGCGATTGCTGAACCACCAGTGCCGCCACCACGTCTCGAAGCGGCCTAGATCTGTCTTGATTGCGACTTCACGCCCTGCAATGCGGAAGTCTCAATGCCTGCGCCTTGATGATTCGTCATTAAGGCAAGCCAAGTTGTGCCAGGGTTGGCGGTTCTGGCTTTAGACAGATCTCTTCTCACTACCTGCCGAAACTCACTTTCCTGCCAACGGATTCTGGCAGATGTCAGTGGGAATCGTCTTTCGTTGCCACAGGATTCGTGCGGTCTGATATCGCACGCTCACGATTGGCCATTGATTAGCTCTCCACAAGTGCAAACCAACCCGATTGTGAGCGTGCCATCGCGGACCGCTCATGCCAAGTCCCGTTCGTTATGAAATATCATCTTTTGATGATGAGGAGAAAATGATGACGAATGTTTTTCCCCCGCGCCGATGTCGCGGATTTACCTTGATCGAACTGCTGGTTGTGATTGCGATCATCGCCATCCTGATTGCCTTGCTGTTGCCCGCCGTTCAACAGGCCCGTGAGGCGGCTCGCCGCACTCAGTGCAAAAACAATCTCAAGCAATTCGGTCTGGCGATTCATAATTACGAATCGAGTATCGGCAGTTTCCCGCCGGCCCGAACAGGGTTTCCAATGGTCTTCTCGGCCCACGCCCAATTAATGCCGTATTTCGACGCGGCCAACTTGTATAACAGTATCGACTTCAGCACGGCTCCCACGTTTGCTGAACCGCCCGTTGCACCCTATTCCGCAAACGTGATTGCGGCACTTACCAAAGTACCAATGTTTCTCTGTCCGAGTGACCTGGCAACGGTGCCAGGAAATTCGTACGGACCGACGAACTACGTCGTCTGTACGGGAAGCGGATCGAGCCCCACGACAAGATACATCCGTGCTGGAGACGGCGTGATGTACGATCCCAAATTATTGGGAATCGTGAAGTTCCGGGATGTGACGGACGGCCTTTCCAATACAGTCGCGATGAGCGAAGAAATCTTGGGGAACGGTTATGCAAGCGGAGGTGGTGGCGCATCAGGAGTTGCCGCCGTGATCTCTGGCTCGACCCCTCCTGTGAGTCCCTCTCAGCAAGTCCTCAACCTGACGACATCGCAGACATCGGGTGGACCGTATACCGATGCCAACGATACGAGTCTCACCACGTGCGTCGTCGGAAGCGGGGGATTCTGGTCGGGGATTCGCAGCGCAAAATGGCTGAATGGGCACTACGGCGATACGCTTTATAACCACGGCTTGCCTCCTAACTCCAATCAGTTCGATTGCGGAAACACGAGTCATAGTTCTGGCTTGACGGCAGCTCGCAGCCGGCACATCGGGGGCGTTCATGTCTTGATGTGTGATGGGGGCATTCGGTTTGTCAGCAACAACGTCGATCTTTCCGTCTGGCAGGGGCTTGGTTCACGAGCGGGTGGCGAGGTGAACAGCAATTTTTGAGACGAGTGTGGCGGTGAAACAGCCAATCCGACGAAACCCCACCGCCCCTGCGGCAGTGGTCATCGGGCCTTTGCACCAGCGATTGTGCGAAAGTTTTACCCCGGATCTGGCTGGAAGATCTTTATTGGAATTTTGTCCTGCAGCGAATGTTGGAGAGGGAAGATTGATAGCCGGTAGGGCAAAGGCCCGTTAACCACCGAAGGGGCGGTGGGGCGGGGTCGTTTAAAATCTTTTGCGGCTTTGCCTGAAATGACATCAGGATCGATGCTGTTTTTAAGATATTCATCGATCAGGCCGGGACCTCGCTCGGTCTTCCAGAGACATTGAAGCACCATCTCAGAACGACGGATGAATCATGATTCGGAAATTTCGATTAACGCTCATTCCACTGCTGCTTGCCGCGATTATCGGATGCGGTCGAGTTGAGACCGTTCCTGATACCTCTGGCGGGACATCCGGCAAAATTCACAACGGTCGTGAGCCTTTGGTTGGTATTCAGGTGACTCTGCATCAGGTCGACGGTGATTCGACTGAGCCGATCGGTGTGGCGGCTTCGCGATTAGACGGTTCGTTCGAACTCGCGACGATGGATGGGACTTGTGCGTGTCAACTTCCAGCGGGAGAGTACCGCTGTACGCTGGAATCGGCTGGGG
Source organism: uncultured Schlesneria sp. (assembly GCA_903858935.1). Lineage (GTDB taxonomy): Bacteria > Planctomycetota > Planctomycetia > Planctomycetales > Planctomycetaceae > Schlesneria. The sequence goes on along the minus strand of CAIOKO010000007.1, from coordinate 14,416 downwards.
CTCCGATTACGATCCCGACTGAGTTTACCAGGCCCGAAACGACGCCGCTGAAGATTGAATTGTCAAAGGACGATGAAGCCATCGACCTGAAAGTTCCACAGTTGAAAATTGATCGCTGATTAAACGAGTGGTCAGTAGTTAACCGGCAGCGAAAAAAAAGGTCATGTGAAATCAAGCGAAGAATAGGAGAATCACAATGCGAAAGTTGTTTGTTTATTGTTTCAGTTTGCTGATTGCCTCAATCGCAACAGCCCATGACAACTGGGTTGAGACAAATACTTCATTGGTCAGATTGGGTGACATCGTCCATGTTGATCTCAAGCTGGGAAATCATGGGAACGATCACCGGGATTTCAAACTGTCCGGTAAAGTCTCGCTCGAATCGGGGCAGATTTCAGTCATCGGTCCAAAGGGGGAAATGTTTGATCTCAAGTCGCATCTGGTGGAAACCGGATTAAGTACCAAGGAAGGTTATTGGACCGGTCGGTACACGACGACGCAGCCGGGTCTACACGTGGTGACTTCGACAACGGACGGTGTACGGGGCACGACTCGTTCAATCAAGAGTGCTAAAACCTATTTCCTGGCCAGTGAGAAACTCGACAACGTACCGGTTGTGACAACAGGGTTTAGCAAACCGCTGGGACATTCGCTGGAACTCGTACCGGTCACAAATCCCGTCACGGCGATGGGGCCAGGGCAACCATTGACCGTCAAGGTGCTGCTGAACTCAAAGCCTCTTAAGGGAGCTCGTGTTTCCTTCATTCCCCGTGGTGCGGTGCTCGCGGAAGGGTTTGATAAAAATTACGAGGACGAAACGGACGCTGACGGGATCGCGAAATTTATACCCAAAGAAGGGAATGTGGTATTAGTCGTCGTCCACCATGCGGCGCCAGATCAAAAGGGTGAAGGCTACAGCGACACGAAATATTCGGCGACGTTAACAGTCATCGTGCCGCAGCTTCCTCAAAATTCTATCAAAGCTTTGACCACGCAATAAAAATTCAGGTGTTCAATCATCAAAGTCGCCGGGGTTATTGGACGCTGCAATGTCGGTTCATTGAAAACCCTCGGTTTCAGTAAACCCTGTTCTCAATTCCCTCTGCGGCGATGATGAAAAAGGCGATTTGTTTATAAAAGAAAACAGTAGAGAAATTGAATTCGTAGAATCACTAACGAGAGGTGCCACTCTGGAGGAACTTGATATTTTATGTGTCGTAAAAGTTCCTTGGGTTCATGGTGCGGAAGCTCCTGGCGAACCGCATGAGGCAGCTCTGGATTTGGCTGACAACAATTCAAAATTCACTCGATCTCGACGACTTCGCCGGTCTTCGAAAATTCGACGTCGCGCACTTTTCCTTTTTTGTCCTTACCGCGAACTTCGAGAACTCCATTGCTCTTCCTGACCGCTTGATCAAAAGTGACGTCCGGAAGTTTTTCCTTGGCGATCTCTAAAAGGTTTTTGGGAACATCGTCAATCGAGATCGCCTGGTTTTGCGACGTGCTACCACAACCTGTGGCCATACAAATCAGAAATACGCCGCACGCAAATGCTCTCATCAAAATTCTCCCGTTGTTTCGCTTCCGGCCCGTGTCGAAAGAGCCCTGAAGGTGGCTTTGTCCATTGATGTTGAAAGAAACTGAATATGTCCGTCAGCGAAAACAAAATTCGCTCCGCCGACATGCAGGCTGGAAAAACAATTGCATTCAAGACCGTCCGAATTCGGTGGTCCCTCAAAAGTGTGTCCCAGGATCGTCCCGGACGCATTTTCAACGAGCGGTACCGCGGGCGAGCCCGTTGGCGGGAAAAGGTGCGAACCCGTCACAGCTCCAACCCAACTCGCGACACACCATTTTTGTGACCGTTCACCAACCAGGAGAGTTCGGCTGGAACCGTCCGAGATGTCGCGAATTCCGACTCGGCTGTTTCGGAAGAAAATGCCGTCCCCGTCAATACCCGGCTCGGGGATTCCGAAGACTCCCACATAATTTGCAGACGCAACCGAACAAATTGTCGTCAGCGGATTGCCGAGTTTGTCTCGTGTCATGGCGACCCACGTTTTCTGAGCGACATCGGAAGGGCAGGTCAAGCCATTAATGAGGGTTATCCGTGGCGTCGAATTCACCGGATTTTCAATGGGGCTTTCAAAGCGAACGGTTGAACGAAGAGGTCCTTGATCAATCTCCGAAAGGATCATCGCCCCCCAACCCCAACCAGGTCCGGTGTCGTTGCCCCCGGCATCAAAGTTCGAAACATATCCAGGTGGAAACGTGTTGTGGGATTCGTGGTAGTTCTGTAAGGCCAGGCCAAGCTGTTTGAGGTTGTTTACACAACTGGCCCGGCGCGCGGCTTCTCGTGCCTGTTGAACTGCCGGCAAAAGCAATCCGATCAGGATTGCAATAATGGCGATCACGACAAGCAGTTCGATTAGCGTAAACCCGAATCGTCGATCCGTATGGCGTAGGTCTTGATGCTTCATGACGACGATCTTCAGGGGCGACACTTCTGCGCGGAATGGCAAGTTCTCTTCAGGTCATCTGTAACAATTCACTCGAACCTGGCTGGCGATTTTTAACGCATTCTGTGCGCGTTCGATAGCAACGATTTGAAATTCAGCCGTAAACATCCAACCAAAATCATTCACAGTGTTGATCAATAACTGGCCATGCACATTTAATCGGTGATATGATCCGATCGGGGTGGACCGATGAATGTATTGCGAATGGAGTGCAATCATGCCTTTCAGCGCCAGGATTCTCGTTGTCTTGTTTGTGATTGTGGTTTCAGATTCCCTCGCGTCTACGGCAGAGGAACCTGTATTATTGAAACCAACATCGGTGAATCTTCTATTGAAACCGTTGAGAAATGAGTGGCGGGAGTGGGTCGGGGTCTGTCACCACAGATGGCAGCGAATCACCGCCTTGTCGGTTGGACAAACAGGGGAGATCTGGGTTGGGACATCCGATGGCCGACTTCTGTCAATGGCTAACGACAAATGGGTCGTACAGGCCGAACTACACGGCACTCAAATCAGAAGCATTGCCACGGTCGTGCCAGAAACAGTCTGGCTGAGCACGAATGAAGGGCTGAGACGCCTTGATTGGGAGAAAGGGTCGTGGAAACTGACGTCGTTTCGCAGCTATTACCAGGGGCCCCCCGCTTTCGTCAGTGGAGGTTATCTCCCTGGCGAAGATGCAGTCCGATGGTGGGGGCATGTCGATCGTGTGTACATCCCCCCTCGAGAGAACACGTATGCCCCTTTCGCAATTTCCAACGAACATGGGCTATTCTCCTTCGGGGGATATGGCACAGTCTGGCATCATTACCTGCCGCATTACTGGGGCGCGAATTCCGAATGGATGGATCTTCGGAAACTGATTCCTCATCGCAGACCGACCAGCATGGTTGAAGACGCCGATTCCCATCTTTGGATCGGGACCCAGTGGGATGGAATCGTCCGATTAAACGGTCACGCACGGGTGTATCACGAACGCTCACCCAAACAGAATGATAAAGATGGCACCGAGTTTACCTTTATCGACTCAAAAGAGGTCGGCGTTGAATTCGACGAAGTTGTGTCTCTGGCACGGGGAGTGGACCGTGGAATCTGGGCCGTGCTCGCGTTGAAGGATCAACGGGAGATCCTCGCTCGATTCGACGGCCAGGCCTGGTCAACCATGCGTCTGCCCGGAAAGGGAGATCGAGCCAATTGCATCACCGAAGTGGAGCCTGGAACGATTCTTGTCGGTCTGCAGGAAAATCAACGCCGGTCGATCGTCAGCATTGATTGGGAATCGCAAAAGATTGAACCCGTCAAAGGCCCTCAATACGATGTTTTTGAGATATTATCGTTGCCGGACGGTCGTGTGTTTGCCGCGTCGCCTTACGGCTTATTTGAGAAAAATACAGCGAATCAAAATTAATCTGTTCAGAACGTACCAATCGTTGCCGCAGCCACGTTGCGTTGTTTCAAATCATGAATCCAAATCTGAGCAATGTGCAACGTTAACTGAAAGTCTGAAAAAGCGCGACGCAGCAATTTAAGAGTCTCGTCTCCAAGCGGGTGCCTGGAAACGAGACCGTAAGTTGAAGCCGATTATTGTTTAAGCAGGATTTGTTTGGGTTGTCCGTCGCGGATGATCGACAGGTCGAGTGTGGCTTCGATGGGAAGTCTGGCGAGAAAGCGATGCAGATCGTCGATGCTGGTCACGATTCGATCATTGACCGACACGATCAGATCTCCTTCTTCGATGCCACTACGACCCGCGATTCCTCGCGAGTCGACTTCCATCACTTGAACGGCAAAGTCAGAGACCAGATCCAGATCGATCACAATCGCCCTTGGTAACTGGACGACGGCGCCGACAATTCCCAGTTGCCGACGGCGGACTTTGCCGTGCTGCAGGAATTCCTTGGTGATCCACTGCACGGTGTTACTGGGAACGGCAAAGCCGATCCCTTGAGCGAAGGCAATAATCGCGGTATTGACGCCGACCACTCGACCCCGCGAATCGACTAATGGACCGCCTGAGTTTCCTGGATTGATTGGGGCCGCATGCTGAATGATATTGTCAATCAAACGACCATCACTCGCTCGCATGCTTCGACCGACACCGCTGACGACTCCTGTCGAGACGGTGGAATGCAGCCCCAGCGGACTTCCCATTGCGATCACCAGTTGTCCGACCCGCAGAAGTTGAGAATCTCCGATACGAACATGAGGCAATTCACGACCAGATAAACGCAACAGGGCGAGATCCGTCGACGGGTCATCCCCAATGACCTCGCAGTCCAGGCGGTCGCCGTCCGTCGTTGTGGCAACCAGTCGCGATCGTCCGCCTGCCACGTGACTGTTGGTGATTGCCAGGCCATCTGGCGAAATGATGAAACCCGACCCCTGACCTCCGTCGCTCGTTCCAGGGCGACCGGTGATCGAGATCACCGCAGGTGAAACGGTATCAACAACATGCATCACGGCGCGCGAATAGGCGTCGAGGACATCGGTTTCGTCGGCATCCGGCCGAGCAGGCCCGGCGGGGGACCGGGTTGAATCGTCACGTTCGCCATTATCGGTTGTTCGGAGAAAGTCCCAGGATTCGTCAGGCATGGATCGTGTCGCTCCTTTTCTTCTGATTACGATGCGAATCGTTTAGAAGTATAGACGTGTCCTGTTCCAGGTCCATTGGCGATAGGATTTCGAAGCGAAAACAGATCACAACGGTGGGCGAAATGGCCTCCGCGTGACATCAGCCGAAATCGATTGACGGTCGACCGGATCGAATATGGCGGAATTGTCTTTGCCGAGAGGAAAAAGGCGAAGCAGAGCTTCAAGAAGTGCGTTCCCAAGCTGGTTCTTGGGAATGAGATGAGCACGGGGTTGGGCTCGAGAAACGATCAGGAAAATCGAGTGAGTAACATCAGGGAACCGATGGCCATCGCGAGGCCTGCGACTTCGTAGGCGTTGAGTTTTTCCTGGAAAAACACGACGCCGATCGTCGTCAGCAACAAAACCATGGCGACAGAATAGACCACGCTGACTGTTGCCAGCTTCAGGTGCTTCATGACAAACAGCCAGCCGAAGGCGGTCGAAGCGTAAAGGCAGAAGCCGATATAGAACCAGGGAGACCGAAACGAGTTCTTTTCCTGGCTGGCCAGCTTGAGGAAATAATCTCCGACGACTCCGATGACGCTGAACAACAGGGTGACGACGACCGCCAGATTCGTTCGATGCACGGTATTCCAATCGTTATTAGCTGTGTGCGCACATGAAGATGGCAACGAAACCCCACCCCCTCTACGGGGGTGGTTAACGGGCTTTTGCCCTAGCGGCTGAAATCGGGCCCATAAATGTTCAATGCGGCTGGTGCAAAGGCCCAAGGACCACCCCCGTCGAGGGGGTGGGGTTGCGTTTGTAATACGAGTTTTTTCTGCGAAAGACGCGTCACGCCGTTCCGTGCAACGGTTCAATCACGACAGCAGTTCCATAACACAGGACTTCCGTGGCATTTCCTGTACCGACAACTTCGGCGGCATCGTAATTGACGCCCACAATCGCGTTAGCTCCGACTTCTTTCGCGTGCTGCACCATTTGATCATAGGCCTGTCCTCGGGCCTGCTCACACATTTCTGCGTAAGCGCCGATCTGGCCTCCGATGATATTTTTCAAGCCACCAAAAATTCCCTGGGCAATAGTCGGAGCCCGAACAGTGATACCGCGAACCAGTCCTCGGTATTCGACGATCTTGTAGCCTTCGATCGAAAAGGTGGTTGTGACGAATAGGTCTGGCTTCTGTGTCATGATGCGTTTTCCTGGTGGATGGCAATCGTATGGATCAATGGTGATTCGGTTGTTTGATTTATGAGAACGAAGACGCATTCAACATCGTTACGAGACGTGATGAGATTGACAATGAAGCTGCAAGGAATTCCTGCTTGGAGATCACTTCTCTGCGTTAACGTCTCAATTTCCGTAGGACATTAATTCGCATCGTCACCCAGTCAATTGGCTTGCTTGATTTGTCATGGTTAGAATACCAGCCCATTTAGAATACCCAGAGATTCCTCAAGAGCCGCCTCAAGCGGTTCGTCAGGAACCCCCGCTCCATGAACCCAAGGGACTTTGGCAGCACTTAAAACATCAAGTTCGTCAAGAAATAGGCACGAGGTGCGACATGAAGTTACAGCGTCTGATCGTGTGTCTGGTGTTTGCAAGTTGCGTGATCGAGTCGGTCGGATACTGTGACGGTCCTGGATCGAAAACTGCGGCGGCCTCGCGAAACCCGTTCAATCTTCAGCAGCGTGAATTATGGACGACAGGTCAGATTCATGGATCTCCTGAGCCACCTGATGCTTATACGACCGAGAATGCTTTTCCAAAACTCCGGTTATTCGAGCCATTGTCGGTCGGGCTTGTCCCCGGTCGTCAGCGATTCGGCGTGGCCACTCGGCCTGGAAAAATCTTTACTTTTGACATTCGACCGGATGTCGATCAGCCCCAATTACTGCTGGACGTGAATAAGGTCACGTACGCCGTGGCGTTCCATCCTCAGTTCGCCACCAACGGATACTTCTATGTCATGTACGTTCGCGATCCTGGATTGACTGAACCCAATGGTAGCCGGTTATCCCGATTCCAGGTTAACCCGCTTGGGCCGCTTGTTGCTGACATCAAGACCGAACGAGTGATACTTGAATGGCCATCAGGGGGACATAACGGAGGCTGTATACGATTTGGCGGGGATGGATATCTGTACGTGGCCACCGGGGACGGCAGCGGGATCGCTGATGGATTGCAGACCGGGCAGGATATTTCAGATCTGCTCGGTTCGATCCTGAGAATCGACGTCGATCATCATGATGTCGGCCTGCCTTATTCGATTCCCAGGGACAATCCCTTCGTCGGAACACCGGGGGCACGGGGCGAGATCTGGTCCTTCGGTCATCGACAGGTCTGGAAATTCAGTTTTGACAATCAAAATCGCTTGTGGGCAGGGGAAGTCGGTCAGGACCTGTGGGAGATGGTGTACCTGATCCAGAAAGGGGGCAACTATGGTTGGAGCGTCAACGAAGGAAAGCATCCGTTTCGCCCCGAAAGACCAAAGGGACCGGGCGAGTTTCAAGCACCGCTGGTCGAACATCCACATTCGGATTTTCGATCGCTGACGGGTGGCTATGTGTTTCAGTCGAGCCGACTACCCCAATTGAAAGGCGCCTATATTTACGGGGATTATGATACTGGCAAAGTCTGGTCGCTGAAGGTTAACGGAAATCAAGTCATCGATAACCGGCAACTGGCGGATACACAGATTCGGATCGTGGAATTTGCACAGGACTCAACAGGTGAAGTCTATCTGGTGGACTTTGTCGGGGGAGGATTTCATCGGATTGTGCAATCGCCACCGCAGGTTGAAACAAAGCCTTTTCCGCATAAATTGAGCGAAACAGGGTTGTTCGCGTCAACGAAAGATCATGTTCCAGCGGTCGGTTTGATTCCCTATTCGGTCAATGCGCCACTCTGGTCTGATGGTGCCGGAAAAGATCGCTTCATCGCGCTACCAGGTGATTCCAGGATTCAATTCGATAGCGTCATCTATCCTCACGGGCCGGAATATCCCGACGTTGGCTGGCGATTTCCGGATGGGACCGTGCTGGTCAAAACCTTCTCGATCGAAATGGAGGCGGGAAAACCTGCAAGCAGCCAGCGACTGGAAACTCGCATTCTGCAATATCGAAAAATGCCGGGGAATGACGACGAATATGGGGCTCAGTTCTGGTCAGGATACACGTATGTCTGGAATGCCGAGCAGACCGATGCGGAATTGCTGGCTGCTGAGGGACTTGATCGTCAACTGACCATTAAGGATGCAACCGCACCGGGTGGCCAGCGGGAACAGGTCTGGCGATTTCCAAGTCGGGCCGAATGCACGTTGTGTCACACCATGGCTTCGAAGTACGTGTTGGGAGTCACGACCCTGCAGATGAATAAGCCGCACGATTACGGCGGTCACGTTGCGAATCAGTTATCGGTCCTGGATCAACTTGGCGTGTTTGAAACGAAGTTGCCGAAGCCGCCCGAGGAATTGCCTCGGCTGGTGGACTATCATGATTCGACCGCGAGTCTTGACTTGCGTGCTCGATCATATCTTCACGCCAACTGTGCGCATTGTCACCGCAAGTGGGGTGGAGGGAACGCGGAATTCGAACTGCAGGCATCAAGCCGATTGTCAGAGACGTTGACGGTCAATACCCGGCCCGGCCAGGGGACGTTTAAGTTGCAAGACCCGCGAATCCTTGTCCCTGGTGAACCAGAACGTTCACTGGTCCTCGAACGCATGAAGCTGGAAGGCTTAGGGCGAATGCCGCACATCGCTTCGAAACGCGTGGATCACGAGGCGGTCAACGTTGTCAGCGAATGGATCACCAGTCTGGGCCGGCGCAGTTCGCTCGAAGCACGGGGGGCAATCCATCCACGCCTGGTAAATCCATAAACGTGGTGCGTCGTCCAATCTCAATATTCGGGTACCCGTGGAAGACCCTCTTCGGCCACCAGTATTCTTTGAGAGCCTGGAAAATAGGGAAGCCACAGCGTCGGTGAAGACTCTCGCGAGGTTTCGCCTCAGACCAAAGTAGCCATCATCGCTCCGCGTGATGAGCATCGTTCGAGAACCTGCCAAATTCCGATCCGCGTATTCTCAAATCAGAAATTCAATCGGAATATCTGTCCCGAGGCGTCGGCAACACTTGAATCGTTTCCGAGGTACGCTCATTACGCGGAGCGATGATGGCTACTTTGGCAGAATCCCAAAAGCGTGACTCAATGAGTCACGCTTCAAAGCTGAAGAAGTCCGATGTCGTTTCACACAACCCGAACTTTAAGTCCTGGCAACGCACTTGCACCAGGTGGGTATCACTGATGGACTTACGAAATAGTTCTGGACTTACGAAATAGTTCCGATCACGATTGTGCGGTCATCAGACGGTGCGGCTCCATTCGTGAAATCTTCCAGTGATTTCAGCAGTGTGGCAATCATCGCCTCTGGATCAGGAGTACTGACGCTCAGTTCCTGATCGAGTCTTGCCAGACTATACAGCTCATTGGCGGGATTCGTGGCTTCGACGATACCGTCTGTGTACAGGATCAATTGATCGCCAGGATTCAATTCGACAGAGGCTTCGACCGCCTCGAACATGGTGGTCACACCGAGCGGAAAGTGTTGTGCATGCTGGAGAGAGTAGATTTTTCCCTGCTCATTTAGTCGCCAGCGAGGTGGATTATGGCCGGCGGACGAATACGTCAGACGGCGTGTCAGTGGATCAAAGATGGCATAAAACGCCGTGACGAACGTACCGCTCGAACCGACGTAATGCTGACAAAGTTTGTTGTTGAGGTAATTCAGCATATGGCTGGGTGAAATTGTCGTGCCAGGGAAGGCGTGAGCAATACTATGCATCACCGCCATCATGACGGCCGCAGGGGTCCCATGGCCACTCACATCAGCGATCAGCAGCCCCCATCGACCGTCCGCGAGCGGAAAAAAGTCGTAATAGTCACCGCCAGCGCGGCGAGCCGTCTGGTAATGAGCAGCCAATCGCAAGTGCGGAATCTCAGGAAGCGTGATGGGTAATAAGGATCTTTGAATGCGTGCGACCGCTTTCAGTTCGCGATCGATTTCTTCATAGGCCTCTTTCAATCGACCGGCCAATACCAGGTTATTGGTGGCTCGACCAAACAAATTCGCCAGCCAGACCGCTTCGGGCAATTTTTCGTAGGAAAACCCGTCTGTAACTCGGCGTGTATGCAATGACATATTCAGCGAAAGGCCCTGATCCATCAGCGGAAGTGCCTGCAATGATCGCTGGTCCGATAAGTACTCAGCGGCAGGATCATCTGGGTCGACGACCAGATCATTGATGATTCGAGGCTCGTTCCCGTAGATCAATTCGGCCAGAATTCCACCCGACAGCAATGGAAGGCGTGCGGTCTCTTTCCACGGATTAATGTCGACATCCCATTCGCTGTAGCGAGTGATTCGAAATTGAGGATAGATCAACCCGCGGCGACTCATTGCCAGCCGGCGATCAATATGGGGATTCACCTGCCTCATCCGCTCGTAGTATTCATGTACCATCGATTGCGGATCAGTTTGTGTACTCAGTTCCCGCATCGTTTCCATGATTTGAGCGAGGCGCTCCTGCCAGCTCTGAGATGGTTCGGGAACCGGATTATCCGTCATCGACAACTTCCTGCAAGAATGAAACGTTGGGTGCATCGTATCAACCCGACTCCAAGTTGGCTTGCCTGATCATGGACGAATTCGGTCGCTTGCTGCAACAGCAAATTAGGCGGTCATCCGAAAGTCGTTCGTTTGGAAGAGGGGGTCGGGTGTTCAAATTTCAAAATTGGCTGGAAACCAACATTCAATTGGCTAATCATCTACGTGCCAATTTTGAAATTTGAATGCCCCTCCCCAGAACTTTTGCTTGGCGATGACTACCCAAGGAATGACCGATGCCCACGATTGATGCCAAGACTCTGACGTCATTTACATCAGCAATTTTCGAAAGAAGCGGCATCCCCTCTGCCGAAGCCCGGCAGGTGGCTCAGTCTCTGGTGCTGGCCAACCTCAAGGGGCATGATTCTCACGGCGTGATCAGAATCATCGAATATGTGGACTGGGTTGAGCGTGGTTGGGTCATTCCGACAGGTCACCTGGAAGTCGTTCGCGAACAACCCTGCATTTTGATCGCGAGCGGGAACTTCGGTTTTGGTCAGGTGGTTGGCCGCGAGGCACTAACGCTCGGGATTAGGAAGGCGAAGCAAGAAGGAGCCTGCATTCTCTCGTTACGATGTTCCGGGCATCTTGGTCGGGTCGGCGAGTTCATGGAGATGGCTGCCGAAGCGGGGCTTGTCGGTTTTGGGATGACCAATACGCACGGTGCGGGAGTGCTCGTTGCGCCTCACGGCGGTTGCGAACGGCGGCTGAGTGCCAATCCCCTTGTGGGTGGCGCTCCGTTATCGGATGAATCAGCCCTCGTGATGGATATGTCGACATGTACGGTGGCCGAGGGAAAGATCAAAGTCGCGAGGAACAAGGGTGAGCAATTGGCCCCGGGACTTTTCGTTAACGGACAAGGCGAACCGTCAACGAGTCCTGAAGAGTACTACGCTGACCCACCTGGTGCTTTGCTGCCGATGTCCGGCCATAAGGGGTTTGCGCTCTCGATGTTTTGTGAGGTGTTCGCCGGCGCATTGACCGGGGCGGGTTGCAGCAAGTCGGGAGTCGCTCGTGTGGCAAACGGCTTCATGGTCTTCTTACTCGATCCCGCAGCCTTTTGCAGCACCGAGTTTTACACCAATGAGATTGAAGCCCTGGGGAATTTCGTCAAATCGAGCCGCCTGATGACCGGTTTTGACGAGATCCTGTTACCGGGCGAGCCTGAGTCTCGCGAACGCGCCCGTCGCGAAGCGACCGGTATTCCGATCGATGAAACCACCTGGAAAAAAATCTGTAACATTGCGTTGTCGAAGGACGTTTCAGTTCCCGAAATCCACCACGAAGGACACGAAGAGCGCGAAGGGATGAAAGGACGAAACGCTTGACGCCATTTTTTATTCCCCGGGCCATAAATCAGTAAATCTAATGTTACTGCCGGTCACGCGATTGGAAACGTCGCCGACTTTCGTCTTCGTGCTCTTCGCGTCCTTCGTGGTCACATTCTTCCAATTTGACCGCGCAGTGTCCTCAGGGTGGGGTGATAGACGTGTTTAATTGTTTCGGTTTCTCACGGAGGCACTGAGACACGGAGGAGAGATCGCTCTCGCTCTTATGCATCCCCGTGTCTCCGTGGCTCTGTGAGAGATCAATTCTTCGACCGAACGCCAAAGGTAACGCGGGCTTTCTCGCCAGGCATTGGCCGAATTCAGCATCCAATGAAATACGGTATAAGTTGATTCAGCCAAAGAAAAGAGCGGCCGTGACACGTGATGATCGGCCCGGACTTTTTTGGATGAATCTACCACGAAGGACACGAAGAGCGCGAAGGGATCAGAGGTCGAAACGCTTGATGTCATTTTTCCTTCCCCGGGCGATAAATCAGTAAACCTAACGTTACTGCCAATCACGCGATTGGAACCGTCGCCGACTTTCGTCTTCGTGCTCTTCGCGTCCTTCGTGGTCACATTCTTCCAATTTGACCGCGCAGTGTCCCCAGGGTGGGGTGATAGACATGTTTAATTGTTTCGGTTTCTCACGGAGGCACTGAGACACGGAGGAGAGATCGATCTGGTTCTTATGCCTCTCCGTGTCTCCGTGGCTCTGTGAGAAATCTATTCTTCGATCGAACGCCAAAGGTAACGCGGGCTTTCTCGCCTGGCGTTGGCCGAATTCAGCATCCAATGAAATACGGTATAAGTTGATTCAGCCAAAGAAAAGAGCGGCCGTGACATGTGATGATCGGCCCTGACCTCATTGGATGAATCTACCACGAAGGACACGAAGAGCGCGAAGGGATCAGAGGACGAAACGCTTGATGTCATTTTTCCTTCCCCGGGCGATAACTAAGTAAACCTTGACGTTAGTGGTGATCGCTTGATTGGAAACGTTGTCGAATTCCAGCTTCGTGCTCTTCGCGTCCTTCGTGGTCACGTTCTTCCAATTTGACCGCGCAGTGTCCTCAGGGTGGGGTGATAGACATGTTTAATTGTTTCGGTTTCTCACGGAGGCACTGAGACACGGAGGAGAGATCGCTCTCGCTCTTATGCATCTCCGTGTCTCCGTGGCTCTGTGAGAGATCAATTCTTCGATCGAAAGTTCACACTCACCGGGCCGCGGCGAACGATACGGAAGGTACCAGACCTCGCGGCCCGCGGCCCCGGTGCAATGTGTGGTTATCCGCAATTGAGTTAGATGCTGATCAACGCAACGTGCGAGTGTCGTAAACACCGCAGACCCGCCTTACGATGGAGGGTGAGAACATCGTCTCCCGTATCACGACTCCAACAATAGCACCAACAATGGATAGTACGAATCCGGCAATCAAGCCAATCGGCAAGGACAAATTGACACCAATAACGATGCCGAGAATGGCACCAGTCAGGCTTCCGATTCCGGCGAGGAACGCTAACCCTCCATTGCTGCACCACCAAAGGTCAGCCGCCGTGGCCTTTTTCCGATGCCGAGCGTAGTAGGCAGAGATAAGTTCGTTGGTATCCGACCACACATACTCATCGACAGGGAACTGCTGTTCGCATTTTACACAATACGTGGTCCGCATCCCAGCCATCGGATTCGACATGTTACAAAAGTCTGCGCCATCGACCGTGGTTTCGGTGCGACACGTTCTATGTAAATAGATTCGAGAAACGTTAGTAATGATCATAGAAATGATTGGGATAACGGCTGAAGGTAACGTGGGCGTCCTCGACTCACGTTAACGGAATTGTTCGATCTTTTCGGTTTCTCACAGAGGCACTGAGACACGGAGGAGTGTTCAAATCTGTCTGTGAATGATTCGTGTGATTCCATCTTTCATGAAGGGGGAGCCGAAATTGAGTAGATATCCGAGCTTCATTCCGGACAGTCGCAGAGAGGTCAACCGCAGTTTCGATCTCGTTCTCATGCATCTCCGTGTCTCCGTGGCTCTGTGAGAGATCCATTCTTCGATCGAACACTGAAGGTAGCCGAATTGTTCGATGTTTTCGGTTTCTCACGGAGGCACTGAGACACGGAGGAGTGTTCAAAGCTGTCCGTGAATGATTCTGGTGATTGGATCTTTCATGAAGGGGAAGCCGAAATTGAGCAGATATCCGAGCTTCATTCCCGACAGTCGCAGATAGGTCAACCGCAGTTCCGATCTCATTCTCATGCATCTCCGTGGCTCTGTGGCTCTGTGAAAGATCAATTCTTCGATCGAACG
>CAIOKO010000006.1 GCA_903858935.1 uncultured Schlesneria sp. | reverse complement strand
GTTACAGGGAGAAGCCAAAGCATGGTCGAGCGATGTCAATGACACCCAAAAGGGTGTCGACTGGCAAATGAAGATCGACGATGCTCGAATGAAGCTCAAATCGGTCTACCCGACAATTAAGCTGTGACAAAGCACTAGTGGTTGATGGAGGCTTTGTAACGTGTCGATATGAAAATTGGCAAGCAAAACATGCTTAAAAAAAGATCTAGAAGTCTAGGTGGTTAGATTGAACGTGCGATATAGATGGTTGCTATAGTGAACACAATTTGCTGTGTGTAGCGTATATGTGAACGTAAGTATAATATAGGTTGAAAATGGTTTACTGCGGGCCTTGGCAGGTGCAACACTGCATCTTCGAGGGGAGAGGTTTGATTCAATAGATTATTGCCAGGTTGGTCGATTGATTCCGCTTTGTATTGTCATTGATTTATTGAATTGCGGTTGGTGAAAGGTTTTCCGCTGGAGCGTTGTCATCAGTTTGGGTTGAGGTAGTTTCTGTGCTCCGGGATTCGTTTTGATTGTCCACGCTTCGGGAGAGGCATACCAATTCAATTGGCTTTTGCAGCCGACCCTCTTGTCTTAGTTTTCGCATCGCGGTGAATTAACGCCCATAAAAAGTGGCGATATTGGAAGTCAGGAGTTAAGCAACGAGGTGTTTGATTGATTGCTGGATATGTGGCGATTGGCTGAGAAGTCATCTCTTTAACTCATCTATTGTGCCTCTGCACGGTTTTCTTGATGCGGTATTAAGTCGCACCCAACCAAGCATGAAGAAACATGATTCAGGGGGAGATTTGTTGGGGGCGTCGACCTTGCGCTCGCTGGTTTTCGTCGCAGCTTTTAATCTGTCAGAAGAGTGTTCACGTTGGACCGATTGTGGTTTACGAACCCGAAGAACTGAATTTTCCAATCAGAAAAAAATAGCGCTGATTAGTGTTAAAACCATTTGTTTCTTCATTTGCGGATCTCCGCTGGAACGCCTTTGGATTAAAGCCAACCAGCTTAAGGCTCGTGAAAGTGCTCTGCATTTTTCACGAAGAAACAACAGAATCTTCTGACTGCTGTTTCAATCGCCCGACGCTTAATGGTGCGGGGGCTTACTTTGGTCTCTCTTGCTGTCGTGTCGGGTTGGTGTTGCGCGGCGTGCAGGGGGAGCTCTTGATCTCAATACGTTTTCTGTCGAGTGTTGGAGGGTGGGTGATTAATCCACGCAAATCGAAAGTGGCGCTCCAGCAGGACCCGAATTGTTTCCGGATTAAGGGGAAAAGGTTGCCGGGAAGAAAGTTTCGATTTAGTCTCAGTTTTCGGGGGCGCGATTGTATTAAACCCGATTCAATGTTCCGCTGTACCCGCCGAATGAATCGGTCTCGACGCCAAGCCGCTGCAGGATAGTGACAAAAAGCTTCGCCAAGGGTAGCTCTTCGACTTCAACCTTTGCAGTCCATCCCGCATCGGTGTCGATGCCGGCGCCGGCCTGATTGTCCTCGTTTCCTTTGCCGAACTTGAGATATCGACCGTTGGTAAAGCCGAGGTTCTTACCGCCGGCAGAAATGATCGGATAGTTTCGTGAAAGGTGAAAACTACTTGAAGCGGAACCGTGCATGGCCAGCGTGTTATCCAGCATATTCCCCTGGCCGTTAGGCTCTGGTGTCTCTTTCAACCTTTGCGCAAAGCGACCGAATTCCTCGGCCTGATAACGATTATAGGTGCCAAGATTCTTCCAGCCGTCGGGCTTCTTGACTTCATGGGTCAGGCCATGGGCACCATGAAGTCCAACAGCCAGTGACAGCAGGTCGTGTGGGCCTTCGCCATTTTCTCTCCCCAACTGAAACGTTGCCACGCGAGTCGAATCACTCAGGAAGGCGAGGTAGATCAGTTCGTACATCGTCTGGAAGTAGAGTCGCGCTTCTTTGGGTTCAGCATCCAGATGCAGGTTCCGGGTGTCCACCTCGGGAATCGGCGTATCGATCCACTTTTGCGCCTTCGCCAGCTTCAGTTCTGTATCGCGCACAGCGTCAAGATACTGCTTGAGCGTCTCCTGATCGCGGCTGGACAGTTGTCGTCCCAGCGAACGGCTATTGTCGATCAAAAGATCTAAGGCACTCTTGCTTCTCGCTAATCGTGCGGCCGCATCTTTACCGCTTGTCACAAAAAGCATGTCAAAGATTTCTTTTGGCTTATTCATCGCAGGAATTGGCCGACCTTCTCGATTGAAGGACTGGGTCTGGGCGCCTCGAGGACCGCCAACGCCCCCATTGGTCGACATCACCAGTGATGAGTGTCTCGTGAAGTCCCCTGCATGCTCCGCATACACCTGATCGAGCGAGATCGAGTTCTTATACGGACCGTCACCACCGATTGGGGCTCCCGTCAAATACTGATCAGCATTGGAGTGGCCGTGAACCTGTCTTGCGGCAGGATGTGATAATCCTGAGTAAATCGTGATTTCACTGCGCAATGGCTCGAGCACATCGAGCACTTTGGTCAATTCGAAATCCTTTTCGCCACCACGTGGGAACCAGCTCCAATCCTGCCATGCGGGGTCTGATTTGAGTGGCAAACCTACACCGTCAGGGTGGTAGACGCTGACAAACCGTTTTGGAGTCTCATTCACACTTGGGCTGCCCGCGGCAAACGATTCAAACCACGGCAATGCCAGTGCCACACCTGTGCCGCGAAGAAAGGCTCTACGACTTAGCAACATCGATTTGTTATTCATCGTCTGTTCCTGACGCTTACTTCGAGTTGAAGAGGTTACTGCTGATGATCAGGTGGATCAGGTCCACAAGGCCATCATTCCGTTGTCGGAGTTGTGAGGTCAAGCTGTCAATGTCAGCACGGTCGCCGAACGAGAGTGGTCTGCCTAATGCATATGCTGTCAGCTTATGCACCATCGCCCGCGCAAACTGATCTTGTCGGTCCGTCAGCAAATATTTCTTGAGCCCATCCATCCCGGCCAGTGTCTGCCGATTAAATAGCTCTGAAGTCGCGTCAACAGGCTGGTCCTTAATTTGAGTCCGATAGACTCCAGACGCATCATAGTTCTCAAACGCGATTCCCCACGGGTCGATCCTTGAGTGGCACGATAGACAGGCCGATTTATTCCGGTGATCGGCAATCCGTTCTTTCAGCGTCATTTTCAGGATCTCCGGATTCGTCAGGTCCACTTCCGGGACATTCGGAGGTGGCGGAGGCGGCGGATCGTCCAGGATGCGTTTCAGCATCCAGACACCTCGTTTCAGGGGATGAGAATCTTTGCCGTCGGAGTTCATCGTCAGGATCGCAGCCCCCGTCAACAGGCCGCCGCGATGCGTATGAGGATCGGCGGGCATTTTGCGGAAATGAGGACCGTAAACGCCTGAAATCCCATAGTGTGTCGCCAGTCGCTCGTTCACCATCACGTAATCAGAATGAATGAAGTCCATGATGCAGTGATTGCGCCTCAGGACTTCATCAAAGAAGGCGACTGGTTCCGCCTGCATCGCTTCTTTCAACGAGTTATCCGTGACATGAGTCACACTGTTCAGTCGATCTGTCCCCAGCCATTGCTCGACAAAGTTTTGCGAGAATCGTCGTGAGCGTGGGTCGGCCAGCATCCGGTTCACTTGATCCGCCAGGACGTTTGGTTGTCTGAGCTTCCCCTGCTCGGCGAGTTTCAGCAGTTCGTCATCTGGAATGCTGGACCACAGAAAGATGGAAAGTCGGCTGGCCAATTCCAGCTCACTGATATTTGCCGGAGATTGAGTCTCTTCGGCTGTTGCTCGTTGAGTCAGATAGAGGAACTCCGGGGTGGCCAGCGCCGTCGCCAGGACTTCCAACATCGCCTCTTCGAATGTCGAGAATTCCGGCCGGTACTTCGCATACAGCGCCATGAACTGGCCGACTTCTTCGGCGGTAATGGGGCGACGCCAGACTCGTCTCAAGAATCGATTCAGCACTTCACGTCCATAGATTTCTTCGTCACCCTTGTTGCTGCTTGCAATGAAGATGTCGGTGTGAGTTTTCGGCGGCCATTGCTCGTAGAACGGAGCACTGATTTCGATGTGGTCGATCAGAACATTCAGACGTTCTTCCCCGCCGGTTGCATTCGAGACATTCTGAATATGCAGAAACTCATCCCGTCGTGGAAAGGTCGTTGTGAGTTTCCGGAACGGGTTACGCTGGATATCGCTCAAGGGGATGTCGACGTGAATGAACTGGGGGTTGTCGCCAGGTTCCGTTACCGGGATGTCACGCGCACTGACAACCTGGGAAAAGTTCGCATTGTTACTGGTGTGGGCGCTGAAAATCAGACGCAAACTCGCAAACTCATCAGGGTTCATCGTCGACCGGCCGGCTCGAATGCGAACTCGCATGATCCCTTCGTCGGGAAGAAAACGATCCAGATCCAGTTTCAGCTCTTTGGATCGGGGCAGGACAAGCACCACGGGAGAAACTGCCGGCGTTTGCCCGGCAACAGCCTCTGATTGAGGCATCGACTTGCCAGCAGAGAACCGTATTCCCGTCCCTGACTCACGATTGAGCAGATGCGGCTGATTCCTCTGCTTTTTATAGCTTTCGTCACTCTTGTCGAATGTCTTGGGATCCTTTCCGGACATAGCCGTATTCATCTCTTCCTGCATCGAAATGATGTAGGTGACGGTCTGAGGGCGCTCTCCAGTCACGGTGGCTCGTTTGAGAGCTTTAAGACCAATCTCGCGATACGTCTCAAACTGCATGGCGGACATCTGCAGCAATTCCGAGCTGTTCTTGAAGCCATCCTCAGACGCGGTTTCGGGCGGCAGCGTGTTCGGGATCGCAAACGGCAGGCCAAGCAGGTCCTGTAAGGCATAGTTGTATTCGTACTTCGTCAGTCTGCGAAACGACGAATGCACCTTGTTGTTGCGACGAATGA
Source organism: uncultured Schlesneria sp. (assembly GCA_903858935.1). Classification (GTDB taxonomy): domain Bacteria; phylum Planctomycetota; class Planctomycetia; order Planctomycetales; family Planctomycetaceae; genus Schlesneria. The sequence continues at coordinate 9,675 of CAIOKO010000006.1, read as the reverse complement.
GAGACGCCTTATTCAGTTCCCCGCTCAGCCAGTCCGCGATATGGCCACGATCCACGTCGGCCAGAGCGTAGTCAGGTTGGTCCTCAGGGGGCATGACTGAGTTGCTGATCACGTTGTAGACCTCACGCCACCGCTCAACGTCAGTCCCGGTCAGCAGGTCAGGATTCAGTTGATCGACACGAAGTCGGCCCTCGGATTTTTCCGGACCATGGCAGGCGAGACAGCTTTTGTTCAAAAGCGGTGCCACTGACGCCTGAAAGTGATCAACGTTTGCCGTCGGGATCGCATCTACGGCTTTCGTATCTGCCGAAGTTTCTTTCAAAAACCGGGATTTGACACGTCCCAGTTCTTTGGCGGCTTCCAATGTGGCGGGAGTCTCCAAACCATCGGCTGCCAGAAGCGTGCATGTACTTCCGAGTATAACCAGAATGGTGGTCGTGAAAATCTTCATAGGATGCTTTTGGTGCTTCGCCACCTCTGCGTGTGATTGTCTGAACTGGCGAAGAGATTACTAAACGGAAGTATTAATCGGCAGGGGAATTTCAGGTTGGCGGTACTCGGCGGGTGTGTCGCTGTAATAAAAGCTCCACGTTATTTCCAGTATAGCAGGGACCAACGATTGCAACTATAGTCAGGGTCAGGAGCTACGCTCTGGGTGAAGGGTTGGGTGATCGAACTTTAACCAATGCGTCGCGATTAGTATTTTGACAACCCTTATCGATGCCTCATCTCTAACAAGCGTCCATTTTGGCCATCAGAAAGGAGATTTCAAATGGGAATTTTGAAAGAGTTCAAAGACTTTGCCATCAAGGGCAATGTCGTGGACATGGCAGTCGGCATTATCATTGGTGCTGCGTTCGGAAAAATCGTTTCATCCCTGGTCTCGGATGTCATGATGCCCCCCATCGGCGTATTGATGGGAAACGTCGATTTTTCAAATCTTGCCTTCACCCTCAGGGAAGCACACGACGATGTTCCCGCCGTCACTCTCAAATACGGTCTGTTCATCAATACGGTGATCGACTTTCTGATTGTGGCATTTGCCATCTTCATGATGATCAAGCAAATGAACCGGTTCACCCAACCGGTGGTGGCCGAGGTACCGACCACGAAAGACTGCCCCTATTGTCTGTCGAGCATCCCCATCAAAGCCACACGCTGCGGGCATTGCACGTCTGATCTCAAGTAAGGCAACGTTGAATCTGCCGGAGTCGGAACGCCATCCGCGAAACCATGACGGTGGCGAAGAACGGAAGCGAGCAAATAACTCTACATTCTCAACTTGAAGAACGTCAACGTTATAATGCACAGGGAGAACAACAAAGTTGTTCTCCCTGTGCATTTAGAGCCTGAAGGGCCAACAGATATCAGCCCTGGGTAAAGCTCGTCTTCGAGCGCCGCCCCGGTTAGGAATTCCGATAATCGAAAATCGCTCTGAAAGGGCAACGTAAGCCTTACGGTTTCCGGCCTTCAACGGTCAAGTTGCGACGATAAATCTTTGTACCATGTGCGATGTACAGAGCGTTGTGGTCCGGCCCACCAAGGATACAGGTTGTCAGCGGCTGATCCTTGTCAACCTTCGGAAGCACTCCGCAAGGTCTTCCTGTAGGGTCGAAAATCTGCACACCGAGGTCGCTCGTCACATAGAACCGACCGATTTTATCGGCCGCCATCCCGTCCCCTTTTGAGTTCTGAATATACGGCGGCGGCTCGTTGAATTTGAACTCTCCTTTCGGATCGATCGGCAGACGCATCGGCATCGTCGGCATCTTAGCATCAAGAATTCCGCCCGTGCTGACTCGGAAAGTCCACGTATGAGTCCCCCCGTAGTCCGAGACCGCCAGCGTGCCGCCGTCGGGTGAAAGCGCGATGCCGTTCGGCTTGCTGATGCCGATGTCGACCGCTTTGACTTCCCCGTTCTGCGGGTTGATCCGAGTCACCTGCTGTGCGCCGGTTTCTGTGATCAGAATGAAGCCGTCGTTCGTCACTGCCAGATCATTCGGTTTCACTCCTTCCGCGACGACCTTCACTTCGCCCGTGTTCGGGTTGATCGAGATCACTCGGCTCTTCGCTCCCTGGCAACCATAGAGCAACGAGCCCTCAGGATTGAATTCGAGGCCACTGACGGATTCTTTGCAGATCTCCGTGCGAGTTCCGTCGGTGGCGATACGGACGACGGAGGGTGTTTTCATGTCGCAGAAGTAAACATTGCCCGCTTTGTCGGAGCATAAAGCGTCTGCGAATCCGAGGCCATCTGCGATGACTTCCCACGACTGACCCCGAATCAGCAAGTTAAGTAGCGTCAGATCGCCACCGAGATCACCCTTGGTATCAAGTACAGGAGTGTGAGCTTCCTTTCGCCACAACCACTTCATTGCTTCAGGAAACTTCGCACCACCGAAGTCGGCATTATGAGCATAACCTTCAGCCCAGTCGAAGCGGACGTCATAACCCATGTACTGCAGGGCCGACGCCATCTGCTGATTGGCCCACGGCCAGCTTCCGAACGCGTTATTCACATCGCCGCTTGTGTCGGCCATATAGACACGGATCGGCTTCGGTTCCGTCTTCCGAACGAGCGATGGATAAACGTTTCCGCCCCGTAAATTCGTAAAGCTACCGACGCTCGAATAAACCTTGCGGAAGAAGTCAGTCCGTTCCCAGGCGGCGGTGAAAGCGCAAATAGCACCGGAGCTGGACCCGCCAATCGCGTGCATTTCGGGGTCGTCTGAGATCGAATACTTCTTACGCACCTCCGGGATAATCTCTTCCAGTAGAAATCGGACATAACGATCGCCGAGGCCATCGTATTCGAGGCTCCGATTCGAATGCTTCCCCTTCTCTTGAGGTTTGTTCTTTTCGTGACCCGGGTTGATAAAGACGGCGATCGTCGGAGGCATCTCCCCGCGAGCGATCAAGTTGTCGAACACCGTCGGAACCCGCCAGCGACCATTGACGTTCTTCATCCCCTCGCCATCCTGGAACACCATTAGCGCCGCAGGTGTGTCTGCCTTGTATTGAGCGGGGACATAGACCGACCAATCGCGGGTCGTGTCAGCGAAAACTTTTGATTCCCAGACGGGCATCTGCTCAACGGTCCCCTTCGGCACGTCATTCTTCGCAACCGCGTCCGGGTGAGGTTCCCAGGCAGGCTTTGTTTCGATGATCGGGATGTTCGTACTCTCGGCGTTATCATCCCACAGCCACTTCAAGGCGTCAGGCAGGATCTCCCCACCCCACTTACCGCTGTGTCCCCCCTCTGTCATCTCGAGTTTGTACTTGTAGCCTGCGAATTGCAGAGCCGCCGCCAGATCCTGATTCCCCAGTGGCCAGTTCCCATGCAGATTATTGACGTCATCGCGCCCCTCTTGCAGGTAGACCTTGATCCCTTTCGGCTTGTTCTTCGACTTGCGAACAAGCCCCGGATAAGCCCATCCGCCACGTATGTTGGTGAAGCTGCCAATATGACTGAGCACTTTTCCGAACTGGTCAGGCTTCTCCCACGCGACGGTGAATGCACAGATGCCGCTTGACGAGATTCCACAGACCGCTCGCTTCGCCGGGTCGCTCGAGACATTCAGTCCCTTCAGCGCAACCGGCAGAAATTCGTCGACCAGAAAAGTCGCATACCGATCTCCCATCGAGTCATACTCGAACGAACGATTGCTGCGATCTTTTGCTCCAGGTGCTTTTGCGACGACATTGCCCGGATTCACAAACACGGCGATCGTTACCGGCATCTTCTTCTGATGAATGAGGTTATCAAACACGGTCGGCACCCGAAACCCCCCCTTCAAATTCGAGTATCCGCCGCCATCCATGAACACCATCAACGCAGCTGGTTCATCGGCCTTGTATTGAGCAGGGACATAAACACTGTAATCGCGATTCGTCCCCGGATAGACCTTGCTGTCATTAAACGACCCCGAGGTGACCTGACCCTGCGGTACGCCCGGCTGCACAACCCGATCAGGATGGTCCTGCGCGTTGGTTCGAACAACCAGAGAGGTGACCAGAAAACACAGATAGATCAAACCTTGCTTGAGATGTTTCATCACAGGGTTCCAAGTTGTTGAACAATTGTTGTTGCGGGATGATTGACGCGGTTGACGGATACCGCAGCGATTCTATCGAACAACGATACCAATCCGCCAACGTGGGGCATGACGTCAAGCAGCCGTCACGCTCCACCATGACGATAGTCGCGCGATAACAAGGCTTTTGATGATCCAGCTTACGTTCAAACGACTGCTGGCGGCAGTTCCGTGATCCACACGGCTCAGGGTATAGGCGACTGTGATCAGGAACCGCAGTTACTTCTCTACCGTCAATTGTTCTCGCAAATAATTCGTCATCAACGAATAGAAATGCGAAACCGTATTCTTTCCTTCATTGATCGCATGAGACCGAGCCGGATAAGGCATCACGCTGAATCGCTTGTTATGCGCAATTAGCTCATTGATCAGCATTTCGGTCCCCTGATAGTGTCCGTTGTCGTCTCCAGTGCCATGAACTAGCAGCAGGTTTCCTTTTAAATGGGGGGCGTAAGTGATCGGTGAGCCAAGCCGATATCCGTCTGCGTTATCTGCCGGCAATCCCATGTAGCGTTCCTGGTAGACCGTGTCGTAAAGCAATTGATCTGCATTGGGAGCAACTGCAATTGCGGTGTGGTAGAGGTCTGGATAACGGAAAATGGCGTTGAGGCTCATGCTGCCGCCGCCGCTCCAGCCCCAGATCCCGACACGACCTGAATCCGCAAAACTCCATCGTTTTAGCAAGGCTCGTGCGGCTGCGGCCTGTTCTTCTGGTGCAATCATTCCAATTTTGCGATAGACGCATTTTCGCCACTCACGCCCGCGTGGCGTATTGGTCCCCCGATTGTCCACGCTGGCGACCAGAAAGCCTTGCTGGGCGAGCATCCAATGCCAAAGGCCGCGCGATCCCTGCCACGAGTCCTGTACCGTTTGGCCGTGCGGCTCGCCGTAGACATAGAACAGCAATGGATATTTTCCATTCGGATTCATCGACGGAGGCTTGAGACACCATCCGTCAAGAAGTATGTCGTCTCCGATATCGACTCGAAAAAACTCGGCGGCTGGTCGGTCGAGTTGTGCCAGTTTTTCCTTAAGTTTCGCGTTATCTGTCAGCAAACGGACCGTGCTGTGATCCGCCAGCCGAATCAGTTCGACGACCTGAGGTGTCGTGAAAGTCGAATACTTGTGGATCGCCCAGTTCGCATCGGGCGAAACGTCGTAGCTATGCCAGCCACGCTGATTCAGCGGCGATAGTCGTTCGGGTTTCACGCCACCCTGTTTCCGACCCTCGAGCGGCACGCGATACAGGTAGCGTTGCGTCGGATTGTCCGGTGACGCCGCGAAGTAAAGCCACCCATGAATCTCGTCGATCGCTTCCACCTTTAGAACATCGAATTCACCGATGGTGACCGGGAAAATTGCACCGTTATCGACACCAGCCCGATAGACCTGCCGCCATCCACTTCGTTCGCTCAGCCACAGAAAATCTTTTCCCTTGTTCAACCACCGCACAGGGTTCTCATTCTCCAGCCATGCCGGATCAGTCTCTGCGAGAATCGTCCGGATCGAGGAAGTCTTCACATCCCACAACATGACTCGGTTGATGTTCTGCAGGCGATTCATCTGCTGGATGAGAATCGCGGTACCATCGGTGGTCCACTCCATCTGCGGCAGATAGTGTTCGCGCGGATCGCCCGGTATGTCCAGCCAGCGGACCTCGCCGCCTGCTGAACTGACGACACCGGCTCGACTGGCCGAATTCACCTTTCCAACCTTGGGATACGGGAACGACGTGACGACGGGGTAAGTTCCCTTCGTGTTGTCGATAAGGTGAAAGTCTTCGACGCCAGTTGTGTCAAAATTCCAGAAGGCGATCGACTTGCCATCAGGGCTCCAGCGATATCCATCGCGGATCATCAGCTCTTCTTCATTGACCCAGTCAGCAGTGCCATTGACCAGTCTGGCAGATCCGTCTGTCGTCAGCGCCAAGATGTGCATGTCGCGCAAATCTTGAACGTAAAGGTTATGAGCACGGACAAACGCAACGTGTGAGGCATCAGGCGAAAATTTGGCAAACATCAACGTCGATGGAGCTGCATCGCCCCCAAGCTTCTTCAGCTCCCGAGTCGCAACATCCAAAACCCAGTAATCCCCCCGCGTATTGAGTCGCCATACGCGCCGGCTGTTCGTATAGATCAAAAGCTTTGATTCATCAGCCGAAAAAGCAAACCCATCGACCGAGAGCGGCTTTGACTCGCCAGGCGGAATGAATGCACCGGCAGGCACCACGACTTCCTCAGTACCGCTGGCCGCATCAAGTCGAACCAGATCCTGCCCCTCGCCCGTTGCTTTCGACCCCTTCAGCGTAAAGTAGGCTGCCCCCAATTTGCTCCAGGTGGTCATGGCCAGCTTTTCTTCCTGAAACTCCTCCGCCGAGAAGATGCGTTCCACGGTCAATTGGCGAGATGTGTCGTTGGGTTTCATGGGGACTTTGCCTGCCCTTGTGTCTGTGTGGAGGTCGTTCATTGCAACTTTCTGTGTGCCGTGTGCAGGGGACGAATTGAATCCGCCTGTTATGTCGTCCTCTTGGGGCAAGCACGCTGCGACGGAGGCGACAATAAAAATTGCGAACAGATTCATCAAAGACTTCCCAAATGTGATGACGACTTCGTGCGATGTGGACGGCCGCGTCGCTGCGATTCTATCGAACAACAGCAGCGGCCCGCCAACATCAGGCATCGCGCAACGAAAATGGCTGGCGCAATACGTGATCACAATGCAATAAAAGAGCAGGGCCAACAGGTCGTATAAGACCTGTTGGCCCGATTCCTTTTTTAATTTTACGTCGCATGGACTTCGGCCTGCGCGACGTAAAGTGTAGCGTCGGCATACGGACGATTGCCGGCGACTTAATCCGGTGTGATCGGGAAACGGCTATTTCTGAGTAGGATGTTGCTGTGTTATTCCTGGCAACGTTAACGATTGAGGATCGGCAAAATAAAGACCGTAATCGATCCACGCTCGCGTGAAGTGCCGCCCTGTTGTCGTTACGATTGTTGCGATATTCGCCTGATATTTATTGACCTTCTATTCTGTTGGCGTCGCGATGTCGCGTCGTCAACAGGCAGATGTCTCGTTCCACTTAAACGACATAAGGGCCGTTATGTTTTCGTTCAGACTTACTGTCGGACTTGCGGGGTTTCTGCTGTTGGCATGTCTGTTACCGTTGCACGCTGAAGACCGGCCTGGAAAAAAACGAATCGTACTCGTGGCGGGGGAAACGGCGAAAATTGATGTCGTGGGACATCATGACTATCTGGCGGGGTGCCGGTGTCTCGAAGTGCTTCTCGCACAGACTGAGGGTGTTGAGACGGTTCGAGTGAACGGCGGATGGCCGGAAGACGTGCATCAGTTTGATGGAGCCAGTTCGATCGTGTTCTATACCGATGGTGGCGGTAAACAGGCGTTTTTGAGCTCGCCTGACCGCATCGCCACGATGCAATCGCTTGTTGATGCGAAGGTCGGCCTGGTGATGATTCATCAGGCGGTCGACTTCCCAAACGAATTTGCGACGCAAGGCCGAGGCTGGCTGGGTGGAGTTTATCTCCAGGGCAAATCGGGGCGTGGTCATTGGGACAGTAAGCATATCGACTTTCCGAAACATCCCATCACGCGCGGCGTGACCCCCTGGCAGATCAATGACGGCTGGCTGAACGAACTGCAGTTCGTCGATAAGATGAGGGGGATCGCACCGCTTGTCTGGTCTGGCAAGGATTACGAGGAAAGCCGACCTGAGCTGCCGACGCAGATTGTCTCGTGGGCTTACGAACGCCCTGACGGCGGTCGCTCATTCAGTTTTACCGGACTAGATGCACATTCGGCGTGGGAGTTGGCCGGCATGCGGCAACTCATGGTCAACGGAGTTCTCTGGTCAGCACGTTTCGATATTCCCGAAAGCGGGGCACCGTGCCAGATCGAGAAGGCTGAATTGAAATCAATGCAGACGCCGCGCGAACCAAAGCCCCCGGCCAAGCCAGCGGAAAAGAAATCCTGAAAGGATAAACGCGGACCTCTTCACACGCGATGCCAAAGGCGTGTTTATCCGTGCGATGTTTCGGCGAAATGCTTCTGCTAAATCGCATGTCACTCGCAGGAGTTGTCCGTTCTTGTCGCTCTTTGCGCTTTGATATTTTCAAGCGATTAATGCTGGCACCCTCTTCGCATTGAGGGCAGCCATGCGAGATGTCGTCTCGTAATGATTTCAGTCTGATGTGAAGAAAACAAAGTTGTGAGGAATCGTATTTGCTATGCGGTTCCTCACAACTTCGTTTTGCGCAATTGTCGCGCCGCCAACTACGGGAGATTCGGGGTCCGAAAGCTTGGGTGTTTCGCCCTCTAAACGCAGTCGCCGCAATCAAAATTGGAGTCTGATTGGTACAGCAATTCGTTAGAGCGTTGGAATGGTCGAGGGACTGCCGAATGGTTCACGACCGCTCGATTGTTGCCTTCACGCAATACTCCGGAAATAGACATGTACTCGCTCCTCACAATAAGAAGGAGGCAAGCCGTTTCGAACGCAACCACAATTAAGAGAACAATGATCGTTAAACAAAGGATCCAGACCATTTCTTAGTCCCTTTCTCTAAAAACAAATGATCAAATCGAAAAAATTCAAAACGACACACTCAACATATTTCACGCAGTCAAACATCGCCTTAGTGTTCTTAAAAAGGTCTGTCGTGCGAATTAAAGTGAGTCAAATGTTTTCGTTGTGTGTTCTAAAAAAATTCTTCATTGCGTAGTGGGGGTTTTAAAAAGATTCGTTTTAGATGTGCCCGACAGTATTATATCAATCGTAAGTCGAGACGCAATCGTTTTCGGGTCAAATCCCTCAATTCCAGCATTTCTCCAGGCAGGTAGATCAGCCAGAAGCTTGGGTGTGTTGATTCAATGTGGGTGGTAAGTGTAAATGCGTGTATATTTCAGTTCCGTTATGATATGTATCAAAAACGTTCGAATTGGTTGCTGTTGTGGTTTAAAAAAAGAGTGCCGAAACCTGAGGAGAGCGGTGTTTGAGTGGCGATCGTTGTCGATTTTGTGAGCCTTTTGGTCACGGTTGACCTTTTAGATTAATTTCCGAGAGACACCCAAAGTAAGCATCCGTCTTCTACCTGGTGTTTGCTTAAAGGCCTTCGCTGATTTGGAATTCGCGCTGTTTCCTAATGCCGTTTTGATGGGTTTGATTGGGTTTCGGGGGTAGTTGTTCCTGTTTACGGCCTGGCGTTCTCTTGGTTTCGCAGCGGCCTCTGGTTCATAATTCGAAATTACTTGCCGCAAACGCCCCGCCAGCTTTCCGCTGTTTTACATTGGCAATGGGATCGCGAGTCCTCATTTGTGATTTTTTATGGACCATTAGCACCTAACTCTCTTGGTCATGAGGTAGCGAAATAGAGAATAGAGCTATGCATTCCAAATGTAACATCATGTCGCGGTATCGGTTGCGTTTGTTTTGCAGGGGCGGGGTGTGAAACACGCTTCCGAGTGGTTTTGTTCAATTGTGTATTGTGGTTTTGAAGTTGTTTCCCCAAAGTGTTGACATTTCTCTTGTTCGCGACATTAGCTCTACGGAGATACCGATTCG
>CAIOKO010000005.1 GCA_903858935.1 uncultured Schlesneria sp. | reverse complement strand
GTCATGTTTCAAACTCGAAGAAGTCCGATGGCTTACGCTGCCCGGCTCGCTTGGAAGGAATGTTGGGATTCGAACTCGATCGAACTGTGACAAACTTGATCGAACTCGAACACGCCACAAAACACGGGAAAATGATCGCCAAAAGGCTATGATTTACGGGGAATGGTCGAAGTCGATCGAACTCGAACGAACTGTGACACCGAATTTCGGGGTACGGGATAGCGGCAGAACGGAAGAGAAGATTTTTGAACAGAAGGTAAAGAAGGACGCGAAGGGATGAATGAAGAATCCGGGAGCGGGCCGCAACGGCAGAGAGTAGTTATGTGAGAGTAGTAAGTAGAAAAAACAAAATTAATCTGCGGGATATCCTCCCCGGCTCGCCTGAAAGGAATGTTGGGATTCGAACTCGAACGAACTGTGACAAACTCGATCGAACTCGAACACGCCACAAAACACGGGAAAATGATCGCCAAAAGGCTATGATTTACGGGGAATGGTCGAAGTCGATCGAACTCGAACGAACTGTGACACCGAATTTCGGGGTAAGGGATCGTGGCTGAATGAAAGAGAAGATTTTTGAACAGAAGGTAAGGAAGGACGCGAAGGGATGAAAATCGCAGGAGACCTTCGGTCGAGAATGTGTGCGCAGTCGAGAGACCGCTTGCACAATAAAGAATGACAAAGTTGATCAAGTTGACAAAGTTCAAGCCCTCGCAAAGCCTACAAAAAACGGAAGTTGATCAACTTTGTCAACTTGGTCAACTTTCTTCCAGGGTTTGCGATGAGTGTTCCGCCTGATGTTTTGGCCGGTCGCGATCAGGCCTGAGCCTTGTCGGGTCGAGTTCGGCCGCTGGAAGCCGTGCTTTGGTTCGGACATCATCGCGTCGGATACCCGCAAAGTCGGAAAATCGAAAACATCCTGCGAATCTGGCAAACTCAACGAAAAGCATAAGGTTTTTGGCCGCCCGCTTGGAAATCGCCGGTCCTGGATCTCACACAAAACCGATTCATGCATCTAACCACTTGCGGCAACGTCGTTGAGGAATTTTGCGGCGAGGTTTGCAGTGTCGCGGGCAATTCGACGAAACCCCACCGCCCCTGTGGCGGTGGTCATCGGGCCTTTGCACCAGCCTGAACCATAATTCACCGATGGACAATACTGTTTAACATCCCGTAGGGCAAAGGCCCGTTAACCACCGCCGCGGGGGCGGTGGGGAGGGGGCTTGGGGCCCTTCGTGGCGTTGCCCTTGTTTACGCTTTGGGCTTTCGTCCTCCATTTTGTTTTCGACCGACGTGGATCACGTCTGCAATTCAACACCTTGGCACTTCACTGAACATGACTGAAACAACCGCCCGATTCGACGTTTCTCGATCCTTCTGTGTCATGCTCCATGACGTTGCGCCGATTTATGCGGAACATGTGGCGACATTCACAAAATCGATGTCGCCGCTGATCGGGAACGTGATGTCGGCGGCCGTCGTCCCCTGTTGGGCGGGTGTTCCCCTGACGGACAAGGATCGACCGTTCCTGGATCGCGTGCGTGATGAATACGCCAACATTCAACTACACGGTTACGAACATTTCCGGCCAACGGGTGGTGGACTTGTTTCAAAGATTGCTGACGGGAAGGATGAACTGAACGGGCTTGACCCGGCTGAGACTGACCGCCGGCTTGAGGCGGGGCAAGAGATATTCACTCGCTGGTTAGGCCGACCTGCTCGCGGATTTATCGCTCCGACCTACAAAATTGGCTGCGCGACGCCTGATCGCCTGGCGCGGTTCGGGATCCATTACACCGTCGGGTATGGCAAGGTGACGTCGTCCACCGGTGAACAACTCCCGCTCGCCTCATGGGTCTGGGACGTTTCGCCAATCCGGTTACTCTGCCGTGCGGGATATCGGTTAGGCGAATTTCAGTATCGATTCTTCAAACAAGCTCTCCCCTGCGTTGTGCTCCATCCGCTCGATCTGGAGCGAGGATTCCTGCCTCAGATCGAAAAGACGGTAAAAAAACTGCTCAACGCAGGGCGAACGCCAGTCCTCCCCGAATCTATCGGATTTGGGGTTCAGAATTCACAGGCTGAGGCATAACCAGTTGGCCCGCAACAAATGTCGCTCCACGCCATTGGGTCTTCGCAAGTCCTGCATGAGACAACAAGGCCCGCGTCGTGGCCGCCATGACGAAGATCCGTCCCAGGGGTGCTAAAGGTGCTGCAAGCACAGGAGCACCCACCATCTGGAACATCACCATGTCCAGTGTGCACCTCATGCTGAATGCGATTAAGAAACCCAGACCCGCTCCATGCATCAGCCAGTGGAAGTTTCCGGTGCGGAACGCGTCGGTCAGCCCGAACAGCACAGCGCCCAGTGGCAATGCAAACAGGATCGACATTCGTACCACAGTGACCATCAACTGGACCGGGTTGAGTGTCCCCTTGAAGATGCGACTCCAACCATTCCACGAGTCGCGTGCGGTTTGATAGGCCTCGGTCTGATAGAAACCTTTTCCTTTTCCGACGCCGACACGTAACCCGGATCGTTTTGCCAGACGTGCCACTTGCAGGTCTTCGCTGATTTGAGTCCGAACGGCGCCCCAGCCGCCGATTCGCTCGAACGGCTCCCGTTTGACAAGGATAAATGCACCGTTGGCGAACGCATCAGGCCAGCGTGGGTCTTCGATTCGCTCAGGTCGTAACCAGGCGACCAGTGCTTCTGAACAACAGGGAACCGCAACACACTCCCGCAGCGAGGTCATCGTATACCGAGCCGCAAGAGTGAAGAAATCGAGGTCGCGGCGAATTAATTCCGTGACCGTCGTCCGCAAGGCAGAAGGATCTTCAAACACACAATCAGCATCCGTGAAACAGATTACACTTCCTGAAGCGACCGTCTGACCAAGCGTCAACGCGTTCGGCTTGCCAAACCAGCCGGGTGGCAAGCTTGAGACATGCATGACTCGCAGACGATCTGCAAATTCGATTGCCAGTCGATCAAGGATCGCCGCAGTATCATCGGTGCTGCGGTCATTGACCGCCACAACCTCTAAACCCGGGTAATCCTGACGGAAAAGAGACCGGATACATGCTTCAATGCAATCCGTTTCATTGCGAGCGGCGACAATCACGCTCAGTTTGGGATAGTCATCAAGTCCTGCTTTTTTGCCCAATGGCCGAAGGTTCGACTGTTGCAGGCAAGCCCGGATAAAGACAACAATGATGGCGATCCATGCCATTGCGATCATCCAGGCGATGACGGTCAACGCGTCGAATTCAATAGGGTACATTTCGCGAATTCCTTCGGTTTGTATCGATTACCTCGTACAGTCGAGGCATGGCGAAGAAAACCTAGGTCGCGGCAGGCGCAAGGCAAATCTTTAAGGAAATCCGTAAGACTTTCTCCAAATTCTCCAGATCACCCTATGGACCCTGCCGGTTATTCCTTTTTTAACGCCCGGCACAGCCGGATTATGCACGTCGCATGATGGGTTCAGAATAGGGTTATCGCTCGCGCGTTGACCGGCGCAGCCGGATTATGCCCGGCACAGCCGGTTCGTGCGCGTCGCACGATGGGTTCAGAATTGGGTTATCGCTCGCGCGTTGCCCGGCACACCCGGTTCACGCCCGGCACAGCCGGATTATGCGCGTCGCATGATGGGTTCAGAATAGGATTATCGTTAGCGCGTTAACCAGGTGGGCCGGGAGGTGTCAGCCCTTGGACTTCCTCGGGCCTGAAACTTGACTCATTGAGTCAAGTTTCAGGATTTCCGCAAAAGTAGCCATCATCGCTCCGCGTGATGAGCATGCGTCGGAAACGATTCAAACGTTGCCTCAGCATCGGGACAGATATTCCGTTTGAATTTCTGATTTGAGACCATGCTGATTGGTATTTGGCAGGTTCTCGATCAATGCTCATCACGCGGAGCGGTGATGGCTACTTTGGTCTGAGGCAAACCCTCACTGGAGTTTTCGACAAGGCCGTGTCTTCATCTTTTGATAACTTATCCGAAGAGCACGGCCTTACCGGAGACGGTAAAACCGAGCCACCCTTTTTGCCGCATTCTGTTCCAAATAGCCCATTCTTCTGACATTCGAATTCTCTGATTAGCGGAAATTAGTAAGGATTAGTGTTCCAACATTTCCGTCTTCGCCTCTGCATCTGACGACATTGTGTGATCAATGTGTGGACCGTGGCTTGGCGGATTCGCCCGAGACTCCGCTTCCCGTTTATTGAATCGCGAGGCAACTCCTCGTATTGTTGGGATTGAACCCTTTTACAACTTTGTGAGGCCACGATGATGTCACGATACACGGCGACGTTACTTGTGTTTTTGTGTTGCGGATTCTTGGCTCGGACGATGGAGGGGGCGGACAAGAAGAATGTCGTCATGATCGTCGCCGATGACTTGGGACTGCAGCTTGGTTGCTATGGCGACCCGGTTGTGAAGACACCCAACATTGATCGACTTGCCGCCGAGGGGATTCGGTGTACCAGGGCCTATTGCACGACGGCGAGTTGCAGTCCAAGCCGATCGGTCATCCTCAGCGGTTTGCACAATCATGCCAACGGCCAATTGGGATTGGCTCATAATGTCCATCATTTTGCCGGTTACGAATCGGTCCGTTCGCTGCCTCTTTTGATGACCTCTGCCGGGTATCGCACTTGCCGGATCGGGAAGCTGCATGTCGCTCCTGAATACGTTGCCAAATTCGAGTTTGCTCGAGACATTGGAATTCAGGGGGCTCGAAACCCGATTCAGATGGCCAAAAACGCCAAGGAATGGATTGAGGAAAAGGATTCTCGTCCTTTCTTTTTGTATTTCTGCCCGACCGATCCTCATCGTGGACCAGGGCCAGTTGATTATGCAAACCATAATGAGCAGCCTGACTTCTTTGCCGGGGTGACTGCCGAAAAATATGATCCAGCCAAAATTCGCGTTCCGGAATGGCTTCCTGATCGACCGGAAGTCAGACGAGATCTGGCGGAATATTACCAGTCAATCTCACGTTTCGACGCGGGGATCGGTGCTTTGATTCAATCGTTGCACGAAACGAACCATTGGGACGATACGGTGATTTTGTTGCTGAGTGATAACGGCCCGCCGATTCCCGGCGCGAAGACGACGCTGTACGAACCTGGTATCCATTTGCCATTGATCGTCCGCAACCCGGATGTCTCCCGCCATGGCACCTGCGATGCACTGATTACGTGGGCCGATCTGGTTCCAACAATTCTGGATATGTGTCAAATCCCCGTTCCGACAGGCGTCACGGTACAGGCCTTGGAAAATCAGGGACACGAATCAGCCAAGGCAACGAAAGCGAAAACGGCCTATCCATTTCACGGTCGCTCGTTCCTGAAAGATCTTGCCGAACAGCATCCTGAAAATCCCAGGGATGTTTTTTTCTCGCATACCTTCCACGAAGTGACGATGTATTATCCGATGCGGGCTGTTCGCAGTGGGAGATACAAGCTGATCTGGAATATTGCTCATCCACTCCCCTTCCCGTTTGCTCAGGACCTGTACCAGTCTGCGGTCTGGCAAGAGACGCTCAAACGAAAAGCCCCGGAAGAGTTGTACGGAGTTCGCAGCATCAAAACACTTTTGCAGCGGCCAGAGTTTGAGCTTTATGATCTTGAAGCGGACCCCGCCGAGCGGACCAATCTGGCCGCATCTGTCGAGTACACTGCCACTCTGAAGTCGTTACAAGAAAAACTTCGTCAATTCCAGAAGCAAACGGACGACCCCTGGTTATTGAAATGGGAACATGAGTGATCCGGCCGGGACGGGCCTGCGTTGGATCGTAATGAAACTTCAGTGTTGCTTGCGGATGCACTTATGAAGCCGCAAGATGAAAGCACCTGAAACGACACAGAATTTCCATGAGCATCAACGCTCAGACTGCTTTGGGTTTGTTCGCAGAAGGATACACGATGGTCAAAGCTCGGTTTCAAAAGGTTGCAGGACTTCTCATGGTGGCTGCGGCTGGTATGGGGGGCGTCGCGTTGTTGATGTTGATCGATGCCGGGACGGCGGGAATTTCCATGGTCGCTGCAGCAGACACGGTGAGTGGAAAAGACTGGACACCACCGGAAAATCCTGATCCGCAAACAATATTGAACGAAGCCCAGGCCGATGCGAAGGCGAAGCGATACGAAATCGCGTTGGCAAAACAAGTTTGGTTCCATGAGAATGCGTTGTCATTGAATCAAGCGATGACCGGAGTTCGCCTCTCCTTTGCACTGTCAAACTGGGAAAGTCTTGGACGAGCTTATCCACCGGCTCTGGCCAAGCTTCAGTCCATACGGGACGGACTCCAGGAACGAGCGATGAAGGGTGAGGACCTGATGAGCGCCTTTGCCGATCTGGCTGCGATCAATCGTACTCTCGGTGAAGATTCTCGAACGAGTGAAGCATTCAGGGCACTCGACACCCTGAATCCGAAGGCCGCGAAGATGGCGATTTTTTACGTCAAACCGGCGCTCGTCAAATCGAAGGACTACGACTTGTATCTCAAGTACACCGATGTGAAACGGGATTACCTGCAGATGAGACAGCTGTATGAGCTTAACATGCAGATGGTTGAAGATAAGAAGTTCGGGCCCAATCTTGCCGATTTCGCGAAGAAGTCGTTCCGAAACGGAAGTGCAACACTCATCGCGATTCTGGCCGTTAGCGACCGAAAACAAGAAGCATCCGACATTGCGTCGCTCGCGAAGAAGCAGATTGACGATCCCGATTTTCATAAGGAACTCGATGCCGCGTTAACAGGAACGATTCCTAAAGCATTTCCGTAACACAGATTATTCGTTAGCCCGACGCGCAATCGAGGCAACTTTGCCCCAGAACGACACGGTTGGCGATTGCGCCGGAAAGTGTCGTCGTGATTGAAATTGAATTCCGAGCCGGTTGTGGTTCGTCCCTCGCTTACGCGTCGGGCTAACGTGCAATCAAGCAGGTTGTCGCGATCTTTGTCCGAGTGCTCCCGAATGTGCTTTCTTCGTCCGTGATCACTCGATCCGGAACTTCAATCTGAAGTTGTTTTAGACCTTTTTTCTTTACGGTGGTTCGGGACATTACGTTTACGTAACGGGCTTGTCAGTCGATGCGCGAGGTCTGGCGATGTTTCCTGGAATCTTGGCACTTTTAGAGCGATCGTGGCGAGTTGATGCGCGAGCATGGGAACAGCATCTCATTCGCCTCGGGTTGGTAATCGGGATCTATATCGCACTCTTATTTGCCATTTTTACCGGTACTGGCTTCGGTGCGCCGGGCCTTCGCTTTCTGTTTTATATTGTGAATCTCAATCTCGTTTTCATCACGTTGACGGGTGTTGGCTTCTTTTCCACCGCCATCTCCGAAGAAAAAGAAGAAGACACGTTAGGGCTGATGCTGATGGCAGGGATCAGTCCCAATGGCATTCTTTTGGGAAAATCGATTGGTCGATTGACTCAGGTTTTGTTGTTGATCGCTGTGCAATATCCGTTCACGTTGCTGGCGGTCACGATGGGTGGCGTTAACCCAATTCAGGTCCATGCCGTCTACGCGGCGATGTTTGCATACGTGTTCATGCTGTCGGGGGTCGGTTTGTGTTGTTCGACGCTGAATTCTCGCAACCGAACGGCCGTTTTATGGACGGCGGTCTTCGTGGCAATTTATTTGATTCTCCCACCATTCATGATTCGACTCGTCCTGATGCCGAACGGACGCACCGCGCAGATTTCTGAATTTGTGGCCTGGGTGGACGAATCGTGCATTTTCTATCAAGTGAATTCGATTCTGGCCTCAAACTTTCAGCAAACGATGTTCAGCCGCCAGGTGATCAGCAATACGGTGATCGGAGTGTTCGGCTATTTACTGTCCGTGATTTTGTTTGGATTGACCGCTCAAGTCCCGTCGACCGAATCCACGTCTCGCGGCCTGCTCCAGCAAAATCGCGGTCGAACACCGTTTGGTTCGCCTGGGAGACCAAGGTTCAATCCGTTCGTGTGGAAGGATTTTCACTTCATCGGAGGGGGCACAGTGGGCCTCGTGCTTCGCGTGACAATGATCGTGTCGTCTTACTTCGTCGTGTGTGACGTCACACATCACCTGGGGGGCGGGTGGAATTGGGGGCCGCCTCACTGGGGGACTGCGACGGGGACATTTGTGTCACTGATGATGTTTGCCGTAACGCTTGATGCAGGACAAATGATGTCACGCTGTCTAGGCGAAGAGATTCGCGGGCACACCCTGGGGAGCTTACTTATGCTGCCGCATTCGACGCCTGCGATTCTATATAGCAAGTTACTGGGCGTGTTTCTGGCCTGGCTACCCGGTCCTGCCGCAATGGTTTTGGTATTGCTCCTGACACCCGAGGGTCTCGATTGTGCGCATGCATTTTGGGAATACCCAGGAGCAATGCTGATGTTCGCCGTGCATTTCGTTCTGATGCCACACATTGCCATGGTTGCAGCGTTCCGTGCTCGCTGGGGGGGACTCGCGCTGGGAATCGGTACGTCAATCGCTGTCGCCTGTTTGTCATTCGTCATAATCTTCTGTTTTCGTCCTGGGGCGAATAGCGTCATTGTTTTTTTCATGAGTTTTGCGATTCTCGCAGTCTGTCTGGCCTGTCATCTCGCGATCGTGTTGCTGACAGAGTCGACGGTCGCCAGATAACGCAATGACAACTATCGATCACTGGTCCGGGGTCGAGAGATCGTGAACTACGGGTTCGTTTGCCCGCAAAATTGCGGCCCCCCCGCTTGACGCTGGAGGGAAAGAGAGGTCAGATTCTCATTGGGATGCTCGCCCTTGCATTATTTTCGAAATCGCAAAAACGTTCACCTGGAGTTGCCGTGATGTATAGTTCGCGTTTTTCAGCGTTTTCGTCGTTGGTCTACCTGATGTCGGTGTTGATGACCGGAATGCTCGTTCGGAGCCAGGCATTTGGTGCCGATATCCCTCCGATCACGATTCAGGTGGATGCACGCGAACTTCCTCGGCGACTGGTCCATACGACGCTCGACATACCTTGTCAGCCGGGACCACTGCGTTTGTGGTATCCAAAATGGATTCCAGGTTCTCACGCACCGAAGGGCCGAGTGGAAGATGTCGGCGGACTCCGCATCGAAACATCCGATGGAACCTCGATCCCCTGGAAACGGGATGAAATTGAAATGCACTGTTTCACTCTAAAGGTTCCCGACGGAGTGAAATCGATTCGCGTGAAACTCGATACGATTTGCGAAGCCAGCGGCAGTGACGCGGCGGGGATTTATACGTATGGAAATGCCTCCATCGGGACAATCAACTGGAATACCTGTGTCCTGTATCCCGAGGGGGTTTCTGTCGACGATCTGCCAGTCAAAGTTCGGCTTCGGCTTCCGACCGATTGGAAATTCGCCACGGCTCTTAAGGGGGATTCGGCGGTTGACGGCTGGATTCCCTTCCAACAAGTGTCGCTCAGCACACTCATCGATTCCCCGCTGATCACGGGCCGAAATCTTCGGACCATTAAGCTGTCTGCTGAAGGAAAGGTTCCGGTCTATCTGCACCTCACATCGGAATCTGCGGAAGCCTTGAATCTGGATGCCAAGGTGATCGAGATGTACTCGAAACTGGTTCGTGAGGCGGAAGCGTTATTCGGAGTCGTCCATTATCCCGAATATCACTTCCTGGTTGTGTGTACCGATGATGGCGGCCGATTTGGCGTTGAACACCTGACGTCAAGCATGAACGGGGTGAGTGAACGAAGCCTGGTCGACGATCAGTACCGCAAAGGCTGGGTGGCGATGTTGCTCCCGCATGAATATGCCCATTCGTGGTGCGGAAAATATCGCCGACCGGCCGACATGATTACTCCTGATTACCATACGCCGATGAAGACCAGGTTGTTGTGGGTTTACGAAGGACTGGATACCTACCTTGGCGAAGTGCTGATGGTCCGTTCTGGAATCGTTTCACCCGAAGAATACCGGACAACGTTGATGCGCAGCATTCGGAACCTGTCGGCCACCACGGGTCGGCAATGGAGACCGCTGGAAGACACAGCCCTGGCAAGCCATATTTCGCGAAATCCCGGGCGGTCCTGGAACCAGTTACGTCGGATGCAAGATTATTACCCGGAAGGGATGTTGCTGTGGTACGAGTGTGACACGATCATTCGGGAACGGACGGACGGAGCGAAATCGCTGGACGATTTCTGCAAGCGATTTTTCGCGAAGGTGAAGGGGCGTGACATTGTCGCCGGCCATGATTATCAGGAGGTTATCCGTGACCTCAAAGCGACCGCTGATTACGACTGGGATACCTTAATACAGAGACGGGTCATGGCCGTGCAGGAAACACTGCCGCTCGATGTCGTCGAGCGGCTGGGCTATCGTTTGCACTACACCGATAAGCCACCCGTCCTGTCACCGAATCCCCCTGCGTGGGGTCCCGATCCCGACGTCACGGCAGCTGATTCATTGGGGCTGACCATCGTCAATGGTCAGATCACAGCCGTTGTACCGGGAATGCCGGCGGATCAAAGTGGAATGGCCCCGACGATGAAAGTGATCGGAGTGAACGGAAAGAAATTCTCTTCAAACCGACTCCGCGACGCACTGGCGGACAGTATCTCGCGCAAAAAGGTGGAATTCCTGATCGAAGAAGGGGATGAATTCCGTACGATCGCGATCCCGTATGCAAGCGGGTTGCGTTATCTCGAGTTGATTCGAATTGACGGCAAACCGGATGTGCTTGGCAACATCCTGAAACCGCTTACGAAGTGAAGCATCTTCCTGCCGAAAATTCGGAAAACCCGATCGGCAGGTTAATCGTGCCGATTTCACCGCTTGTATAAAAACCGTTCGTGTCGTTGAACGACTTTTCGAGAGAATGCACGTTCTGCGCCGCGTTGCGGCGAAATATCAACCAAACTCCTTTGATTCGAATTCTGGTACATCAACCGGCCCAGGCGCGGTCAGGATACCTCGTTGCGGCTTACGAACGGCGATCACCGGAAACGGTCTGGTCGAAGCACCTTCCAAACGTTAAGAAACTACACGCGAACTGGCGCTGCTATTATTTTGCGTTATGTTATCGTCCTCTTGTGGAAGTCACTGGTGTCAGGGAATGACAGTCCGTGATGGCCTTTATTCTCGCTTCTCGTCGAATCAGGGTTCAACAAAAAACTTACGGCGAGAATAAACTCATCCTGATCCAGATGTTGAAACACTCGGTTTTCCGCCAGGAAGTGATTTTCCCTGGCTATCCCGATCAAGGATCAGAATGAGAGCGGACATTTTTGGGTGCCGTTTCTTGTTTTGTGATGTACTACAACGAGATTGATCTTTAACAACCTGGAATCAATTCAATACGGATCACCCCGTCGTCCGTTGGAGAACAACCGCGGGACAGGCACCTTTAATACTGGAGCCGGTCTCGTTTTTGTTGTGTCCAATATGAGGCGGCGGGCGATCCGTGGGCGGTTTCATGCATTCCTTGATGACGCTGCGGTCGAGTCTTCGAAGTATGGGTGTTTTATCGTGATCACGATTTCGATGTTTCAACGGGCCTTGAAGATTCGACCACGACTGCGCTTGCTTTGAGAATTCACGGTGGCACCGCTGCCATCTGCCTGCCAACCGCTGCCATCGTTGGTCATTTTTGTACGCGAATTTCGAAACAGCCCTGAAAATCCCTGATGTTGGTGAAAAACACCCAAAGTTGCTGAAACGATTTCGAAGATAACGTTTCAGCCAAAAGGATTTTGACGTCGGATAACACCGTTAGAAATGGATCGTAAACGAAGAGAAATCTGCCAAAACGGAAAGCACTTTTGATTGGGATTCCAGTCAGAAAGTCTCGCGTCTGGAATTTGGCGTCCGACAAACAGATTCCACGATAGCCAGCGGATGAGTCGCCTCTGCTGATGGTCGGACCGTCGACCGATCCCTGCAGCATTTGTTACAATGCCGATGAGCGCTTGCCTTGCCTGGATTTAGAAAGACCGGCGCTCATTGACGCTTCTCAATTCATCAACAAGGAGTTTGCCACGATGATTCGACGGTTGAGTTTCTGGGCGGTTTTAGGATCTTTTGCATTTGTGTCCGGCGTTGTGACAGCAGACGATAAACCGGTTCCAACGGAGGCGGAAAAGGGAGCGGTTGCTGAAATCCGAAAGTCGGGTGGTCAGGTCATGGAGCTGGCGCAGAATGATCCGCGACTTGATGTCGCCTTTCATCTGGCGGACGGCAAGATCACCGATGAACAACTCGTACCGCTAAAGAACCTGCCGAAGGTGGCACAACTTAATCTTCGAGGTCGTGAAATCACTAATGCCGGACTTGTTAACCTGAAAGATCTGAAAGGGCTGGTCAGGTTGCATCTGGAAAAGACCAAGATCACCGATGAGGGTCTGGAACAACTTAAAGGGCTCGAAAACCTCGAGTACCTGAATCTTTATGGAACCGCGGTGACCGATGCCGGCCTGAAACACCTTGAACCACTGAAAAAGCTGAAAAAGCTGTATCTCTGGCAAACCCAGGTGACAGACGCAGGGGTCGCAGGTTTGAAGGGGGCAATTCCCGAACTTCAAATCAATCGCGGTGTTGAGCCGGCGAAACCTGTTGAAGAAAAGAAAGCGGAAGAGCCAAAGCCGGAAGAAAAGAAATAACCTCAAACGACAAGAGATTCGATTCACGAAATTCAAAAGCCGTCGGGGAACAAGTTTGTGATGTTCATGTTCCCTGACGGCATTTTTTTCTTATGGCTCGTAAGTGCGACTTAGAAGGGGCTCAGCCCAGCCAGTGTCGAGATCAGCATTCCGGCCGGAGTTGGTGCTTCGCCACCTGTCCACATTGTGGCGATCCCTCCCCAGAGAACCGTGGCTGTCACAGCCATGAAGAGGGCTGCACTGGCAATCGGTACGACGGCCATCAGTCCCCAGGCGGGTTCTTTCGGACGGGCACGAACCTTAGGCGCCGGAAGCTCATCTTCGCTCTCGGCCACCTCTTCAATTTCCGACGCCGACATTTCGGCAGCACTGAAGACATCGTCAGATGCTTCAAAAACTTCTTCATCGGCGTCTTCAAATTCATCTTCATCCGCAGCGGCGAATTCGCCACTCAGGTCATTCGTTACCGCAGTATCGAGATCGTCTGCGATGTCCAGGTCTTCGACCTCAGGCGGTTCGTCCATTTTGAACGTTTCGCTGAGCGACGGTCCCCGTGACGTTTTTAACGACGCCCCTTTTGAAACATCCGTCTTGGCGGATACCGGCAAATCGGCATCGCTGAGTTTGAGTTCGATTGTATTCTGCGGTTCCTCAAGACTGACATCGAAGCCTGAATCGTTCGGCGAGTCATCTGAAATGTCCAGCGTAACAGTTCCGCTATCGTCCGAATCGTCAGCCCCTATATTTGCGAAGTCGAAATCCGGACTCTCTGTTTCGCTGAGTGTCGGACTGGGGTCGTAGACGTTGTGTTCAACGGTGATGTGGTTGTCGGAGGCGCGTTCCAGACCAATTCCGCTGTCAGCATCGACCAGGCTGATCCCACTGTCCGCGTCGACGAGGCTGATACCGCTATCGGCGTCAACAAGACTGATACCACTGTCCGCATCGACCAGGCTGATGCCACTATCGGCATCAACAAGGCTGATCCCGCTATCCGCGTCGACAAGGCTGATACCGCTATCGGCATCGACCAGACTGATGCCACTATCGGCATCAATCGCGTCAATTTCATTCTCTGTCGGCTGGTCGTTCGAAACGTTGTTGGGCTTCGACGACCCTCTTGCAGAAACCCGCGGTGAATCTGTCCCGACAAGGACAACATCACTGTCGCTGGCATCCAGTCGAGCGCCCGACACTTCGATCGGGTGTTCACCGCTTGATACCGATGATGACAATTGGACATCGCTGTCGCTATCCGAAGCCTTCGACGTCGACGAAGCGAGTCGAACGTCGCTATCACTGTCAGTTGCACGATTTCCGGCGTTCGGACTACCGACAATCGGGGACGGGACGGAGACGAGCTGAACATCGCTGTCACTTTCGGTATGTGACAACGATGACGAAGCGAGGCGAACATCGCTATCACTGTCGCTCGCAGTGTTTTTGCCGTTTGGTACTCCGGCGAGGCCGCCACTCACCGACGGTGGAACAGAGACGAGTTGAACGTCGCTGTCGCTCTCTTGAGGTGTCGTCATCAAACGAACATCGCTGTCGCTTTTCTTCTCGACATCTTCGTGGGTGAAAACCGGCACTTCACCCCCGACAGAAGAAGGATTCGCCTGCTCGTTTAACGCCGCTTCGTCCAATTCCAGAAATGATAGATCGTCATCCATTTTTGGTAGTTGACCATCGTCATCAAGAACCAGAAAAGGAATGCTTCCGGCTGAATCCGGCTGAAACAATTCCCCGGCCGCTCGCGGTTTCAACTTTCCGTCAGCAACGAGAGCGACGAAATCTTCGCTGCGATACTTAAACGAACCCAAGTTCGCGAGCGCTTTCACGGACCCCGAATCAACGAGTCTGGCCAATGCCTCTTCATTGACTCCGAACAACTGGAATACTTCTTCGGCAGTGAGGAATTTCTTTTGTTCCATGGCTCTTTATTTTCTGACAACGATTTTTTTCAAGACCGTCTATCCGCAATCGGAAGGGGAACGCCCACCCCGAATTTGATAACCTGCAACGTCATTCTATGCCGGCGAGTCAAACGGAAGTCCGCTCAAGTCATTTTTTTTATTTGAATGATTCTACAAGCATCAAATCCGTTTCGAACCGAACGTCGTCGCAAACACCGGTTCTGATCCCAATGTTTGACCTCTTCAAGATCGGCAATTTAGGCAAAGCTTGATACAGGAACTGACTGATTCTAGATATAAGCCCAATTTATCCCGTTTACCAGTCGATTTTTGCCGGAGTTTCCAATTCGTTCGGCAAAGTCTCATCTTTGAGCCGAAGATTCCCGTTTTCGAATGAACCGTGTCTGATGGATGCTGGAACAGCGATTTGGTACAACTCAATTCGGTTCGTGAGGTGGTTCGCGCAGGAGTCGCTTGATGTTCGACAACCTTGCGTGAGAGAGGTCAGGTTGGCCAGAAATAGAATCCATCCCGTTGTTTTAAGGAAATTGGAAGATGAGTGTGGCGATCTCCGCCGTGCATGCCAGAGAAATCCTGGACAGTCGCGGCAATCCGACCGTTGAGGTCGAAGTAGAACTTGAAGATGGTACGGTAGGCCGTGCCGCAGTCCCCAGCGGTGCCAGCACGGGTGCCCATGAAGCATGTGAACTGCGCGATACAAGCGACAAAAAACGCTATCTCGGCAAAGGGGTGCGACAAGCTGTTGAAAACGCGAACGAAACCCTTGCCGACGCAATTATCGACCTGAACGTGACAGATCAGGCATTAATCGACAAAGCCTTGATCGACGCCGATGGAACGCCGAACAAGTCACGGCTCGGCGCCAACTCGATTCTGGCATGTTCTCTCGCTTGCGCTCACGCTGCAGCCCGAGTCAGTTTCCTGCCACTATTTCGTTATTTGGGTGGCGTTGGGGCGAATACCTTGCCCGTGCCGCTGATGAACATCATCAACGGTGGTGCTCACGCCAACAACGCGATTGATCTACAAGAGTTCATGATCGTTCCGGTTGGTTTCGACACGTTCCGCGAAGGACTGCGAGCCGGCGTGGAAACATTCCATCAATTGAAAAAGGTGCTCAACGACAAGGGAATGAGTACCGCAGTCGGTGACGAAGGGGGATTTGCTCCGAACCTCGAAAGTAACGAAGCCGCCATTCACGTCATCCTGACCGCGATTGAAGCTGCTGGTTATAAGCCCGGTGAACAGATCAAATTGGCACTCGACTGTGCCTCGACCGAGTTCTACGACTCAAAAACCGGCCTGTACGAGATGGACGGCAAGAAGATAAAGGTCGATGAACTGGTCGGGATCTGGAAGACCTGGTCTGAAAAGTACCCCATCTGCTCGATCGAAGATGGTTGTGCAGAAGACGACTGGGATGGATGGAAGTTGCTGACCGATGCAATCGGCAGCAAGGTCCAGCTGGTTGGCGACGATCTGTTCGTAACAAATACTCGCCGTCTGCGAGAAGGGATTTCCAAAGGAATCGCGAACAGCATTCTCGTCAAAGTGAACCAGATCGGAACCTTAAGCGAAACGATCGACGCAGTTCAAACGGCTTACCGACACGGATATACAGCCGTGATGAGTCATCGTTCCGGCGAAACGGAAGATACGACGATCGCAGACCTTGCGGTCGCCTTGAATACCGGACAGATCAAGACTGGATCAGCCAGCCGAACGGACCGGATCTGCAAATACAACCAGTTGCTGCGGATCGAAGAAATCCTTGGATCAGACGCCCGATACGGCGGAACGCTGTAAGGATCGGTTGATCTTTCATTGCAAAAACCGCCGGATTCATATGAATCCGGCGGTTCTCTATCTTGAGCGCATCACTTAATTCGTTGCGAAATCGGACACACCTGTGTCATACTTCACGTGATTCGAGACACGCAGACTTAGTTCGCCGAAACGGTCGCGGCAGCCAGAGTGTCCAGGAACCCCTTCAGTTGCTTGCTGCGAACCGGATGTTGCAGCTTTCGTACGGCCTTCGCTTCGATCTGTCGAACACGTTCACGGGTGACCTTGAAGATACGTCCAACTTCTTCCAGCGTGTAAGTGTATCCATCACCCAGACCATATCTGAGCTTGATGATTTCACGTTCGCGGTACGTCAGCGTCTTCAAGACAACGTCGATCTTGTCTTTCAGCATCTCTTGCGTCGCTGAATTGACAGGACTTTCAGTATTATCGTCTTCGATGAAATCACCGAAGTAGCTGTCTTCACTTTCGCCCACAGGTCGATCAAGACTGATCGGATGTCGCGAGATCTTGAGGACACGTCGAGTCTCTTCCAGGCTGACGCCAGCCGCTTCGGCGGTCTCTTCGATAGTTGGCTCGCGTCCTTTTTCCTGCAAAAGCCGCTTACTGACTTTCCTGAGTTTGGACATCGTCTCGATCATGTGAACCGGAATTCGGATCGTACGAGCCTGATCCGCAATGGCTCTTGTAATTGCCTGACGAATCCACCACGTGGCATAGGTCGAAAACTTATAACCGCGACGGTATTCGTACTTGTCGACCGCCCGCATCAAACCCGTGTTACCTTCCTGAATCAGATCGAGGAAACTGAGTCCGCGATTGCGGTACTTCTTGGCAATAGAAACCACCAGTCGAAGATTCCCCCCTGATAGTTCCCGCATCGACTGTTCATAAGCACCGAATCGTTCGCGAACATCGTCAAGACGTTGACGAAGGGTTTGCGGAGTTTCCAATGTCATCTGCATCAGGTCGAGCAGCTCTTTTTGCAGATTTGCCCGTTCATCCCGCGCGGATTTCAGATTCTTCATTCCATCAATCTGGCGCTGAAGCAAGTCCATCCGGTTCGAAATCTGTTCCAGCCGACGCATCGTGGGTTGCAGTCGCTGGGTCCGAAGGCTCAACTCCTCGAGCAACGTCACCATCTTGCGGCGGCGGCTTTCCAGCCGACTCTGCGTGGCTTTGACTTCAGCGGCCGACATACTACCGGAAATCATTTGTTCGAAATCTTCAACGCTCTTTTCGCGGAGAATTTCGAGTGTTCTCAGGTTATGCGGCATCCGACCGAGAATCTGGTTCTTTTCCAGCCCCTCTGTCACCGATACCTTAATCGTTCGGTCAAACGGCAGTTCGCCACAGTTGACCTTTTTCAGAATGTCGATCGACTGCTTCAGAGCATAATCGCTCTCGAGCAAGTGACGACGAAACCGCTTCCGCGTGATCTCAATCTTCTTCGCGAGCGAAATTTCCTGCTCGCGTGTAAGCAATGGGATCTCGCCCATTTGAGTCAGGTACATCCGGACCGGATCGTCGATCTTCCGTGATTTATCTTCGGCTTTTTCGCTCTTGACGGCTTTTGCCTTGCCCGCCCGACGCTTCATGAAGATCTCGGGCGTCATCGGCAATTTTTCGTCAGCGACGATCTGCATGCCGAGTTCGTCGAGCGACATCAACAGGTTGTCGAGCTTTTCCGGATTGACAGCTTCGTCTGGCAGGTACGCATTGACCTGAGAGAACGTCAAGAAACCTTGCTGCCGACCGGTTTCGATCAATTCGTTCAAACTCGAATCAAGTCTGTACACAGGCAACTCCTCGAAAGGATACTGAAATTCGTGTAAATTCTACTTTTAGCGGGAAGTGACTTGCCAACTTTTCAAATCAGCTTCCCTTCGACATCTTTATTTTGCAGTACGTTCTCGATGGAAACGGGCCGCTTGTTCCAATAAGTGGCGAGTTTCCGCTGTAAGCTTTGCCGTCTCTGACGGACGTTCGATCAGCAGGCTTTTGGAGGCCTGGTTCGCGTCGATATTCCGTCGCCACCGAATCCGGTCGATGACGCGTCGCAACGCTTCCTCCGCAGTTTCCGTGCCCATCGTGCGAGCATCGGTCACAGATTTTGTGACGTTTCGATGACGAGCCTGCTCTTCAATCCAGACCAACAGTCGTTTCCACTGCAAACATTCCGTTCGTGAAAGTAAACGCTCGAATGTCGGCTCAACCCCTTCTTCCAGTAAATCGAACCAAAGGGACATGATTTCTTGCAGGGACTCTTGGCGAAGGTCATTCGTACCAATCTCTCTTCGAACGTGGTCAGTCAGGTGCGGATGTGTGAAAAGTATTTGAAGTAATTCGCACTCCAGCAGATCGTCTCCATTCGCAGTTCGCTGAAGCGAATCAACGACTTGCTTGCGTTGCCGATGCTCGTCGTCGTCGGATGGTCCGTTTGCGCTGATTTTCCGTTCTGAAGCCCGCGAAGGTTGACTCGACTGTTGCCCCCGCAGTTGCTTAAGCCGACGTCGGACTTCCAGTTCGGTCAAACCGAGACGCTGCGGCAACTTGCCCAACATAAAATCTTCTTTGATCGTTCCAATAATTCCCGGCGACAAAGTCAGCAAATTCAGCATGCCATCTAATACCCGCTGACGAGCATCAACTGTTGTCGTTCCGAATCGACTTAACATCAGGCGCAATTGATATTCAAACGCTTCCGGTGCAGCATCAGCCAGTTCCAACAACGCGTCGCCCCCGCGTTGATCGATAAATTCATCTGGGTCCAGTCCATCGGGAACGGTCAATATCCGCAGGTCAACTTCCTGGGCAAGAAATCGAGGAATCGCTTTTTCGGCAGCATTGATTCCTGCCTGATCGCCGTCAAATACCAGCACCACTTTTTGAGCCAGACGCTTCAAAACCGTAACGTGTGATTCTGTCAGCGCTGTTCCCAATGTCGCGACAGCATTCAAGATTCCCCCCTGATGTGCCTTTACGCAATCCGCATACCCCTCCATCACAAGAACAGTTCCAGTCTTCTTTATTGCGTCCCGTGCGATATCCAGGGCGTAACAAGTCCGACTTTTGGAAAAGACGGGCGTCTCCGAACTATTGAGATATTTCGCGTCGGGCTTGCAGGTCGAGTCAGGAAGTATCCGTCCTCCAAACGCAACAGTCCTGCCACGTTCGTCGTGTATTGGAAACATCACCCGATCAACGAACTGATCGTAATATCCGGAGCGACCCTCACGTTCCTTCGCCAGCGAAGCCTTAACGAGTAATTCGACGTCGAATCGTCCCTTGGCCCGCTGCAACAGCCAGTCCCAGCTTTCCGGATGAAAACCAAGCTTGAATTTCGAGATCATCGCGTTACTGAAACCACGACTTTGCAGGTAGTTTCTTGCACGCTCAGCAATCGCGGTCGAGAGCAGACACTGATGAAATTCGTTTTCTGCCCACCCAAGGACATCGTAAAGATGCGGCTTTTCGGGCGAGTCACCCGGCCCTCGACGCAGCGTCGCAGGCATCTCAAGCCCCGCACGCGAGGCCAGCATCTCCAGCGTTTCACGAAAATTCAGTCCATCCTGCTTCATCACGAACGAGAAGCAATCGCCACCCTCCTGGCACGACCAGCATTTATAGGTTTGCCGCTCGGGATTAACGTCAAATGACGGTTTGTGATCGTCGTGAAACGGGCAAAGTCCCTTAAAAACACGGCCGTGGGGGTGCAGAGATACGGTCTCGCTGATCAGTCGCACGATGTCCGTTCGCGAGCGAACCAGCTCTTTGAACTCATCGGACGAACCACCCGCGAGCATTGTCATCCGCAATTCCTTCTCTCTGATCTGCCAACTGATACGCGGCAACTCGCCGACAACTTAACGAACCAGGCGAAAGTCGAAAACGAACACCAGTCTTGATTGAAAATCCCCGACAAGATGACAATCGGGTGACGCTGAAAGCGGGAATTTAAAAGGCCAACATCAAGCTAAACTGACCACAACCCCCACCTGGCACGAGTACCGGTGACGAATGCAAACCAGTGCGATGTCGGTTCAAACCGCTGTGGTCAAGACGTGGGCACGTCGGTTAAGAGACCAAAACGAAGCGGAGAATCGTCATACGTATGCTGATTGTAACTGCGGATTGATGTCAGTCAAGGACCTCTAACAGTGATCGTCAAATAAAGCTTTTATCGAACATGGCCAGCTGCAATGACATCATTAAAAAACTTGTCAATGGCGACATTAACACAAGACGCCGCTTGAGAGCCGGAGGAAAACGGAATTCGGCACCATCGTCATGCGCCTTATTTTCCTCGCGATTGAATTTTCCCGATCAAGTCGTCCGGACTTGCGTATGTGTAATGCCAAATTTCGTCACCTGGCAATTGAACCAGGATTGGTGTCCCACGACTGCCGGGTCGGGCAATATATACGACCGATTTCGCAGCGAGGGGTCGGCCCTTGTCATCCTGCTCGATAACCAGTCCCCCATCAGGAGTAAACTGCTCTGTTTCCTGACTTGGTAAGATGCCTCGTGTCCGTGTCCAGCCGATCAGGCGACCGTCGTCCGTATAGCGATAGGTATCT
Organism: uncultured Schlesneria sp.; assembly: GCA_903858935.1. Lineage (GTDB taxonomy): Bacteria > Planctomycetota > Planctomycetia > Planctomycetales > Planctomycetaceae > Schlesneria. The sequence continues at coordinate 16,159 of CAIOKO010000005.1, read as the reverse complement.
TTCCAGGTCTTTGGTGTCTGAATAAGCGGATCAGCGTAATTCCCGACGTCAGTTCCTCCATGATAGGTGATTGATCGAATTCTCTGTTGCTCATCATATTCGCGATCTTCGTTATCAAGGAAGTACCATGTGACGAATGCAGGAGCTGACCATTCCGAGCCATTATGTGCGAACACGCCGATATCTACACGGTTAGATTCCAACTCGCTTTCAGGGTGAATCTTTCGCCGAGCATGCCAGGCCACTGTCAATTCTGCCCGACTGGCTGATTTGTCTAACGGTTCAATTTTGATCAACGATTCATCGCCCCTCAGCACGACCCAGGCATACCTCAATGGCTTTTTGTTCAAATCGACGCTGTCCTGAGCAGAGACCGTCATCCGTCGCCGGTATTGCGTCGACCGCCCGATGCGGGCAATTGCACAAGGTGTATCGAACAGGTTTTCGTGATACGCCCCCGTTTCGAAGTAGTCAGTTCCGACCACGGCTTGATCCTGCTTTTCAACACGAATTCTCACCAGTGGCGGAATTGTTTGGACAGTCATGTCGTGTGTTGCTGAGACCATCTTCAGTGGATCAATCAGTGTCGCATCAAATACGGAAGGATGTGCGACGCCAGTCAGGTAATCGTCCGGCTTTTCCACGCGTCCATAGTTGCTTCGAAAAATTTGCTGCAACGTTGGTGCGATCCATCCTCGTTCGACAAGAAGCTTTTTCACCTCCGGACGAAATGCGGCCAGCATACAAGCCAGGACATCCAGAAATGGCTGATCACTGTAGGACGAACCCTGGCTGATCAGAACATACGGCGTATTCGCCGGATAAACGTCGCCATAACCGAAGCTTTTTCCGTTGTGGCCAGGATCGTGGTCCATATGCTCCGGATAAACATACAGATGGTTCTGGAAGTATTGCGTCGTGAGCGCCGCCATCGAGTTCGGCTGAACGTACGCTAATCTCGGATTGCTTCGCCAGTACGGACCGCCCGCCATCGCGGTCGACGAATTTCCAATAACGACCCCTCCATGCAAAATTCGATTTTGCAGACCATGCGGGATGTCTGCCCCCAATTCCGGCTGATATTCAATTCGATAGATTTGAGGAAATAGATCGTATTTCAAATTCGAATGGTCTTTATCGCAGTTGTCGTAAAGATCGCCGTAGTTTCCGGCGGCCGTTTTTTCCCCGTGCCACTTCCATAATTTGCGTCCAACCTCCCCATGTTCCCTGATGATCGCTAAGGTCTTGTTTGGTCCCTTCCAATTGAAAGTCGTCCGCACGAGATTTATCGACTCGTCCCAAACCGCGTTTTCGGCACCAACCAAAGCGACACCTAATTTAAGTGACGCTGGTTTTGGTGTGGGGCGTTCAAACGGCTTTTTCGCCTCGGCGATCAAATTCGCGAACTCAGGATGTTTTCTGACCGACGCAAGGTCTGGATCGCGTTCCAGGAACGTGACGTCGCGAAAGCCAAGTTCCTGAGCACGTTTAAGTGCCGTTACACATTCGTCAACCTCTCCTCTTTTTGCGTAAATGGCCGCAAGAAGATAGTTGGCCTTCGCCGAAAAAGGCGCAACCCTGACGGCCTCCTGGCAAACAGCTAAAGCCTCATCCAATTGATTGTTACGGGCATACAGTATTGCACGCAGTTGAAGAGGCTGACTCGCTTCCATGAGCCCCGGACGACGAAATACTCCTGGTTCATCCGCAAAACATGCACTCGGCCCGAGATTAGCGATTATCGAGGCAATCAGCATGATTCGTCGCATAAAAATCATCAGGCTGTACTCACAGAGAGAATCAGTAATCAAACCCAAGAAACCAGAGAGGCCGCTCGTTGACTGAAATCTATCTTATCGCGGTTGAGGCACGCTTGGGTAATCACTCGTACTCCCCAGCACAAATCCGCTAACACAAGCACAGAGACGTTTTTGAGAATCAAAAGGTCATTCATTCGTAATAACGCAAAAACAGCCTCATCCCAGTATTCCCGTTACAACCTGTCCGTGTACATCAGTCAGGCGATAGTCCCTCCCCGCGTGGCGATAGGTGAGCCGCTGATGATCAAGTCCAAGCAAATGCAGAATCGTCGCGTGAAAATCGGGCATCGTGACTTTGTTCTCGTGCACGTAATATCCAAATTCGTCGGTCTGCCCGTATGTCGTTCCACCACGAATACCCCCGCCAGCCATCCAGACACTGAAAGCATGTGGGTGATGATCCCGACCATCCGTCCCCTGGGCAGCCGGCGTCCGACCAAACTCGGTCCCGAAAATGACAAGTGTGTCATCGAGCATCCCTCGTAATTTCAAATCCGAAATCAGAGCCGCAATCGGCTGGTCGACTTTTTTTGCATTTGTCGTGTGATTGTTCCGCAAGTCCCCGTGAGCATCCCAGTAATTGCGAGGGTAACTGAAATTGACCTGCACAAAACGGACCCCTGCTTCAAGACACCTTCGCGCCAACAGACATTGTCGAGCGTATTCATCGGTTGGCTCGACACCGACACCGTACAACGACTGTGTCGCCACTGACTCGCGACCGATATCCATGATTGACGGAGCTTCCGCCTGCATCCGGTAACTCATTTCGAACGAAGCGATCCGGGCCTCCAGCCGTGGGTCATCACCAACGCGACTCAAATGTTGCCGATTCCGCTTTGACAACAAGTCCAACTGAAGCCGCTGTAACGTCGGGGCATCACCCGGCTCCAGGTTTGATAGCTTTGTCGTTTTGAAATCCGTACTGCCGTCCCCGATACGAGTTCCCTGAAAACTGGCTGGCAAAAATGCCGAACCATAATTCTGCGTCCCCCCGTGATATAGCGACGGACTGAGGCTGAGGAAACCAGGAAGGTTCTGATTCTCGGTACCCAGCCCGTACAACGTCCACGCCCCAAGACTCGGACGTGCAAACACGCCGCTGCCAGTATTGATGTTGAGCAACGCCGGACCGTGCGAGACCTGCTCACCGCCGTTCATCGAACGAATAACGCAGATGTCATCGACACACGAGCCGATCTGCGGAAATAGATCGCTGACCTCAATACCGCTCTGGCCATATTTCTGAAACTTCCAGGGTGAGGCAAGCAAATTACCCGTCGGAGCAAACTCGAATTTCGGCTTGGTTATCGGCAACGGTTGGCCGTTAAGCTCAACCAACTTGGGCTTGGGGTCGAATGAATCAACGTGCGAAACACCGCCGTGCATAAATAGAAAGACCGCTCGTTTCGCTCGCGGCGCGAAATGAGATTGCTTTGGAACGAGCGGACCAGCCGCATCTTCATCACGATCTGCTTTCACTTCCGAAGCCATTAGTCCCATTAGCGCGACTTGTCCGAATCCGCAGGCAGACCGCCCAAGCCATTCACGTCGAGAAAGCGGGAAATTCATAACAGGTCACTCCGTGTACAAGAATTCGTTTGAGCACAGCAATGTCTGGCAAAAGCTTTGCCAAGCCTCTTGCTGTTGCTTATCGAAAGGACGTGACATCGTCACGGGCGACGCCAGGTACGCTTGAAGGAATTGAACGGCATCAGCCGTTTCCTCGGATGTCGGCATCCGACTGAAAACGAGTTGATGAGCTCGCTGAATCCGCTGAAGATCGGTCGCCGCCTTGTCTGAAAGCAACTGGTCCGCAAGTCCTCTTGCCTGCTCGCGCACGAACGGACTGTTGAGCATAAACAGCGACTGTGACGCCACGGTGGTTTCATTGCGTACCGAGGTGACGCCGTTCGGATCGGCGGCATCGAACAAGGCCATCACGTCAGGCATCATGTTACGGACGATTGGCAGATAGAGACTTCGTTTCGTGAAGGTTGTATAGATCGGATCATCTACCGCCAGCCGGTTAGGCATGATCATCGCCCCGATATTTTCAGCCTTGCTGACCGTGTATTCGGTCCCCTCATTGGTCCCAGGCACAGGATCAAGCCTTCCGCTGACCGCCAGCATGGTGTCCCGGATTTCCTCGGCAGAAAGACGGCGACGCTGGAACGACGACAGCCACCGCCGATCCGGGTCAACCTTTTGAAAGTCGGCGTTTGAGAAACCGCTCTGTTGATAAGTGTGAGAAAGAACCATCTGACGGTGCATCGCTTTAACGCTCCAGCCCGATTCGACGAACCGCATCGCCAGCCAGTCAAGCAATTCGGGGTGCGAAGGTCGTTCCCCGCGCGTCCCGAAATTATCGCTGGTCGCGACCAACCCCCGGCCAAAATGGTGCTGCCAGATCCGGTTGACCATCACCCGAGCCGTCAGCGGATTATCGCGACTGGCAATCCATTGCGCGAGTTCCAACCGACCGCTATCTTCGGTGATCACATTCGCAGGACTCCCGTTGTGGTCGGCCGGCGTGACCGACGGAATAGAATCAGCGATCATCTGAACGACGCCACGTGGAACCGTCGCACCCAGCGTAAAACGATTCCCCCGCAAATGGACACGTAAATCACGAGGTAACGTCTCCCGGGGCGCCATCACCATCAATGGCTCTTGTCCACCCCCTTGAGGAACCGGGAACTCCCACCACATCGTCGCATTGCGATTCTCATTCTGGAATGGCTCAGTGCTGCGGAAAATCCCCGCGATCGCGTAGTAATCTGTCGACCGGATCGCATCAAACTTGTGATCATGGCAACGAGCACAGGCGAGCGTCAGTCCCAGCATGGCTCGTCCCGTCACGTCGATCTGATCATCAACGATGTCCAGTCGCGACTGTTCTTTGTCCGTTTCCGCCAGGGCCTTTGGACCGATCATCAGAAAACCCGTGGCGATGATCCGGCGTGTATTGGTTTCGACGGAATCTGTTTTCGGTAACAGATCGCCAGCGAGTTGTTCGATCAGAAACTGGTCATAAGGCAAATCGCGATTGAAGGCATCAATCACATAATTGCGATACCGCCAGGCATACCGCATCACGGCATTCGCATCATTCGCTGTCGATTCTGCATAACGAACGACATCTAGCCAGTGTCTTCCCCACCGTTCTCCATAATGGCGCGATGCCAGCAAGCGGTTAACGACTGTTTCAAAAGCGTTGATGGAATCGTCCGCCATGAACGCAGACAATTCCTCCGGAGTCGGTGGCAATCCCGTCAAGTCAAATGTGACTCTTCGTAATAACGTCGATTTGTCCACGATCGCCGCTGCGGAAATTCCCAATTGTTCCAAAGTTGATTGAATAAACCGATCAACCGGCGACTTAACCAACGTCACGTTCTTGACCACAGGCAATGCTGGTTCGCGTACAGGCTGATACGCCCAGAAGCTTTTCTCTTTCTCTGAAAATCGGGCACGAGGAGCAAAGTGATTGAACGCCTTCAACGACATCCCATACTTCTCAGCCAGATGGCCTTCGATCCCAAGCCGCTCTGAATCGCCGAGGGCCTTGTTATAAATCAGGACCTCACCCAAATCTCCCTGAATCGAACCAGCCCAACTGACCGCTTTTCCGAGATAGGTGCCGATATTCGTTCGGTGTTGAATGTCGGGTATCGTGTCACGACCTTCAAGCGGTTCGCCGGAAGTCTGTGAGGCGGCCTCGCCATTGATGAATAGCCGCGTCGAACTTCGCATCGGCCCGGGCGTTTTTGTCACGGTGAGGATAATCGACTTCCCGTAGTAGGGTTTAAACGATCCTGCTCCAAGTGACGCATCGTGATTCCAGCCGCCAGCGAAATGCAATGCATGATCCTCGCCGCGATTGATTTGAAATAGAGCCGCCAGAGGACGGCCCGGATCACCGCCGGAATTGGCGGGATTTCCAAATCCCAAGATTCCATCGTACGGAGGTTCAGCTTCATGCGGCTGAAGATTGACGACAACTGTCATTGAAAGAGCCGCATCACCCTTGATGTCGACAGGCCGGTCCGGTGACGAGGCATATCCTGTTGAAATATCGAATCGAACTGCCGGGCGTTTTAGTAACGTACTCCGTTTGGTAAACCTGCCAGGAAGTCCAACACCGTCGGCTCGTACCCCTTTCGTAATCGACACGTCGCGTCCATTTCCGCTCTGATCCGGCCAGACCTGAACCGGTTCACCGTCATTGAGCGTCAATGAATCCGCTCGAAGCCAAATTTGAAGCGACTTTGCCAACTCACCGTCATTCGGGAAGGTGAATCGATTGGACGCCCCCTGATGTTCTTCCCCCCTCGTCGCAGCCCCGCCCGGCCAGTTCGCCCCCGCCGTGATCCACGCGGTCAAATCGGCAATTTGAGTCTCCGTCAACTTGCCGTCCGGTGGCATCGCCAGCCCGTTTTGATGTTTGACGGCGTTTAACAGTAAACTCTCATCCGGCTTCCCGGCAACAATCGCCGGCCCCGTTTCGCCACCCTTAAACAAAAACTCTCTTGAATCAAGACGTAGCCCGCCCTTCGCTTTCGCTTCGGCATGACATTTGAAGCAACGGTCAATTAACAGCGGACGGATCTTTGATTCAAAAAGCCGCTCTGCCTCGGCGGCCTTCTCTAGAGCGATGCAGGGAAACGCCCGGCCGACCAAGACCAGCGACACCATCCAAGGGAAAGAACGCCAAACCATCGCTCTGACTTTATTTGATTGAATCATCCACATTACCGTTGCCGCTTGAAGTCAATAAACCCTTGCTCTACGTTCGTACGAATCAACTGAACTCGCAGCCGCCGACCGACATCGACACCTTCATATCCAGTCACGAGGCGTCCTTCGACGGGTGGCGAAACAATCCGTACCCAGGTCCCTTTTGTGGCATGCCCGGTGACGATCGCGTCGAAAGTCTGGCCGATTCTTGATTCCAGCAGCAAGGCTGCTGCGGATTTTCTGACAGCTCGCTCCACTCTTTTTGCCGCATCTTCTGCCTCGGTACAATGAGTCGCCAGAGACTTTAATTCGGCATCATCATACGGCATGGCCCCCTTCTGGAGTGCAGCTTTCAAAAGCCTCTGGGTAATAACATCGGGATAACGACGATTGGGCGCGGTCGAGTGAGCATAGTCGCCAACCGCCAGACCAAAGTGCCCGCCAGATCGATCGCCCGCTGCTTGTGCCACATATTCCCCAGGCCCCAGCAACTTGATCACGCTCAGTGAAAGGTCGGGAAAACGTAACGGATCATTCGCTTGCGACTTCACGAGAAAATCCTCCAACGCCGTCGAACTGGGTAATGTTGGCAATAGCGTCCCTGCATCAGCAGCCAGTTCCACGATCCGATCCCAGCGTTTCGGCTTCGTGACAACCCGCCGTATCGACGGAAAGTTGTGAGTTGCCAGAAACCGTGCCACCACTCCGTTGGCTGAAATCATAAAATCGGCAATCAGATCCTTTGCCCGATTTCGATGGTCCATTTCCAGATCCGTCAGCATATCGTCGACAAATACGGGTCGAGTTTGAATCGTCTCCAGATCCAGAGCCCCATAAGCGTGCCTGACTGCTTTCAACTGTTGAGCCACTTCGTCCTGCAGACGAATGTTCGCATCGAGACCGACAACAGCACTGATGGCAGGTGGAATCGGCGAGTGACCATCGAGCCAACTCGCGACGCTGTTGTAAGCCAGCTTGGCCCGGTTTCGCACAGTCGCTCGATAAACGTCCGACCGTTTTAACCGGCCATCGGGGTCAACCTCCATTTCCACCACAATGGCAAGTCGGTCACACTCAAAATTCAACGACGTCAAATCGGTTGAAAGCTTTTCCGGCAACATCGGAAATGTTTCCGCGACGGTGTAGACCGACGTCGTGTTCTGCATCGCATGCTGGTCAATCGCCGAGTGTTTCTTAACAATCGCATCAACATCAGCAATGGCGACCAGAATCCGCACGACACCGTCAGGCAGCTGTTCCGCGACCGTCAACTGATCCAGATCGCGAGAATCATCATTGTCGATGGAACACCAGAGATGTTTTCGGAGATCACGAATGGAATCATCCGATTGCGTTGCCGGGCCATGAATTCCATCGAGTTCCGCAAGGGCCTGCACGGGAAGATCCGGAACAAGCCCCTTCTCCAGCATCATCCGATGAGCAATCCTCTGCAACGTCGCACGATTCTGACCCGTCGCGGTATTTTCGGACATCAGTGCATCCTGGCAGAGTTTTATTTTTCCCCCCTCAGCGTCACACCAAGAGGCTGTCGGTTGTCATTTTATCAGGTGGGCCGAAGGAGTAATCCCCCGGGTGCTTTATTCAGCCCACAAAAAACCAGATTTCGTTGTGTTCTTCGTGAAGCGTTCCGGAGGAAAAACAGTGAATAGCGTGGAGATGAGCAAAGCGAAGCCACAGTTTGTGACATTGTCGACTCTGATCGATCCCAGCGCGATCGCATTCGATTATTCAAATTCAAACAGCCTTGATGAACGAACAAACAACATGGCAGATGACTCTTGACTCCTCTGGATTCAACGATTGTTTTTGGTGATCGGTTCCACTGGCGTCGCCTTGCTCAGCCACCAGCGAATGGCTGTAATAACCACCGCAGAAGAAGGCGCAGGTGTTTTGCAAACTCTACGATCTCGAAACGCCTTCGCTGTTCCTCGGGCAAGGCGGTTTGAAATGCTTGATGAAACGAGACTCACTCATGAAACCAGATAAACTACTCACGCGACTATCGCAGACTTTCGATCCTTTGATATTTCGGTCTCTGGTCACCTCGACAATCCTCAGCCTGTTCGTCATGCATGCCCACGCCGACGACGTCCACTGGCTCCTGGAAGTCCAACAACCCCCAAAGGAACCGTCGTCATTTTCCGTCGGTACGATGCAGCCGTTGTTGGAACGATCGGATGGAACACCAATCACGTCGCTGAAAGACTGGAAAGAACGCCGAAAAGCAATTCAATCAGCTTGGGAAACATTCCTCGGACCGAGCCCGACATTTCCCAAAAACAATGACGTAACGGTCCTCAAGCACGAAACGATTGGAGAAATCACGCGAGATCTGATCCGCTATCAGTGCGAGCAAGATCCAGATCTGTACGTCGAAGCTTATCTTTTAAGGCCGGCCAAAAAAGAGATCGGAATCGGTCGACCTGGAATTGTTGCTCTGCATCACACGGCGACCGCATCGATCGACGAGATTGCCGGACTGAGTGGTCGGCCCGCGTTGTTTCTCGGCCCGAAACTGGCCGAAAGAGGATTCGTTGTCATCTGCCCCCGCTGCTTCCTCTGGCAGGACGCTCCCAGCCTGCCGAAGGCCGTCGAGAACTTTCGCGAACGGCATCCGCAATCGCTTGGCATGCGGAAAATGCTGTTTGACGCTCAGCGAGCGACCGAAATCCTTGTCGCTCAGCCTGACGTGGATCCCTCACGAATCGGCGCCATTGGACATTCCCTGGGCGCGAAAGAAGTCTTATATCTCGCCGCATTCGACGAACGAATTAAAGCCGCAGTCGCCAGTGAAGGAGGAACCGCACTCGGTTCCACGAACTGGGACGCCCCCTGGTATCTCGGCCCACAAATCCACGAAAAAACGTTTACCCGAAACCATCATGAATTACTGGCTCTCATCGCTCCCCGAGCGATTCTGATCCTCGGCGGCGAAACCGGTCCCGGTGCCGCCGACGGTGATCGAAGCTGGCCACTCATTGCAGCAGCATTGCCCGTTCATCGTCTCTACCGCGCCACGCCGCAGCTGGGGATTCTGAATCATCACCTGGGACATTATTTTTCGGAAGACCTCTTCGAGCGATCCGCGAACTGGCTGGAGGCATATCTCAATGACAAAACGAGAACCGAGTGAGTAAGTCATACTCCCGTGACGCATGGCACCAACGTCGTCCGTACCCCGATGGAAAGAGGAAGTCTGGAGCCACGCCGCAACTAGGTGACCAATGCATCTATCTAACGTCTGGTATGTAACCTAAAACGAAGAAAAGAAACGGAGAACAGTCGTCAGCACTAATTTCCGCTAATCAGGAAATTCAATTCCGTTGGTTTCAAACCATTGATCGTCCCTTTGACTTTCTCCGGTTTCATGAGCAGCAAATACGCGGACAGAACCGTCAGTGGCAGGACGACCGACCAGTAAGGCACAATCACTTTTGTCACAATATTTTTGTGCCCCGGGTCAATGCATCCGTTCTTGCCAGGCCTTGGCCCTTTGCCGAAATAGAAACCACAGAATTCCCATCGCAAACCCGCTGGAACATTGGAAAGTGGCCCGTGCATTGAGAGACGACCGGTCACACGACGTGGAACGCTTACTCCCGGATGAAATTGAACTTGCATTTGGGGAAAACGAGCCCATTCCAGAAAAATGTCAGGATCGACCCAGGTCCGTTTATAAAGTGAAATTCCAAACCGATCGGAAGCCACTTCATAAAATGTTCTGGGGAAAGTTAGTAGAAAAATGTCCGCCACAAAGAAGGACCGAACCCAACCACACGTCAGCACTAACGCCACAGCGAGTGTTACACAGCCTGTCTTTCGCCGCCAGCAGTGAAAGAAATTGCCCATATTTACGCATTCTGGTCGTTGATCGGCTCGAATGATTCCTTTGGTGGTGCCACTCGCGATCTGGTGAGCAGCAATACCGCTGAAATCAATGTCATCGGCGTAATGAGATACCAATAGGGAATGACCAGTTGACCGCAATCGACGAGGACAGTTGTTGGACCATTGATCGAAACAAGCTGCCAGCCATCATTTCCATTTGTCATTGGATATGGATTCGAGAGATTGTCAAGGGCGGGATTGCCATAGCTGGGGTCACGGCGGTACTTGCGCGTTGTTTGATTGGTTAGCGCAAGCATGCGGATGACGCAATTTCCATCAGGTTGTAGATCGACTTTCTCCAGGCTTTGATTGCCTTTGCTGGACTCATTGACGCCTGAAATGACGAAGTCACCGTCGCGACAACTTAAAGTCTCATTATCACGAATTGTGATGTGTCGCGTTTTGAGAAAACAGAAACCATTTGCGTGCAAGGTTGCCCAATATTCAATCCCGCCCCCGAACGGAATTGTCACAGTGTCTGCTGAAAACCGACTGCGTGTAATCTGACTGCGGCCCCAGGCAGCGAGCGCTGCCAACGCCAACAACAGCGTCACACAGCCTGTCTTTCTTCTCCATCCGTGGAAGAATTCTCTCATTGACGATCATTTCCAAAACGCGAGATTCTCAAAGAAGTTATCTACTTGACTCGATAACGTTTAATCCAAGCGTGCTCGAATATCAAACCGCCGTTATTGTCTGAAGCGCCGGTGGCCAACAGGCTGTAGATGGTGCGCAGCGTAACGTTGACCAGGAGTGTATTCTTTCCACCAACGTCCTCGAAAAACACAAAAGATTCTTAACCATGAATTGAACGAATTACACGAATAAGATTCATGACGAAACGCAGCGGCGCACCCGTTCATAGAGATTCCACACCATGAACCGTAAAAATCTCGCCTTGATTAGCGTTCATAATGCTAACGGCCCCTTCACATTCATCGAGGCGATGATCATCGTCGTGCTGCTGATCATCATCGGCAGTGCGGTCTACAGCATTTTTCGAAAACGGATGACGCCAATCCCGTCATGGACTCGTCTCACTGATGCTCAATCTGAACTGCTTTCAACGCTTCGAGAAGCTCTTCTGCGCTGTGCGTCATCTGCGGGGAATACAGAGCTGATCAAGAACTTAAATCAGATGCGGCTTGGCGGTGCAATGACAGCGAGTAGTGCCGCCGAGTTTGATGCGAACGCCATCACTGTCGGAAAGACCACATACTTTTCACCTCACTTTTTTTCAGCCCCGATCTGCCAGCAGTATCGAACAATGCTGCACGAAGCGAGTCGGGTTGGTGGCAATTATGCAGACGAACAAAACGACCTGCCGGGATTGATTCGCCTGGAAGAGGAGGAAGAGCTGTCGTTTCGTGCCTTGGCGGCCTGTCTTGGCTGCTGCAGTGAGTATCCGCAAAATCCGCCACCCGGATGCGGACAGGAAAAACGGAGTGGTTCGGATAATATCGATTCTGCGCTGGCTTGAACCTGTGATGGGCGGAGTTTGAATTCACTAACATTCAAGAATTATCAGCCACAGATGCACTCAGAACCAGACAGATACCGAGAAATAAATCCCATGAAATTCTGTTGAAAACGACTTTGTCCATATTTCACCTTTTTGCATTGATCGGTGCAATTCTGAGTTCACACACGGCGAAAACCTAAACGCTTTAACTTCTCCTTCGGAGATCGACAACGGTGCCTTTCGATGAAGGAAAACGTGGGTACAGACAGGTCCGTTGGCCCTGTCTATTGGAATTGATGGACCTTTGGTCCGGAAGACGGGGACGCTGAATGAAATGGGATGTGATGCGTTGGCGAAGGATTAAAGTCGTTTCAGGGGCGCTGCTTCTCCTTGCATTTGTGAGCGCTGCTTACTTTCTGTCATGGGAATCACGGACTGCGATCCTCAGTTGCGGTGATTGTGGGAATATTCGGGCGATCCGCGTCAACACGAAGTGGTGGCGGATTGAGTCTGTCGGTGTGGCGGACAGCCATGAATTTGTCGTTCCCCCGAATCACGTGCATCGCTGGTGGCAATACGACAGTCGACGATGGAATGCATTTCAACGACTGGGATGGTCTCGCAAGAAATACGAAGATGGGCAAATGGAATGGTCGGGTCAGATTGATCGCGACAACCAGGAGACGGAATCACAGAAACGGGTCGAGGAATGGCTCAAAGTCTACGAGTGAGTCAGCGCACCTTTCGTGAAGGCAAGAAGCAGGGGCTTGTTTGCCGATCGAAACAACAGTCTAATTCCCGCTGCTGACATTTCGTCTCTGCGTTCGTTTGCTCAGTTCTTGATGACCCCAAGTTCAGGGAGACAGACATGCCCCTTCTCAGTGGCGATTCCGCGTGCCGCCGATCGTGCTGCTTTGGACCGTTCTTTCCAATTGCCATCACCGCTTCGATGTTCGTTGGGCCATTACTCCTACCCTGCATGTCTGCCGAAAGAGCGTCTTCGATTGTCCAGTCGGCATTACGATCGGAAATCACTGCAGACCTCGATGAACGAGCTCGTCTGCTCGACGAGGCTTTGCGTCTCGATCCAAAATCGTCTGAAGCGCATTGGGCACGTGGCGAAGTTCTTGTCCATGGTCAGTGGCGGTCGCTGGAAAGTGCGGCAGCGGAAGCGAACGACAGGGATAGTCTGGAAAAATATCGCGAGCAGCGCGATCACGAAGACAATACGATACAGGGTCAGGTGCGAATGGCCGACTACTGCCGCAATCATCGGCTTCCAGCACAGGAACGGGCACACTGGATGGCGGTCGTGGCTCTGGCACCCAATCATCCGGTCGCACGCCAGCGGCTTGGTCAAACCAACATCGATGGTGCATGGATTGACGCCAGACAGCTCGACGAATACCGCAAAGCCGACCAAGCGGCGTCGAAGTACATGCTGAAGCATGGCAAAGAACTATTCAGACTTTCCAACGCTCTGGAATCGAAAACCTTGTCGCCAGCGCAAGTCGTGAATCAACTGGGCGAATTCCGCAGCCCGCAGGTCATTCCAGGATTGGAATACTTTTTCTCGAGCCGAGGTGAGGAAGGTGGTTTGTGTACGGTGGAAACGCTGGCTTCACTTTCGGCGCCGGAAGCGTCTTTGTCGCTGGTCCGGCACGCGCTGGATTTTTCCGTCGAGTCCGTCCGCGTGGCGGCGACAAACTCACTGAAGCAACGTGACGAACACAGCTTCATTCCTGCTTTGCTCAGTGCGTTGCAGACTCCCGTGCAGAAGCAGGATGAATTTGCGTTGGCACCGGGAAATCTGCTGATCTGGAGGCGGTCGATTTCTGTCGAAAACCAGGAGACAAAAAAGATCGCAACACTCGATCGAGCGATTCAACTTTCCGAAGCTTTTCCAACAAGCGGAGGAATCTCGTCCAACTGGACTCAGCGGGCGATGCTGGCCGGTGATCTGCAACTGGTTGAGCTGAATCGCCAGATCGATTTGAAAAACGATCAATTGATGGATCTTCTGGGTGCGGTCACGAATGCTGATTCAAAGTCGAATGGCAAATCCGCAAGTACGAAAGAAACAAAAACGTCGCCCCAGGACTGGTGGAATTGGTGGAGCGATCGAATCGAAAGCTATCCATCAGACCAGAAACAGGTTCAAATTCGCTATGAAAAGGCGTTCGTCCCGCCAACTGTGACAGAAACTCAATCGACACCTCGCCACGAGTGCCTGGCAGCGGGGACACCGATCTGGACAGAAACGGGTCCAGTCGCGGTCGATCAGATTCATACGGGGGACCTGGTCCTCACCCAGAACCTCCGAACCGGAGAACTGAAGTTCGCCCCGGTGTTGTCGACATCAAACCGGCCTCCGGAGTTACTGTTGCGGTTGCGTTTCGGGCGAGAAACCATTCGTGCCACGGGAGGTCATCCATTCTGGGTCTCCGGAAAGGGATGGATCAAAGCTCGATCACTCGAACCCGGAATGGCGCTGCATACCGCCCACGGGATTGTGGAACTCGATTCTGTTGACGAGGAACGAGAAGCGTCTAAAGCCTACAATCTGATCGTTGATGAATGCCATTCTTACTTCGTAGGCGAGAAGCTGATTCTCAGTCATGATAACTCCCGTCGCGAGCCAGTGGCGAACCCGGTGCCTGGACTGCAAGATGAAATAGATCTGACCCGCAGCAAGCAGTGAGTGACCCAAGATATTGAATCGTACGAGTAGTTGACGCTGGGATCGCGGAAGGAAAAGTCATTACGGAAATGTCGTTTGTGTTCGTATGGCTTTTGGCGGCGGCTGGAAGTCGCCGCATGGCTCTCCAAATCAACGCGCGAACGACAATCCTGTTTTAAACCGTCGTGCGACGCGCACCAATGGGCTGTGCCGGACGGAAGCCGCTGCTGCTTTAAGAAAGCCATTGTTTCAAATGTTTGAAAGTGAAATTGCCGTCAATGAAAACTTGTTAATCCAGCTTGATAAGATTGTCACTGACATTCTTGAAGAGTCACTGTTCACGCCCTCTGCCGGACATGGACATTCCCCGGTCTGGTTACTCGGTCATCTGGCGATCGTGGGGGAAGCAGGCCAACGGATGTTAGGTGGCAAGATCACTCACACCGAATGGTTGCGATTATTTGGTCCCGGCTCAGTGGACAGCATTCCGTTTAACGCCGCGCTGACGAAACCATCATTGATCAATGCCGTCACAGAAAACTATCGCCAATTAAGAAACCTGGCTCTCGTCGCGAACGAAGCCGAGGTCTCACGCCCTCACGGAGTTTCTATTCTGACAGGAACCCCGATTGTCACAGTGAAACATTGCATCACCCATTTGCTGACAAGTCATTTCGCGTTTCATCTCTCGCAATTGTCGAGTTGCCGACGTGTGGCTGGATTTCCAGCATTGTTCTAGTTCAATGGGCCTTGCTTTTTATCGACGTGAAAACGAAACATTGGTTTCAAAGGTCGGAATCAGCTCTGCTGTCAACCAATGTGACTGCGATTCGGGCCCGTCACAATTATCAAACAGAGCCAGCTGTCCTGGATCGCCGCCAAACGAATGCCGTTGTGTCGATCTCACGCGACAAGCATAAAGACACAGTCAGGAATCGCGCCGCGACTCATTCTGCAGCAGTGCTAGCGATGGCATCTTCGGTCTCCCGAACGAGTCATCCGACACGCCACAAATTACAAACACGTTAATTTTGTTTGCGATAGATAAACTATTTGTAATGTTCGTTATTAGGAAAATGATGCAACATCATCAAATCGCAACAGACTTTAACCGCTACCCTGAAATCAGTCTGAAATTGGGCTGCAATCACTGTCGACTCATCGCCGTTGCGACTATTGTCGTCTTCGGTTTGGAACCAGTCGTTGACAGACAGGAAAGCAAAGGACGCATGCATATATTGCTTGTTGAAGCTGACTCAAGCTTGAGGCACGCTTTATCATCGTTCCTCAGCGGGGCAGGTTTTGTGATTGATGTCGCTTTCAATGGTAACGAGGGATTGGAGAAGGCGCTTCAAACTGAATACGACGCAATTATACTTGAGCAAATTGAGGCAAAGCACGAGGGCGAATCGATAGGGAACGATATACTTGACTCACCACGGCTATTTGGTGTGAATTTTCGCCGTCTTCCCGATTCCACAAAAAAGTCGAGCGATCTACTTCGATGACGACTTGGCGTCTCGCTCTGTCTGCTCTCGCCGTTCCACT
>CAIOKO010000004.1 GCA_903858935.1 uncultured Schlesneria sp. | reverse complement strand
GCTGCTGGTTCAGCACCATACCCACTGCTTCTCGCTTGAATTCCGATGTGTGCTTGCGACGTTCTTTCGACATGCTCTGGACTCCTCGGGGTTAAGTTTACTCGCTTTTTCCCGCGCCCACATTTCATGGGCAAGTCCAAAGCCTGTTCCGTCTGAAAGTAGATTATGGAAGCAAGAACGTCTCTCATACACTCCCCATACCCACCCCATTTTGTTTTTGCCTTCGTCAGCGTCCAGAGAAGGCCACGCCACACCTCGGTCGGAATATCCTCGTTCCGCAGGGGATCGATATGATTGTCATGATCGGCAAGAACCATCCCATTCTCGTGCTCACAGGCATTCTTTATATGTGCCCAGAATGCGTTCTTACTGATTTCCCAGACATCGACAAGGTAATCTGCGATGTAGGCTTCTTGAAATACTCGGTCGTTAACGTTAAGTGTGACCTCGAATTCGTCTAGTGCCTCCAGCACGGCCTTAGCCTCCGATACCGGAAGGCTTTTGAGATATTGATGCCGTTCTTCCACCCGGGAGTTGGCCATGAAGTCCATCTTCTTCCGCTCGATATCCATTTAACTTCTCGCTTCAATTGTAGGTGTTTTTGCTACAGCTTAACCAAGCGATTGTTCCTGTGCCGCAGCCGCTATGTTCATCTTCTGGAAGGCTTGAATGATCACCGGTTGGTTCGGTTGACTCTGCCACTTACGAAACGAACCCACAAGCTTTACCGAGAGATCAGCGGCAGTCAGCCACGCTAATGGCCCCGCGTAATCAAATCGCCCTGCGGCCACCGCTACAGCTGTTGTGGCGATAAGTCCAAGGGACGATTCGCCTGCATCCACCGCGTACTTGAGGAAGCTTTCTCGGCGTTTACGCATGAGTCCCGCTAGGTCGTCAATCGAAGTGTCTAAGTAACGGGAGAATTGTTGCTCAGAAAGTCCCTGGAAGCCAGCTAGGAATATTTTTCTAAGCTCCGCTTTTGCGTCCTCGTTGTTGGCGATCCGGTAAAACTCCCGGGCGCTAACTTGGGAGAGGAACGCGAACCGTTCATCACGGAAAAGACGGGCCAACGCAAGGTGAAAGAAACTATTCTCTTTCGAGTACAAGGCATCGGAATTGTCGGTAAAGGCTTCATGCGGTGCAACCGTATTCCAGTCATCCAAAAGCGTGTACGGGTGCAGCACGAATCCATCCTCTCCGGTGCTGAGTACAGTTGAGAGCCCATAAACTGCTGGGGACACTGGGTCGCGGTCTAACAGGTCTTTTGCGACCAACTTTGCCAACTTACACCATAGCGGAGGGGCAGGCAATATGACAACACCCCCTTCTTCAACGATGTTCCGAAGCAGAAGTAGGTTGCACGCAATTGCGCCAATATTAAATATCTGGTCTTGGTTGAGTGTCGAATAACGGACTAGCCTAGACCCGATTACGTCCCAAAGTATAAGTCGTTCCCCGTACACCAAACCAAGTTTAACAAACTGGTCGAAGTTTTTTACAAGTCCAAAACCGACTGTCTGTATCCTTCTCTGTCCGTATTCCCTTGTGGCGTCAAGAGCTGCGGTGCAGGAATTCTCCCCCATTAGGTCATTCAAGTCATATCTTAGGGCGTAAACGTGCTGCGGATCGACGCGGTCGGGGAGGAACACCGGCTGGTCATATTTGTCCCATGAGATGGATAAGCGATGTTCGATCGCAGCAAGGTAGTCAAGGCTTAGAGATGTGGCGGCGTCCATTGGGTCACCTGAAATCCGTTCGTTCGTTCCCCCGCGAGAATTAGTCTATCGGCAGTATATGGATTTCTCTACGAGTCCACACCGTACTCCGGTCACGATCACAACGGCCTAAGCGTCCTTTTAGACAAAATGGATTGCTGTTCGCGTTGGTGATGCCGCCTTGCAAGCGGCAGAATCTTACTTAAGCTTGTAATTCTCGGATACTAAGCACCAACGCTGCTGCAATTTTCCGGCGACGCCGAGAACCACGGGCAATGTCCCGAAGCCACCAGCGACGACAGGCAGGACCCGTCTAAGCAGTTTTTCGCGTGCAACCGAATCCGGACGCCCAATTCGATACTTGCTCCAATGAAGAGCTGAATCAACGCAAACGCTTGATGTCGCACCGAATCAGGAGCGAGTCATTCTGATTCGATCCTATCAATTCCGCGATCGGTTTTCCGTGGTCAACGATGGGGGTTGGTCGGCCGTTGAAATCTCGGATCAACGTTATTGAGGCTTCGATCGCCAAGTGATGATAAATCGTGGCGAGGAAGTCGCCGGGGCCGCAAATTCGTTCGGTGACGTCTTCGCCTCGCTTGTCGGTCGCTCCGATGAAGCGGCCGTGTTGGATGCCGCCGCCGGCCCAGATATTTGAAAAAGCTCGCGGCCAGTGATCTCGGCCTGGCTGCTTGGTTCCTGCGGGGCACAGGCATGATGCACATTTGCCTTTCGGCTCGAAAAATAATCTCATAAACGTTGATAGTGTAGGTCTTTGACGCTACTGTCTTGATTCATGGAGTAGGTTCGTACGTTGGCACAACATCGATTGATGATGTCGTGCCGCAGACTCAAGGAGGACTTGTGATGGGCGTTTACCAGGCGAATGGAGATCTCGATCAAGTTAGGATTCCGGCTGAATTGACTGGCACGTTAAGTCAGTTTTTCGTGGGAGTTCAATCGCAGATTTTCGAGGAGGCGGCTCGGGCGGCATGCTCGCGATCAGGCTCAGATCAGTCGGTTGTCGTTTCAAAAGAAGAGTTTGCACGGGTGGCTTTGGAGGTCTTAGTCGAGGCGACATCCAAGTTAAAAGAAACGTTTGCGGTCAGTGAGTTGAAAAATGTCCGACGGGCCTCGTGAAATTCACGTCAATTTTGCAGCCGCCAGTTTACTTATCGAACAAGCCGAACGTTCAAGACAGATTTTGGAAAGACTGGCCGCTGATTTCGCGGCGAATGAGTCGCAGTTTTAAGCTCTCCTCCGACCTCGCGTGTTTGGGCCGGACACAAGGGTGGCGCGCGTTCGGGGACATAGGTTACACGTAAATGTGTTGGTAAAGCCCCGTCTTCGGG
>CAIOKO010000003.1 GCA_903858935.1 uncultured Schlesneria sp. | reverse complement strand
GCGTCTTCACATCACAGCGTCGGTCCGTTGTCAATCATTTTATACTCGACGAATCGGACATTGATTCACCGAATAAAAAATGATCACGGCAGGAATTAAAACACGACGAGGTGAGCCGTGCGGCGTAAGCCCTAGGTAAACCCGCGGAACGACAATCCTTTTATGAACCCGTCGTCCGACGCGCACAAACCGGCTGGGACGGACCTACGTCAGTAATTCATGAACAACACGGCATGGCTCGACCCCGGTCAGGCGGGAGTCCAGGCCCTGGAATTTGTAGCTGAATTTGTTGTGGTCGATGCCCAGTTGATGGAGTAGCGTCGCGTGAATGTCGTGGACGGAAACTCGGTTTTCGACGGCGTGATAACCGAATTCGTCGGTTGACCCGTAATTAAAACCTGGCTTGAAGCCTCCTCCTGCGAACCACATCGTGAACCCGGCCAGGTGATGGTCACGGCCATTCCCCTGGGCCATCGGCGTTCGTCCGAATTCCGAACCGAAAACAATCAGTGTATCTTTCAGCATGTCTCGCTGCTTAAGATCGACAATCAGGGCTGCGATACCCTGATCGACTTCTTTGGCAGTTCCTGCCGAATGCTCTTTGACGGCGCCGTGATGGTCCCAGTCACGATGGTAAAGCTGGATAAACCGGGTTCCTCGTTCGGCTAATCTTCGTGCCAGCAGGCAGTTCGAGGCGAACGAACCATCGCCACCTTTGGTCCCGTACAGATCAAAAATATGTTGAGGTTCGTTCCGCACATCCATCAGTTCGGGGACACTCGACTGCATGCGAAACGCGAGTTCGTACTGGCTGACGCGAGTGGCGATTTCAGGATCGTCGAATGTCTGGTTTGCGATTCCATTCAATGCTTGAACCGAATCGACGATATCTCGTTGACGTTTGCCGTTCACCCCTTTGGGGTTCCCTACGTACAGCACGGGGTCGCCGGTCCCACGAAATTCGACTCCCTGAAACTGACCGGGCAGAAAACCAGAATGCCATTGGCGGGCAGCGATGGGCTGCTTTTGTCCGAATTTTCCGGTCGAAACCATGACGACAAAACCGGGCAGGCTGTCTGACTCGGCCCCGAGACCATATAGCAGCCACGAACCCATCGCGGGACGTCCGGCGTTCATCGAACCGGTATTCATGAATGTGTGAGCGGGGTCATGATTAATCGCCTCTGTGTAAAGCGACCGCACGATACACATGTCGTCTGCACACTTCTCACCAAGATGAGGCCAGATCTCGGCCATCGACTGGCCTGACGCACCAAACTGTTTGAACGCGTGCTGCGGCGCGAAACAGTTCAGCTTCTGTCCTTGAAGCTGAGCGATCTGTTGCCCCTTTGTAATCGATTCGGGCATCGCCTGACCGTGAAGCTCGGCCAGCTTCGGCTTGTTATCGAAGGTGTCGATATGAGTCATCCCGCCCGCCATATACAGCCAGATCACTCGCTTGGCTTTGGGAGCAAAATGAGTCGGATTCAATGCACCAGCCCACTTCGGCACATTCGCATCTCGCTTCGCTTCGGCCGAAAAGCCGTCCTGCTTTAACAGCGAAGTCAAAGCGATCGAACCAAGACTGACCCCTGCCGTCTGCAGAAACGAACGCCGCGCGATTGATGTCGGAATAGTCATAATAAAGTCTATTTCCAAGAAATACGGGACTGGAACACTAATCTGAGCTAATCTGCACTAATAAGAAAGACTTCTGAAAGCTCTACTTGACGAATTTGCATGAGTTATGACCGAAGTTGTTTTTTCGTATCACATACATTTAATTTCGTTGGTGGGTGACAAAAATCTGTTGATCGAAAGAGTCCGGGTGCTTACACCGCCCGGCTCGACTGGATGACATTTCTTCGTGTCCTTCGTGCTCTTCGTGGTTCACATTCTTCGTCTTTTTAAGTGACCCGATACTGACATTTGTACCGATCACTTCCGGTTTAGTTTCGCGTAATCGTTTCATGCAGATTGAGAATCGTCCGTGCGACGCTCGTCCAGGCGGCGAGTTCGGTTTTTTCAATTTCTGCTGAAACGGGCTTGGCTCCAACAGACAGCAGATCGTTTGCTGCGTTTGGATCGGACTTATATTCCGCCAGGTGACCTTGAAGCAGTCGATCGAGAATCTCGGTTTCTGCGGGAGTGATGTCGCGCGACACGGCACGGCGGAATGCGAACTTTAACCGTTCATTTGTTGACGCCCCTCCGTGGCGAATGATTTGCTCGGCGAACGCTCGTGCGGCTTCGATGTAGCTTGGGTCGTTGAGCAGAACCAGCGACTGCAAAGGGGTGTTCGATCGAGCCCGATCGGCAGTACATTCTTCCCGGCTGGGTGCATCGAACGCCATCAGACTTGGATGCAGGTATTGCCGCTGCCAGTGCGTGTACAGTCCTCTCCGATACAAGTCTTCGCCGTTTCCGTTCTGCCATTCGCGAGTGGGGAAATTGAGATGAGCCCAATAACCCGGTGGTTGATATGGCTTGACGCTGGTTCCTCCGATTTTTGACACCAGCAACCCACTGATGGCGAGAGCATTGTCGCGAACTAGTTCCGCATCCAGACGGAAGCGGCCCTGGCGAGCCAGCCAGCGGTTGTACGGATCTCGTTCTCGAACTTCACTATTGGAAACCGACGCCTGCCGGTACGTTTGTGACATCACAATCGTCTTAATCAGTTGCTTGATGTCCCAGCCTGACTCGATGAACTGACTTGCCAGTTGATCAACAAGTAGAGGATGGCTTGGCCAGTCTCCCTGCGCTCCCAGATCGTCGACTCGGCGAGACAAACCAGCTCCGAAAAGGAGTTTCCAGATCCGGTTGACAAACACTCGTGCGGTCAATGGATTGTCACCAGCGGTCATCCACCGAGCCAGATCCAGACGCGTTAATCGACGATCATCGGGGGGACCGTTGGAGAAGATCGCGGGATAGGCAGGTGTGACCTGTTCACCGCTGTCATCCATCCAGTTCCCTCGCCTCAAAATGCGAACCATCCGCGGTTGGACAGCCGTCGTCACCAGCGTGCTGGGAATACGTGCGTCGAGTTCCTTTCGGTTCTTTTCCAGTCCTGCTAACTGTTGCCGCGTCGACTCAAGCATGGGCGCGAGCTTCCGATAATGAGCGGCGAGTTCGTTACGTTGAGCTTCGCTACGTTGCTCGACAGCAATCGCCAGGATCGTGCTGATCTGTGGACGAAGCGACTGATCGACTTTGACTGGCCGAGGTGCATTCGTTACTGAAATTCGAAAGCGTCCCAGCGTATGCTGCGGGTTATCAAGATTTTGCAGCAACGAGATCGTCACGCCATTTTCATTGATAACGTCCCGTGCCGATTCAAAGACCGCCATGTTCGGTTGTCCCACCTTTTCCATGACGGCCCAACCCCATGTTTTTCCTTTGATATCTCCATCAATAGCCGCCGCGACAGCCCATTTTCCGTAGGGGTTCGCGCCTGCCGCACCGGTTTGTTCATAGCTGGCAGTGGCCGACTGAAACTTGACCCTGCGATCGGTCGCTTCGACAGAATTTTGCTCGACAATCAATTCGCTGAGCACAAAGTTGCCATTCCCGGCTCGTCCGGGCCCCTTGGCGGGGAGCGAATCATCGGGCAAGACTTCGAGTCGAAACGCAGTGACACCGCTTGGCAGGTCATTGATCTTGAGAACATAAGTATCTGTGGCAGGGCTTGTCCCACTGGCCAGGATCGAACCATCTTCTTTCAGCGTCAGCGTCGCACCACCAAGTGATTGAATTGACGCAGGCTTCAGCACCGTCCAGAGGATCTGTGACTTCTCCCAGGCCGCTTGAGCTTCAGCAAGCTCCGCAGTCGCCGTATTGAGAACTGTTTTGGTTGCGACAATTTGTCGATCAAGATCGGCGAGAGACGCCTCCTGCTCAGGATTGGGAACCTTGATGAATGAACCCCAATTGCCGTCGGAATTCGCTCCTGAATACAGCCCTCGTTCCTGAATGTCGGCAAAAAACGCTTCGAAACGGTAGAAGTCGCGAGTAGTGAAGGGGTCGTATTTATGGTCGTGACATTCCGCACAACCTAAGGTCACTCCCAGCCACGTTCCAGTTGCATTGCGGACACGCTCAGCGATGTACTTGGCGAGATACTCTTTATCCTGCACACCCCCTTCAGCCGACATCATCCCCAGGCGATTGTAGCCCGAGGCAATTTTTTGATCTCGACTTGGTTCGGGAAGAAGATCGCCGGCAAGTTGTTCGATCGTGAACTGATCGAACCGCTTATTCTTATTGAAGGAATCAATCACGTATTGCCGGAAGGGTGACACGCTGACGTCCTGGTCGCCATGATAGCCAACGCTATCGGCGTACCGCACAAGATCCAGCCACCAGATCGCAAGACGTTCGCCGTAGTGCGGCGATTGAAGTAAGCCATCAACGACTTTTTCGTAAGCATTTGGGGACGAATCTCGCACAAAGGCATCAACCTGTTCGGGGGTCGGTGGCAAACCAATCAAGTCAAAGCTCAATCGACGAATCAGCGTGATTCGGTCAGCTTCGGGACTCGACTTCAGCCCTTGACTGGCCAATCCGTCACGAACCATGGCATCAATGAGGGAGCTTGCAGTCAGGGCGGCGGCGGCTGGCTGAACTGCCTCGATTTGTTTGACATTCGTCGGACGCCTGATCGGAAGAAAGGCCCAATGCCCCTCATAATTGGCGCCTTGTTCAATCCACAGCTTCAACAGTTGGATGTCGCGAGGAGAGAGTCGTTTGCCGCTGTCGGTCGGCGGCATGACCTTTTCCGGATCTGCGGAACTGATCCGTCGGAAAAGTTCGCTTTCACCTGTCTTTCCGGGAACAACGGTACCCGGCTTCGCAGGATCGGTACTATGACGAGTCAATCCCTCCGATGTATCCAGCCTGAGATCGGCCTGCCGTTTATTCTTGTCCGGACCATGACAGAAGAAGCAATTCTCGGACAAAATCGGACGAATGTCTCGATTGAATTCAATCACCTTTGGAATATCGTCCGCAGCCAGTGTCTCGACGACACCGCACGTAAGCGTCAACAAAGCCAACGTGGCGCAAACGATCCGCCAGTTCATAGATTGTTCCATGATGAATGATGTCCTTTGATCACGGTGTTGACGTCGATGTCCAACCCGCAATGTCGCGCTCAGATAACCCAGATAAAAATAATTCCATCCTGTTCCATCCATTGTGTCGAACAGGCGCAACATATCAAGAATGACGCATCTATTCAGAGAAAAAGCGGCAGTGATTCCTGCCGGATAATTGTAGAGTAGTTCGAGTCTTCCAGGCCTACCAATTCACCGGAATGTGAGTTGCCAGAATGGTAGACCCCGAAGACTCGAACCACCTTACAGCTGCGATGCGACAGCAAAATCCCAGTCATTCTTCCATCTTTTGACGGAGCTGGTCTCGTTCCCGACGTGTGGCATCAAGATCAAACATCAGGTATTTGATATCGAGACGAAGCTGGGAAAGAGCATCCTGAACAACCTCCAGCGTTCGCCGACGTCGATGAGCGGAATCGACCGCACGCTGGAACGCAACTTCCAATTCGTGCTTTTGAGCGTTTGGAAGTGTAACAATCAACTGACCAAGCTCCGCCAGTTCTCTCGGAATGTCATTTCTCGATTGATTTTTGAGCGACTCTGGAATTCGATTCATCTGGCTCACAATTTCATCCTTCCGACCGCAGTCGACGTCACGTCAAGACGGACCGATTGTGATCGCCCGACCGACCGTTCACAACGAAAAACTGCTGATTCGGCGGGAATTCAGTGACGATTGGCCAGGTGCGGTTTGACGGTAAGAATTCGCCTAGTCGAATTTTGCGAAGTCCAGTAGGATTCGCGACTTAAATCGACCGTACAAGGATTTTCCGGTCATGAGAGATGAGAATGCAACCGCTGTCCGCCGCTTTCGCGATGATCGTTGTTCTCTTCGTTTCGGTAACAACCGTGATGGGAGAGGACTATCTCGCGGAATTTGATGGCCCGGAAGTTTCCTGGCAAATTGGACTGCGGTCGCAGGATGCGCAAGTGACAATACATCAGCGTCGACGAGAAAAGGGACGAACCGGTGGTGCTGAGTTTATCCGGATCAATTCCATTCGTGAGAATACAGCGGTCCGATTCGAGCATGCGCTACCCGCCGCGACCGTGCTTGATGAACTCGAAGCGTCTTTGTGGGTCAAGTCGAATCATGAAGGCTTTTCACTCGCGTTAAAAATCAATCTCCCTGAAGTGCTCGATCCCGAAACGAACACTCCGCGAACGTTGCTCATTGTCGGC
Source organism: uncultured Schlesneria sp. (assembly GCA_903858935.1). Classification (GTDB taxonomy): domain Bacteria; phylum Planctomycetota; class Planctomycetia; order Planctomycetales; family Planctomycetaceae; genus Schlesneria. Next base: position 75,881 of record CAIOKO010000003.1, on the reverse strand, counting down.
GAACAATACAAAACGCCGGGTCAATGGCAGCAGCTGAAATGTCGCACAACCGACCGGGCAATCCGCGATCAAGTCCGTTTACAGCGTGCTTTGAATCAGATCTCAGGTCAGCCGAAGAAGATGTATGTCGACCGAGTGATTCTCGACGGACAACTTCCACCAGGGACGACTGACCTGCAATTGGACGATCTGGCGCTCAGTCCTGTTGTCCGTTTTCAAACAAACAATCGAACCCCCAACGCCACCCCAATTCAACAGGCCAGCCAGACATCTGACGACACCCCCATTGATTCCCGCACGCGAATACCGGTGAAGTTCAATCTCCACCGGCTCGAAGTCAGCGGCCGACCCTTTTTTCCAAGGATCATTACATACCATAAAGATCAAAAAGAGCGACCTGAGGTTCTGGCTGCAGCGGGAATCAACGTGGCATGGGTCTCGGATTACGAGGACACCAGTGTCACCGGACTGCTCCGTCGACAGGGACTGTGGGTTACCGCCGCACCTCCATATGCGAAAGGAATCGACGGCGAACCGCTCGATTCCGATGATGCCAGCCTGGTTTCCTTCGAGTCCAATACCTCAACATCCGCGGTTTTGTTTTGGATGCTGGGTGCTCGAATGACGCTCGACGGACGTCCTCGAATCAGCAGTTGGACGAATCAGATTCGAGACGCCGACCGTAAGGTCAAACGACCAATTGCAGCGGACGTCATCGATAACGAACGACAGATTTCGCGACACGTTGATTTGCTGGGAATCAGTCGGCATGCAATCAACAGTACATTCTCGCTGGCAGACTATCGCGACTGGATGATTCAGCGACGTGATCAAGCGTGGCCAGACTCATTCTGCTGGACGTGGATCCAGACCGAAGTCGTCCCAACTTTGTCAGAATTGTCGAGGGGACTTGAGTCGCGACCGATGCTGGAACCCGAACAGATCCGATTGCAGGTCTACGCAGCGCTCGCTGCCGGATGTCGCGGCCTTGGATTCTGGACGACGACTCCTCTCGACGACGACACGCCGGCCGCACGTGAACGATTGCTGACACTGACCCAGTTAAACCTTGAGCTGGAACTGTACAAGCCCTGGATCACATCCGGTGGAAAGCCAGAACTGGTCTCGTTCACCCTGGAAACTCCACGCGCCGATTCCGCTGGATCGACCGGCCGGAATCGAGCGACTGACGCATCAACCAGATTCCGCGACGCCAAAGCAGCCCTCGCAAAACGGCCTCGTGAAATGCAGGCTGCGATGTTTGGGTCAGACCGAGGAGCGCTTCTGCTGCCGATGTGGCTGGAAGAGAATTCACAATTTGTGCCAGGACCGCTTGCCGCTCGAAATGTCACGATCATCGTCCCTGGCGGAGGAGACACCGCCGCTGCGTGGGAAATCACAACAACGGGCCGACTGCGGAATCTGGATCGGGAAACTGCGGCGGGAGGGGTCAAAATCACACTCCCTCGGCTCGATCAAACAACGGCCATCTTGATCACATCAGATCCACTACTGGTCGAAGAATTGAACCAGAAGATTGCCGGCATCCAGGAACAAAGCGCGCACCTTCTCGTCGAACTGGCAAAACTAAAGCTCGATCGAATCCGACAGGTTGACCAGGTGCTTCAGAACATGGACGTCGGTCGACCGGACGCCTGGAAATTGCTTGGCGAAGCCAGGCAACACATGGACAAAGCAGAATCCGCCTTGCAGGCGAAACAAACTGACGACGCCCGCCAGCACGCGAGTGAGGCACTTCAATATGGACGCTTCCTGCAAAGAACCCATTGGGAACACGCGATTCGCACGTCTCCGAACCCCACAACCAGCCCCTGGGCCGTCTCATTCCAATCATTACCAGAGCATTGGAATCTGATGCGGCGTCTTGAAAAACTTGGCTCGCTGGATGAGATGGAAAACCTTCTTCCGTCAGGCGAATTTGAAGACCTTGGAACGCTTGTCGCCGAACACTGGAAACACCAGCAGACAATGCTCGAGACGGTTCAGTCAAGTGCCGAACTTTATCCGGTCGCAAAACAGGGAAAATTCAGCCTCAGACTGGCGGCAAGTCCGATCGCCCGTGAACCGATCCCCAATTCCATTTCCAATTCTCCCGTCACCGTCGTCTCACCGGGAATCAGTGTGCACGCTGGTCAGTATGTCCGCGTGACCGGTTGGGCAAAGATTCCCACCCCCATTATCGGCAATATTGAAGGCGCGTTGATTTATGACAGCCTGCTGGGAAAATCAGGAGCCGTTCGTCTGAAGGCCGTTCAGGACTGGCAGCGATTTGAGCTGTTGCGTCCCGTCCCTGAAACCCAGGAAATGACGATGACGATTTCGCTTCAGGGATTTGGCGAACTTCTTATCGACGATTTGCGGATTACCGCATTTGAACTGGGCCCCAACCAGTCGTTGCCGTCGACGAACAGATCGGCGATCGAACCAGCCAAGTACTCGCCGCTCGACCTGCGTCGGCTGAATCCCCTGCAGAAACGTCGCCAGTAGGACGATCCATCAGCAACGCAATGTTTTCTCAATGGTTGCCAACACTGACGTGCCACTGCTTCGGACTTCTTCCAGTTTGGAACATGACTCATTGAGTCAAGTTCCAGGATTTCATCCAAAGTAGCCATCATCGCTCCGCGTGATGAGCATGCGTCGGAAACGATTCAAACGTTGCCGACGCATCGGGACAGATATTCCGTTTGAATTTCTGATTTGAGACCATGCGGATCGGAATTTGGCAGGTTCTCGAACAATGCTCATCACGCGGAGCGATGATGGCTACTTTTGTCTGAGGCGAAGCCTCACTAGAGTCTTCTCTGTCGCAGTGGACTTCTTATTTTCGAAACGGGAATCAAGAGCACAGCGTGACCGACTAGGGTCATGCAATGGCTCCCCACGTTTTTGGTCGCTGAAATCACGTTGCGTCACACACCGCTTCTTGCTTTGTTTGCAACGGAAATCGCAAAATGGGGTGCTTTCACCGGACGATGCACGTCCGTTGCCGCCAAAACGTTTGTAACGGGCTTAACTCGCTGGCCACGTCCGTCTAAAAACCGTCCGAGCCATTTTTCTCGCACGAAGATCTGATAACTCACCAGCGAAATCGATAACGGGATTAAGCCCGCCAGCAGAAATTTGGCGATCGTCGGAACGGCCATCTGGGCAATTGCCACGTGCGTCAATCCTACGAACGGCAAATGAACGATATAGACCCAGAAGGAAGCCTCAGCGAGATAACGCAGGATCGAGTTCTCGCCATGCTTTGTTCGCAGGGAAATGGCCAGCAGACCGAAAGTGGTGTACCAGGCGAACAGGGCCAGCAACCCCACCATCAACGCCAGTCGGCCACCGGTCAATTGCGATACCTGATGTTCGTGAATCATCGGTAAGCTGACGGCAAAAAGCAGACTGGCAATCGCGATATACGACTTGCCGAATCGAGCGTGCAGATGCAGCGCGGCGCGATGTCGGTAAAGTGCGACGCCGACGAAGAAATAAATCGCGTAATAGACCAGCTTTGAAAGAACGGGCAGAAATGTCTGATAAAAGCCGAGCACGATTCGCGGGTCATAAAATAAGACCAGCGCACAGGGTATCGCGGGGAGTAGCGGCTTCCAGACGGAAACCATCAGATGATCAATTGCCAGAAATCCAGGCGACGGACGGTCGGCTTCGACCACCTTTGGCCCGCTGATACGTTTGGTCAACCAGCTGCCACCACACAGAATCAGGCAATATGTGTAAAGATAATTGAGAAACCAGAAGTGCCCGAATCCATAGAGTTCTGATTCAAGTTCTCGCGGCATTCCCCAATTCATGAAACTTTTGGGAACGAACAATCCATCACCGATCCAGCCGAGTGACCAGATTCCCAGGCATGGCAGCATGACCAATGGTCCGGCAAAGAACTGAGTCACCATCAGGCGGTGTGTTCGTCCCTCAATGAATTTCCGTTCTCCGCGCGAAATCAGAATTCCCTGAGAGAAGAAACCAGCCAGAACGAAGAACAGCGGCATGAGAAAACACTCGGTACACCATGTCAGCCCGTCAACGACGGGGCAGGGGTGGGCATCGCGGGAGGGCCAGACAAGATATGACAGGGGGGCTGTCATATAAGGAATTCCGGCGTGCAAGAGTACGACAAAGACGGCGGCAATTCCGCGTAAGGCGTCCAACCCGTGCAGACGAACTGGCGCTGAAGAAATCCGACACGAAGGGGTGGCAGGAACAGCAAATTGCACATCGACCTCCGCTAAATGCTCACGACGCCTCGAGGTGGAACGTCCGAGAAATGCCCGCCACACATCTCACGGACGACGTTACAGCATCAAGGTGGCGTCCGTGATACGCCGCCAGAAAGAAAAAGCCGACAAGGTCCATTGTCTGAAGACATTTCCCCTCGTCGGCTTACGTAATAATGAAGAGCGCGCTTTAAGCGGCAGTTCTCTATTCTGTTTTCCGATCAAAACGACAGGGCTGTGAATTATTCCAAGCCCAAACGTCGCGCCAAAGATCGAACGATTCGAGACACAAAAGTAAGAAGTAATCGGCCGTCGCCCAGCCTTGCCACTTTTAAATCTGCGCAATCCTTCGCTGCGATCGGCACGATTCATCGCGGGTTACCGTGTCAACCACCGGTCGAGATCGTCGGTTTTTAGCGATGACGTTGAATCTTTTCTGTTTAATAAATGAATTCCACGCATTAATCACGCCGGCATCGAAATGCACGGCATAACCGCTATGTTAAGAGAGGCGAAACTGGCGGGAGGACTGGTTTGAGCCCATAGTCTGTCTCCAGGATTTTGCATGTTTCCCGTACCGTGGTCGTGACAAACGTGGCTCCAGCTCGTTGTAACCGATCTCGTTCAATCTTGTTTCGAGCGTTCGGCCCCCAACGTCCCACGATGATCTGCATCTTGGCAGACACTTCCCTGAGACGTTTACAGGTATACGTGGCGTGTGTCAGCCCGCCCGGTGGCAGCGACACAATACAGACGATATCAGGCGGATTTTGTGCGATGTTGAAAAGCAATTCCGACATCGACAATTCGATTGCCATCGCCCGGAAGTTCCCATGCGCGGGATTGATCGATTGCCGAAGCATCTCAAGCGCGGCCGTATCGGTATCGTCCATTGAAGGGCATCCCAATATGACGGTTCTGGCAGCGAGGTCGGAAACGATCTCGTGAGACTTGTGAAGTATTTCTTCCTCAAGATTGGCTGGAACGGGCGCCGTCACGAGGAGTAATTGATCGATTTCACTCAACGAGGCGCGGACTCCCTTAAGGATCGTTTGCCGATCGTCGTCGGTCAAATAGTCGCGTTGAAGATCTCGCTTCATATAGTTGAGAGCCGGAATTAACATGTCATCGTAAACATCGTCGAGCGGGCAATCTTTTCGCCGTTGAAGAACCAGCCTGACGGCTTGATGTTCATCACCCAGCATCAGACGTTGATAAATTCCAACGTCCGCTTCCAAAGCCGGAATATCACCAAGCAGAAGATTCAAGAATCTCAATTGCGGGATATTCTTGCCAAGAACAACAAGACAGACGGCAAACGGCGCAGACAGCACTAAGCCGATCGGCCCCCAGAGGAACATCCAGAATGCGGCTGAGATCAACAGTGCGGTCGGCGAAACACCGATGCTGTGACCGAAAAGAAATGGTTCGATCAAATTGTTACTGGTTAATTCCAGAACCATGACGTAACCAATCACTGCCAGTGGCTGCCACCAGCCTTCGAATGTCGCCAGGCTCATCAGAATCGGAAACACCGCGCCGATCCATGTGCCAATATAGGGAACGAATCGCAGCCCGGCAGCCAGAAAACCCCACAATAAGGCATAAGGAACCTGAAGAACAAATAAACCAGTCGCGAGTAAGATTCCAAAACCGCCATTGACCGTTGCCACGAGGACGACGTATCGGCTGATTCGGTCGGTGACGTCTTCCAGGGCTTTGCTTGTCAGTGCAAGCCTTGTCTTGCCCGCTAATAAAACCACGCGATCCCGAAAGTCATCACGTCCGAGGAGAAAGAACACAAGCAACACAAGCGAAAATGCTAACGTGGCAAAGACTTCAAATGCGGAGCCGAGATATCCCGTCAGGTGAAGCCAGAACGTCGATTCGGCTCGGAACGGTGTAACCTCGGCGGGAGATCTTGGCGCGAGATTCGACTCCAAGTCCGAAGCCGAGGAACCTGGATGTGATGGTCTTTGAAGTTCTTGACTGATCTCGTCAACCATATGCGTGAACTGGTCCGCAAACGGGCCAGAACCAAGCTCGCGCAGTGTCTTGACCTTCGCTTTTATATTCGCAGTGTTACGCGGGAGCTCCGCCAGCAGCGTGGCCACCTGCCGGGTCATGATCCAGCCCAGCCCCATCAGAAGAAAGCCCGCCGCCGAAACGGCCAGCAGCACCGCGAGCAGCCGTTCAAGGCCTCGTCGTTCCAGCGTTCGAACAATCGGGTTCAACAGGAACGTCAACAGAATCGCCAGGGCGATCGGAATCAGAACCGGACGCCCCCACTGCAAACCGATGACGACAACAAGTCCCACAAATGTCCCCGACAGAACAATCAACGCGCGCTGCCAGAGGGGTGTTCGGCAAGTTCTGATCACGATCTTTTGGACTTTGTTATCGGGTTAACCGCTCGTCAGTCAATACTCCGAAGTAACTGAAGCCATGTCCGCCGTGTTTTGCGGCAGCATTTGCGACAGCCAAACCTTCATCTCGATCACGTGCCTTAATCGTCAGGGCAAAATGTCCATGAGTCAGCTCGATCACCCCTTGCTTCATCAAGTCCTCTGCAGCCTCTCCCCATAAAGAACCGGACATCATGCGCGACAGAAGGCGAATCCCGCTATCGCCATTCAACACGGCAATTGAAGAGTCTGAAAACCCCGCCGCATTCAATTCAAGAATGACGGCATCACAGTCAGTTTGCGTGTCGACAAAACCAATCGCATGCCCCTGTAGTTCGGGCATCTCCTGGTCGCGATCGAGAGTTGGTAATAATGACATAAAGCGACTTTCTTAGTCGGAAATCACTCCGAAAGGGGGTTTTGAGGAGTGATTATTAAATCACTCTCCGACCTTGGATGATGCCAATCAGTAACGACACGATAGCGATCACGAGCAGAATATGGATAAAGCCTCCCATCGTGTACGACGTGACGACACCCAGCAACCACAGAACCAACAGCACCATAAAAATTGTCCAGAGCATTTTCATTCTCGCTTTTTAAAAATGTTTAGGCTTCCATTCGTGATACTCACGTACGGATTCACGTACTGACGTTGTTACAAAAACCGGCATCGTTTGCAGCTTCCATCGCTGACGGAAAAACCTCACCACGGTCGGATTTATGTGGAAGCCACCGCTGGTTCATCATGAATCGTCGTGACTGCCGATTTCGACAAATCAAAATAGTGTTTGGCGCGTGCAACGTCCTCGGGAGTGCCATGGGCGATCACCAGAAACTTGCCCATTTTCAACTCGGACTCGTACTGCACAATGGTGTTCTCAGGAATGCCAATGCTGGCAAGAGCCCCACCCAGGACACTGATCCCGCCGACGATCGCAGCTCCTTCGAGTGCTCCGACAATCCATCCCACAAGCGGACCTGCAACGAGAACCGGACCGACCCCCGGTAGAAAGAAAAATGCAGAACCAAATAACAGGCCCCAAAGTCCGCCCCATAGAGCACCGTTCTGGCCCCAGCTCAACATCCGATCGCCAGTGTTGTAGTAACCGACAACGTTTTCTTCCGTATGGTAGTCCTTGCCGATAATCGACAGCTTTTTCAGATTGAATCCGCTTTTTTCAAGTTCTCGGATCGCTGCTTCGGCCTTCTCATGTGTGTGAAATACTGCAATTGCAGAGGTGGTCGTGGACATGAAGTGCATTCTTTCTAGAATTCGGTTTCCAGGTGGATCGCGTCGATTCGCGTTGCAACGCTTGCATCGTTCTTTTCTGTGGTGACTCGGATTTTCATCCCAGCCTTCAGGTGCTCTGGCTTGCAGGCCATTCCATCGACAGTCATGGCGGCGTCCCTGGCCAACGTTCGAGAATGTTCTTTTCCTCTGGCATCGGTCATTTCAAGTTTTGTGCCCATCAGGCTGACAAACTTGCCGTCGTGCGTATTGGCGAACATTTGATTCTTATCGAGTGCTTCGATGCGTGTCGCGACTCTCATATCACCGTTTAAAGTGGTCACGCGAATTTTCATTCCGGGCTTCAAATCAGCGGCGTTGCATTCGTTGCCGTCGCAAGTGACTTTGGCTTCGAATGCCAACAAGTGCGTATGCTCTTTCCCCTTGTAACTCGTCATCTGCAGTTTGTTGCCAGTCAGACTGACGAACTTACCATCATGAGTGCTTTCGATGGTTTCATTGGCCCCCCACGCAATTGAAAGCGAGAGCATCGTCGCAGCCACAGTGACCATCATCCCTCTACGGTAAATCATTTCGAACGCTTTCGTTAAAGGAGAAAGGGAAGACAACTCATGTGCTGGCGAAATACCAGCACATGAATTTGTCGTCGTAGTCAGCCCGTGCTTAACGGTTGGTCTGATCAGGCCTTTGCGAATTCCGTATGCTTTTTCAGTGATTCGACCTTGGTTGCCGTGTGCTTGTCGTCGGGCTTCGTCGTCAACCGGATCTTGTCACCTGGCTTCAAATCTTCCGTCTTACTGGTGGCTCCGTCACAAGTCACCTTGGCATCTGGAGCCACGGTGTGCGAATGTGATTTACCTTGTTCGCAAGTCGAATGGAGCTTGTTACCGGCAACGCTACTAACCTTACCTTCATGTGTGTTGGCACACGCTGCAGGCTTGGTGGAGCATTCGGCCGACATCGCCGCTTTTTTGTCTTCGGGCTTCTTGTTGTGATCCGGTGTATGCGTAGTCATAAAATGTGCCTTTCCAGGCGAATTTGCATGGACTCTGATACGGAAGCAACATGTTTCCGCTTTCCACTAACCCTTGCGGGCTGGTAGAGCGTTTGGTCCACGCGGCTTATTGCGTGCTGCTGGATCGAGTCATCGATCCAGACTCCATTCGTTCGGCACGCGATCGAAACACGTAAGGTGAGAACGCTGGTCAGAATGCACGATGCAACAGCTTCTGGTGTGGTTTCGTGTCGCCCACGATTGAACGCATCGAACCACGAACTCCCCATAGGGAGCGGGCTGGCAACGAGCTGTAGCAACCCGCGAATTCTCACATTATTTGGTTGAGGCAGGCTTTAACGCGCTGAGAAAGTCGTCCAGTTCCTTTTCGGCCTTCTCTTTAGCATAGCCGTACCGTTGCTGAAGCAGGCCAGCGAGCTGGTCTCGCTTTCCCGCAATAACCGTCAGGTCACTGTCAGTCAGCTTGCCCCACTTTTCTTTGACTTGGCCGGTCATTTGCTTCCAGTCGCCTTGAATTTGATCCCAATTCATGATCGAGTCTCCTTTAAAGATATAAGTTCACTACTTGATGACGGTAAGCTTCAATTCATTCGAGGCGTCGGCACCGATCGCAGGATGGCCGGTCAGCTTGATCGCAAATGTTCCCAGTGCCGCATCGTCTGCACTTGTCAGTGTGATTTCGGTGTTTGCTTCACCTTGCTTGATCACCGGAGCGGCTGGTTCGAGTGTCACGCCGGTGGGCATTTCGCCGAAAGACAAAGCCACATCCTGATCGAAAGTCTTGTCTCGGCTGATACTGATCGAGACCATTTTCGTCTCGCCCTGCTTGAGCGATGTCGAGAGACGTGGCGTGCTCAGCGTAAAAGTATCTTTCGCGGAAATATCGAGTTTGAAGTCGACTTTGGCGTCGCCTCCCTTTGCCGGGTGTCCTGTGATCTTGATCTTGAACTCGCCGACTGGCGATTCGTTCGCGGCGTGGAACGTGACCTTCACATCGGTGTCGCCATGCTTGATCACAGGACTGGCTGGATCAATTGTGATCCCCTTAGGGACGTCGGCAAATGTCAATGCGACGTCTTCGTCGAAGTTCCTGGCCCTTTTAATGCCGATCGTCGATTCCGACATTGAACCCTGCTGCAGGGAAGACGACATCACGGGGACGCTCAAATTGAACGTGTCATCGGCCTGCCCGTAGGCGGGCTTTTTGCCGTTCGTGTCAGTCGTTCCCGGTCCCCCTGGTGTTCCTTGCGAGCAACCGCTCAGGACCGCCAGCGTGACCATTGTAAAACCTGTAAAAAGCCGTTTCATTTGTCATCACCTTTTGCGAAAGATTGTGATCAAGACGACTTCGCGATTTACGAACCCGGCATCGATCTCGTGGACCTTCATCAGCGCCAGGCCTTACAAGCCTGCCGCGTCAACTATTGATCAAGCCGATCGATGGCTTTAATCTCGCGCTTTTGCCCGTCGCCGGTCTGAATGGGGATCAAAACTCGGTTGCTCTTCCAACTGATTACAGTTAATTCACGTTCGCTGAAGTCGTTCCGATTCAGCTGAACCTTTTCGGTCCATTCGTTCGACTTGTCCTGCATCGAATAAGGTTTCATCGTCGAGACTTTCTGTTAGAACGGTTTTCGGATGCGTGCACTGCCGGAAGAGGCAATTCGAAATTGATGGCCATCGTCAAAGGACTTCGCACCGTCCGAGAACATGGTTTGTTCGTCGATCTTGATCGGGCCAGCTCCACCATTGTCGCCAGTCAGGTAGTCGACGATTCTCGGCACGGAACGAATGGTGATGTCCTGGACCACACCGATCAGTACTCCGAGCGCAACATCTCTCAGTTGATTCCAGGTGGACGTTGCTCGCCCCGATTCATAGGCTGTGGCCACTGTGGCCACATTACGGGAAGCAGGTGCTTCAGTACTTCCAATTTCGCTGTTTGAAAATGAAGAAAGAGCGGGCAGGGGCTCTCGCAATGACTCTGACTTCTTCGCAGTCTCTGCAAAGAAATCTGAGGCAAGATAACCCAGAACGACCGCTCCGCCCAGGACGATCAGTGGATGTCGCTCGATCTGAAGCCCGAGATCGAATGCGTTGCCGACCGAATGGACCGCATCTTGAACCGCGTCAGACACGGACTCAACGGTCTCCTGGACCGCCTCGACCGTGGCGTTCAGGGCGGTCCCTGTGGACTGCATGGTTTCTGTCACTTGAAGTTCCAGAGTTTCCAGCTTTTCATTGAGCTGTAACCTGGTCTCTTCCATCTGCTGCCGGATTGTTTCAGGTGTGTCATCCATGTTTGTGTTCCTGCAAGTTCCTCGTGGCCTGGTCCTGAAGTGGATGAACCGATCTGAACTTGAAATGGCCATAACAGGCCAGGATTCCGCCGATAACGATCAGCACCGTGCTCACAAGGGCCTGACAAACCCACATCGGCATCCCCGCAGGATCGGTTCCGGCCGGAGATATCATCCAGTGCAGTAATTGAGCCGAGGCCAGACTGAGCATGAGTGCCGCGAGAAAGAGAACCGCCAATCCGAGGACAACAATCATGGCCGCTGTCGATTGCCGGCGAAGTTCCCCTTCGATCTCTCGTCGCGTCAATTGCAATTGCTGTTCGACGAGTTGCCGAAGATCGACAAGGATACCACCCACCAATGAAACGGTGGATACTTCTGCGGGGTCTTCGACGACAGTCGGCATGGCTTTCGTCCCTAAATTTCAACAGCAGATCACGGAAGAAGTTTCCGCTCACACGGACCTCTCCATTCCCTGTCGCCTGTGTAGAACATCCTCAAGTTTTCAGATTGCGAGCGATGAACCAACCTAAACCGATCGCAATCAGTACGGCGGGGATCGGATTCCGACGAACCAGGTGAGCCACGTCTTCGGTCATTCCGCTCAGCTTGGCTCCCTGCAGGTATTCGCCACTCTCCTTGACCGCCCCGGCAACTGCCTGGGATGTGTTTCCAAGAATACCAGAATGGGGAGCGTTCTTACTGAGCCTGTCACCAAGCCCCTCGATACAGGTCCCGGCATTGGCGGTGAGCTGATCTGCCTCTTTGCCAATGTCGCACACCGCGCGACTGGCCATGGCACCGACGGCCGATGTCGCGTGGCAAGCCACTTCTCCTGCGGAAGTAGCGGCCTCTTTGGCTTTACCCACGGCCTGATCCCATTCTTTCTTTTCCGGGCCCGACATCATTGTTGCATTCGACATTCTGAAATTCATTCTGTTGAGAGATTTGAAGTGTTCAACCGGCGAACGCGACATGCGTTTGCAAGTTGCTTTGATTTTCAAGGAGTCGTGGATGGGGGTTTGTCCCCGGTCGTCTTCACGTCCTTTTCAGTCGTAATCGTCGTCGAGCCACCTGGCGTCGTGATTTTCGTTTCTTGTTTGGCCGACGACTTTTTTGTCTCGGTACACCCAATCAAGCTGACCGACGTTAATCCTGCGATCAGAATTGCTGTAATCATGCGTTTCATTGCAAATGACTTTCATTAAGACGTGAGGGTCCGTGACGCTGGCTTCCACAAGAAGCAGGCCCAAAACCTGAGGAAGATTCTTTTAGTCACTCAGTAAACGGCGGCGGAATTCTGGAGCTCTGTCACATTCGGAACCGGCAGACCGAGCGCCGTTGCCAGCGCAATCTGGTGATCTTGCTCTTGAACCAGGATATTTCGAATTTGCTCGGCGACGGCATACTCACCCAGCGCCTCGCACTGACGGACGCGTTGCCGATAGCGTGCGATCGTCGTGTTTTCGTTCTCAAGATCGAACCTCAGCATTTCTTCGGCATTGGCTGAGGTTTTTACCGGCTTGGGTACCGCCGACGGCATACCACCCAGGTAGTCGATCTGACCAGCGATGATCAGGGCGTGTGAAAGTTCTTCCGCCGCGTGCAGTTCCAGTTCCGCCGCAATGTTCATGAACTGTGCCCCTTTAATGACCTGCGAGTAGATCACGTAGGAAATGATTGCCTGGTATTCACCGGCAAGGTCCTCGTTCAGGAACTCCACCAACTCGTCTCGTGTGACCTCCTGGCGGTCGTGACGGACGTGTGTCGTATCTTGCATTTCTTACTTCCTAAAAAATTCGCGTTTCCGTCACCCGACTGGCAAAACTGACCGACGACTCGTTATGCGGAAAAGCCCAGCTTGTGGCCGAAGGTGTCATGGTTGATCGTTGAGCACTCTTCGTTGCGGCGGCATGAGAAGCGCGCCCCTGGGTGAGCTGATCGAGTTCACGTTCGGCCTGTTCCTTTTCGTAGCCATAGCTCTCTTGAAGGAAACTGATCAATTGATCCCGCTTTAACGCGATAATGGTCAGCTCATCGTCGGTCAACTTGCGCCAGTTACCTTGAACTTGATTCGTAATCCGATTCCAGCCGCTCTTGATTTGGTCCCAATTCATGACGAACTTCATGATTCATGCTCCTTCGAAGAAAATACGTACTTGTTGTCAGACAGACTTCATTTGCTGAAATCGAGACCGGGGTCCTCTTTGGGAGCACCCAATAATTTAAAGTTGAATTTCTGCGTCCCGTCCGCGACCAGACCAGCGATTAATATCCCGCCATCTTTTCGCTCGAGGGCCAGGGCGTTGTTTTCGAACTTATACTTGCCGCCGAATTCTTCAACTTTTCCCTTCAAACTGAACTTCCAATTGAAGGTCGAGTCTTTTGACAACGTCAGTTCAAATTGTGATCCGTCGTCACGAGCCGCCTTCCAGGTTCCTGGAATCATTGAAGCATCGATCGGTATCACTGCGGCCGCTGTAGCGGTCGGCGCTCCGTCGAGAGGGGGTTGCGGCAACGGTTGATCAGCGATTGCAGCCGATTGTCCCGGTGCCGGTTTCGAAATCAGAGCCAAAACATCTGCAGCAACACGATCATTAGGGACCTGTTTCAACTGCCTCGAAGCAGCTTCGGGGTAACCGTCAACCATGTAGTGATAGGCCAGCAGGAAATGTGCTGCGGCATCCTGTGGATTCGCACGGCTGAATGCTTCGAGCGCTCGAAGTTGACCGGTATAAACCGGCACGCCGCTGTAAAGGCCACTCAACGTGGTCCAGTTCCATCCAGACCCGACGGCTAAAACCGAGTGAATCGTCGCGGCAGCCTGCTGATAATCCCCTTTTGCAAACAGAACTAAAGCGCGAAACTCATGCAGCACGGCGTCTGTGGGACACTGAACGATCCCTTTATTGATCGTGTCGAGAGCCGCATCGTAATTATTCTGCTTGAACGCTTCAGCCGCGCTGTCCAAACTCTGATCGCAAGACGACACACTGCCAGAAACGACCACAGCGGGATTTGCCACGGGTATCGGTTGCGAGTAACTGTAGTTGCCATACGAACCGTAACTGTTGTTGTAATAGGGATTACTATAGCCGACATATCCGCTGTTGTAGCCCATGTAGCTACCGTAACCGCCGTAACCCATTCCATAGCCACCATAACCCAATCCGTAGCCACCGTTGCCTCCGCCCCAACCATATCCTCCATATCCCCCCAGCAATCCGTATCCAAGGCCTAAACCCAGCCCCAAACCCAGACCGGTCCCCAAACCTCCGCCAAAACCACCATACCCACCGTAGCCTCCATAGCCGCGGTAACCACCGTACCCTCCACGACCAGCGTAATTTCCGTTCCAGTTCCCGTGATAAAGCGAGTGATTATTGACGTTGGAATTATTGTTGATGTTGTTAAACGTCTGATGATTGACGGTATTCACATTTCGTGATTGGTTGCCAATACCCGCGTTCGCTCGAGCCCCCGTAGCACCTTGCGCACCACCCGATCGAATTTGTCCCGCTGATCCATTGTGTCCAGCCGATCCAATATGGCCAGCTCCCTGCGATGAGCGAAGTTGACCCGAACTATGAGGTTGACTGAACGATGGCGAGCGAGCCGCACCCGCCGAACGTAGTCCACCGGCGTTTCCGCCACCTGGAGAAGCTCGCATTCCAGCAGAAGCACCGTGCACTGCCCCCCCTCCGCCGCCGCCAGGACCACCACTTGGCCGTCCACCGCCACCTCCGCTAAAGCCGCCACCTCCAGGATGACCACCTCCGCCGCCACCTCCACCAGGATGACCACCACCACCACCACCCGCGTGGCCTCCACCGCCACCGCCACCGTGTCCGCCGCCACCGCCACCTCCACGAGCGAGCAAATCAGATGAACTGAGGGCGGCTGCAAGACTGCAGACAATTAACGTTTTCCATAAGCTGCGTTTCATAACCTGGATCTCCAATGATTGATTGCAATATTTTGTGCGGCGGGGTCGAGCGAACAGATCATTCCGACTTCAAAGTGAGCGTGTCATCGGCCGTCAATGGAGCGGGTGCCCGGCGAACGATGGTCACTGGATCGCTGTCAGGAAGTTCGACTCCGCCGATTTCATGATCTACCGATTGCCAGGTCATGGTGTCGTCATTGACCAGCGTGTAGATCGTGGTGCTCGAAGCCGGCTCGCCGTCCGCTGTGACACCATAAGACTTCAAGATCCAACGCTCGTCGTCACGATGCCAGAAGCCTTCGCTATAGCCGCCTTCTGAATCGAACACCCAGGACTTCAGCTTACCCGTCAGTGGGTCCCAGCCAATTCTCTGCGTCCCACTCATGGCTTCCTGTCCTGCAATGTGAATTTTGAATTCACGAAGCAGAAAGTTACCGCCATCAGCGGTTTTGCATGAGAAAAACACCAGCGTATCATCCCCTTCATCGACCCAGTCTCCCTGCAACCAGCTGAGTTGCTGAAGTTTCGTTCGATGCTGCCTCCGATTCCTCGGGGTATGTTCACGGACACTGGCGGTCAGCCATTTCCCATTCGATTTCACATGAATTGCCGTGTATCCGCTGAGAACAATGTCGATTTCGTCATCGCCTGACGTCGTGAAAGTGGTTGTTCCATCCTCAATCGCCACCTCAGGGCTGATGAACCGGATGCTGTCGATGTTAATTTCGATCTGGCAATCGTTGTTTTGCTTGAACAACGCCGTCATCGCGTCTGTGATTGCCTCGCGCCCCTGATAGACAGTTCCATCTTCATCAATATATTCCGCGTCTGATGTAAAGTGAGCGGCAACCGACTTGGCGTCAGCATCGCAAAACGCTTTGACGTAGGTTTCGCCCGTCAACCGGATCGCCACTTCGTCAGGAGTACGCTTCGCAGATTCGGCTTCGTCAGCCGACTTCGACTCGAGTCCCTTGGCAATCGATTTCTGATCTTCTTTTTCGTTCGGCTTTGAATCCGCCACAGTCGCGGGCTTGCCGCTCCCCTTTTCGGCTGCGGTCACATTCCGCCTGATACCGGACAGAGGCGTATCGTCCCCGGCAACAATTTGACCGAGTCCCGCTAAAAAGAGCGCGGCTCCACAAAGTGCGATTCGTTTTCGATTCATATCAGGGTCCTTTTTTTCATCATTAATCACGCCTCTTTTGATGGAGCGTCGTCAGTGAGCAAAAACACTTGCACCATCGTGCCGGTCGTAAAAGCATGGACAACTGACCCAGATTTCGGCTCGATTTCCGTTGCCGCTTCCCGCACCAGCCGTCCGGAAATTCGATTGATTTCCAACCGAAGCGGGTCAGACGAGTTGGAAAAAAGTTCTTTGTGAAAATGCTGGACTTGAGCCGCTCCCGCTTGCGTCCTCGACAACGCCTTCTCGGCAAGTGTCATGTTCTCATGGAGAGTGACAACCAGAAAGTCATCACTCAAAACGACTGTCACCGAACCCGGCAAGCGGCCAGTTCGTTGCTGTTCCAAGGTGCTGGCTGCCTGAGCAATTCGCTGTGCAATAATAAAGTTTGGACGGTCCATCTTGGTATTCCGGATTATCTGCCTCGATTACGCACTCGTTCAACATTTTGTAAGTCGTTACCAACCGTTCGTGAACGAGCTATAAATTCCGAATCCGTATGGGCTAAAAACAGGTGAATAAGCCGGTCCGTAATATCCGTAGGCCCCAGATCGATCGTAATAGCCTGCTTCGGTATCGCCGTATCCATAGGGACCGTTTCCATAACCCGAGTACCCATAGCTTCCATTTCCATTTCCATATCCACCGCTAAACCCCGGACCGTTCGCATGATTTCCCTGTCCATATCCGCCGTACGATCCCTGGCCGTATCCGTTGTTGTATCCACGAGGTCCGATTGATATTCGCACGCCAGGACCGTAGCCATGCGCTTTATTCGCCGACGGGATCGTGGAAATAAGACTGAAAGCCATGAGCGCTAAGTAAAATCGACGTCGCATAATCAGTTCCTGCTAAAGTGTTCGCGTTTTCGTGTATTCGAACCCGGAACAGCGACTCGGATCCTTGTTCGCGACGGGCTCATTGCCAAAAGCCATGCTCAGACACAAGATTCCCGCAATGGCAAGCGCGATCGAGATACGTCGAAAGACGGGTTGCAGAAAATCGACGTCATTGGGCCGCACATTCCAGTCACCACCAGTCATAAAGCGACGCATCGCGACCAACTCCATCGAAGAGATCCAAAAGATGATTGAGCAGACATTCCACTCGTGAATTCCGGATCAAAGGCAAAGCAGGGAGGGGAGAGGGAAGCACAGGTCAAAAAAAAAGCCGACGCGGCAGAACACCTTGAGGTATTCCATCGCGTCGGCTTACTTCATAACGAGCCTCCCGGCACCGGCCGAGCTGCTTTTTAATTAGTTTTCCGATCGATGTTGAAAGAAAATTTATAATTACTTTCTTTCAACGTTGTCCATTTTACGTG
Source organism: uncultured Schlesneria sp. (assembly GCA_903858935.1). Classification (GTDB taxonomy): domain Bacteria; phylum Planctomycetota; class Planctomycetia; order Planctomycetales; family Planctomycetaceae; genus Schlesneria. The sequence continues at coordinate 58,206 of CAIOKO010000003.1, read as the reverse complement.
CCTTTGAAGATTTTGCAATGCAATTGTACTGTTTATTTCATAATAACATTGATAAACTCCACGCGACAAAAATGTGAATCGCGTTAAGAATGCCGTCCGTTTCGATACGATCTTGCTGGCAGGCCTCCTCGATAAGCGATAAATGCCAGGGTCGTCAGTGAAAGCAGGAATCGCGATGAAGTCACAAGGCGAAATCGAAGCGGCGATCAGCCAGGGAATCTCGCGCTTCGAACAGGAGTACATGGGGCGCGGCCCCAAGGACATCCAGACCCACTTGATCGGCGATCTGTTGGTGGTCCGACTTTACGGCGTGTTGACCGCAGCGGAACAACAACTGGTGAAGACCCTGCACCCCGAAAAGGGGCGAGACTTGCTCAAACAAGTTCGAACCCAATTGATCGAATTGGCGCGACCGCTGATGGAAGCCATGGTCGAAGAAGCCACCGGAGTTCGCGTGGTGAGCCTGCATCACGACATCAGCACATCGACCGGTGAAGAGGTTGTTGTCTTCACGCTGGAATATCCACCGAAGTTTCGAGAGATAAAACATCGGTAGGAAAATCCTCTGTCCCGGTTTGGAGATTTAGATTAGGATCAGGCCCTCTTCAAAATGGCTCCATGGACGGGGCGGGTCATGTATCGGAAATCAGTCTGGTTCGCGGTCTGTATCTGGGCGACGTTGGCGGGTTGCCGCTCGTTTGCTCCAGCCGGACGCGCTACGGTCCTGAACGACCGCGAGGCGAATCGAGACGTCGCAACCTCTTCACCCGTCGGCATTTGGAAATCTTGTCCGCCCGATTTAAAGATTCAACAAACGTCAGATTCGTCGGAAGATGAGACGGGCGAAGTGATACCGACGGCGACGAATGAATCTCGGACCGCCTGGGGCCGCCCGGATCTGGGCAGCATTTACAGCCGAACTTCTCAATCTGACGAATTGCAGCGAAATCCCATTATTGTCATTCCTGGTATTCTCGGCTCGAGGCTTGTTGACGACACCGAACGGCGAGTCGTCTGGGGGGAATTTGGTGGAAATGGAATCGACCCTTCCACTCCTGAAGGCGCAAGACTACTGGCGTTACCAATCGAAGACGGGCAACCTCTAGATGAATTGACTGATACAAACAAAGTTGCTGGTCCGCTCGACACACTGAATGTCCGCGTCTTCGGCGTGCTGTTTCAGATTGCGGCTTACCGGGACATCGTCACGGCGCTCGGTATTGGCGGATATCGTGACACGGCTTCGACGGCCGCGAGCGTCGAACCGGGATCACAACCCGCAAACTGCTTTCAATTCGCCTACGACTGGCGACGCGATAACGTCGAAACCGCAGCACTGCTTCACGAATTCATTCTCGAAAAAAAAGCTTATGTCGAAGAGGAACGCCGCAAACGATATGGCGACAATGCTCAGCCGGTTCGTTTCGACATCGTCGCCCACTCCATGGGGGGCGTTATGGCGCGGTATTACCTGCAATACGGGAATGCCCCACTTCCTGATGATGATTCACCGCCTGAAGTCACCTGGGCGGGTGCGAAATACGTTGATCGACTGGTGATGGTCGCACCTCCCAACGCGGGATCATTGCAGGCGGTCGAATATCTGACAAAAGGGGTGCAATTCTCACGCTTCTTTTCGAAATACGAACCAGCTCTGCTGGGAACGATGCCGTCCGTTTACCAACTGCTTCCCCGAACTCGGCATCGCCCGGTGGTTTCTGGCCCCAAGCGTGTCGCAGTCGATCTTTATGATCCCAAAGTCTGGGCACAGGCTCATTGGGGATTCTTTAACCCCACTCAAGCAGAAGTTCTGCGTCTATTGCTTCCGGACGAACCAGACCCTCAACGTCGGCTGGAAATCGCTTACGAACATCTGTCGAAATGTTTGCGTCGAGCAGAGCAGTTTCACGCGGCGATCGATACTAAGGTCAATCCGCCAGACGGAACATCGATCCATCTGATCGCCAGTGATGCCCACCCGACGTTGTTTCAATACATGATCGACGGCCGTGGCACGCTCACCCCGACCGCGCGAGTCGCTGGCGACGGGCTCGTGACGCGACATAGCGCACTGATGGACGAGCGTCTTGCCGATCGAGCGAACTGGGCTCCGCGCCTTCAGAGCCCGATCAAATGGAACAGCGTAACATTTCTGTTCACTGACCATTTGGGTCTGACAAAAGACCCGGCATTTACCGACAATGTCCTTTACCTGCTGCTCGAATCGCCCCGATGAGAATCACTTTGCGCTAACTGAACAGCTTGGCGACCGGTTGTCCGCCGTCGACAATCTTGAGCGGCCTGCCGATCGGACTCATGTTTTCCTTGGCGGGATTGACTTCAAGCGACGTGCAGATCGTGCTGAACAAATCAGGAATGTTCACAGGATCATTAACGATCCCCATGCCGTCTTTGGCCGTTTCGCCGATCACCTGGCCCCCTTGAATTCCGCCACCAGCGAGCAATGTATTGAAATTGCGAGGCCAGTGATCGCGACCGGTATTCGGATTGATTTTTGGCGTCCGTCCAAATTCGCCCGTCCACATGATCAGCGTCTTATCGAAAAGACCGCGATCTTTGAGGTCAGTAATCAATGCCGACAATGCTGGATCGCATTTGCTCGCGAGTCCCTTAACACCATCGAACACATCTTTATGCGAGTCCCAACCGTTAAGTCTGACTTCAACAAACGTGACGCCTGCTTCAACTAGCCGACGGGCGAGCAGGCATCCTTTGCCAAATTCTGAATTGCCGTAACGCTCTTTCGTCTCGGCGGTTTCGAGACTCAAGTCAAACGTCTTTGTCATCGGCGACAGGACAAGCTTCGCCGACTTGTCGTAGATTCGACGATGGTTATTCACAACGGTCTCGCCCCCTCGTGCGGCGAACTCCCCTTCGAGCTTGTCGAGCAGTCCTTGTCGCCGCGTAAATCGCTTTTCGCCGACGATCGGTCCGACATTGTCGGGCACTGTCCCCACGTTACGGCCGGAAATTTGAAATGGTTCGTAATCGACCCCCAGGAAACCGGCGCCCGACCCATTAGCCCCGCGATCACCAATTGTCACGACCGACGGCAATTCGCGATCTGTGACCGCCAGTTCCTTCGCGATACACGAACCTAATGACGGATGCTTCACCGAACCCGAGGGGATATAGCCGGTATGCATTTGATAGGCGGCCCGCAGGTGCTCCCCTTCTTTGGTGGTCATCGAGCGAATGATCGCGATGTCCTTCATCTGCTGAGCGGTTTTCTCCCACCCCTCGGCAATCTGGATACCGGATGCAGCGGTGCTGATCGCTGTCGTCGGACCGCCATTTTCCGTACCCGGCTTCGGGTCAAAGGTTTCGAACTGAGATGGACCACCCTGCATAAACAGCAGGATCATCGCTCGCCCCTGTTTTCGCAGCTCATCGGCCTGGACCGACATCACATCCCGAAAATTCACAGCCCCCGCAGCCGCGATCGCCGAAGCGCCGTACAAGAACCTTCTTCGTGAAACTGACTGACGATTGAGTGCAACGTTTTCGTGCCAGCTGAATTCAGTCATGACGAATCTCCGATACGAGAGTTGTTTGAATTTTCAAAGTGTGAGCGAAAGACGAAAGTCGTGTGGGCGAAACAGTTGAAGCCCTAGCGCCGGGAAACGAACTCGCTTGAGTTCAGCAAACTCCACATCATGTCTTCAAACGCTTCCGGGCGATCCTTCACTTCAGCAATGTAGTCCGAACAGATTTTCACTTCTTCGGTCGACGGCTCACGCGCCAGCACGAGCAAATAGAGTTCCCGCAGGGCATCTCGGTTGTCTCGATGTTCACCAAGAATCTTCGAAAGCTGCGTGTTTCTTCCGGCCGACATTCTCGCCCGAAAAACGCGAGAATTCATCATCATCAGTGATTGGGGGATGTTACCCATCACATCGTCCTTGGGGACTGACGGATCAATCCCGAACAAAGCGTCGAACAAGAACCGCGGACTTTGTAGAAACGCGCGAGGCTTGTCTTTCTTTTCCTTTTTGTCAGCCGCCCTAACAGTACGACCACTCATTTCATCTTCAGTCACGCCGAACACTTGTGCCAACGAATTGAAGACGACATCTGAACGAAGCGGAACCGGCGTTGCCGACGCAAAGGGGAGTTCATTTTCAGATGCGGGTCTGGACTGAATCTTCCGTTGATAAGCCTCGGTGTTAGCAATCGTTCGAACCAGCCACTTCGGATTCAGCCCGTTCGCAATAAAGTTCTGACAAATCAAGTCAAGCACGGCGGGATATCGCGCTTCTCGCGTTGGGCCAATATCGTCGACCGGCATATAGAAACCTTCTCCCAGCATCTCTGCCCAGACGCGATTGACGATTGCTCGAGCAAACCAGGGATTTTCAGAAGACGTAAACGACTTGGCAACTGCCATTCGGCGCTCTTCGTCAGTCTGCCCGCGAGGTAACGTTTCCCCACTGACGAAAAATTTCGGATCAACGATGGCACCAAGGGAATTAGGGTTCTTGAGATCGACCATATGGTGTTCTGTCGATCCTCGACGTCGATTGACGGGTGGTTGCGCCGCCTTAATCTCTTCAACCGTCAGCAGGTCGTCCTTGTTTGTATCACCGAATGCAAAAAGCCTTTCGATTGCTTTGGCAGGAAGTCTTCCTGCACCTATCTTTTCGTCCTTCATGCCTTCATTCTGCATCTCATCGTTCTTTCCCTCTTTCATTGTCGCAGCAATCCGCCTTCCGAGTCGTTTTGGCCCGGCTTCAAGCTCCTTTTTGGAAAGCTTCAGATCGTTATCGCGGTCAAATGCACGAATGAACATCTCAGGGTTCTCACGCATGAAGTCCCCTTGCTTACTCTCGGTGTTCACCGAAACGATCTCGTATTCCGGCATCCCGGCATTCATTCGCCGCTCAGCCATCCGGGGGAAGTAAGCAGTCAACTGATGGAATTGCTCACGTTTCCAAATATCCGACGGGTGATCGTGACAGTTGGCGCATTGAAGCTGGATACCCAAAAACACTCGACACGCCTCGGCCGCAACTTCTTCCGCAATCGCACCTTGAGCAAAAATCAATGCTGTTTCAGGGTGCTCTTCAACATTCCCGGAAGCGGTTAGCATCGCAGTAACTGTCGAATTCCAACCCGTCCCTTTATTCCATTGCTCGGCCATCCAGTCGGTGAATTCTTCCTGATTGAATCGGGAACGCTGCTCTGTCGCCCGGAAGTAAATGACATCCCGCCAGTATCGAGCCCAATTCAAACCGAATTCCGAAGAATCAGCCAATTTGTCAATCAGCGCAGCCCGTTTGTCCGGATCATTATTCTGGCGAAACGCGATCACGTCACTGGGAGAAGGCAGCTGTCCCGTGATATCCAGCGAAACCCGCCGCAGAAAGTCTTCATCACTGCACCGTGCGGCAACCGTGACGCCAGCTTTTTGCAGTTCGGCCAGGATCTGACGATCAACTTCCGATGCAACATCTTTGGAAGAAACGCTTTTCGATTGCGGCTTTTCTTCTGCGACCGAAAAAACAGCAAAAGCTGCGATTTGAAGAAAGACGAACGCAACGTGGATACCTGGCCTGATCATCACATGGTTCCTGTTTCGCGCCAAAAAAGATCAATTCTTCGGACGATCACTAGTTTGTTTCGGCATTTCTACCAAACGGTTCCCGAAGATTCACGAGAAAAGTTTTGCCGATAGTACGATAAACCCCGAAATACGGCAGATGTTTCGCAGAATTCAGAAATAATTCAGGTACGAATCCGAATTGAGCATTTGCTCGGGTCACAGTTGACTTTTGGATAGATGCCCTGCGTACCAGGATTCTGAAAACTGACGATTCCAATCTCGATGTTTTAAGCGGGTGTATTGAACAGCTCTCGTGCCACAACTGATTTACGAATCATCAGTTCCGCTCTCCGGAGGTGCATTCCTTCGAGGTCTTCGCTACCTTTCCATCAAACTTGGGAACAGAAGAATGCTTTCATGAGGAGTTTTGTGTGACGAATTCAACTTCGGTCGACCTGCGGCGCGTCCGTGGAATTCTGTTCGATATGGATGGAGTAATCTATGTCGGCACCCAACTGCTACCTGGTGTTCAAGCCATGTTCGACTATCTCGAGCAAACCGGCCGGAAATGGCTATGCGTCACCAACAACGCCAGCAGGACTCCGGCACAGTTTGTCGAAAAACTGACAGGGATGGGCGTTCGAGCCAGGCCGGAACAGATTCTGGGGAGTGCCGAAGCAACAGCCGGTTGGCTCGCCGAACAAATTCGGGACCACGGCTGGCCAAAAGGGAAGATTATCATCGTTGGCCAGGACGGCTTGCGAGCGGCCCTTAAGCAGCATGGATTCGAACTGACGACAGATTCAACAGAAGCGACATACGCAATTGCCGGGATCAATTTTGAATTGACCTACGAAGAACTGGCACGAGTTGCCCTCGCAATCCGAAACGGCGCCCGCTTCCTCGGCACGAACTCTGATCCGAGCTACCCCAGCGAACGCGGCTTGTTACCCGGTGCCGGCAGTATCCTCTCATTGCTGCAGACAGCCACCGGCGTTGAACCGATCGTAATCGGCAAGCCAAACCGAGGGATGTATGATCAGGCAATTCGACGAATCGGGGTCCAACCACATGAAGCAATGATGGTCGGCGATCGCTACGATACCGATATTTCAGGCGCTTTAGGAATGGGCCTGGCTACGACAGGCGTCTTAACTGGCGTCAGTTCCCGCCACGATTTCGAAACGGCAATCAAACCGCCCCATATCATCGCCACGGACCTGGTAGAACTTCGCAAGCTCTTCGAAGCAAGCGACGCATGAAGAGACCGAAACGTGTGTGTGTGTGTGTGTGTGTGAAATGACAGGTCAAATCGATTTGGCGATGCCCAAGGTCGGCGAACACTCTCCCGCATCAGCACTGACACCTTCGCAAGTTATCGGCTTCAATAACGCAACATTGATGCCTACCTCTATTTCTCTGAGCCTAACGCACTGGCGCCCGTGTCACACTCTACGAAATCCAGTTTCGGCCTCATCACGCTTTCGCACCCTGCAAGTTTAGTAACAACCTGCAGTCCGAGAAAACCAAATGGCGCAACAAACTCGAGATACATGCGTCGTTCTTCGATCCAACCCTGATAAAGGGCCAAAATCCAGACAATCGGAAAAAGCCGTACCCAATTTCGCAACGGCTTCGGAAATCGATGCCACTCTTTTATCGACAACAACACGACAACAAACAAAGTAGCAATGCTCCACGAGTAAAAGATCGCAAAAGTGCCAAGTTTCCATAAATTCCGCTTAAGTGCGACAAAATTGTAAGGAAGGCCGGGATAAGTTTTGACGACATACCAGTGAATGGCAAAGTACACCACCAGCAGCAAGAAACACTTCAGCAATGCCGCTACGCTGTACCGATTTCGCTGGCACAACCAGTAGAGTGGAATCAGAAGAAATGACGTTTCCTTGGAATAGGCCGCGGCAATAAACAAGGGAAAAAACCACAACGAATTCGCGAAAATCATCGAACAGCACAAGGTGAAAACAAACATCTGAGGGATATCGTAGGGATAGCTAAAATAATACCCACCCATTGACCCAAGCGCTAAGAACCCCAACGCGACGCTTCCCACGTCTTTAAACCACACCGGGCTGATGTAGAACAACTCAAACAAATATCTGCATGTATATATGAACCCACAGTAAGAAGCACAAATAAGCACACTTACCGTGCACAATAATGGGATCTCCGCGCGTGGCCAGGAACGAAACGGCCTCGCCATCGCGATACGTTTACCTAAACTCGATTCCGTGAACACCCAGTCGATTAACTGCCAGAAAGATTCAGGGGTCGCGCGAGTTATAATGTCGGCAAGATCAAACACTAACCGCCGGTAAGTAAACGGTGCGTACCCCGTTGCCCGAGTGATGCCGACGACAGAATTGAACGGAGGCACCTCAGGCAACGCATTCTCCGTGTCGGCCTCGAAGAGCCATAGTGCGGCAAACACAATCCCGCTCACAATGAACAAGAATTGACGAATCGCTAATGAATAATACACGGCCGACGACGGTGGACGGCCTGATGCACTGCTCGGAATCATTGGTCGAACTCTCCAACCACAACTTTTTAGACGCGATAAACAAGAGTGGTTTTCGTCGCTTTACAGCTTTGCAATCATCAACAGCACACCAACAACCCCACCTGCAATTAGGCTTATCCGATCTTTAACTGCAAAAACGATCGGATCATCTGTTAGAGACCCTCGACGAGCTTTCATCCACATTCGACTGATCCAGTAAAGTAAGATCCCGCAAACAATCCACATTGGCCAGCTGCGTGAATAGAGTGGTCGAATTTCAGGACTATGAATGTAGAGTGCCAGTACGAGCACCGACAAATACCCCGAAGTCACTCCCATACTCTCAACAAGGGTTAGATCCCCTGGCAGATATCCACGTCGGCGCTCCTGGTGTGTCACCTTGGAAGTAAAGTGATGAAGCAACTCAGCATATCTTTTCAGAAACGCCAATGACGAAAAAAGGAATACTGAAAACGTCAGCAGCCATTCTGAAACGGGAATACCGACCGCGACCCCCCCCGCAAACAGTCGAATCGTATACAGCCCCGACAGGACAAAGACATCAACCAGCATCTTACGCTTCCACCAGATGGAATAGAGCGTTGTCGATGCGAAATAGACCATTAAGAGCAGCAGGAAAATCTGATTGAGAAACAACAGTGCGACGGCAAAGCCGGAAAGGAATGCGCACAGGCCGATAACCGGTCCGTATTCGAGTGGTAATTCGCCAGAGGCAAATGGTCGTCGCCGTTTTCTACGATGCCTTCTGTCCGCACGGATGTCGATCATGTCATTAAACACATAGACCGACGATGCGCACAAACTGAAGGCGACGAAAGCGGCAAACCCCAGATAAACAAGCGACCAGTTTTGCGGAATGCTGACAATAATTGGCACGAACAACAGAATATTTTTGATCCATTGATGCGGGCGCAGAACCCTCCAAACGGCGCCAATCGTCTGCGAGCGACTACCGATGACTTCCGTCTCGGCGTTCATCGTGCGCAATTGCCTGATGAGAGACGGAGATGCTGATCCAACAATGTAACACTTTGACGCGTGTTTCCAGACTTCTAAATCTGCTCGTGAGTCACCTAGATATGCGAATTTTGAAAATCCACGCTCACGACAATAACTTTGAATCGCTTCGCACTTTTGTTCTGCTTTTAAATTCCGTTCGCCATCAGAAGCGAGAACTGCGTCAAACAACTGCAAGTGCTCTGATACGGATTCCGCCAATTCTTGAGGACTTGCTGTCGCCAAAACCAGGGAGACCCCCGCTTTCCGCTGCTCGGTCAAAAAGTCAACAACCTGACTACGATAAGGCAAATAATCCGCGTCAGCCCCCCCCTCGCTCGCAACCTTCTGCTTGAATTGTGCACGCCCTTGCGAGATCCAATACGGCAACTTTAAGAGCTCAAGAGGCCGCCGAGCCGCAATGGCTGCGATCCCCTCATAGAGAAGATCAGTGGCAATTAATGTACCATCCAGATCTACGAACAACGGGGCCCGACAAGAATCCGAGTCGCCTTCCTTTACGGGAGAATCCAGATGGCAATCTGGAGCCTCGATTAATGGAACGTCTGAAATAGGGTTCATTTAAAATTCTTAATGACTGCCAGCTGATGAAACGAACTTTCTTTTTCGATTCGTTAACTACAAATGGCCCGCTCAAACTGTCCGCTTGAGTTCGAACCCAAACACTGACCAGTGGCGACACTCTCAGCGACATAAAAGCAACGTCACATTGGCAGCCGCGACAAATACTGAAAACTGAGCAGGCACAGTCGACCAACCACACTCGGAGCCAACGCCCCGCCTCACTTACAGCAACGATCTTGAGAGAAACAACTAATCAGCAATTCGTTTTAAGTATGTAAATTCGCTACACACGTCAGCAGCAAACAAATTCATGTGGCATACCGCACACAGCATAACCTTCACAGCTCTTAACGATTCCGACAACTTTCGAACACGAAATCCAATGTTTCACAACGCAACAACAGTCCGCTATGCAATCGCTTGAGCAGACAGCCTATTGATCACCTCTGCAGCTAAGCCCCAAATTCAGATTAATCCCTACAGTGAAACGCAACCATCCGCCCACCAACACTGACAACCTAACAGGCAAACTGCACCCGGAAGCATATCAAATTCTAAAAGAGACCGAAAGCCTCGCTCGCCGGGTAACTGCAGCTAAAACTGAGGGCAATTACCGAGCGTAAACGATCGCTATGACTCCACTCCGCACCAGAACCTGTCTCAGAAACGAGCAAGCAGATCGCGTCATCTTAGAACAGTCTTTTTGTTAAGAATAATTCTTCTTAAATCATCACTGAAAACTAATAGGAATTCGTCTTCCGCTCGCTAAACCTGTGGAACAAACGCTGCAACCGGATCAACCAAACACAGAAGCAGACCAAAAGGGATCGATGACCACAAATGAATTAGCGGACGGGCCGTTGAATGAAAGATTCGAAAGCTCAGCCCCCAGAATATTGTAAGACGAGCCAGGGAATACCTGCCTGTGTTAACAATACAACCCTCAAGACGCCGACAGTGGTCCCAGCACGCGATTTGGCGATCACCCCAGAATCGTCACCGCCAATACAATCGCCGCCAATGCCCCTGAACCCAAGTACCACAAACATTCATCAAACCCATAAACGATTAACAATACGCGTGAAACATCAAAAAAACTCGACTTGATCGTACCCCAACGCTAAAACTCTAATCACCCACGAAATCATCTACTGCCTGATTCGTACGTTCAACCGTTAATGCGACCATCGACACTGGAGCAGCACCGATCACGCAGAATCACTTCTGGATTGAAAACAGAGCTCAATTTGGATTTTGGGGAAACTCGAATCACGATGAGTTTGCCGCGACAACACGCCGATGAAACGGATAGCAGATCCACATTTCCGCCACCGACCGATGAAGCTTAGCAGGCATTTCGCAGCAGGCGATGCGTCACCAGGCACAACATTCCGCGACTCAACTGCCATCCTCATCGCGTCACTCTGCCTCTGGCAGCAGCTCCCAGATTGCCTGAAACGGACCGTCGTCTCGTAAAACCATTCGGCCAGCAACAGAATCAAGCAATGCACTTAACTCTTTCTCTTCAGTGGAGCTCATTTTCTTACTGAGAGGGCTTTCAAAGTTGCGTCGCATTTCAAGAGCCCACGACGAGATCCAGACACGGTGCAACCCACTTCGGTCTTCAAGAACTTGCGGAACTCGATCGTTTGCGTTTGTCCGGACACCGATCACGTCAGCATCCGAAAACATCTTCAAATACTGGCGACAGATCCACCCATCATCGGTGATGACAATGTCGCCAGGCTTAGCATTCTCGATGAGATACCGATTTGCCTGATACCAGTAATCCATATCACGCCTCGTCTGCGGCAGAATACTTCCCAGGCCATTGGCAACGAACAACGACAACATCAGGATGGCGACGGCAAACCACATTCGCCTCGCCCCTGGACGATGCGACTGAAGCAACGCAATCGCGATCCCCACGACAGGAATCAGCACAATCCAATACTCAATGTTCATCGGCTCCCACATTGTATTGAAGAGATAATACTCCACAATCAACAATGAAATGACGATGAACGCCGACTGTGATCGACGCGGGGACTTACTTTCCGTCTGAACGGGAAACAACATCGATCCAATCACCGCCAGCGTCGATAGAAACGCTGTTAACGAAGCAATAAGACAACAGACCAGAGTGGCAACAGGAAGATGCTGCCCAATGAAGCGTTCTTCGATCATCAAGTTTTTCGGAAAGACACGGGAAACAAACTGATTGAATGCAGAAACGCCAAAAAGAAAATGTCCGCCCACCACTGTGCGACCAAACCCCACGAACGATTTCAGAAAATTACGATTTGACCAAGGCACCCACATCCCGTTCCGTCCGTGCCCCTTAGACCACGACGCAATTGCTTCGACATCCCGCAGACCGTTAACTCCGATCGCTACCGTAAGGTAGGGAACCCCCACGAGCACCGCCGCAGTCAAGCACAAGATGACCATCCCAATGAGAACTCGGCCAATTGAATCTTCTGACCGACAACTGAAGCCGATCACCGCAGCCGCGATCGTAAACGCGACGAGAGCAAGCACGTGCTGTTGATGCAACAACGTCGCAATGGCTCCGAAGAAACCAATCAGGGCAAAAGTTTTGTAGGAAAATCGACCGTCCGACAATTTGATAAGCTGATCAATGCAGATCAGAAGTGGAGGAAGCGGCATGAGATAGGCTTCGGGCTGCACGCTGTAAGACCAGAACCCGTAGCAGACCCCAGTCACCCCCACCCAGGCCAGGGCAAGACGGCTTTCAACGTTCAGCCGACCTAAAATCCTTAACATTAAGCCCAACGCTAACGCGCCTGCTGCGGCATTCGTAACCTGCATCGGCAAGCACGCGTTACCTTGATACCCGACAAACTGGCATAATTTATAAATAAGATGGTTTACAGCATTGTACAAAAGATGATTAGGATGAAAGAGTTCGACGACTGAAGAAGGAGCCGTGACATCTTGCACATACCAGGCGCTATCCTCCCCTTCACTAAAGTGTTTTGATAATGTACTCATATAAAGAATGAAAGAAACCAACACAACTCCGGCCTGGAGTATTAGCGGAGACACCGGCATTGAGTCGGGTCGTTCCAATGCCTCGCTACTATCTTTCAAAATCATTTTACTCGATACCTGCTTGTTTTCTTCGCATTTTCATAATCGACAATACTAGTAATTAACAATCGAATCTCTCATCGTGCCGATCGATCAAGAATGGGAACAAGCAAAGTGACAACCCGGCAGTAGATCAATGTCATGAGATACAGCCTGGCCTGCGAAAACACCTTGAATTTCGACTCTCCCCCATCTCGGTTTCTCCACGAGTTGGGGACGACAGCAAATTTTGCGCCCTGAGCAATCGCCTTAATCGACATTTCAATTGAAAGACCAAACTGCCCCGAAACCAGCGGTTGCATTCCATCAATGATTTCACGTCGGTAGCACTTGAATGGATTCGTAAAATCGTAATAGCGCTGCCCAAACATGATTGCGATCAGCCAGTTCCCCATGCGATTCAACATCCGCTTAAACTGCGGATAGTCCTCGACTTGAGCACCCTTGATGAAACGTGAACCGAACGCGCACTGATAGCCCTCACGAATTTTTTCGTAATAGGCAATCAGATCCTGAGGACTGTCAGAACTGTCTGCCATGACGACTGACACCGCATCACCCCGATAATTTGCAAGGCCACACCTTACGGCATGCCCAAAACCATGCTTTCCCTCGTTGGTAATATGCCGCAACGATGGAAAAATCTTTTCCAATTCAATCAATTTTTGCTTTGTGCCGTCAGAACTTCCGTCATCGATGACAAGAAGCTCAAAATCCAGACCCGCGGAAGTTAGTGCCTCGGAAAAGGACTTAATTGACGCATCAAGCGTCAGCTCTTCGTTGTAGGCGGGGATGATTACTGAGAGCATGAATATATGGGGTTCTGAGTAATGAATAATTAACAAGAGAATTAAAGGTTATGATAACATTCGTTGACGAGATTCACTGCTTGGGCAATACTCTGCAGCGGATGGCTTGCCTTGCGCATTTCGATCGAGACCCAACCTGTGTAGCCCGTTTGACAAAGTGCGCTTCCAACGGAGCGATGATCGACCATCGGCTTACTAAGATCGACAAGATGCGGCTCACTGACATGGAAGTGACGTGTGATCCCCTTGCAAGCGCGAACCGCCTCAACCGGGTCGTCCCCAGCCAGGTAGATACAACCGGTGTCCAGATGAAGTCCGAAGCCCGGGGTGTCCACGGCAACAACCAGATCGACAGCCTCTCGCCAATTCGTAATAAAATTACTGCCATAAGCTTCGGGAAGTGGCTCGAGACAAAGCCAGACACCGTGAACAGCACACCTTCTTCCAGCCTCGCGAAAAAATGGAATCGCCAGGCTGAAGGCTTCATCAGCAGAAAGCTCACCTCGCTTTCGATTGGCTGGCGAGCCAAACACAAGCGGCTGAACTCCTAACGCGGCAGCCAACTCTGCCACAAGAGCAATATGATTTAGCGTCTGCTCCTGCTCCAAATCATTGCCGAACACCCGCAAATCAGGCTTTCCGAAAAGAATTGCCTGCATTGACGGCAAGTCGAACTGGGCGGCGGCATAAATCTGCCGCCAATGAGCTGCAGACGTTGCGTCCGCCCCCCTCCAATCTGGCCAAAGTTTTGTGGGAGCAATTTCAATCCCCCTGACACCCCGTTCGCGCAAAAGGGACAGAACCGCCTCATGTTCCTCGATATCCCAGGCGATATTGGAGACAGCAATTTTCATCGAATTTCCCCGCGTCGGTAGCCGTCAACAAATTGGCCAATTCGCCGAATGACGTCCTCTCGCGAGTAGAGGTAGCCGCCAGAGCCACCAAAGAGCTTGGCGTATTTCGTTTGAAAGGCGTAATGAGAGGCAGGCCCACGATTGCCCCCCACCTCAACGTCGGGAAAGAAACAATCGATGATCTCTAAGCTGGTTACCGGCTCTGGAAAGAGATGAATTTTGCAAAGGCTTTCGCGTAACGCAAGACTGATATCCTGCCAGAGGCTGCTGAGATCATAATATTGAAAACTACTGGCAGGATTTATCTTCTCGACCTGATTCAAATTCAACAGGTCGTAAATGACGTTCTTCTTCAGCCCTCGCCCGAAAAGAGAAGGCAATCTGACGATACAAACGTTCGAAAAACGCTTCGTGATTTCGTCTTCGAGATACAGTCGATTTGAGCCATACGGGTGCGTGTTCTGACTGTGCGCATCAAAATCCTCGTCAGCTCCTGGCACAAGGGGAAGAACATCAATCGTCGAAATCAGCACCACCTGCTGAGATTTCACGTCATTCAAAGCGGCAAGTAGACGCTCAATTCCTTGACGATCTTCCTGGGGATGGAGGTTCGCCCACCATCGCTGCGCCTGAGTTGCAGAAAGGACCAGCAGATCGAATTCCCTCCCTTCAATTTCACCCACGTTTTTGGAGTTGTAAAGAAAGTCAAAACGATTCTGATGATGCAGATTCCCTCCGACGAAACCCGTATAACCGACAAGTGCACTTTGACCGACCACGACCACCCCCGAGATTCCTCAAACTTAAATTTCTCGAACGACCTTGGCAGCCACCTCCTTGTTTAAGTATTGACCGACGGGAAGATCTTCGCGAAGCATCCCGCAAACACCAAAAACGTGACTGGCCAAACCCCTTCAATTTGCAATTTTTTAGCGTTGCGCACCCTTTATTGACGGAATATTCAATTCCGGAACTATGGCAACTTCAGGCGAATCAGTCACGATATTATATTTTTCCTTTTCGGATAATAACACGGAACTCGTTTGTTCATTTGTTACGTAGTAAAACGGACGATCTCCTAAACGCTCAAGTATTCGTCCCGTGTACTCGCTCAAAATCGTAAGCATCAGCGAGATCAACAAAAACTGGAAAGCGTTTTGAAATGAGAGCGAAGTCCAACCAGGCGTCACGTCCGGTTTGAAAAAATAGATCGCAACAATCAATAAAAGGTAAGCACAATTTAATAACGCCGCACCAACGCAAGCCCATGTGACCATACGGAGAGGATGCTTGGAATTTTCAATAATCAAGTCAATACAGGTATTCACCGCGCTCATAAAATTGCGACGATGCTTCCCACTACCTAACTCGAGGGGAGTATAGGAAAACTCCTGCTGGGCATACCCAACGTAAGTACTGTAAAGCCGCAAATAACGATGGTAGTCTTTGATCTGTGTTAACGAATTAAGTGCCTTGCGACTCAGGCAGCGAAGTTGAGTTGCATACTGTGGAAGCTTAATCCCAAGGTAACGCCGAACGTACCAATGAAACAGTTCCGAACCGCATTGGTAAAACCAGCCGACGTTACCCGCGTTCTCACGAACTCCGAAGACGACGTCAACCCCCGACCGAGCCCTCTCGACCAGCGGGCGAATCAATTCTGGCGGATCCATGTATGGCAACATCACGACAACAAAATCACCGATGACCGACTCCATCCCGGCCGAGATCGCGACCTCAGTCCCGAATCGTCGAGATAACTGAATGAGGCGAATTCCCCGATATCGGCTCAGCAGCGCCTGGATTTTTGGCACGGTTTGACCCGTAGAACCGTCATCAATAATCAACAATTCGTGGTTCGTGAAGTTCTGTTCCAGAACGTGAATCGTATTGTGAATAAAGGCCTCAATAATGTCCGCGTCTTCGTATACCGGCACGATGACCGAAACAAAGCAGTCGATTTTTGTATCCATGGAGATCCACATATTTACAAGTGTTATTTCGCGCCTTGAACGCTGACTCGTGCGGATCTAAATCTTCACGCCATTCGATTCAACAAACTCACGGATGTAGTCTATGACATCAAAAACATTATCGATCTTCCCGCCGAGGACGCAAATCACATTCGGAACTTTATCAACTGGTCGAAACAAGATCGGACGACTGTCATCGACTTCGCTCCGCGGAAGGATTGTCTTCACTTCCCAAAGACTTTCCACATATTTCGAACGCGAAATGCTTGGAATAAAACGCGTTGCATCTCGAATCATATGCTCATATTGGGTTTCACGAGGAGCACTCTCGAAATGCTTGTGAGCGTCGAGATAACCCTCTCCGGGCGTGTCTGTCCACCAGTGGTGCGGTGTGTATCGAACGTGGTGCAAAGTGTGTAATCCACGGTCTGGAAACGGCATCACGGCAAAGAACGGCCCATCCATGATCGTAATCCCCTTGTTCTTTAACTCTTCGGGAACGTCAATCAGAGCCATTTCCGCAAACTCGTGTTTCATCGGAATGAGGGGGAGATCAGACCGCCACAAAACGCCGTTGATATGCGAATACGCGCAGATGAAAACGTACCTTGCCTCGACTTCACGAATCTCGCCACGATGTCGGAATTCAACCCTGCATTGATCACCCACATAACGGAGCCGCTCAACCATTGCATTCAGTTCATACTCAACGGCTGCTTCGGCCAACCGCACCTTCACGATGTCTTTGAGTTTTGCGGAGTCGAATACATATTCCAGAACAGAAAATACGTCTTCGACATGATGCGGATTGAGAAGTGCCCTCAACTCGTCAGCAGCGGGCCCAATAGGGGCACCGATCCGATCACAAAATCCCTTAAACTGTGCGGCCGAAGTCTTGGAGAATGACCTGGCGATTGCGTAAACTTTTTCGAATTCCGAGTAAACGCAGCCTTTGTATTCGTTAATAAATCGTGAAAAATTCACGCGCGAACGCAACGAGGTTAAGAGACTGCGAGGATAATGGTATCCTTGGTGAACTCGAGCTTGATTCCGATAAGACGCCCGCTGCATGAGGTCGCTCTCGCTTTCAAGAAGCAGAACGTTCTCAAAATATTGCTTCAATTCGCGGGCGACCTCACAACCGTAGAATCCTCCTCCGATTACCACTGCCCCGAATTTTTCGGACTGCATGTCACAAAACCTAAAGACCTCGAGCGTTGATTCGCGCCACACAAGTTCGCGAGTATGAATCGGAGTACCTGATAATTAAATCGAACGCTCCAATTGTAGCAGTGGAAATCGCAATTGAAAATGGAATCGAATCGACTTCGGACAAAAGCTGAGACAGACATCAGCAATCGATTTCAGAGGAGTCCGCCTTGCAAAAAAGAGAGACGAGATTCGTCCCCGAAATCGGGGGATTAGCCTCCAAGGAATTAATCAACAAACGTTTAATTTTCCCACACTTTCTGTCTTTTGAATCGATTCAGTCCCAAGTCGAATCATCGCCGAGATGAACTGCCGAAATTTCCGTACCACACACTTCGATTGCGGAATTACGAAACGAATATCCAGCACGACCTGCTTCGCCAAAGCTTTGAAATAACCTGACTGACTCGAGCGTCGATCCGCGCGGTCGCGGGCCTGTCGCCTTGCGACCTTGAACGCACGCCAGACGCCAGAGCCACAGTCCCTCGCAAATACGCTTAAACCACGACAGAATAAGTATTTACGGATTTTCTACGCAGCCATATTCGACTAACCTTCTTTTTCAAACACCCAAAAGCGAATTTCGACAATACTCCACCGCCGTCGCCAATCCAGTTCTCGGACCGATGGTCGGTTCCCATCCGATTTACAACATTAGTCTTTGTTAACGTCCAGGTGCCGCTGCACGGAGCCTTCTTTAGTCAACGGAACCCGGGTAATCGCTGGGGCAATCGCACCTCAATATCTCAGCTTCACCAAGAAAGTAAGATGCGATTGCCCTGACTCAGAACCTTCCATCCCTGATGTACATGCACGCTTGAATTCGCGTCCAACAGTTCTTTATACTATGGAATTCTGAGCATCTGAAATTGCGCGCGTTGCTGTGCCACAGGTGAAAACCAGCATCAACAATTTAGTTCTGTTGAGAAACTTAAAAAACGCCTTTAACGGCACTCCTCGACTGTTAATTTTTAGTTAATTCCAATCTTTAATTTCTTGTTATAAAGAAAAAATCGATTAACCGCTCCTCAATCAACCTCAAGCGAGCCTTTGTTTGAAGTTTTTATTAACGAATTTGAATCACCAACGGATGATTCTGACGATTAAATGGTTGCTGGCCATTGCAATGATGACGGCGTTGTGGTGGATGAGCCGTGAAAGCCTCGCAAAACTACAAAATCGACAGTTCGCATGGCAAGCATTTGGCGTTGCTCTGGGAGTCCGATTCCTCGCACTGTTAATCTCATTCACACGTTGGAGACTTCTGGTTCAGGGGATCGGCTTACCATTTTCGATGGTTGAGAATTTCCGCCTGGGGATGCTCGGTGAAGCCGTCAATGTGATGGGTCCCGGCGCCGTGGGAGGCGATCTGATCAAAGCAGCTTTGCTCGCGAAGGACCATCCCACCCGAAGAGCCTCCGCCTCGGCAACGGTGTTTCTCGATCGTGTGCTGGGGATGTGGGCTCTGTTTATCCTGGGGGCGATCGCATCGCTGATACCCGTCCGTGCCCATGTTGGGACCGACATGTATTGGGCCATTATGGTGCTTTGGTGTGGTGCGTTCGCAGGGCTGGTCGGCATTGGATTGATGCTTGTCCCGGCATTCACTCACTCCTCATTGATGCATTGGCTGTCAAGCTGGAAGTTCGTAGGCCACATCGTCAAAGAGCTAATGGAATCCGTTCAGCTTTATCAGGGAAAGCCTTTTGTCCTTGTTGTGGCCGCTGGTTTAGGAATTGTGGGCCATGTTTTATTTCTGACGTCGTTTTACTATTGCGCAAAGGCGATCCACGGTGGACAAACAACGCCTGATTACATTGACCACCTTGTCGGGCTTCCTCTCCCTATCACCGTGAGCGCCGTTGTACCAACTCCTGGCGGCATCGGCGTGCTCGAGGGAACGGTCGCCTGGTTCTACGAGCAACATCAGAAGAGCGTTGCTCCTGACAGCACGGAAGAACAAATCGCGACCGCTTTTTCGAACGGAGTCCTCACCGCTTTAGTCAATCGACTGACTGTTGTGATTATCGCGGCCATCGGAGTTGCCTATTACTTGACATCGCGAGCGCAGATCCGCAGCGTGGCACAAGCCACTGAGACACAAAACGCCTTCTGAATCTGAGAATCTGAAAAGGATTTCAACAACGGAAGTGCAGCACTCGAATGACTTGCAAGTCGCCTGCTCCGACCATGACTTCCAAACGGCCGAAGTGTCACCCGGGAACATTACTAGCAACTTGCCATCTCACCAGACGAATTCGACGGCGATCAGACACATTACGAAATTGAATTGGGTTCGTGGCAAACCCTTTTCATATGATCGAAAAACGTCAGTCTACCGAGATCATTGCAGCTTTTTCACAAACGTCGAGACCTAAGAATTGACAGCGAGTTGAAATCGGCGCAGAACATCGTAATATGATACTAGCGGGCATTCGTACAACTCCGGACGAAATTCAGTACTAGAGTTGTGTCGAGGCCTGTTTCGTCTATCGTTTTTGCCTGAGTACGCGAATCCGATTCTGGAGGCTAAAGTTTCAACTGTAAAATGAATGCCATTGTTGATTGACTGAAATCAATACACATCTCCGTGGCATGAATTTCAACGACAGTTAGCAGACCGAAACTCCTCTGGCAATAACATCTATCTGTCTGTCTGTATTTCTGTCTTTCAATACGTCAAGAATCGAAAGTATCGCTGTCCAATTGCTGATTTCTGACGTTTCGAAAGACGACTTGAACAACAGCGGCGAAGAAAGGGGGATATTTTGTACGGAATATCACGATTGCGGACATTGATCGATCGGCTGGCTGGTTTTGGTGAGAACCCTGGCGGTTCGTTTTACTCACCAATCCCGTCACTGAAAGAAGTTCGTCGCGACGAAGAGCGGATATTTGACAGATCGCTACGTCAACTTGGCGGGATTGAACTAAGACAGGAAGAACAGCTTGAACTTCTTGAAGAACTTGGGCAGTTCTACGGACAACAGCCGTTTACCGAAAAACCAACGGCGGGAGCCCGATATTTTTTCGACAACGGCTACTTTTCGTACTCAGACGCCCTGCTTTTATACAGCATGATTCGTTACGCCAAACCCAAACGGATTATTGAAATCGGATCTGGCTATTCCAGTTTCGTGATGCTCGATACAAGCGAGCGTTTTTTTGACAATTCGATACAAATGACGTTTATTGACCCTTACCCGGAACGACTTCAATCGCGTCTGACGGACAACGATTTAAAAACCGTTAATCTCATCCCGAAGCGGGTTCAAGATGTCGATTTGGAACGATTCAGCGAACTCGGTGACGGTGATATTCTATTTGTCGACTCATCGCATGTGTCCAAAGTCGGTAGTGACCTTAACCACATTTTGTTCGAGATAATCCCGCGACTTTCCAAAGGTGTATTCGTTCACTTTCACGACATCCATTACCCCTTCGAATACCATACCGAATGGATTTTGAAGCGGCAGTGGTTTTGGAACGAGGCCTATATCCTGCGGGCGTTCTTGCAATATAATTCGGCATTTACAGTTCGTATATGGAATCAATTTCTCGGCAAGCATTTTCCTGAGAGAGTGGAAAAGAGCATGCCACTGGCCCTTAAGAACCCCGGCGGTAGCCTCTGGATCCAACGGATTTGATTTTCAATTCGAGCTTGATATTCACCTCGACATCATTAAAGCAGAAAAGTCACGACTGACTTTTCTCTTGCATCATGTCATGACCACAAGCGATCGTTATCCTGCCTCACGGCATCGTTTGTCGGCTTGAACACAGACTGGTCGCCGTCCCAGAAAAATCCTTTGCCGATTGAAAGCCACCACTGGTATCAAACGAGTCGGCATCCGCCCGCCCACACTGCGGGGCGTAAGTTCAGGCTTTTCGACAAATCGGACTCCAAACTCAAGAAAGCCAGTCAAGAATGGCGACTTGGGCGATTCCGACATTACGGGAGCCTCTGAATGGGCTTGACCACGACTCGCCCCCGGATGTTCTCTGATTTGTAGCGGCAGTTTCGCTGGCCTTTTTGAAGTTCCGTGAATCCTGAATATGGGGAGCGCACTTGATTTTAAACAGGAACTCCGTGGTTGATCATGCCCCACACTGTATAAGACGCTCGCCGTAGTCTGTTAAACTTAAATGAATGGAAATGAGTCAACAATCGCTCCCACTTCCCCGGCCTTGTCACATATTTCTACATGATATTAATAACACGTATTTTGCATACTTAACCACAATACACTTCATGACATAACACCTTTTACGTCGTTACTAACATCGTACTCCTCACTTATTGAACCTGACTCTAAATGATTCACACCGACGGACCTCACTCGAATTATTAAGTTGCATTTCATATATCACAATTGTATTACATTACGCCGTCGCCTCGGGTACAGCATTCGGATACGCGGGTTCCGGCATTGATCGCCCTGTCAGCCGGCTTGGCATTTGCGACGGGACAAACTGATCCCGTTTCTTGTGACCGTCACAAACCCCGCCAAGCAATTGTTAATCCCATGCGTGTTTTGGTGTCTTATTGACGGTGTCAAACCCACAGCCAGATCTTACATTCGATCTCAGTCATTTTTCGCAAACAGCTCCTGCTCGATGTTTACGGTGGGGCTGACGATTCACCTATGGTATCTGCCGTTCGCGTTTGTAATGACATGTTTCGTGAGCTTATTGCAACGCATTTGTTGGCCGGCAGGAGAGATTTCAAAAACATCGGTTTCATCGATCTCTGTCGCCGTTGCTTTGCAGATGTCTTTGGACATTTTGTGGACTAATTCCTGACCGGTTCCCGTGTCAAACTGGATTCTCAGCCTGCCAGCAGTGTTCATCTGCCGGGCGACACGGCACATTGCGTTTTCTCGCCAATTCGTGTTTTACTCAAGTATTAATATAATCACGCTTTTAGGCATCCTTGGAGACCTGTGAACCGGATACGGTAAGCTTGGAATTCCGGATTCCCGCAGGACATTTTTACTAATTTCAGCCAGGCTTGTACCGACTTCTCCAGATAGTTTTTTTAATGGATGGATCAAGCTTGGATTGGAGTCTACCTGATTCAGCTGATGTTTTTTATCGATCGGAAAGCGACGCACATCGAGAAAAAGCTGCCTGCGCAACATTCGTCATCTTACTCTCAATTGGTACGGCGGCGATCATGCAGCTTGGAGTTTTTCGAAGTTTCATGTCGATTCCCGGCTTCCGCCCGCACCTCATTCATTGCAGATGCTTAAGATTTGTAATCTTCTTGGACTAGACTTAATCGGTCGTCCAGGTTCACGGCAGAGTAACTTTGGCGGATGGAATCGAGACTCGCCGAGAACTGGTCGAGGCGGTCACGGTGACGAGCATATTCGGCGCAGCGCTGTTCAAGTTCGGGGAATAATCCTGCCCCGGCCTTTGCACTGGCAAGCTCGCGAGCCATGGTCTCAATCCGGCGGGTCAGGCCACGACGCAAACGCCATGTGTAGCTCATTACGAACATCCCCGCCCAACAGGCCAGAAACAGGGCTGCCGGAATGTAAAAGTTGGTGTCCAGCAGAGGCTTTTCCAGCCAGAACGAGTCATAAAAGAAATTGCGACCAACCCGATATAATAGAAATCCGGGCAGCAACGTGAAAAAGGCTTCGTAACAAAATCGCGTGAACCAGTGCGAGTTTCTCTTGGCGGCATCCAGAATTAAATCATCAATGCGTCGGGCGGCATCCGTAAGAAACTCCAGCTGCACATCAGCTGCCGAATGACGCAGATGATCAAACGAGCCTGTTTCTTGAGGTGCCCGGTCCAGCTTTGCCGAATGCACGTGGCCCGTAATCACCATCTGGGCTTCACGCAATTCCGAATCGGTCAAGCCGAGTGACGACAATGAATCAAGACGCTTCTCGGCGTCGTGCTCCTGTTGTTGTGACGTTAACCAGCGGGTCCCATGTACGAGACCGACCAATGCCATCTGGGCGGTTGTCTGCGACCTCATTAATGAGAAGGAAGCGAGCAGACTGGCCTGACTGTGCCACAACTTCAAGACTGAAGCGAAGGGGCTGTAGCCCCACATCTGCGTCACCTGTCCGAGTAATCGCCGCTCCCAAAGACCACGACTGACGAGCAGTTCGTCTTGCAATCGACTCGCCATTCGTTCCGTCGCGCGGTGCCACTGATCGTCCAGAGCCTTCTCTAATCGCTGAACGAGCGGAGCGTGCTTATTCAGTACGTCGCGGGCATGCGAGAGAACTTCGTGAACCAGCCCCATCAGGTTGCTGCGACGGATTCGAACGCGCTGTGTGGCCGAAAGTTCTTGCATTAACAAGTCAAGAAGCCGACCAAACTCACCCGTCGGGCGGATGCCCGATTGCTGTTCCAAAAACGCCTGCTTCGAGTTGACGAAGAACATCTCGGCAATTTGAAACCTTGGACTGAGGTGTGCCCGCCAATCGTCACGAATGTCAGAATCAAGATCGGCATGTGACTGAATGAAGACCAGCCGACAACCGCTGGCTGCCTGTAAAAGTTCATCACTGACTTTGGCCGACCGATACTTCTGCTGCGTTCCGACATAGAGCAAGACGTCACAATATGGCAACAACCGATGAAGTCGCGCAAGATTACTGGTCGCTGTTTCGGCCTCTGAGGTATCAGGATCGGGGCAATCGATAATGACAATATCTCGCAGCAGAGGAGTATCAACGCGAACGATTTGGACCTCGGCGTCATCCGCGTTGGCAGGTAAGTCATAGACATCGAGATCGGTCTGCGGATGTGCCAGTACGATGGGAAGCGTTGTCGTGGGCCGCTGGCGTCCTGCTGAGGTGACCTCTTTTCCGACCAGCCCGTTGACCAGTGAGCTTTTGCCAACGCCGGTCCCACCAAACGTCGCCACGACTAATGGTGCTTCGACTCGTGCCCGCAATGGCTCAAGCCTGGTTAAAAGTCGTTTGATCAGCGCCTGGCTTTGCTGAACCGGTTCCCACGCCGATGATTCGACGGACCATGCGCCCAGACGAGCGACGAGATCATCGACGTTTGCCAGCAGTTCCAACTGAGCTAATTCCGAGGTCATCTGTCTTCCAATCATATCCATTAGCTCAATCCCACCGGCTGAAGGGGGCACTTGGCTGCGATAAAGCTTTCGCGTCGGTTATCGACGGTAAAGTCGACCGTTACGGTTCGTCTTAGTGAAAAACCACTGACGTCAACCACCGTACCCAGACCATATCTCGGGTGCCGGACCTGCATGCCAATCGCGAATCCAATCGGAAGTGCAACGCCTTGATTAGAACCAGACTGCAAGGCCGCCGCCGTTGTGAGATGCGGTAACCCTTTCGCCTTACGTTTTTCAGAGGCCGGCGATTTCCCTCGCTTCAACCCCGACTTGCGTTTCAAACTTCGACCGCTGGTGGTCATTTCGTCCGCCAGGAAATCATCAAGACTGTCGGAGTAGGAATCGACGGCAAATGAGTCGCCGGAAGTCTCATCACCGTAGTTGTCACCCGCAGTGCAATCCCGTCGTTCGACGCGCAGTTCCTGCAGAAAATCGCTGGGAATTGTTGACAGGGTTCGACCGTGGATTTCCCTGCGCTGTGTATGAGTGAGGACCAGCTGATCCTTCGCGCGAGTGATTCCGACGAACAAGAGTCGCCGCTCCTCTTCAAGTTGCGAGGGGTCGTTTTCACGAAGCGATCTCTCGTGCGGAATGAGATTCTGCTCGACACCGATGACATACACGTGCGGGAATTCCAGTCCCTTGGCCGCGTGCAAAGTCATCAATGTCACGGCACCGACATCTTCCTCCAATGAATCGACGTCTTGAGTCAGGCTGGCTGTCTCTAAAAAACCTCCCAGCGTTGCGACGTCTTCCTTTTCCGCAAGCTGGCGATCGTACAGCATTGCTGAACTGATCAGTTCGTCGACGTTTGACTTCCGCTGGATTTCGTCTTCCTCCAACGATCCCTCGTATTGTCGGTAATAGCCGGTTCGTTCCAGCACAGTCTTCAACAGCGTTGACACGGGCCCGATCGATGCGGGTTTGTCATCAGACTCGGTTGGTTCGTCGCCAAACTGAAAATCTGTGGAACCTGCTTCGTCTCCGAATGGATTCGCTGCCAGTTCGGCAAATTCGTCGATCAGCGAGGCAAACGCTCGAAGTCCCACGGCTGCTTTCTTGGAAAGATTGGGAACTCGCTCAGAATTTCTTGCGGCCGCCAGCAATTCAATACCCGCTGCATCCGCCCATTGCACAAAACGATCGAGTGAACTTTTTCCCACTCCCCGCGCAGGTGCGTTGACGACTCTCAGAAACGCGATTCTGTCTCGCGGGTTGTCGATCAACCGCAGATAGCCCAGCACATCCTTGATTTCGGCCCGTTCGTAAAATGCGAGACCTCCAGCGACCTGATACGGTATCTTCCAGCGTGAGAGGGCCGTTTCGATTGACCGTGACAACGAATTCACTCGATAGAAAATCGCAAAGTCTGACCAGTTTCGATCGCCCGATTTCACCAGCGAATGAATTTCTGTCGAAATCGACATTGCTTCATCCTGGCCGTCGAGATACCGGCGTAATTCAACGGGTCGACCGCTGGGCCGCGTGGCGATCAAGCGTTTCGGCTTACGTTTTTCGTTGTGCCGAATCAATTCGTCGGCCGCAGCCAATATTTCCGGCGTGCTGCGGAAATTCTCTTCCAGCCGAATCAGTTCGACTCGAGGGAAGTCGCGTTCAAATCGCAGGATGTTTTCAATCTGGGCACCGCGCCAGCCATATACCGACTGATCAGGATCGCCAGTCACACAAAGATTGGGCTCGCGCTGAGACAGCGCCGCGACAATCTGGTACTGGGCGCGGTTCGTATCCTGGTATTCATCGACCAGAATGAATCGAAAACGTTCGTCGAGTGACAACCTCAATTCTTCGTTTTCGGTCAACATCCGGGCGACATGCATCAGCAAATCGTCAAAATCGACAGCATTCGATTCGAGCAACCGCTTCTGATAGGCAGGGTAGACGCGGGAGACCACGGCGTCGATATGTGTCCCCACAGATTTGGCATGACGAGCCTGATACTGTTCTGCCGTAATCAGATCATTTTTTGCCTTGCTGATTCTCCCAAGTAGCTTAGACGCGGGAAAATGCGTGGCGTCGAAATCGAGGTCTTGCAGGACACTTTTCAAAACCGTCAATTGATCGCTGACGTCAAAGATCGAATAATTTGACGACAAGCCTGCAACGGCGGCGTGCTCTCTAAGCAGCTTTGCACAGAACCGATGAAATGTACTGACCCAGACGAAAGAACGTGGCAGTAACGCCTGCACTCTCTCGCTCATGACCCGAGCGGCTTTATTGGTAAAAGTGATCGCGAGAATTTCACGTGGGTGAACGCCACGCGAAATCAGTCGAGCGATCCTGCGCGTGATCACACGGGTCTTTCCCGAACCTGGCCCCGCGACAACAAGCAACGGACCCTCAAAGTGCTCCACTGCCGCTCGTTGAGACGGCGTCAAATCATCGGAAAAACTCACGTGTCAGGCACTCCTTTGTAAAACAGCCATTCCTTGCAATCGACTCGAACCTGAACGACATGACTATCTTACCGATACCTCGGCCTGACGCCACCAATCAACGACGGTCGAATCGGGACACTTCCGCAATCGTCGTGTGACGAAACTTTGAATGAGGTCGAGAGCCACCGCAGGCGGTTCGCCAAAGGCTTCCGCTTTACGGCCACAAGGAACTTCGATGAAACTTACAATGTCAAATTCCTCAAGAGGGTAACGTCGATCCATCTAACAGGATTTCCGTGTTCGTAAATGTCTCGATCACATCTCTTCCGGAAATTCCGAGCCGTCGTGCATGCCTGTCCATCGCCATTGATTAACGTATTGCGAAACCGTATCGTGGCCGGAATTCGTTTGATCTGCATGTGCCTTTACTTAAAGGAGGAAGACGTGAATTCGGGAACGCGAGGGTTAACCGGAGCTGTCTTGGTCCTTTCGAGCGAACAAGCGTTTTCGCATTCGTTGTTGATCGGGTTTCCCCATCAGGCCTTCGCGCAGTCAATACTACTTCCGTTCGCAGCGGTGTCGATCGTGACCGGAATCGCCTTTCTATTAGTCAGTTTGTTTCGCGATCAAAAATCATGACCGACCGGCGTCGCGGATCGGTAACGAATCACGCAGCTACAATGAAATTTCCGACATTTCGAGTAAAATCCCTACTGCGTGCTTCCGTTTGTTGCCTTCTGGCCTTGGCACCGCTTTTTTATTGGTATGTCGTTTCCAGTTCTCGGGTCGCTCAAGCTGAGCAGGCACTCGGCCAACGCGATTACCGACAAGCGTTGACGCTTGCAGTTCATGAATTACGAACAAATTCAAATTCTGACCGTGCCCTGGCCGTCGCAGGGTCCGCCTCAGTGGCCTTGAGAAATCCTGCGATGGCAAGTTCATACTTGCTGCGCGTATCGACACGATATCCTCAACTCAAGAGTCTGGCATTGCGAGATTTGGCGCGGATTGCACTGGACGCGGGACACGCTTCCGAGGCAGAAAGTCTGTTGCGGCAGTCTTTGGAAATTGCGTCGCAGGACCCGACAGCTTTGGATCAGTTGATCTATCTCATGACGCTTGAAGGCCGGACTTGGGAAGTTCGAGGCCTCATTCTCGAACGACTGCGATCCGGAATCGTGACGCCGAATTATCTGTTGATCACAGGAATCTTTCATCCGAACCTGGACGGTGCATTGAAATTTGCCAAACACTGCATCGCAATGGTCCCAGACGACCCCTTGCCAAAGTTGATCCTGGCAAAACAGGCCTGGAAAGATAACCAGCCGCAGGTCGCGAGATCGCATCTCGAGCCTGTGCTGAAAAGGTATCCAGACTTGCTGGAGGCCCATGCGGTTCTGATTCAAGTCATCGCCGAAACGGGAACCTCCGAAGAATTTGTGCAGGCAATTGGTCGAATTCCAGCGTCAGCAGCAACTCATCCCGAGATCTGGCTGGCTCAGGGAGTCGTGGCCGAAAAAGAGGGTCAGAGAGAAGCCGCAGCTCGTTGTTATTGGGAGGCGGTCAGGCTGGAACCCAATTTGGCGATCGCCAATTATCGACTCTCCCAGGCCCTCGTGACACTGGGAAAGCCTGATCTCGCGCGACCGTTTGCAGACCGTGCACAACGTTTAACCGAGCTCGGTTTTGAATTGACATCGATGTTGGGAGGAATCGATTCGAAAAAATTGCCATCAATTGTCGGTCGACTGGAAGATCTGGGACGCGATTGGGAAGCCGCGGGCTGGTGCCACCTCAGGCTCAAGGAACAAAGCCCGCATCCAGCCTGGCCGAGGGAAACACTTCAGCGACTTTATCCACGACTATTGGCGTCCACTCATTTTACCGTTCCAGCCAAAGATCCTTCTCGCCGGATCGATCTTTCACATTTCCCGTTGCCGACGTTGAACGGGCCTGTCAGTCCGAAGGGGAATCCACTGTCGACGGAAGAACCGCTCCATTATGTCGCATTCCAAAATGATGCTGATCGCACTGGTCTCAAATTTACCTACCAGAACGGTGCCCGATCAGGAGACATGGAATCGATGGCGGAAATGAATGGAGGCGGAATCGCTGTCCTGGATTATGACGGCGACCTGTTGCCAGACCTGTATTTCACACAAGGGGGTAACCTGCCGCCGGCTCCGTTTGATGCGTCCCGGACGGACAGACTATTTCGAAATACGATTAGAGACAATTCTACCGCGATCTCCGACGAACATTTCGAAGATGTCACCGACCGGGCGGGGCTTCGAGATCTTGGTTACGGGCAGGGGGTCACTGCCGGCGATTTTGATAACGATGGATTTCCCGACCTGTATATAGGAAATATCGGACGCAATCAGTTTTATCACAATAACGGCGACGGCACGTTCACCGACATCACGGCAACAGCACAGACAGCGGCCGGAGGCTGGACATCCAGTAGCGTTTTAGCCGACTTTAATCAGGACGGCTTGCCTGATCTTTACGTGGTGACATACCTTGGTGGTGAAACGCCGCTTATCCCCTGCAGCAAACGTGCCCCCGTTCGATGCAGCCCTCTCGACTATCCGGCGGAGCCCGACCGGTTTTATTTGAATCTGGGAGACGGTCATTTTCGAGATCTGAGTGAAAGCCACGGACTTGCTGCGGCCGAAGGACGCGGACTGGGAGTTGTGGCCGCCGACTTCGATGGTTCTCACCGATTGAGCCTGTTCGTGGCCAATGATATGTCTGCGAATTTCTTCTTTCTCAATCAAACAACGACCCCCGATGATCCGAGATTTAATGAACAGGCGCTGCTTTCGGGTTTGGCGCTCGATCATCTGGGGCAGGCCAAAGCCTGTATGGGGATCGGGGCAGGGGATTACAACAACGATGGCCGGCTCGACCTGTTTGTCACGAATTTTTATCGACAATCGAATGATCTCTACACCCAGCAGAAGGACGGAACATTCCTCGATCGATCTCGAGAAGCACGACTGTTCGACCCGAGCTTCCTGCAACTGGGATGGGGAACCCAGTTTCTCGACGCCGACCTGGATGGTCATCTCGATTTAATCGTGACGAATGGACACGTCCACGACCCCATCGATCCCGCGGTTCCATATGACATGCCAGCACAATTCTTCCGCAATCGAGGCGACGGGTCGTTCGCCGAAGTATCCAGCGAAATTCTTGGCGAATTTTTCCAACCGAAACGGTCTGGACGTTCCCTTGTCCGGCTGGACTGGAACCGCGACGGCCGAGACGACGTGTGCATCTTACACCTTAATCAGCCAGTGGCGCTGCTCACGAATCGGACCGAACACGCAGGCCACTATCTGGGATTGCGACTGGTCTGCGTAAACTCGGCACGCGATGCCATCGGAGCAACCGTCCGGATTTCGATCGGCAACAACACATGGACGCAGCAGTTAACGGCGGGCGACGGATTTCACGCCTCCAACGAACGTCGACTTGTTTTCGGGTTGGGAGTCCACCAGACAGCGGACAGTGTGGAAGTCTTCTGGCCTTCAGGGACGCAGCAGAAATTTCAGCACATGGAACTCAACCGCGAGTGGATCCTGATCGAGCATAGGCTCCCACTATTATCGGCGGTTAGCTCGCCCTGACTGTCTGAGGTCCTTTTGATGTCGTTTGCGAGAATGACTACTACGGAAAATCCGTAAAGAAGTGATTTCTGCTGATGACGATTACAAAGAACCAAGTGGTTGACAACTTCACTTGGACTGATAGTATCAGACTAATCCCATCCATCACTTTCAGCTCACGTTTAGAACGCACTCTGGTTATCTTGGATCACAACCTACCGACGTGCCTGTTTGTATGCGGGGGCCTCTCAAAACAGTTCGGTTGCCGGTGTAATAAGTGAGCGGAATTGGCTGATTTTTCCGATTGATCCGATTTATTTCGACACTTTAAAGCGAGCTGGGATGCGATTCGCACGCGCGATGTTGATTCCAATTCTGGTTCTCGACTGCATCATCGGTTGCGGATCTCGTCCAGAAACGAAGCCGGCTTCTGCGAAACATGCTCCTGAAGACACCAGTTATTCAGCGAGCACCCCAGAAGTCAGCCCTCGGTCGTCGGCAGTCACACTGTCGGCCAAGTCCGGCCGACTTGACGTTCGATTTTCTAATCGTACTGACGAAGCGGGCATCAAATTCGTCTATCGCAATGGCGAAGAGGCCGAGCAATTCTCGATTTTAGAGTCGCTTGGCGGCGGCGTTGCGCTTGTCGACTATGACCAGGACGGCGATCTCGATTTGTTCTTTCCTGGTGGTGGCTCATTTTCGACGGATGGTCAGCCAACCGGCCATGCCGGCGCACTCTATCGACAAGAAGAGCGCGGCAGGTTTTCGACGGTGACGTTGCAAGCGGGCATCGACAATCAAACCCGGTACACGCACGGTGTCGCCAGAGCTGATGCGGATAATGATGGATTTCCGGATTTGCTTGTCACCGGATACGGCGGCCTGCAGTTCTTTAGAAATCAGGGAGATGGGACGTTCTCAGAGTGCGCCGTCAGTTGCGGCCTCGACGATCGTCTTTGGAGCAGCAGTGCGGCATGGGGTGACCTGAACGAAGATGGGATTATCGACCTGTACATCGCGCATTACGTCAACTGGTCTCCCGCGAACAATCCCGTCTGCGCAAGCGTCGCGGGGAATCGCCGCGACGTCTGCCCTCCAAAGCAGTTTGACCCATTGCCCGATGTGATGTATTTCGGGGTCGGAGATGGCACGTTTCAAGACGGTTCACGCGAGGCAGGGCTTTCCACGTTGGGCAAGGGACTTGGAGTGCTGATCGCCGATCTCGACCTGGATGGGCACCAGGATATTTACGTGGCCAACGATACCGTGCCGAATTTCCTTTACCACAACATGGGAAAAGGGCGATTGGAGGATATTTCGGAATCGAGTGGAGCATCGGTCAATGACCGAGGACTGCCCGACGGCAGCATGGGTGTTGATGTCGGTGATTTCAACCTGGATGGACTGCCCGATCTATGGGTGTCCAATTATGAGCGGGAAAGCTTCGCCGTTTACCGAAATTTTGGGGGAAAGAACTTTCTCCATGTCAGTCAGGCGACCGGCGTGACCGCAGTCGGGGGTCAATTCGTAGGTTGGGGAACAGTCTCTTTTGATGTCGACTGTGACGGCGACGAAGATGTCTTTGTCTCGAATGGCCACGTGGTGCACTTTCCAGAAGCGGCTCCCGTGCGGCAACACCCGTTGCTGTTTGAGAACCTTCTCGGAAAACGATTTCAGGATGTCGCCCCCAATGCTGGAAGTTGGATGGCATCGCCTCATGCGGGTCGAGGATGTGCCGCCGGCGATCTCGATCACGACGGCGATCTGGATCTCGTAGTTTCCTGTATGAACGAACCGGCGGCGATTCTGATCAACGAAACGGTCACACAAAACCACTGGTTGCAGCTTCGGCTTGTCGGTACTGTCAGCAGCCGAGACTCACAAGGCGCGCATGTCACGGTTCAAACCGAACTGGGAAGCCAGTCGCGACAGATCAAGGGTGGTTCCAGCTACGGTTCAACCGGATCGGACTGGCTGCATTTCGGTCTGGCACAGGCTGATAAGATTCAGAGCATCGAAATCCGATGGCCGTCTGGTGTCATTCAATCGTTAGTGGACTTCGCCGTCGATCAGCGGCATATTGTCGTCGAACCGGTAAATCAGTAACGACACTTTTTTTACGACGCGGTGAAAGATGTTATCGCAAGGTATCGAGCTAAGGTGCCACTGCATCGGAGTCTTCTCCGATGCAGTGGCTTTGCCTCGTCATCGAAAAGCACTGCTTGACCGAGTACGGTCATGCAGTGGCACAATTCACCTGGATTCGTCCCAGTTTTCCAAATCAGAAGACTTGTTTGTGTGAGCGACACAGAAAAACATTCATGACGGACTCTTCGCCACCCTCCCCTGAAAATCAATCGCCTCTCAAGAAGATCATGCGTGGTACGTGGCCGATTATTGGATTGATTCTCGTTCTTGGAGTGGCCTTTGCATGGCGGCAATGGCAATACAATCTGCCAGAAAGCCATTACCAGCGAGCGCGCGAGGCATTGCAAGCGGGTGACGATGATGTCGTCCTTCAGGAAGCGGAAAATCTGAGTCAGAAGACAGGATTCGAATCACATTCAAAATTGCTTCGAGGACTGTTGCTGGTCCGCAAAGGAAAGTTGACCGAAGCCCTGACGCAACTGAAACAAGCAAATGCCGACACAACCGTTGTCGAAGCGAGTGCGAACGCGGCCAAATGCTTCTATCAGCTGGGACAGTATCTTAATGCGATTGAAGCGGCACACTCCGCATTGGCGAGAGATCCGGGCACCATTGATGCGAGGCGGTGGTTGGCAGCGGCCTACTACGATCTGGGTGCTGTTGGACATGCGGTTGTCGAACTCGAACAGATTTCGCGCGAGGCAACAGATGACCCTCGTCCGGATCGACTGCTGGGCCTGATCGCCAAAGACAGCGAACAATACCTCAAAGCGATTGGCCATTACCGCGAATCGCTCCACCGAGATCCGAAACAACCTGATCGCGAGAAAATCCATAATGAATTGGCCGACTCTCTGATCAAGCAGAACCTGTTTGAAGATGCATTGAGCGTTTTAAAAGACTGTCAACGTTCAGCCAGTGTGCTAACGCTCGAAGCCGACTGCCAATATTCTCTGGGAGAATCCGCAAAAGCCCATAACCTGCTGAATCAGGCAATGGAGCTCGATCCCAAGTACGTTCCCGCCAGGTTAACCAAAGGGAAGCTCTTGCTGGACGCCGGTGAGGCGGATAAAGCGTTAATGTTTTTCAAAGACGCCGTGCGACTTGATCCTTTTAACCGAGTCACCCACCTGCAGTTGTCCCAAGCCTTCAGGCAGTTGGGACAATCCGAGCAGGCCGACAAAGAACTGCAGCGGTCGAACGAAATAAAATCACGGGAACGAGAATTCACGGACCTGCATGAAACGGCCATGCTGAAGCCACTCGACGCCGATGTCCGCTTTCGATTGGGGGAATTGGCCGGACAACTCGGAAAGCGTGAACTTTCAAAGATGTGGCTGCGCGCGGCACTCGCGATTAACCCGCAACATGAGAAGGCACAAACCGCAGTTCGTCTCGACTCAACGTCACCCGATGGCGAAAACTCAACAAATCACATCGCCGAATTGACTCCCTTGAATCCCGGGTACCAGGGCCCAGAGTCCTGCATTGAATGTCACGCCGATCGTGTTGCCGAGTTCCGGACGACTCGACATTTTCTGGCGAATCAGACACCACAGTCGGGCAAAATGCCCGAGGGGTTC
Source organism: uncultured Schlesneria sp. (assembly GCA_903858935.1). Taxonomy (GTDB): domain Bacteria; phylum Planctomycetota; class Planctomycetia; order Planctomycetales; family Planctomycetaceae; genus Schlesneria. The sequence goes on along the minus strand of CAIOKO010000003.1, from coordinate 23,700 downwards.
TCGCAAGGGAAGAGGACGTACCAAGTTCCAGAGCACTCGCTGCATTTCGAGATGACAGAATCGCCCCATGGGTTTCTGGCGACCGCGATTCAGCAGACTGCGAAAGGCAACCAGGCGACCTCGTCGAAAATCGCCTTCTGTTACGGTTCGGCAGGGGGTAACGACGAAATCTATTTCGCCTGGCGTGAAGACCGTTTATACGAGTTACCCGTTGCCTGGCTTGACCCGAACAAGGAATGGGGATCGAGTCTTTTCGATCGACACGGATCTGGTGATTTCTCGCGGGAGATGACGATCCGGTGTGTGGAATGTCATAACACCTGGTTCGAACATTTCGCTGGCACCAGAAACCGTTATGGTCACGACAATTTTATTCTGGGCGTAACGTGCGAAGTCTGTCATGGGCCCGGGCAGGACCACGTAACATTTCACCGTAACAACCGAGAGATTCGCGAGGCATACGCCGTCGCTCGTCCGACCCGAATGACGCGAGAACAACGAATGGACCTCTGTGCCCAGTGCCACAGTAATGCACTGAAGCATCGTGGACCGGCCTTCAGCTATCGACCGGGACAACCGTTGGACGAATCTTATGTGACGCTGAAACCAAAACATCCCGAGGAAGACCATGTTGCCAATCAGACGACATACCTGCGTCAAAGCCGGTGCTTTCAACAAAGTGATTCGCTGACCTGTGTCACATGCCATAACCCACACCAACCCCGGTCAGCGACGAACGCCGGTTCCGCGTCGTGCAAGAAATGTCACGCGGACAAAGATTGCACCGACAGAAATCAGATTCCGACCGAGGTGCAACACAACTGCGTCGGTTGCCACATGCCGGAAGGGCGAAAGATCCAGGTTTTCTTCAGAACGGAAACTGACAACTACGTGGCACCGGTCAAACGTTTTGAGCACCGGATCGCAGTCTATCCTGCTGCAAAAAGTGAAGTACTTCTGGAATGGCATCGATCTCAATCCGAACCCCAAAACCGTGAAGAGGTCGCTCGGCTGTCGAAATGGCTCGGTGAATACTGGCGCAAGGAATCTGAAAATCTTCACCGCCAATCCCGATACCTCGCAGCCATCAACGCCTGCCGTGAATCCCTGCGATTTGCACCTGACCTCGATATGAAGGTGAAACTGGAACAGATGATCAAAACCCAAACGGGAATCGATACCGACTTGCAGGACGGACTTTGGCACGAGCGAAATCGTCGTTACGAACAAGCCATTGAAGCATTTCAGCGAGTGTTAGTTGCGAAGCCTGCTCATGTGATGGCCCTGGGCAAACTCGGTACGAACTACGCGGTTGTGGGCAAGAAACAACTTGCGTTCGAATCGCTTAAAGCTGCTGCGGCATCCGACCCGGATGATCCGTATGCTCCCGGAATGCTCGGTTGGCTTGCGTATCTGGATGGTCAATTCGAAGTGGCTCTGGAACACTTTCGCGAGGCGGATGCGGTAGAACCCTATAGCGCAAAAATCCACTATCAGATGGGGCTGGCACTTGAAAAACTTAGTCGGCGGGATGAGGCCATCCAGCAATTTACCAAAGCTGTTGAAATCGATCCGAATGATGTGAACGCAATCCGCGCCAAGCAACGATTGCTGGGAACAGATTCGTCGAAAAAGTGACAACCAAACGTCGACTGTCCGTCGCTGATTGCGACACTCCAAATGATAAAATACAAAAGAATTCAGCCACAGATGCACATAGAACCACACAGATAAACAGGAAGAAATCGCAGGAACAATACGAATGCAATTCTATTCCTCTTTTTTCCTTGATCTGTGTAAATTCGTAATTTTTATCACCAAATTCTGTGCAAGAAGCACGAAGATTCCACCCGCAGAAGTGCCTGACCTCATTTTTGAATGCGTTTTACGTTCTGAACAGTTTTAGTAAGACGAAAGATTTTTAACCACGAAACACACGAAACAAGAATCAGTAAAAACACAGGATATTTAATTTGTAAAAACTGAAAAATTGGACTGTAACATATGAGTCAACCGACTTCTCAGTCTGCCGTATTTGTTTCGTGTGTTTCGCGATTCTACTCTTCCTCTTAACTCATGTTGCGGGCGAAGCTCGTGCCGTTTTCAACTGTGGCGGAACTGCTTGTCTTTTGGGCCTTCAGAACGAGCAGGAATTAACCCGTGTATCATTATCAAAAGGACCATATCCAGCAGCTTTTGCGATTTCGAAATCAGCCGGTTTTGCGAAATCAAGAACATTGTGCTTACGTGCTGAAATCCAGACGGCAACCACGATCTGACGGCATTCATGGGCACCAACAAAAACACATCCTGGCGAAACGAAGACTTCGTTTACCAGGATGTCTGATGATTCAATACCAAGACGAAACGCGGCAACCGCTTTCGAAATCAAAGCTTGGACAGATCGAGTTCGATCTTGTTGGGACCCGGCTGGATTTCGAGGATAATTTTGCTCGTGTCGAAGGCGTGGAACTTAACCGGAATTTCAGTCTTAGATGGCTCTTTCTTCATCGTCGCAGGTGCTGACATCATTTTTGTGTAGTCAGTGTTTTGCCCCATCGAGACCATCGGTGGATCGGGAGGACGAACCATCACCTGAAACCGCCCTGCGGGGATACCAACGCTCTTATCTGCAGGCCGTAGCGAATAGTTTCCTAAAGCATCCACTTTGCCTGCAACTGTTGCACTCTTTTCGGTGTTAAAAAACACGATTGTGCTGTCTAACGGAACGGGCTTCGACCCGTCCAGCGTAACCTTTCCCGAAATTTGTGCCTGTTTCGACGCATCGGGGACTTTGGCCGCTGGACCACATCCGCTGAAAATCACTTCTGCGCAGAAAATCAAAAGAATAGCTTCCACACGATGCCGCCGACCGTTCTCCATGTCCATAAACGACTCTCTTATTCAAAAATCAAACGAATGAAATAAACGAAATACCGCAGGACCCCATTGAGAGATCCCACGGATTAAAAAACAGATCCGACATTTTAATTAGAAATCACCGATTGGCTGACCGTCGTCTCGGGTACTCAGTCTTCGCAAAGTCTGCATGTCAATGTTATTGCTGATGAAACGGACGGTTCCATCACAAAGTAAAACATGCACGCCACCAGTGTGTGCGGAGTTTAATGGCTTGTTAATACCAAAATTGTCGTCAACACCCGGCCATGAGGCGTTGTTGTTAACAGCGGGAGCGTTTGGAGCATACCGAACAGTCGTCAGGTTGAACTGTCGTTCAAAATTACAGCCATTGCACGTATCAATCGAAGTAAGGTTTGGGCCGCCCATCAGCATCCCATGCACACCTTGCACGTCAACCGTCCGACTTCCATTCGGTACGTCGAGGACGAACATCGAAGATTCGCCAACAAGCAACTGATTGGACGTTCCGTCTGCGACATCCCTGATCTTCTTGCTGTCGAGAGGAACCAGCATGCCACCGCTGCTGATCAGACCGGTCGCAGCCTGGTTACCGCAGCAGCCACAGCAAACTGCTTTACGGCTTGCTGGATTCGTAAATCCATCCCCATCCGTTGAACCCATGATTCCGTAGTATTGTGGATGTTCAGTAGCACCGCCACCTGAATCCCGCAGGTCATTCAGTGGACTGGAAGGACAAACCGTAAAGGCAAAACGAATTCCGCGAATCACGTCGCCATTCGCCTGCCCAACGGCGTCACCGCAGCAACTCCAACCAGGATGAGTCCCCGAAAAGTTAATCTTGTTGTATACGGGTGCCTGATCGACGTAAGGCAGAATCCGAATGTACCAGGAAATTCCCCAACCACCCTGTGAAGAAGCAATATTTCCGTTTGGAAAACCGTTATAAGTATCATGATAATTGTGCATCGCTAACCCCATTTGTTTGAGGTTATTTTTGCACTGCGTTCGCCGCGCTGCTTCTCGCGCCTGCTGAACAGCAGGCAACAGCAACGCGATGAGGACGGCGATGATCGCAATCACCACCAGCAATTCAATCAAAGTGAAACCACGTCGACGCATGAAAAATCTCCTAAAAGTAAACGAAGAAATATCCAAACCACATTAACTACGCACAAAAGTGCAAGACAGCAGAATTGAACATGCTCATGACCGAGCAAAAATTACCAGAGAAAAGTCAACCGATACGATGCAGAATCGCCGTCACAGAATATTAAGATCAATTAATTATCGGCAAAGAAAGCCTTGAATGCAATAGTCAAATAAGTTTTGATTCGAGATTTTAAAGGTTTACGAAAGTGAGAGTATGTTTACTGATGCTCATCGTAAAATTGAAAAAGAAAAATCGGAGCTTCATCCCCTTCGATCAGTAAAATCTCTTGACCCGCCTTGATAACCCCCCAGTGTTGCATTGTGCCACACGGCCATTTAACGTCTAGTTGCCTCACTTGTTCACCCTTGGGAATTGCGAACACTAGACGGCGCTCATTAGTGGACAAGTAACCATTGCCTGCCGTCAGTAGCCGGAACATAACGCGCGAGTCTGTTTGAACTCGAACAATCGCACCGGTGGGTTCGCGAGCCCCGGTTCGCCCCACCAGCTTAATGACTAAAGGAGTTCCATTTGGCTTCGTCTGATTTGTCACGAGAGCAAAAGGGGAATGCAAATGTGAAATCGCAACATCAGTTTTCCCATCGCGATTCCAGTCAAGAGTGGCCAGACCACGTCCAAGGTAACGCCGTTGAAAGAACGGCCCCAATTTTGTTCCAGGAATTTCTTCAAATCGCTTTCCCTGAAGGTTTCGGAATACTTGAGGGGGCATTCGATCTTCGTCGCCACGAGACGAGCGTTGATCGACGTGACCATTCGTTGCGATTAAATCATCCCATCCATCGCCATCCAGATCCGCAAATTGACACCCAAATCCGAGCGTCCAGAAGCCGGCATCCCGCAAAGTAAATGGTCGTGTCCGATCGTCAAAAAAACCATCCGCTTTTTGCATATACAGCGTGTCTGATTCTCCGAAGAAATTGGTGATATACATGTCAAGCTGTCCATCACCGTTCGCGTCACCAGCGGCGACCCCCATGCAAGCCTGGGCGTTACCATCAGCATCATAGGCCACCCCACGGACGGCTCCTTCTTCTCGAAATTTCGGGACCCCGTCTTCGCCGGTTCCCAAATTAATAAACAAGAAATTCGGGCTTGTGTCATTAGCCACAAACAGCCCTAAACGACCGTCACCACCGAAGTCCCACGCAACCAACCCTAAACCTCGGCCATTGGGAATTCGCATTCCTGATTCGCTGGTGATATCGCGAAATCGCCCATCCCCTTCATTCAAATACAGGCGGTGAAACTCGGCCGTCAATACATCGGGCGTACACGCCATCGGCTCACCCGTATTATGTTTGCATTCCTTTTTTGCGGTCTCTTCCATGAGCGAATAATTCGCCACGTAAAGGTCTGGCAGTCCATCTCCGCTGAAGTCGGCAAAAACGCTGCTCGTGGTCCATTCGTTACCCGCTACGCCGGAATTCGATGTCACATCACTGAAGGTTCCGTCGCCGTTATTCCGGTAAAGACGATTCGGCCCAAGATTGCCAACGTACACATCTGAAAAGCCATCCTGATCGAAGTCGCCGGCTGTCGCGCCGTGTGAAAAGCTTGAATCATCCGTTCCCGCAAGCGTGGTGACATCGACAAAACGCCCGTCGACATTACGAAACAGGCGATCTGTATAACCAGGCTGTGGTGTTGGATCTCGCCAATTATTCGCCTGAGCCAGATAGACGTCACATAAGCCATCCAGGTCGTAGTCCAACGCCGCGACACCACCTCCGACAACATTGAAAATATGCTGTAACCGAGTTTCCTCTGTTGTTCCTTCGAAATAATTGAAAGTGATTCCGACCCTCGCCGCCTCCTCTTGAAACGACCAGGGGATCTCATCAGTCCCGTTTGACGGCGCATTCCCCTCGCGTTGATTTGAAAAGCTGCTCGAACCCAAAGGCGCCCCCCAGCGTGGTTCACGAAAGTCTGATCTCCGAAGTCTGGCCGCCGGATTGAATTTCATCGAAACCAGATTGGGATCCCGCTCGACTTTATGCAACCAATTTCTCAGATCCTGGTGTGTCCGCGAGCTGGAAACGCCTGGAAGATGCGTCATGACATACGTCCATCCAGCCGCCTCCCAGAACCGACCCAATTCGCCACAGGCCGAGATAACCCGCTTCATTAATTCGGGATCAACATCTTTTCGCAGCAAATTTAATAGTGATTCAACATTGGCAAGTTTTTCCGCCCGCTGCACAAACTCTTTCGCCAGTTCAGACTGCTTTTGCTGATCGAGACATCCTGCAATTTGCACATTCGCTGCCAGATGGTTGGGAGACAGGTATAATGTTTCCAGAAAGCACCTTGTTGCTCCCTCAATCAAACCGAGTCGGCGTGCCTGCATCCCCTGTACAAACCAGACCTCAGGATGATTCTGGGCATCACTTGGCAACTGGCCGCGCCACTTTAGAAATTCCGCTTCATCGCCTCGGTCATAGATGATTCGACCGAGCCTCCCCTGTGCTTCTCCCAGCTGCGGCATCACATGGATGACATCGCGCAGCAGTTTCTCGGCGTCTGCCTGTCGATTCTCGTAAATCGCGCGTCTGGCGTCAGCCAGTTTAATCATGATCTCAGGCGGATTGGCAGCCAGCCCCAATTCTTCGAGATGTTCATCCGCCCGAAAGAAACGTTCGGGAGCTGCGATCCCCAACAGCTCATCACCACGACATTTACCACGACGAATCTGGTCAAAGAAGGGGGAAACGCCCTCCCAGTTTCGACCCGCGACCTGCAAGACGTGACTCAGCCTTGAACTGGCTTCAACGTGATACGGAAACAACTCAAGCGCACGACGCAAATGCCGTTCTTCGTCGGTCAGGCGACCGGTGACTTCGCAGCGTCTGGCGAGTCCCATTTCGGCCAGAAACTCCCATTTTCCACCATCTTTCGGCAGCTTTCGATAATGCTCAATCGCCGCGTCGTTTTCGAAGTTCACGGCCGCCGCATCTGCCGCCAGCGCGATTCCGAATGGACCAGATTCAGGACGTTTGAGATATTCTTGAGCAAGATCGTATGCATCTGAACGACGGACTTCGATTGCTGCGAGCAACGTTTTGAGCAACCGTTGATCAGCCTTAGGAAACAATTCAGGCTGGACACAAACCGCTCCACCGATCAGGACCAGGCAGACCCCAATCGCGACCAGTCCGTATTCCACGCTTGACGGAATCCAGGATCTTTTGAGCATCAATTGGTCTTTTCATTATTTCAGGATCGTCACGATTTTCCAGAAGTCCGTGCTTCTGTCAGCAGCCCCCACACTAACAGCAAAACGCCCATACCCAAAAGAACGAAGCTCCCCGGAACCAGTACGGCCGCAGCAGACTCATGATTCGGAAACTGGACGAGTTGCGCATGTGCATACGCGTGTTCGGCAGCCAATATCAGCAATCCGCCTGTCACAAGCTTCATAAAATTCGATCCTTCTGTCGGGCAACGACAACCAGCAATTCAGCGAGATAAAATCTCATATGTACAATCGCATGCCTCCTCCGGCAATGTCACAGTAACCTATTTGGCAATTCAAAACTCAAACAACTTCAGAGCTTCCGTGCGAAATCAAGTCAAATAAAGGTTGCCTATTCTTTCCAATAGAGTATAGTTTTGAAATGTGAAGGAGGAACGACGAATGCACTCACCGTCTGACCCAGCCCCTGATGAATCGCTCCCAGACCAGTGTTGGCTGGCAACAAATGTTTCCAGCTTGCTTCCTATGGCATGGCTAGAGATCGAGCGTCACAAGTGGATTGAAAGCGAAAAGGCAAAACGCGATGTCGGACAAGCTGCCGTCGCTGACTGGCTGAAACGTTTCTGGTGGCGGTTCTGCCGCTGGCGACGTATCGAGCATGTCGAAGGGGTGCATCGCTGGTACGAATTCTCGCACGAAGACTTTGCCAAAGTCTTGCGACCGATTCTTGAGAATGACCGCCTGGTGCTGGTCATACTCGAATTAATGAAAACTGACCGTCGCCGCGTGATCAATGATCTGGAAGTGATCGAGTGGGCTCGCGATGCAGGAGTTCCGATGGAACGAGTGCTCGAAATTCTCGGTGAAATTCATATCAATGTTGCTCGTCTTGATCCACCCGTCGAATGGGTACGTCGAGCAGACAGCAGTTTCTCGAGCCGAACCCTCGATTCTTAAGAACAAGTCATGGGCTGGCACCAAACGCAGCTGAAATTACCACCGTTTCGACGTGGTTTCCATCTGATCACATCGCATGTGCTTCAGGCAGTCCCCGAACTGTCATCAGTGAACGTCGGGCTGCTGCATGTCTTCATCCAGCATACTTCGGCCTCGTTATCGATCAACGAAAACGCCGACCCCGACGTCCCGCGAGACCTTGAAGCCTCGTTCAATGCAATCGCCCCGGAAGATTTCCCGTACGTCCATACGTGCGAGGGACCAGACGACATGCCCGCTCATGTCAAATCGTCACTTTTGGGCAGTTCCCTGATGATTCCAATCAATTCAGGAAAGTTGTGCCTAGGAACGTGGCAGGGGATTTACCTGTGTGAACATCGCAATCACGGAGGTCAGCGATCGCTGGTGCTGACGATGCAGGGTGATTCAAGGTAGGCGACAAATACATAGTTTAACCCGTAGCCAGCGGCGCAGGCGGATCGGCGTCCAGCGATCTCTTCAGGCGTTGCCCCAGCCGTGACTTTTCGCAACGCCTCAATGAGAAATGACACCTCGGTTGATGGCATTTCCGCCGCTCTATTCCCGCTTCTCTTCGATGCGCGGTTAAACGACGAAAACGGCTGCTTCGTTTAACCCGTAGCCTGCGGCGCAGGGGGATCGGCGTCCATCCGATCTCCTCGAGCGTTGCCCCATCCCTGACTTTTCGCAACGCCATAACGAGAAATGACGCCTCGGTTTTCGCCTCAACTTCCGCAGTACTCGCTTCTCTGCGAGGCGCGGTTAAACGAAGGCGACTCATCGTCAAGCCGCCAAACGAAAACACCCAATGTTGTTGCCAACATGGGGTGCAAATTCAAATTAACGAGAGTCAACTCAGAAAACTACTCGAGAATGGTTTTCGTTTCGCTGACCAGTTTGGCAATCGTTTCTTTGTTAAGATCGCCTTTGCTGAGCCCCTGACTGACCTTGACCTTACCTTCGACCCACATCATGACAGTGACGTCAGCCTTGGTGTTGATCTTGTAGCCGGAAGGTCCGCTGGTTCCTTTAAACGTGGTGAGCGGCATCTGGCTGATCTTGTGCTTGGCAGCAGCAGCGGTCAGGCTGGCTTCTGCTTTTTCCGGTTCTTCGGTCATGACGACAACGAAACCGGCCATTTTCTGATCACGGTTCTTCGCGACAACATTGTCGAGTTCTTTGGACAGTTGTGCGACTTCTTCCGTCATTTCCTTAGCGAAAACGCTAATGACGGGCTGGTTGCCGTATCGGCATCGATAGCACAGTTCTTCGCCGTCTTTGTTAGGACCCGTGACGTCTTTCACATTGAAAGCAGGAACACCTTTTCCTTTTTCCAGACCCGATTGAATCTCGGCGGCCAGCGCCAGACTTGCCGAAACAACCAACACGGCTGCACACGCTGCGAAACACTTCTTCATCGATAATTCCTCCGTCGAACAGATCAAATTCCGAAGCCTCTTGGTGTCGGCAAACAGCACGACCACCCCACTCGGTATATTGTACACAACTCCACCCGATCGTCGAGGAACCGCAAGTTTTCCGATTTCAGGGACATCTTTCCTAAAGATTTGACTCACGGTGACCCGAACGACGCGGTTATGATGGCAGACTGCAATTGCCGACACAGTAACCTGCCGCTGACTGCTCTTTCCTGATCCCCATTTTGTTCAAACAACATCAGGGGGACAAACGTATGTGAAAATTCGACTGATGCCAAACCCGACTCCACTTCGCCTGGCACTGACCAGCCGCTCCGACGGGGACGTGGTTGAATCCATTCGTGCATCCATCATCGAATTCCTGGAACGGCAACCAGGAGTGAAGCTGCGGGTATTCGGCTCACCGGACGAATTGAAACTCGGTCGCCAGCAGACGGATATCGTGATTGTCCTCGGCGGTGACGGGACCATCCTGCGAACCTGTCGACAGCTGGGATCTCACCAGAGGCCGATTCTGGGAGTTAATCTGGGACGACTCGGGTTTCTCGCTGATTTGTCTCCGAACGAATTTCAAGAAAAGTTTCCTCGATTCCTGGCGAGAGAATATCAGGTGATCAATCACCTGATGTTTGAGTGCCGACTGCTCCGCGACGACGGCTCGCAAGAGAAATATCTAGGGCTGAACGAAGTCTCGATCCTGTCAGGATCGGCGTTACGCATTTTGCATATCAACCTGGCGATCGACGGTGAGCCGGTAACGACCTATCGTTGCGATGGTTTAATTGTCAGCACACCTGTCGGTTCGACGGCTCATAGCCTGGCAGCGGGGGGGCCGTTGCTTCGGCAAGACCTGCAAGCGTTTGTCATCACCCCTGTTTGTCCGCATACCTTAACCAACCGCCCACTGGTCGATCGAGCCGATTGCGTTTACACATTAACGGCACCTGAAATTCCAGAAGGGGCAACCCTCGTTATCGACGGTCAGATTAAAAGGCTGTTGCAGCCTGGTGATCGAATTGAAATTCGAAAAGCCGCTGTCAACTTTCAGCTCGCCCGGTTGCTCGATCACAGTTACTATGCCACGCTGCATCGCAAACTCGGCTGGGGCGGGCAACCGGAATTCGAAAACCGCGAAAATCTGGTACGATCCCAAACCAAAGAATGAACAACGTGTTGTTGATTGATTTCCGGATTCGTCGTTTCTGATTCCTTTTTCACCCGAGCGTGACATGCTATTTTCCGAAACAATCCGCACAATTCGTCTGGCAATGAAAAGCCTGCTGCTGCATAAGCTGCGCTCGGGCCTCACCATGCTGGGGATTGTTTTTGGTGTGTTTTCCGTGATCGCGATGCTCGCGATTGGCGAAGGGGCCAGTGCACAAGCACAACAACAGGTTCTTGCACTTGGTGCCACGAACATCATCATTGTCACGGTTAAGCCACCTGCTGATTCTCAATCGTCCGGCGGTGGTGGTAGCAGCCGCGGCGGCAGCCGTGGTTTTGTCGTTCCACAATATGGGCTCTTGAGAACCGATTACGATCTGCTGACAAAAACGCTTTCCACGATTACGGGTGCTGTTCGGATGCGAGAAATCCCCAGCGAGGCCCGATATCTGCAACGAACGCTGAATGTTCGACTTGTCGGCAGCACGACAGAATATCTGGATATGAACCATCTGGCCGTACTTCGAGGACGCTTCCTCAGCGACGAAGACGAAGCCGAAGTCGCGAATGTCGCCGTGCTCGGTGCTGAAACGGCGTCGACCTTGTTCCCGTTCGAAGATCCCATCGGCCAGTCCGTTCTCGTTCGCAATGCGCGATACATGGTCGTCGGAGTCATGCGGTCCCGCACGTCATCAGCCGCAATTGGTGGCAGCATGTCAGGGCAGGAATTCAACAAGGATATCTACATCCCGCTGAGCACATTCCGCAGCCGGATCGGTGATACGATCTTCACTCGAATGAGCGGAACATTTTCCGCAGAGCAGGTCGAACTGAATCAGATTACGCTGAAAGTCAAAAATCGCGAAGACGTCGTGCCCACCTCAGAAGTCGTCAAAGAATCATTGAAACGATCGCATGCCGGCAAACCCGATTATGACGTGATCGTGCCATTGGAACTCTTACGTCAGGCCGACCAAATCCGTCAGATTTTCAACATCGTCCTCGGGTCGATCGCTGCGATCAGTCTTGTGGTCGGCGGAATCGGGATCATGAATATCATGCTCGCCACCGTGACCGAACGTACTCGCGAGATCGGAATACGCCGAGCACTGGGCGCGCGTCAACGGGACATCATCAATCAATTCCTGACAGAAACAATCGTGCTTTCGGGGTCGGGGGGCGTTATTGGAATCCTGATGGGACTCGCGACTCCATTTGCATTTTTCTTCATTAAACACGTTGTCCACAATTACGTACTTGACCGGTCTTCGGGTGAATCGCCGATGGCAAAGATCTTTTCGGACATGGAACCACAGGTTGCTCTCTGGAGTCTTCCCGTCGCGTTTGGCATCTCTGTCACGATCGGTGTCATCTTCGGTATTTATCCCGCGCGATCTGCCGCACGAATGGACCCGATTGAAGCTTTACGACACGAGTAAAACACTGTCTTCGGCGGCGCTTGTGAGGATCTTGCGCCACGGCGTCGCAGTCTTCGGAGACGCAGTGGCTTCGGCAATAACGCGAAACATCTCGACAAAGATGGCCCGGTATTGACACCCGGTTTGTTCGCCGTGACAAATATAGCGATTTCCAATTCGATCTCGTCTCTCCCTCTGGAAACAGAATATGCTTGCACGCCCGTTCGTTCGTCTGCACTCTGATGACAATATCGCCGTCGCGGCTCGACAGGTTCCGCTCGGAACGTCGTTCCAGTTCGACGGAACGGGCGAGATTTTCTCACGCGAATTGATTGATATGGGCCACAAGATCTCGCTTCGCACAATCGAGATCGGCCAGCCAATCAAAAAGTTTGGACAGACGATCGGCTATGCCTCGCAACCGATTCCGCAAGGGACCTGGGTCCACGTGCACAATGTGACAGCCGGAGAATTGAGTCTCGACTATGCATTCTGTTCGGAAATTCCGCCCGAACCAACACCGATCACGGGACGAACATTTCAAGGGTACCGTCGGCAGAACGGCAAGTTTGGCACGAGAAACTACATCGGGATCGTGTCGACAGTAAACTGTTCGGCGACGACATCAAAATACGCGGCTGATAAATTTAATGCAGAAGTGCTGGCCGACTTCCCAAACGTTGACGGCGTCGTTCCTCTGATTCACAAAGGGGGCTGCGCCATCCAGTACGGCGGCGAAGACCATCAACAGTTGACTCGCACATTGGCAAATGTCGCTCGTCATCCGAATATCGGGGCCTACATCGTAATCGGACTCGGGTGCGAGACCGCACAAGCATCGTTCCTGATGGAAAATGGAGGCCTGCTGCAACTCGGCAATTCTCCATCGCCGAATCAACCGCTGGTGATGAATATTCAGGAACAGGGGGGTGTCGCCAAGACGGTCGCGCGGGCTGTGGCTCAAATTCGTGAAATGCTGCCCGAAATCAATCGGGCACGACGTGAAACGATCCCCGTTTCGGAACTGATGCTCGGCCTCGAATGCGGTGGCAGTGACGGAAACAGTGGAACCACCGCCAACCCTGCGTTGGGGTATTGCAGTGACATGCTGGTCGCAGCCGGCGGAACATCGGTCCTGACCGAAACGCCCGAGATATACGGCGGCGAGCATCTGCTGACCCGACGCTCGGTCACGAGAGAAGTGGGCGAAGCGCTGCTGGAACGAATTCGATGGTGGGTAGATTACACGGCCAAGTTTGGTCAACGGATCGATATCAATCCATCAGTCGGCAACAAAAAGGGTGGACTGACCACGATCTATGAAAAGTCGCTGGGAGCCATCGCCAAGGGTGGAACGTCTGCCTTACGCGGAGTCTACCAATACGGCGAAGCGATCAACCAGAAGGGCTTCGTCATCATGGACACACCCGGCTACGACCCGGCATCTGTCACAGGTCTGGTTGCTGGTGGATCACATGTCGTCTGCTTCACGACCGGCCGCGGCAGTTGCTTCGGTTGCAAACCCGTCCCCACGATGAAGATTGCGACAAACACACCAATGTACGATCGAATGATCGACGACATGGATATTAACGCTGGCAAGATTCTCGACGGCGTTTCACTGGAAGATGTCGGTCGCGAGATATTCGAAGAAGTCATCGCCGTCGCCAGCGGCAAGAAAACCAAAAGCGAAGCCCAGGGAATCGGCGACGAAGAGTTCCACCCATGGACATACGGCCCGATCACGTGATCGAGGGTTTCAATATGGATCTACAATTACGCGGGAAAGTCGCAATCGTCACAGGTGCCAGTCGGGGTATCGGAGCCGCGATCGTTCGCACTTTGGCTGCCGAAGGAGCAAAGCTCGTTCTGGCAGCGCGCACGCGAGAACAACTCGAACAAGTCGCCGCATCCTGCGCGACCGAATGTCTGGTTCAGGAAGTCGATTTGCGACAGCCGAGTTCTGCGGAATCAGTCGTGGCAGCGACTCTGTCACGATTCGGGCAGATCGACATCCTGATCAACAACGCCGGCGCGACAAAGCGAGGTGATTTCCTCGAACTTTCCGACTTCGACTGGAGCGACGGGTTCGATCTGAAGTTTTTCGGAGCGATGCGACTGTGTCGAGCCACGTGGCCGCATTTGCGCGTTAGTCACGGAACGATCGTCAACATCGTTGGAGTTGGCGGAAGGACAGCCAGTGCGGATTTCAGTATTGGCGGGTCGGTCAATGCCGCTCTGCTGAATCTGACAAAAGCGCTTGCCGACCGAGGCATCATCGAGGGGGTGCGTGTCAACGCCATCAACCCTGGTGCAACAATGACGGATCGACTCAGAAGTCGGATTCAGAGTTTAGCCGACGAACAATCGATTGATGAAGCCAAAGCCGCAGGTCGAATGGCGAGATCACTTGGGGTCGCACGCTTTGCGTCTCCTGAAGAAATCGCACACGTCGCCGCATTTCTCGCATCTCCCTGTGCTGACTATTGCCAGGGTACGATCATCGACGTGGACGGCGGACAGACCCGAACGCTGTAACGATTGAATCGGTAAATGCCAGGAATGGCTGTATGCATTGAATAATCTCTGCATTTCTTGATCGAAGTTGTGACGTCCACCAAGTTGATTGACTCACTGTGCTGAACATCAACAGCGTGTAACCGATTTGGCGCTCTGACAAAATGTTTTAATGGGTCATGCATCATCTGATCGCATCGGTATCGTCTGATGAATCATCAATTCCTGCACCCCAGACACTGCACACAAAAACACATACCAATTGTGTTTTCCTTCGTTTTTCGAACACTCATTCAACTCTGAACAATTTGCCTCCAATTCAAAATCCATTTATTCTATAAGAACAATTGGCTGACTCTTATCGGCCTGGAAAATGACAACCTGTGGCATGGGGCGGTGTTTCGTACTGACTGGTATCAATACTTAATGCAATAATTAATGCAAAAACCATGAGTTTTTGCGATTGTTTTTGCATTCGGCGGCGGATCGTACTAAAATGCGCGTGAGAATTCTTTGAAAAGCAGAACCTACGTTTCATACCGTAGGTCTATCTGTTCATGGTTTCGGGGCTGCTGCAGTTGAAATCGATGTTTTGTTGAATGAGTATGAACTCAAAGGGAGGACGATCAATGACGCTCGGCGATTGTTTTTTAAATTCCACGAGTCGAAACGAAATTTGATTTCTGAATCGCGTCACCGAAATCATTGGTTCATCAAGGAGAATGTTTCGCCTGTGGTCTTTTTTCAAAACCTGACAGCGTAACAGCGTTCCCATAAGGTTTTATGGATGATTGTCGATCAAAGTCAGGTGCCGAAACATGAAGCTTCAATTTATCCACCGGTGATGAGCCTCGAGGAACGCCAGAAGATTCTCGTGGAATGGAACCAGACCGAGCGCGATTACCCTCGTAACAAATGCATGCACCACCTGTTTGAAGAGCAGGTTCAACAATCGCCGGATGCCCGCGCCGTACTCTGCGCAGGAAAATCACTGACCTACTCCGATCTCAATACCCAAGCCAATCAATTAGCCCGTGAGCTGAAAGTATTAGGGGTCGGTCCGGAAGTCCTTGTGGGGGTCTGTCTGAATCGCTCTTGCGAAATGCTCGTGGCACTTTTTGGCATTCTCAAGGCTGGCGGGGCCTATGTACCACTTGACCCGAATTACCCTGCGGATCGATTAGAATTCATCGCTCATGATTCGCAGATTCGAGTCCTGATCACTCAACGGGAAATTGTTTCCAAACGGCAGGGACTCGCAAAAGAGACTTCAGTCCTTTTCATGGAGGATGACCGGACGAGTTTCGATGGGACCGACCTAACCGAAAGCTCCTCTTCGACACAATTGGCCTATCTCATTTATACCTCCGGCTCGACCGGTCGGCCGAAAGGGGTCGCGATAGAGCACCGGAATGCGGTTTCGTTTCTGCATTGGATCGGCGAATCGTTTACCGATGAAGAACTTACAGGAGTCCTGGGGGCGACCTCGATCTGCTTTGACCTCTCGGTATTCGAATTGTTCGGGCCGTTGAGTTGGGGAGGAACGGTCATCCTGGTTGATCAAGCATTGGACTTGATCACTTGCGAATCGCGAGAGGAAGTGACCTTATTAAATACAGTTCCATCAGTGGCCAACGCACTTCTGAAAGCCCAGGCTCTGCCAACATCTGTCATCACAGTCAATCTCGCCGGAGAACCACTCTCCCCAGCTTTGGTCGATGCGTTATATGACCACCCATCGATTCGATCGGTGAATGATCTGTATGGGCCTTCCGAAACGACGACATATTCGACCTGGGCCAGACGTGAACCTCACCAACCGGCGACGATCGGACGACCCATCGCGAACACACAGGTTTACGTATTGGATGAGCGGCTAAATCCAGTGCCGTTGGGAACACTTGGAGATATGTGGATCGGCGGTGCCGGTGTCGCGCGTGGGTATTGGAAACGCCCCGATCTGACTGCTGAACGATTTCTGACGAATCCATTCACACGGGAATACGGCGGTCGGATCTATCGCACAGGAGACCTGGCACGCTGGAGGCCCGACGGTCAACTCGAATATCTTGGGCGGTCCGATCACCAGGTGAAAATTCGTGGATATCGAGTCGAACTAGGCGAGATTGAATCGACGCTGGATGACGTCAAAGACATCGCTGAAAGTGCCGTCGTCGCGCGCAGGAAAGAGAGTCACGCAGAAGCAGATAGTGACGACTTGGTGCTTGTCGCTTTTGTCGTACCGGCAAACGGAACGAGATTGTCAGTAGCGCGGCTCAGGTCAGAACTGACGATCAAATTGCCAGATTACATGGTCCCATCGCAGTTTGTTGTGATGGACGCATTACCGCTCACCACGAATGGAAAGCTTGATCGAAAAGCCCTCATGACGTCGCAGATTGACGTCTTGGGTGGCGTTGAGTTGATCGAGGCGAAAGATTACGTCGCACCGATCAATGATCGCGAGCGTGTGATTGCCGAAATCTGGCAGTCGGTCTTAGGCCTGGAACGTGTCGGTCGCAATGAGAGTTTTCTTGATTTAGGAGGCCACTCATTAAAAGCGATTGTGATCGCATCGCGAATCAGCGAGCAATGCGGTCATACGGTCCCATTGCGCTGGGTCTTTGAATATCCCACCATTGAAAAACTGGTGGTCAAGCTGGACGGTGCAACTGACACCTTAGCGACAACTTCTCTAATTCAACCTGCGGACCGACAGATTCCATTGAAGGCCTCTTTCGGCCAATCCGGCTTGTGGCTCGTCCATTCGATCGTGCCAGACCCTGCCACCTACAACGAACCCCTCGCCTATCGCATTTCAGGGTCTGTCGATCAAGAAAAATTAATCCGCGCCTTGCAGGCGACGTTTTGTCGTCACGAATCGTTGCGTCTGGCTTTGGTGAAACAAGATGAAACGCTGATTCAACAGGTCATAGACTCGGCAGATCTGTCGTTGCCCTGGCGCGAGCTGAGTCTGCGCGGCGAATCGTCCAGTATCAGAGAATCAATTCTCAATGAACGGCTTTTGGAAGAAGTCCGTCGACCGTTCGATCTTGGTAAGGCTCCGTTATGGCGGGTGCTGTTGATTGATCTCGCTGACGACGACCGGGCGTTGGTCGTCACGTTCCATCACAGCATCATTGACGAATGGTCGCTCCGGTTATTCTCGCAAGAACTTGCTGCACTTTATTCTTGTGGAGCGGACCTGGAACGGGCCGATCTACCAGACTTACCGATTCAGTATGTAGATTATTCCCATTGGCAACGTCAGAGGCTGACTGGCAATCATCGCGAGCAACTCCTCTCGTATTGGAAAAATCAGCTCGCCGATTTGCCGCCGGCACTCGAACTTCCGTCCGATAAGATTCGACCACTGCAGCCGACGGGGCAGGGTGCCAGATACGAATTCCCTCTTGACCAACAGGTCGTCATGGGACTTCGGCAATTGGCTCGTGATGAAGAGATGACTGTGTTCTCGGTACTGCTGGCCAGCTTCCAGGTCTGGCTTTATCGGTATACAGGACAAACAGACATCATCGTTGGAACACCTCTGGCCGACCGTGAACGCCCCGAAGTGCAATCGTTGATCGGCTATTTTTTGAATATGTTGCCGATCCGTTCGTGTCTGGAAGCGGAGACCAGCTTTCGGGAGGTTCTTCGCCAGGTCCACCAAACAATCTGGAGCGCATTTTCCCATGCCGACCTGCCGTTCGAGCAGATGGTTGAGCTGGCGGTCAAACAACGAGAACCGGGGCGGAACCCCGTCTACCAGGTGATGTTTGTCCTGATGGAAGAATCAATCGAAAAATTGGCATTCGGCGATGCGATTGGTCGACCGTTATCAGCCCCGACGGGAACCAGCAAGAACGATCTGACACTCGATATTCAAGCGACGGGCGATCAGTGGATCTGCCGATGGGAATATGCCACCGACCTATTAAGCCCCGACGAAGTGGCCCGCATGGCTGACCATTTCACCGAGTTACTGCGGTCGATCGCCAAAGAAACCGACGCACCAATTGGCCGACTGAAGTTGATGGGGCAACAGGAACGGCATCGAATCCTTGTGGAATGGAACCAGACCCAGCGAGATTACCCTCGTGACACCTGCGTGCATCAATTGTTCGAAGAACAGGTACAGCGGACGCCGCTGGCCGTCGCGGTTGAGTTCGAAGACCAGTCGCTGACTTACGGCGAACTCAACGCACGTGCCAATCAACTTGCTCATTACCTGCAAAAGTCAGGAATTGGCCTGGAAACTCGCGTGGGGATTTGTGCTGAACGATCGTTCGAAATGATCATCGGCCTGCTGGCGATTCTGAAGGCAGGGGGCACTTATGTTCCTCTTGATCCGCATTATCCCGCCGAACGACTCAACTTCCTCGCTGCCGACACCGGAATCACTTCGATTCTGACACAACGACATCTCGTGAGCCGATGGCAGAATGCTGACCTACAATTGATCGTGCTCGATGCCGATCACTCTGGCTTAAGCAACGAGCCCAATTTCAACATTGAGCCCGACGGCAATTTAAACCTCAAACAGTCGTCAGAAAGCTCGGCCTATGTGATCTACACATCGGGTTCGACAGGAACCCCCAAAGGGGTAGAAGTTCTGCATCGCGGGATTGTGCGACTGGTTTGCGGAGCGGACTATGCCCAGCTGGACGAGACGCAGTCAGTGCTGCAACTGGCGGTCCTTTCATTCGATGCCTCGACCTTCGAGATCTGGGGGCCGCTACTGCATGGGGGACGCTGCGTACTGGCACCCGTTCAATTCCCCGAGCCAGAAGAATTACAACAACTGCTCCGTCAGAAACACGTCCGCACGTTATGGCTGACGTCTTCGCTATTCAACACACTCGCGGACGGACATCTCACCGTTCTTGAAGGCATCGAGCAACTACTCGTCGGGGGCGAAGCCCTCTCGGTATCGCACATTCGCCGAGCCCAGCAGGTTCTCGGCAGCCAGACGCAACTGATCAATGGGTACGGTCCGACCGAAAGTACCACGTTCGCCTGCTGCCATCGCTTACCGTCGATGATTCCAGAGGATTGCCCGTCGATCCCGATCGGTCGGCCCATTTCCAATACGACCGCCTATGTCCTGGATGCAATCCTTGAACCTGTCCCCATCGGCGTTACCGGCGAACTGTATCTCGGCGGAGATGGCCTGGCACGGGGTTATCTCAATCAGCCTGAATTGACGGCGGAAAAGTTCTTACCCGATCCGTTCAGCGACCAGACCAATCCTCGGATGTACCGCACAGGTGATCTCGTCCACTGGCGAGACGACGGCACGATCGAGTTTCTCGGACGGCGCGATCAACAGATCAAACTCCGCGGCTTCCGGATCGAGACAGGTGAAATCGAAGCAGTACTGTTACGTCACCCCACGGTCAGGCAGGCGGTCGTGGTGCTGCGCGAAGATCGACCGGGCGATAAACGACTCGTCGGTTACATTGCCACTCATCAGAATCAACCAGCGACTTTCGTCAACGAACTTCGAAAATATCTGCACGATAAGCTTCCCGACTACATGATCCCAACGGCTTTGGTCACACTCGATGATCTGCCACTGACCGCCAACGGCAAAGTCGACAAAAGGGTCTTGCCGCGACCCGATATCACGTGGCACGATCGCGAACAGGATTTCGTGTCGCCCCGAAACACCCTGGAAGAAATGCTCGCCAGTGCATGGAGCAGCGTCCTGGGAATTAAACAGGTCAGCGTTCACGACAATTTCTTCGAACTCGGCGGGCATTCACTACTGGCGGTCCGCGTCGTCGATGAAATCAAATCATTGTCGGGAATCACGATCAAGGTCGCAGATCTGTTTCGACACGCGACCGTGGCAGAATTGGCAGAGTCTCTGTCAGATTCTGATCAGACTGCGGAGGTTTCCAATTATGGGCAATACCTCGAATCAATTCGCCCTGCCAATGGCAATACACATCTCGTGATTGTTGGCGCCAAACTACGAGTTCCCCTCGAGATGCTTCCACCCGAAATCACCGTCTGGTGGCTGAAGATGGATGGCCTGCATGTCTGGCCACCTAAACACATTGATCTCCCGCATCAAGCCGCAATCCATGCGCAGGAACTGTCCCGCGAAATCCCCTCCGGAACAATTTTGCTCTGCGGTCATTCGTATGGCGGCGCAGTGGCAATTGAAGTCGCCCAGCAACTCATGCAGGCGGAAAAGTATGATGTCAAATTAATCCTGCTGGAACCAACACTGTGGTCAAGCCGAAATGAACCGATCATTAAAAAGGCTGCGCGAAAACTTAAAGAGTTCAAGAACCGCGATCATTCGCAAAACTTCCGAGAATTGTCACGGGCATTTTACAAAACAACCATCGGAAAAGTTAAGAATCTGATCATCAACTCACGGAAGTCAACAGATCAAAACGTGACTGTTGAAAATCGCTGGGATTATATGGAGCCGTTCTTCTTAGGGAACGTCAGCAAATTTCGATTTCCAGTCTCGACGACCAAAGAAGTGCATCTCATAAAAACGCGGCACTATAACCAGGGAAGCTTCGAACTATTGGAACAAATCGCAAAGAATTCACTTCAGATCCACGAAACGCCTGAGCATATGGACCACTACAGTATGGCCGCTCCGCAGAACAGTATGGTATGGATGAGGATCGCACTGAAGTTAATTGATCGCTAAGCGATCCAACTTACCTCCGTTTTTGAACTAGCAGCGGACAAGTCATTTCACGCGATTGCGCTTCTTTTCCAGCCACCACCTGGTTCACGGCGCGCGATTCAGCTCTACAGCACAGACAGATCCCATACGCCCTGTCAGCCCCAGCCTTTCGTGTCGCCCTGGTCTCACAAACTGGGTAATTGTTCTATCATCGATTAAGATTGGATCAATCCGGGAACCCGTTATGATTGTCCACAATGTTAGAAATCCATTTGTTATCGAAGCTGAAAAAGTCGCTGCCATGAACGACGAACAAGATGAACAAGAAGATCAGGATGAAATCGCTGCCCAGGAATGGTACGACCAGAAGAGTGCCTTGATGGTCGGCATTCTCGGTGAAGAACACAACATGGTGATGCACGCGATTATCCCTTATGCGATCGGGGGTGGACTTGATCTTTACTACTTCCCCAACGGGATCGAAGGGACTGCCGTCGCCACCAAAGAGCTCAGTGAGATTCCCGGCGAAGGATCGTCAAACGACGTGTTTGACTTCTACGAACTGGTAATGTTCACTCGCCTTCCCATTTCACTCGACGACGCCCAAAACGAATCAACCGCATTTGGCCAGGTGCATGGGTCGATCAATGCAATTTTGAACAGCATCGCGTCATACAGCGCTCAGGCAACTCTTAACCCCCACGAAACCTGTGAGTTCCCCGAGGATTTCGAGAGAATTGGGGGCAAGTGCCTGATTTTCGACGCTTATGGATCGGATGAAGACCACTCAGAATTTGGCCTGCTGCTCGTGATGGAAATACACAGGTCCGAAATGGATTTCGCTAGGAAGAACGGCGGTGAGAAGCTGATTGCAAAATTGAAGAAGGCAGGCGTCTATCCCTATTCTGACATGGACCGATCGGCTGTTGTCTGA
The DNA here is from genome assembly GCA_903858935.1 of uncultured Schlesneria sp. Taxonomy (GTDB): domain Bacteria; phylum Planctomycetota; class Planctomycetia; order Planctomycetales; family Planctomycetaceae; genus Schlesneria. Next base: position 1,348 of record CAIOKO010000003.1, on the reverse strand, counting down.
TTTTTGCAAATCCGGTTTCGACGCAATAAACAATCAAGCATGCATTCACTGAGACTGGCCATTGCGGAATCCGAGATTCGCATCGCCTTGCATAAAAAAGCCTCCCATTGCGACTTAAGGGGAAAAATCCGGTCCAGACAAATGACCATGCGTCACGAACGAAAACCGACTCGGTCAATTGAACCAGTCAACCTTTTCTGCGAGTTAAACTTGAGCTCGCCTCTAAAAGGATTCGACCAGCCAAAAACTGTTCAAACGTACAATTACTTGATCTTACATTCAGTGTTTTTTACAATAAAGAACCGATAGTTTTCATGGTTTCCAAGCCCTGTATTCCGTGTGCCACAAATGCCTGACACGTTTCGAAAAAAAGCTTTCTATCGTAGTCAAGTGAATCTGAATGGACTGACCCGAATTGTCTATCTGAAAACCTGAAGGTCGCAACGAATGACTCGCTTCAAAGACTTGGATTCGGTCTTATCAATAATTCGAGCTCAAATTTGCTTTAAAACGCATTAAGCAAACAAACTTGAGTTTTTAAAGGTTGCGCTCGAACGAAGCAGCGTCAAATCAAACACGGCGCCGCCAAATCTGTCACTCATCGGATCGATTTTTTGGAAATTAACACGGATATCAAAATAGAATCGGTCCTTGATCATCTACAATGACGAGTTCAAGTGCAGAAGATCCAATTTTGGCTCCTGTTGGATTTGCACTCGTCACCCATGTCCAAGACATTGGCAATAGAAGCGGGATCGTATCGGGTTCTATGGTGACATCAATCAATCAATGGTTTCAGGATCAATCCCGGAGGACACCTGACAGCATCGCGATTTCATTCGGAAATCAGGAACTCAGTTATTTTCAATTGGATGCCATTTCTGATGTTTTGGCACATCGCCTGCTTGCCGCCCAGGTCAGTCGCGAATCTCGAGTCAGGATCTGTCTGCAGAGATCGCCGGACATTGTTAGTGGGATTCTAGGAATCCTGAAAGCAGGAGCCGCGTACGTACCCCTTGATCCTGAGTATCCTATCGAGCGGCTGGAATTCATGGTCCGAGACGCCGGGATCGAAACCATCATTTGCGATGAAGAGACACGATCGTCTTTTCACCGCGACGAATCCAGGCTGAATTTGATTTCGATCACTGACTCCCCGAAGTTGCCGGACCATTCGAAGACCTCATTATTGCCGGTAAACGTATCGAGCGACGATGCGGCGTATGTGATCTATACGTCAGGTTCAACAGGCCAGCCGAAGGGATGTGTCGTCACCCACGGGAATGTTGTGCGGTTGTTTCAATCGACGGAACCTTTGTTTGGTTTCAACGAGACCGACGTCTGGACG
>CAIOKO010000002.1 GCA_903858935.1 uncultured Schlesneria sp. | reverse complement strand
GGTCAATTGCGCCAGAGCGGTTTTGGTGGACCGGTTTACCGGTCGCTACATCAGAACTCTCAAATCAATAACAAAAACAGTCCGCATCATTCGACAATCCTGATTCTTGAACTCTCCAACCTGTTCATACGAAACCGTCACTTGGCTCACGCCGGGTGACGGTTTTTTCGTTGCTACTTCCAATCGGAAATCACGGCGAGTTTCGTTGCGTGGAAGACGCGACGAGAAAAGCGAAGAAGACGGAAATTCGAACCACGAAGCACACGAAGATCACGAAGTAAAACGAGGAGAAGATGCTTCGAGTCATTTTCTTCGAATCTCTTTTCTTCTTCGTGGCCTTCGTGCTCTTCGTGGTAAAATCTCTTTCTCTTCGGGCTTCGGTTTTCTGAATGATGATTGAGTTCGGACGGGACAAGGACAGTGAAGTCACTATCCAACGAATCGCCATACGAACAAGTGGCTGAAGATCCGTCGTTAAGCCTTTCCCAAGCAGGTTGCCTGCTGTTGATCCTGTCCCCGCTAATTGCTCTCGTCGGTGGGATGCGATGGAACATTAAAGCCACGCTCGATGCGGATCTCGCTGCAATTCTGACGTGGTTTTGTAATTCTGCCTTGTTGTTTCTGCTGCTGTTGCCTATGGCAAGCACGAGGTTTAAAGGAAAGTTGTTGACCCGGATATTCACTTTAGTTTCAACTAAGCTTTATTTGACGGTGCAGATTTTTCGCATTTTTGCATTGATCGCATTTGTGATCGCAACGCTCATTTCTTTCCATTACCTGATCGGCGAGTTTTATTTCTTCGTCTTTGGACAGAGATAGGTGTCGCAAGCCGTAGCATTGGATTCAGCCCGTGCATCGAGACTACTTGTGCGGGCTGAAGCCCGCACTACAAAATCCCACGATTACTTTGTTCAATTTCATCTTGGATCAATCGGCAGATTTGGCTAGTCTAGGTGGGATGCGATGGCCCATCGAGTTCATTCGCACTTTGGATTGTGCTCGTTTCAGAAAGGAATTCTGGAGATATGTCCATTCAAGGAAGCTCTCAGAAACACGGTTGGTTTTGTCTGCACGTCTCACTTTTCATGGCCAGCACGCTGATCGCATCGCTGTTGATCGATACTCCGGTGCTATTTTCACAGGGTGTCCCTGTGAAAAAAACATCTCAATCCAGCGATCGGACGCGCGGTTTTATTGATGATTACAGCAGTTCGTTGGACAACGACTTCTATGTTCCTCATCCACAGGGACATCAAACTCCCGGTGACACTGGTACGGTTGAAGGAAAAACGCTTCGCCCGTTGATTCGCGCATTCTCTGATAATTTGACTCAGCTCACTTACGCTTTGAACGAACAGATGAGCCAGGTACCTGGATTACGTCAAAGCTATACGGACGCATTGCGATTGAGCGGTACAGCAGTCAGCGTCAATAAGTATTCCGAAAAATACGGTGTTGATCGGACAAGTCTGGAACAGCTTAAACAACTGGACGCCGACTGGCGGGAACTGGCCTATCGACTCGAAAGCCTGCGTGGAGTGACCGACGAAACCCTGGATCTGGTGAAAGGGGTGAACGACGCAGATCATCGCATTCGACAGTTGATTGGCATTCAGCCTCAGCTCGATCGCCGGCAGTTGTATCTCAAGGCTGCGAGCCTGGCTGGTGATCTGGATAATCTTCAAGAAGACCTGGCCTCAGAACTCGGTAATGGACAGGACGCTCAGGTCTATCGTCGATCCGTCAGTCGCCTTCGTCAGATCATTCTGAATCTGATCTCAGTGGTACGTGACGACCGTGCCGATACGAACGTGATTATCGAGGAATACAAGCAGTTTGAAACGATCTGGTCGCCCCTTGTTGTCAAATTACGTGGGGAAGACGATCGCTATATCGAACGTGGCATCCGGCGCGTTTCGGCTTCGGTCAGCGAGATTCATCAGCTATTGTTACTTCCTCAAAAAATGGATCAGTCCCAGTTTTCTCACCTCGCCATAACTTTGAAAAAAGATATCGACGAGTTTCTCGAACGGACGCCGCTGATCCTGATCATGCATTTACCAAAATCCAAGCTGGCACTTTCGGCGGCCGACCAGTTCTATGTCGCATGTGCTCAATTTACTGAGGTTGTGAAGCGTAGTCAGGATCAATCTGAAATCCTGGAAGCATTTCGCCGGATCGAAGCGGCGGAGCGAACATTCATCGACGTGTATCGCGACGTTGACAGCGACAAGGCTGTCTCCGTTTTAAATCGGATCAGCCAGACGGTCGGTGCATTGAGGACTTCGCTGCACCTTCAGCGGGATGAGTTTGACAGTCGGGCTGCCGAAGACCTGGCTGCGTCGATTCAGAATTTAACAGAACAGATTGAAGCGACAACCAAGCGATGGCTTGCCGTGGAACGACATTCATTCGGTGAAGCTTGTCTGCAAGACGCTGCTGATCTCGCTGATCGTGCGGCTCGACTTCATGACGATATCGTTACGGGAAAGCCTCAAGCCGAGCTGAAAGGAGAAATCACGGAACTCTACGAGACCTGGCGCCGAGTCTATGATTATCTTTTGAAATGCCAGACCGAGGATCGACAGGCGATGGGCCGAATTTCGTCGAACCTGACACCTGCGCTGGTCGAATTACGAACGATGATTTTGCAGTGAAGTTGATCTCATAGCAGTGGCCCAAAGATTTGGAACTCGAATCATGTGCCGCTGCTTTGGACTTCTTCGCGCGCGGAAGTTGACTTTATGCGTCAAGTTTCAGGAATTCTTCCAAAGTAGCCATCATCGCTCCGCGTGATGAGCATGCGTCGAACACGACTCAAGCGTTGCCTCAGCATCGGGACAGCGACATCATTTGAAATGCTGAATTGAAAACATGGTGTTTGTTATTCGCGTGGTTCTCGAACAATGCTCATCACGCGGAGCGATGATGGCTAATTTGCTCTGACGTGAAACGTTCGTTGGAGTCTTCGGAGACGGGGTATCTT
>CAIOKO010000001.1 GCA_903858935.1 uncultured Schlesneria sp. | reverse complement strand
GTCTGGGGGAGGTTGTGTCATGGCGCGAATCCTAGCGCCTGATCACAAGCGTGGAAAGATTCATTCCGTGAAATTCGTCGGTAAAATGCAAAAAATGACAGCCTCTCCGCGTGATGAGCATTGTTCGAGAACCTGCCAAATTCCAGTCAGCATGTTTTCAAATCAGAAATTCAAACGGAATATCTGCCCCGATGCGTCGGCAACGTTAGAATCGTTTCCGACGCATGCTCATCACGCTGAGCGATGATGGCTACTTTGGAGGAAATCCTGACACTTGACTGAATGAGTCAAGTGTCAGCCCCGAAGAAGTCCAAAACCGTGGCACCCTTATCGAGTTGCAGGTCTGTTCCTGGTTGTGACCGAACATCGTGTCTACGTATTGTTACGGATTCATGTCACAGCCTTTTTGCAAGACCTTCAGCCAGTCGCTTCAGAGCCTGGCTGATATCGTCGGGTTCGAGGTGTACGTTCAAAATACTGAAGGCGTCTTTGTGGGCGAGAGCTGCGTTCAGCGACTGATCCAGATCACCTTCCGTGTGGACCTCAAAGCCCCAGCCACCTCCGAGAAGATCGGGCATACGATGATAGTTCCAGTTCAAAATGTCATTGAAGGGACCATCCTGAAGGAATCGTTCCGTCGTATAACCTTTGTTATTCAGGACGATCACGATCGGGTTGAAGCCATGTCGTACTGCGGTGGAAAGTTCCATGCAGGTCATCTGAAACGCCCCGTCACCGACGAGTACGATGGGACGTCGGTCGGGGGCGGCGACGTTGACGCCAATCGACGCCGGAACGGCGAATCCCATCGATGTGTAATAGGCGGGGCTGATGAATTCGGTCTTACGGAAAATTGTCAGGTCGGCTGCCCCAAACAGGCAATCGCCGACATCCGCGATCACGATCATCGTTTCGTCGAGCAGGTCGTTGATCCTGGCGAAGAGTCTGGCGTTCGTGATCTTGGCGTGGGGCTTCAATACAAACCTGGTATCAGCCCCCTTGGGCTTGGCAAGCATCGTTCGTTTGGGCACCTTCAGTTCAAGTTGCCCCAGGCCTCGCACGAAGTCGGTGACCAGAATGTCATGGAAGTGGTGGTGCGAGATCCGTGTCTGATCTGCCGTCGAATAGATGGATTTTGCGGGATCGAGATTAGCCGTGAAGATTCCCATATCGATGTCGGTCAGAAAGGCTCCCAGCATAATCAGGCAATCGCTCTCTTCGACGTACTGACGGAGCGCGTCTCGACACATGGCTCCTTCATAAATACCGAGATAGAGCGGATGCTTTTCGCTGACCACCGATTTTCCCAGCAGGGTGGCACACATTGGAATCGAATTCTTTTCGGCGAACTTCACCACTTCATCTTCCAGGCCAAAGCGGTGCATTTCGACACCCGCGATAATGACTGGTTTTCTGCTGGCGTTAATGGCTCGCTTTGCTTCGGCGAGCGACTCGCGCAGGGCGTCTTTGTCGCTGGTGAAGGTCTCGGTTTTGGGGACATGTGGATACGGGCATTTTGTGTGCACGCGGTCACGAGGGAGTTCCAGGTAGACTGGTCGCTTAAGTCGTACTGCAGTTTCGAGGCAGCGATCGATTTCGCGAAAGGCGGTTAATGGGTCATCCAGTGATGCACTTGCGACAGTAATTTTTTCGAAAACCTCACGCTGAGTATTGAAGTCTCGCACGCGATGGTGCAGCAGTGGATTAGATCGCCGTTCGTCCACACCCGGTGCACCGCTGATGACAACAACGGGCGATTTCTCTGCGAATGCCCCGGCGATGGAATTGCACAGACTGAGACCTCCCACACAATACGTGACACATACTGCACCAATCCCGTTAATGCGGGCGTATCCGTCGGCGGCGTATCCCGCACAATCTTCGCGAGTGCACCCGATGACCTTGAGCGGGCTCTCTTCGAGCATTCCGTAGAACTGAAGGACAAAATCACCGGGGATACCGAAAATCTCCGCCAGCCCGAAATCCTGAAGTCGCTGGATAAGGTAACTGCCGATTGTCAATTCCGCTTTTGTTTTTGCGGCTGGTTTGGCTTTTGTCTTTGTTATACTGGATTTTTTAGCCATGTTGGTCCCTCGATCGAGATATGATCAGGTTTTGAATTCGCAACAAATCATTCGGCCTCAGTTGCAAAGTATCTGTCCGTTCCCGAAAGTCCGCAAGACGCTTTTCAAGGAGCCTTGACGATGTTACTTGCCAAATGGTCATCTTTATCGTGTCCCGTGATCGGGATGTTGCACGCCCCTCCCCTTCCCGGCTCGCCCGAGTATGAAGGTGATATGGTATCAATTCGCCAGTCGGTTCTTCGCGATGCCGAAGCTCTCGTGGAGGGAGGGGTTGACGGGCTGATGCTCGAGAACTTCGGCGATTCACCCTTTTATCCTGATCGAGTTCCCGCGATCACCGTCGCGGCAATGACATCTCTGGCCAGCGATTTGCGGTGGCGGTTTGATGTTCCGCTTGGGATCAACGTGCTGAGAAACGATGGTCGAAGTGCTCTTGCCGTTGCTGCCGCTTGTGGAGCGTCCTTCATTCGAGTCAACGTCCTTTGCGGTGCTCGTGTGGCCGATCAGGGGTTGTTGCAAGGGATCGCTCACGATCTGTTACGAGAACGAGCCAGCCTGCGAGCGTCGTCAATCCAGATCTGGGCGGATGTCGATGTTAAACATTCCGCTGCGTTTGCCGAACGTCCTCTTGCCGACGAAGTGCAGGATTTGATCGAACGAGGTAAAGCCGATGCGGTGATCGTGTCGGGGTCAGCAACCGGGCAACCAGTCGATCTCGGAACGCTGAGTATCGTCAAAGACGCCGCCAGGTCGACGCCGGTACTGGTGGGAAGTGGAGTCAACTCGGAGTCAATCCATCTGATGCTCCCCTACGCCAGCGGCGTGATTGTTGGCTCGAGTCTCAAGCAAGATGGCAGTGTCTGGAAACCTGTCGATGTGAGCCGAGTCAAGCCGCTGGTTCATGCGGCGCACCGATCGTAAACCGTACGACGGGATTAAGATTTCAGGGACAAGTAAAAGTCTGCTGCGAATTGGGAAAGTTAGTGACGGGAGACGGGGCACGTGTCAGGCTGACCCGCTATACTCTCATTCGAAGGTGGCGAGCCGAGTCGTGTCGACTCTCGGGTTCAAATTGAGTCGGCCATGTTTGCTGGCTCGTAGAAATCACCGGCGAAGACTGGCTCCGGTCTGGTTACGCAAGTTTGTTCAATGGTGGGCTACTTCCGAGTCGGATGAAGTCGATCACGACGACGTTGGAATGACGAAAGCGGCTGTTGTTTTAAGGATTTGATGGTGGCTCTTGGCGTGAATGATGTTCTCGGTGACGGTGGCAGCATCGCGCGACGGCTGAAAACCTACGAATCCAGGCCCCAGCAAATCGAGATGGCCAATGCAGTTGAACGTGCCATCGAAAATCGTCAGCATCTGGTGGTCGAAGCCGGAACGGGGACCGGTAAAAGCTTTGCCTACCTCGTCCCGACGATTCTTGCAGCAACGGCCAAACAGGGTGAAGGGGGCAAGCGAAAAAAAGTCATCATTTCAACGCACACCATCAGCCTTCAGGAACAATTGTTCGGCAAGGATATTCCCTTTCTCAATGCTGTGATGCCGGTTGAATTTTCGGCTGTGCTGGTCAAGGGGCGATCTAATTATATCAGTCTGCGCCGGATGAAAGGGGCTGTGGACCGATCGAATTCTCTCTATTCTCGGCCCGATGAGATTGCTCAACTGGAAAAAGTCGTGGAATGGTCACGCAATACCACCGACGGAAGTCTGGCGGATCTTGACTTCAAACCGATGTCGAATGTCTGGGATGAAGTGCACAGTGATCACGGCAACTGCATGGGCAAAAAATGTCCGACACACGAACAGTGCCTTTATTACAAGGCCCGTCGCCGGATCTGGAACGCCGATGTCATGGTCGTCAACCATGCACTCTTCTTCGCAGACCTGTCGCTGCGACGAGAGGGAGTCAGCCTGTTGCCAGATTACGATGTTGTTGTTTTTGATGAAGCGCACACCGTCGAACAGGTTGCGGCCGATCACCTTGGTCTGTCGGTTTCGAACGGTCAGGTCGAATACATGCTGGGCAAGCTATACAACGATCGAACGCAAAAAGGGTTGCTCATGCGCCTGACAACCTCCAGTTCGTCGACGTTAAATCTACAGCGAGAATCGCTGCAGCTTGTCGACCGCATTCGGTTTATCGCTCGCGACCTTTTCGATGCCGTTCAGGAAAGTCAAAGAAATCAGGCGGCGAAGAATGGCCGCTTTCGGAAGCCGCTCGACATCCAAAATGAGGTCAGTCCGGCGTTGAAGGAGCTCGGGTCGATGATCCTGCAGCTCAGTTCTCATATCACATCCGAAGAAGAACGGATCGAATACACCTCGGGGGCCGAACGATGTTCGGGGCTCGCCGACACATTGAATACGTGGCTGCAACAGGGGGCTGAAGACGCCGTCTACTGGCTTGAAACAAGTGGGCAGAACCAGCAGCGAATCAAATTAGTCTCAGCCCCCATCGACGTCGGGCCAGTATTGCGAGACGAGCTTTTTAACAAGATCAGTACGGTCGTGTTAACCAGTGCGACTCTTGCAGTTGGAGGTCAGAGTTTCGAGTTTATTCGACAGCGTCTGGGGCTGACCAAATCGAACGAGAAAAAAGTCGGAAGCCCGTTCGATTATCGATCTCAAATGAAATTGATTCTGCCTGAGGGAATGCCCGATCCGAGCGAAGCACCGACCGCCTATGAATCGGCTGTCTGTGATCGAATACAACAGTACGTCGAAATGACAAACGGTCATGCGTTTGTTCTGTTCACCAGCTATCAGATGTTGCGCAACTGTGCTCGTCGCCTGACCCCGTGGTTCGTCTCGAAGAACATGAACCTGTACTCGCAGGGCGAGGATATGCCCCGCACGATGTTGCTGGACAAATTTCGCAATGATCCTGCTGGCGTACTGTTCGGGGCCGACAGCTTCTGGCAGGGCGTTGACGTCCCCGGTGATGCTCTCCAGAACGTGATTATTACCAAGTTGCCGTTCAGCGTCCCTGATCACCCTTTGCTGGAAGCAAGGCTGGAAGCGATCCGGACTGCGGGAGGGAACCCGTTTATGGATTATCAGGTCCCTGAAGCGGTCATCAAATTGAAGCAGGGATTCGGCCGCTTAATTCGTACTCGAACGGATCGCGGAATCGTCGTGATTCTTGATCCTCGAGTGAAAACCAAGCGTTATGGACAATTGTTTTTAGACAGTCTTCCTGATTGTGAAGTTGTTCGCGATCCGTAAGGGGTGTGCGAAAAAAGAGGGGGGCGGGTGTGATGAAAGATTATCACTGCAGCAACACCAAACCCCACCCCCCCCTGCGGGGGTGGTTAACGGGCTTTTGCCCTGGGAATCTGTTTTGGATCAGAACAGTGAACGGTGCTGCTTGCTGGTGCAAAGGCCCGGTAACCACCGCCACGGGGGGCGGTGGGGTTTCGTTTTAACGGCCAATTTTGGAATTTGAACACCCGATCCCAGAGTATGCTCCATTCGATTTCTGAACGCTGACGAATTCACTCTGTTTCCGAAACGCTCGTTTTTATTTTTATCTTTCTACTCGCCTTGAAATAAAATATTGTGTCCGCCGAACCAACACTCGATCCCAACGACGAATGCCGTATTCTTCGCGATCTTCGCGCGACGCCGCAGATCTTCAAACAGATCGAAACTTCCAGCGGCTCTGAGCTCGCGCTGCAGTCGAAGCTCCGCAGGGAATATCCTGACGAACTGGTGCGAGCCGCTGTATCACTTTACCAGTTGCGAAAACGAGGGCTCGTCAAGTTCACTCGGGCTGGCCAGATGTGGTTCGATCGCCAGGGATTGGAACAATCCACCACTGAAGCTGTTTCTCGCTACAAAGCAACCCGATTTACAGGTGCGGTCTGGGATCTGTGTAGCGGGATTGGCAGCGATACACTTTCTCTGGCAACTCAATGCGATGTGACCGCCGTTGATATCAATCCGGCAGCAGGTCTGCGAACGCTGTGGAATGCCGAGGTCTACGATGCGGCAGATCGGGTTAAAACACTCGCTGCAGATGTTCGAGAACTGAAGGACCTGGATGGACTTGTTCACATCGATCCGGATCGCCGTCCCGGCTCGGGGGGACGAGTTTCCCGCATCGAAGACTATGTTCCCGGGCTGGAATTTCTGCAGGATCTGATGACGCGATGTCGCGGCGGCGCCATTAAGGTCAGCCCCGCCAGCAACTTTGGCGGGAAGTTTCCGGACGCTGAAATCGAACTGATCAGTCTGAATGGTGAATGTAAAGAAGCAACGGTCTGGTTTGGCGAGCTCGCGCGTGACACACTTTTCCGCGCCACCGTGTTGCCCGAAGGTGAAAGTATCGCAGGGCATCCGCTGGAGGTTGCTGTCCCGGTTGCACAACTCGGTCGCTTTCTTTACGACCCTGATCCGGCCGTGGTTCGAGCGGGCCTGGTCGATGTGATGGCGGATCGACTTGGACTGTTCCGTCTGGATAGTGCTGAAGAATACCTGACATCAGACACCCCGGTTCGTTCGCCGTTTGTTCAGACATTTGAAGTCCTGGGTAACCTTCCCAACAATGAACGAGACTTGAAGGGCTGGTTGCGGACGTCCGGTTTCGGTCCACTCGAAATCAAATGCCGCCACATTCCCGTTCAGGCCGATTTGTTGCGTCGGCGGCTGCCGCTGAGTGGAAGCGATCCCGGTGTCGTGGTCTTCGCTCGACTGGATGGTAAGGCAAGGATTATTGTGGGGCGTCGAGTTGTCTATTGAGATGACTAAAACATTGGTGCGAACGAAGAGGGGGTCGGGCGTTCAAATTTCAATATTGGCCGGTCATGGCGGTTGCCGAAAGAATTCCGTTGTATCGGCCATTTTGAAATTTGAACACCCGACCCTAGAACAGTCAGCAAGGAATCTGCAGATGTCTTTTCCAGTCCAAAAGAGATCGAATTCCCCGTTCCATTTCGCGGTGCTTCTGCTCGGTCTCTGCTGTTGGGCCGTTTGCCATGAAGGGGCCATCGCAGCAGAAACATCTCCCACCTATGACAAAGATGTTCGGCCGATTCTGTCACAATTTTGCTTCAAGTGTCACGGACCCGATGATGGGCAGCGTCAAGGCGGACTGCGGCTAGACACAAAAGAGGGAGCCACGTCGCCCGTTGATTCCGGTCACGCCGCAATCGTGCTGGGGAATGTCGACAAGAGTGAACTGGTCCGTCGAATTCTGTCTGAAGATGCCGAAATTCGAATGCCGCCTCCGTCGACGAAGTTCATGCTGACGGACGCTCAAAAAGCGACGTTAAAACAATGGGTTGACTCAGGTGCGACCTACGCTGCTCATTGGGCATTTGTCCCACCGACGCGACCTGCCATTCCCGTTGTGGCTGGCAATATCCATCCATCGGCGCTTCATTCGCCAATTGACGACTTCATTCTGAGTCGACTGAACGCCGCGCAGCTGACGCCGTCTCTGCCAGCAGACCGCTATACGTTGATCCGTCGAGCTTCTCTCGATCTGATTGGATTACCACCGACCCCGGAAGAGGCCGACGAATTCATCGGTACTGCGTCACCAGATGCCTACGAAAGGTTGCTTGACCGATTGCTGGCATCCCCACATTACGGTGAACGCTGGGGTCGAAAGTGGCTCGATCTGGCTCGCTATGCCGATACGAATGGCTATGAAAAAGATCGAAAGCGAACGATGTGGCCTTACCGTGACTGGGTCATCAACGCGATCAACGCTGATGTTCCGTACGATCAATTTACGATCGAGCAACTGGCGGGAGACATGCTTCCCGACGCGTCCATCGATCAACGCATCGCAACGGGATTTCATAGAAATACGATGCTTAATGAAGAAGGAGGGATTGACCCGCTCGAGTTCCGCTTCTACGCGATGACCGATCGCGTGAGCACGACCGCCACGACGTGGTTGGGACTGACGCTTGGCTGTGCCCAGTGCCATACTCATAAATATGATCCGATCACACACCGCGACTATTACGGCTTTTTCGCGTTACTGAATAATGCTGACGAGCCGGAAATGGAAATTGTCCGCCCGACACTCGCATCGAGACGTGTCGAGATTCAACGGGAAATCGCAAAGCTTGAGGCGGACTTGCCAAGTCATTTTCCTCTGCCAGACGAATATGAATGGCATCCGGCAAAGCCGATCAGCGTGGCTTCCAGCAAGGGAGCGAAGATGGAAGTCAAAAGCGACTTATCCGTCCTCGTCAGTGGAGACAATCCTGATGCCGAACTTTATCTGATTCACCTCGAAGAAAACCTGTCGGATGTTACTGCAATCAGGCTCGAAGCGCTGACTGACCCAAGTCTGCCGAACACAGGGCCAGGTCGAACTCCACACGGTAACTTTGTCTTGTCCAGAATTTCGATTGCGGAATACGACGCAGATCGTCCGAGTGAGTCGCATCCGTTGAAACTTGTCCGTGCAACGGCCGACTTTTCGCAAAAGAATTATCCGGTCGAAAAGGCAATTGAAGGCGATGCCGGAGCAAAAACGGGTTGGGCGATTGCGACGGAGACAGGTCGATTAAACGTGGATCGAACGGCCTGCTTCTTTCTGGGGAAGACTGCAAAAAGCGATTTCGCCAAGCCCAGATTGATCGTTTCTCTCGCTCATGAATTCGGCAGTCAGCATACGCTGGGGAGATTTCGACTGAGTCTCGGTCGTTTGAGACCGACCGGTGGTTTGTCCGAGGAAGAGCGTCGTAAGGCACATTTCGCAGAGAAGTATCATCAATGGCGAACGCGTGAAAAGGAACGCCTGGCGACATGGACTCCCCTACAACCTGTTTCAGCAACCAGCAACCTGCCGTTGCTCACAATCCACGAGGATGGCTCGATTATCGCGAGTGGCGATCAGTCCAAACGCGATATCTACGAAGTCGGTCTGGCAAACACTCTCCACCGCGTGACCGCTCTCCGGATTGAAGTGTTGCCTGATCCAGCCCTTCCAAAAAATGGCCCCGGACGTGTCTTCTATGAAGGACCGTTCGGCGACTTTTTCTTAAGCGAGGTCTCGCTTGCATCGCAGGGCCAGCAAATCAAACTCGTGCATGCCTCACATAGCTTTGCCAATGGACCGGGTGCGCCTGCGTGTCTCGACGGTAATCAGCAAACCGGCTGGTCGATTGATGGCGGACAGGGAAAACCTCATGTCGCGGTTTTTCGGTTTGAGAATCCAGTCACTGACGTGAAACAGTTCGATCTCACTTTGTTGTTTGAAAAGTACTACGCAGCAGGACTGGGACGTTTCCGGGTTTCGGTTACAGACGATTCCAGAGATGTCGAAGCCAGTCCGCTTCCGACCAACCTTGAAGCATTGATTCGGCAAAGCACAGCCGATGATGCGCAGTCACCTGAATTGATTCGATTTTTCTGCAGTATCGCCCCTGAACTCGCGAACGAACGCAAGCCGATCGACGAACTGAGAAAGCAGGCCATGTCAGCAACGACGGCCCTGGTGATGAGTGAACGACCTGTCAATAATCCCCGGCAGACATTTCGGTATCATCGGGGTGAATTCCTGCAGCCCAGGGAACCTGTTGCTCCCGCCGGACTCTCGATGCTTTCACCAATTCGATCCGATCGACCAGTCAATCGGCTGTCGCTGGCAAAATGGCTGGTCAGTGCCGAAAATCCGTTGTCAGCACGAGTCACGGTCAACCGTCACTGGTCAGCCTTGTTCGGACGGGGAATCGTTCGCACGACTGAAGATTTCGGCAGCCAGGGTGCAAGTCCGACTCATCCAGAACTGCTCGACTGGCTAGCCATGCAGTTATCTGGCGTCGCAGAAGAGGGGCAAATCGACGCGAACCGATCGCCCCTATCATGGTCGATCAAGCGATTACATCGACTGCTGGCATCGAGTGCCACTTACAGACAATCATCAAATGTCTCTCCCGAATTGCTGGCGAAAGATCCATCAAATGAACTTCTCGCGCGAGGCCCCAGGTTCCGTTTGGAAGCGGAACTGATCCGTGATCTCGTACTAAAAATCAGCGGGGTCTTATCCGAAAAGCTTGGCGGTCCCAGCGTCTTTCCACCACAGCCTGCAAGTGTGACGACGGAAGGAACATACGGCTCGCTCGCCTGGACGGTCAGCACGGGTGAAGACCGTTACCGAAGATCTCTCTATACATTCTCTAAAAGAACATCCCCCTACGCGATGTTCATGACATTCGACGGCCCTAGCGGTGAGGCCTGCATTGCACGACGCGAAGTGACTAATACACCGCTTCAGGCCTTGACCATGTTGAACGACACGGTCCTGGTCGAAGGCGCTCAGTCGCTTGGTTTCGAGTTCGCAAGTCGGGTTGAGCCCGATTCCGAAAAGCTGAAATACCTGTTCCGCCGTTGCGTCACTCGCCCCCCCACCACTGACGAATTTCCAATCTTACAAGTTTTTTTTCAGGATCAGTTCGCACGATTGGAAAAAAAGGAGCTGGATCCGATTGCGATTGCTGGTCCTGGCGAAAATGCCGTTCACCGAGCCGCCTATACTCTGGTCGCACGAGCATTGTTAAACCTTGATGAAACAATCACTCGGGACTGAATTTCCCATCCGATTGAGATATCGCACTCCCCAAAATGATCCCGGTTTGGCAATTAGAATGGGTATCCGCCGCCCTCAATAGTTGCGAAGGGATCGAGACTTCGCATTTCGGAGTGATTCAATGATCGGTCGAGGAGCTGTTCCTGATAACCACGAGCTGTTCCAGACAGGACGTATCTCGCAGCGCGGTGAACCGTCGTGGGAGATGGCGTATTGCTTTCCGCGACAGGGGGAATGGACCGACGAAGACTTTCCGGCATTTGAATCATCCACTTTTCCAGTCGAGCTTGTCGATGGTTGTCTGGAGTTCCTGCCGATGCCGACATACAGGCATCAAAGGTTGGTCCGCTTTCTATTTCTGCAGCTTGACCGAGCGGCGCAATCGTCTCGTCGCGGGGAAGCCTCGTTTGCGCCGTTTCCCATTCGCTTGTGGGATTCGCGATGTTGCGAACCGGACGTTCTCTTTCTTGGTGCCGAACGAGTTGCGCGGCGGGAAGACGCTCCGCAAGCGGCCGAGATTGTGATCGAAGTTCTCAGCCAGGGGCAGACCAACCGGGAGCGTGACCTGGTCACTAAACGGAACGACTACGCGAGAGCGCAGATCCCCGAATATTGGATCGTCGATCCGGAACAGTTGTCCGTTAAAGTGTTGGTGCTGGCTCTCGATCAGTATCTCGTTCACGGAGAATTCATGTCTGAAACGATCGCGACTTTGGTGTTTCTGCCCGAATTCTCCGTGAATGTCACCGATCTCTTTGCGTCGGCCCAAACGGATGTTCAAGGATAAGATGCGACAAAACGGGTGGTGCGTGTGTTCGCGACTATTTGGCGTCACTCAGTGGTGTGTTTTCCTCCGCCGAATCAGGTGAGGTCAGCCAATTGGAGATCACAGGATAATCTTCACGGTTATGGCTGACGACGCTCGAATGCCTTCGAGCATGTGTGCGGCGATGCTCTTCGTCATCATCATTGTTATCGGCGTAGGCCGGGACCATGACGCTGAGCACCATCAATTGCGCGATTCCAAACCCAAACATTCCACGAATCGAATCCATAAATCACTCTTCTTTCTATCAACACAAACCCTGTCCGGTCCGCCAGGACTGAACCAAAACTGAAGCCATATGGCGTCAACTGAGACACATGTAAATCACTTTCAAATCACGCGAGCCGACTCGTGTCCGTTCGCGGAATCGTTCGTAATGCCGAATTTCAGTCTCAATTTATTCTTCAATTCAAATGTTGCTATTCTTAATTACGACAAATGTCACCTGTCGTTCCAGAGGAACAGGGCTTCCCTTTCAAAGATTCAAGCTATTGACCTTCCGTGCGATTACATTCACGAAAGGAACCATCGAATCTTTCGAAAAAGCGATGAAAGACGGCCCGGTTCAGAGGTGAGTGTGTTTTCAGCGACGAAATTCAGGTCGCTGATGAGGGCCCGGTTGGGTTGAATTAATCGCGATCATGTGCTGGTTGAGAAAACTAGGTGAAACAGCATGCGCGCGGTAACTTTCATACGATGCATGCCAGGTGGAACATCGCCTGAACGGGCTTGCCGTGATAATAACGTGATCATCGAAGTCACTTCGCTGAAGCACACAGTCGATTCATGTCTTCAAAGTAATTGGGATAGGTCTTTGACGTACATTCCGGGTCGGCAATCAGAATCCCCGGAACGCGTAGGCCTAGAAGAGAAAAACTCATCGCCATGCGATGATCGTCATAAGTAGCGACCGTGCCACCGTGCAACGCGCCTGGATGGATGGTCATCCCATCGGGGTGCTCATCAACGGTCAAGCCAAGTCGCCGCAGTTCGGTCACGACTGCGGTCACGCGATCGGTTTCTTTCAGCCGCATGTGAGCCACGTTACGGATCCGCGTTGGACCTGTCGCGAAGGGGGCCACACAGGCCAGGGTCTGAGCCGTGTCACTAATTGCATTCATATCGATGTCGATTCCATGTAACGAGCCCCCGCGGACGGTGACGCTGTCCGCATTCCACGTCACCTGGCAGCCCATCTGTTCGAGTGCTTGTACGAACTGAATGTCCCCCTGCAGGGCATTCGCGTGCAAACCTTCGACTGTCACGGTGCCGCCCGTCACGGCGGCCAGGCCAAAGAAATAGCTGGCAGCGGATGCGTCTGGTTCAATGTCGTAATCAGTCGCATGATAAGTTTGATGAGTTGATCGAAAGAGACCCGGTTGCGGGCGGTCGATCGAGACACCAAACTGACGCATCGCTGCCAGCGTCATCTCGACGTACGGTTCGGAAACCATTTCTCCCGCCAGACGAATTTCGACCGGTCCGTCAGCACATGGAGCGGCCATCAGAACGGCGCTGAGGAATTGACTCGACAAATTTGCGTTGATCGAAATCGTGCGACCAGTCAGGCCATTCCCCGTCACAATCACCGGTGGGCAGTCATTACCCAATTCGCAATCGACCGAGATACCGAATTGTCTCAGGGCAGTAACCAGATCTCCGATTGGACGTTCTCGCATGCGGGTGTTGCCATCCAGTCGGAATCGACCATGCCCCAACGCACACAGTGCCGTGAGAAAACGAATGCTCGTCCCGCTGTTTTCCAGCCACAAGTCCGCCTGCGTTGCTGGAGGGCGACCGCCACAGCCTTCAATCCTCACGGTTCGATCAGCCGTCGATTGCTCGACCTTCAGCCCCAATCTCTTCAAACTGTCGACCATGACCTGAGTGTCACGGCTGTCCAGGACTCCGGTCAGCAGTGAGGTTCCTTTCGCCAATGCCGCAATCACGAGTGCCCGATTTGTCAGACTCTTTGAACCCGGTGGTCGAATCGAACCTGACACAGGGCCGGAAACGGGTTGGATTTCGAGAACATTCGTCATTGTCAAACAGGCTCCAAAATGTCTTTCTCATGTTTTGCCGAAGGGTGAAGGTGAAATTACCGTCGGGCGATTCGGGTTCGGCTGTTGCCTCGGGTCTGCATGCGGACGCGAATGATTTCGGGAAGTGCTGTTTCCAACGCCGTATCCGTGCTCATCCGATGGTAGACCAGACCCAGCCTGGCACAGATCCCTTCGATCGACTTCAGGTGTTCACCAAACCGCAACAGGTATTCTTTTCGAATCGCTGCGGGATCGACGTAAAGCCGACGATCGGTTTCAAGGTCCACAAAAAGTTCCGGGGCGCCGAATTGAAACTGAAGCTCTTCGGGGTCGAGAATATGAAAGACGACGACATCCTGACCGCGGACGGTCAAGCTTCCGAGACTCAGTTCCAATGTTTCCAGTGGAGCCAGCAAGTCGGAGATCAGGACCAGCATCCCTCGCTTATTCAGGCGTTCTGCAATCTGTTCCAGTGGCTTGGCAAGATGCGTTGCCGAACCCTCTGCGTTTCGTTCCAGTGAAACCATCAATCGACGCAGATGACCTGATCGAAACCGGGGCGGAATAAAGTCTTCGATCTCCGCAGCAAACGTCGCCAGGCCGACCGCGTCGCGTTGATTTGACAGGAAATAGGCAAACGTCGCAGCAAGCGTCTTGGCATAGTCCGATTTCGTATAGCCGATCGAACCAAAGTTCATCGACTTGCTGGCGTCGAGCAGCAGCAGGCAACGCAGGTTTGTTTCGTCTTCGAAGCGTTTGATGTAATAACGGTCCGTCCGGGCAAACAGCTTCCAGTCGAGATGCCGCAGATCGTCTCCTTGCGTGTATTGGCGATATTCCGTGAATTCGACCGAGAACCCGTGATAGGGGCTTCGATTTAACCCGGTCATGAATCCCTGCACAACATGTTTGGCTCGCAATTCGAGCGATTTCAATTGCATTAACGTTGCTGGGTCGATGTACCCTTCGGCTGCAGGGTTTGTTTTGGCTGGAGCAGATGAATTCAAAATCAGACCCTCTCGTCGTGTTATGCCTTTGGAAAAACAATACCCGAGTCATCGATCTCGAATGGGACAATTCCGTCGTCGGCAGCACTTCCCCGGTGTTTGGCAATGTGCAGCGCCCGACGCATACGATTTCCCTCCCGGACTTTACCCATCAGGATAATCGTATTCGCATTACAAAGTTCGTCGCCGCTTTCGATTGGTCGGTTGATCAGATCGTCCAGCCGAACTTCGTGAGACGTATACATTAACATGGTTGCCAGTTTGCTGTGGTCGTACGCATGTTGCTGAACGGCCGCCTCATTTGCTCGAAAGTTCACGCGAAACAGGTCACGAGCAACCCAGTCGTGGTCCTTATGCAGAATCTGGTGATAGATGTAGTCGAACAACTGGAATTGAAATGAATCGCTGGCTCGATCAACTGGTTCAACTCCATCAATCACCGCTCGACGAACCCCATGGGCAAAGTTACCGTAAAAGAACGCGATTGCCTGATCGAGTTTCTTATTGAGTTCCGCTCGCCATTCCGCCCATTGTTCCTTATCAAGGTCACGCATCGTGACTCGGCGGCCGGTCCGATCAAACACGTGGAAGTAATCGGTGCGGATCTGGTCCCGGTTCCAGACGTCTTCGGGTGAATTCGGTGCATCCATCAGCCGAGTCTTCAACGCCCAATCACACATTCGTCGAGCATAATCGGCATGATTCTGAGCGTCACCGCGTGAAGTCATATCGAACAGAATCCCTCGTTCACCTTCCTGCTGCATTCCGGCGTTGGCAAATTGAAGTCCCAGCTGAGTCTTCCCGATCCCGGTTGCCCCCATGACAACGGTCAATGTTCCGGGGATGAGGCCACCTCCCAAAAGTTCATCAAGTGCCAGGATACCCGTTGAGAATCGATCCGAATTCGCCATTGAAAACCCGTCGTGTTGCTGTATGCAGAGTCTTGTTAAGAGATTGCCCGCCGCTGGTCAGCGAGGAAAGCAGCCAGTCGCCTGGAAGATAGTAGCATCCCGCTGCAAAAGTCGGGAGGGCGAGGCTGGCCTGATGAACCAATCGGAAGATAGGACGTTTATGTTGTTGATAGGAAAAAGCATTTGTAAGAGAAATCCGCAAAAAGGGTGGGACGGTTTTACCGTCTTCGGTCGGGACGTGCTCTTTGGAGAAGTTTTCGAACTATGAAGACCTGGCCTTGTCGAAGACTCCAAAAACATGCCACCCCGTGTTCCCGGCGGTGCTCAACAGCGGCAGGATTCAAAGTCCGCTGACGCACCCGCCGTTGTGAACGCAGCTTTCAATATTGAGTTGTTGGAATCTGCGACATTTCCGAGCTTTAATGCCTCCACAACTGCCTGCTGCACGAGAGTGCGCATTCGGAGCGTCTTGTAATGAGACCAGCAAATGGGTTGGAATTCAAAAAACTAACAGAAGGTCCACTCTCCACCGATTTCCGGCCTGGAACAAATGCCGACAGAGAGCATTTTCCGGGTTTTCAAGCGAAATTCGGATGCAACGCCCCCCCGGCTCTGAATTTTTCGGTGCGCAAACGACTTGGCATCACTATCCAACCAATATCAGTTGTATGGGATCTCAGGATTGTTCGCATTTTATTCCGAACAGTCTTCGCCGATTGCCATCCATACTCGTATCTACGCAATTAAATTCAGATTTCCGACAGTGAAGACGATTCATTACTTAACAACACTGAAGCGTCGAATGGCCAGGTCTCGAGGTGCATCGACAAGGGAAATCCCACTCAAACTCGTGTTTCTAGATAATATTCTGAGAATTGAAATCTGGTTTTTGGAAACTGTAGCACCACCTTTAGAAAGTGACTTCGATGATTCTGGCCTCTCAATTCAAACGGTTCTTTCGTGCAGCGCTTCTGTCAACCGTCGCTTTGGCTTGGCAAGGTTCGGCATTTGCCGGTCCAATTGCTATTCAGGCTCCAACGGGACTTCATGCCGGTGATCAATTCCGGATCATTTACGTGACGCCGGACAAAATCAGTGCGGTGTCCACGGACATCACAACCTACGATAACTTCGTTAATACCGAAGCAGCCGGCGCAACCTATAACGGACAAACGATTCACTGGTCCGCAGTAGGCTCGACAAATGCCGTCGATGCGAAATCCCACATTGGCATCACTAACACCGCTGTTTATATGGCCAATGGAACGGAAGTGGCAGTTTCTGACGGCAATACAGTCGCGAATTCACTGTGGTATGGCGGTGATCTAGTTGCTCAACCCACCCAGGATCTTGCTGGAAATTCCTACACATCGGGATTTGTTTGGACCGGTACGAGTGGGATTGGTACGACTTACAACACAAACGTTGTTGGACAAGGGACTGTTTATTGGGGTTTGGGTGCGACCAACAATGTCACCGAAAACGGCGTCACCTACATTGACAATGTCGAAGTCGGTAACTTGCACACGACCGTTGGAGGTTACGACTGGATTTCTCTTGGTTTCGCGAACGGCCTGGAGCCGAAATCCCTTACTTATCAAGTCTATGGTATTTCGGACGTTCTCACTGTTCTTCCCGTTCCTGAACCATCAACTCTCCTGATTTCAGGCTTGGGTGTGCTTGCGATTGGTGTCGCCCAACGATTTCGCAAGAAGAATTGATTTTCGCTGATCGAAATAAAAAAAGACCAGCGTCGATGAGACTTTGACTCAATTCGCTGGTCAAGAATTTAGAGAAGCGTGCCGTCTCAACGGCACGCTTCTTTTGCGTTAACTCTTTTTGTTTGTTCGCCCGACGCACAAGCGAGGGATCTTCTTTGCGTTTTAACGTAAATAAGATCCCTCGTTTGCGTGTCGCTCTGACGCTTCAGCGAGTTGTTGTTGCCGTGTCTTAACTCATTGTTATCATGGCTGTTGCGCCGAGGTGCTGGGTGCGTGAATAGTCCGTGTTGAGTGTCTGAGGCCCGGGATGCCCCATCGGTTTCTCCAGTTCACGGTCTTCATAAGACAGACGCAATTTCTTTTTTAAAGCCGCCGATTGTTTCAGAAAACAGTCGACGGCTTTTGTTTTTGCCGTTGATGTTCCGAAAGTCGGTCGTATTCAATATGGCCGTTGTGGGACCCCGGCCGCAGCTAGCGAGTGGCCACTCTCTGTGATGTGGTCAATTCTTAACGTGGATCTGTTTAGCCTCTACGCGAGATTGTGCCGCACGAATTCAAGCCAATCGAAGGCTTATGGTTCGACGATTGAATTGTCCGGAAATCGCGGTTGCATGCTTCCTTCGAGGTTTCGTGATCCGCCTGTCATGTGACTTGCCGTTGCTCCATGCCCCAGTTTTTTCAGAGGTACGGTTGCACCTGCCGCCAACATTCGTATGTTGCATGTGCCAAACCTCAGGCAATTCCGCATTGCGCGGTAGATGAAAGGAAAGTTATTGTGAAGAGTCGTCGGTTGGGTTTGTTGCCGGTTTTCGTTTTTAGCTGGTTGTCAATCGTTTCTTCCATGTCAGGCAAGGAATCTACGGCCAAGCTTGAATTGGTCGATGGTGATCGAGTCATCCTGCTGGGGGGGACGTTTATCGAACGTGAAGGCCAGTTCGGATACCTGGAGACCGCCTTGACGACCGCCTGGCCAAATCGGCACGTGACGTTTCGGAATCTTGGTTGGAGCGGTGATACTGTCTGGGCCGAAAGCCGTGGGATTTTTGATCCCGCTCAGGCTGGGTACCAGCGGATGATCGAACTGGTCAAGGAACTGAAACCAACTCTGATTATCCTGAATTATGGACAGAATGAATCGTTTGCTGGTGAAGCAGGCCTTGCCCGGTTCGTCACTCAATATGAAAAGCTGTGTGATGACGTGAAAGTGACTGGCGCACGACTCGCCTTTATGACGCCGCATCAGTGGGAGCGTCCACCTGCGCCTCTCCCGGATGCCAGTCGTCAGAATCCGATTCTCGCCAAGTACGCGGCAGCCGTTCGCGAATTGGCTGTTCGTAGAAATTCACCGGTGATCGATTTGTTTCAGTTGCCAGCACCGGGCACCAATCTTAGCGAGAACGGGCTTCATTTCAGCGAACGTGGTTATGCGGCACTTGTCGCCGCCGTCCAGACACAGCAGAACTGGCCTCGGCTTTCCCCCAGTGATGAAAAAGGAGAAGCGGTCCGGCGCAAGGTCGTGGAAAAGAACATGCAGTTCTTTCACCGCTGGCGACCGCAAAACATTACCTATCTGACCGGTTTTCGAAAGCATGAACAGGGAAACAACGCCGTCGAGATCGCTCAATTCGACCCGATTGTCGAGAAAATCGAAACCGAGATCGCCAAAATTAATCGCTGACTCATTAAAAGGCCTATCCGATATGTTCCGATCTCGTCTTGTCTGGGGTTTATTGATTGCAGCCGAGCTTTCGGCGGGTTGCGGAGGACCCCCTCCTCGACCAGTTCGGCCAATGCGACCTGACATGGAAACATCAGATGTGGCATCGACGCCGACACCGGACGCAATTGTGTCAGCAACTGCCACAAAGCCGGATCGGGCGGAAAATGAACATGACTTGCCTGTCAGGCCTGTCGAACTGATCGAATCGGATTGGGCCGGCCTTCAATCCTTGATCGAACAGCAAAAAGGAAAAATTGTCGTCGTTGATGTCTGGTCGACGGCGTGCGAACCGTGCATGAAAGAGTTTCCTCATCTGATCAGCTTGCATCAACGGTTTCCAAACGACGTGACGGCGATTTCGTTCGACGTTGATTACGCGGGAATCAAAAGCAAGCCACCGGCCTACTACCGCGAGCGAGTCCTCAAGTTTCTCGGTTCGCAAATTGAGAACACGGTGCTGCATCGGATGTGCACGACGGCTGCCGAAGATTTGTTTGATGCCATCAAGCTGGATTCCATTCCAGCCGTCTATGTTTATGGGCGAGACGGAGCGCTGCTAAAACGATTCGACGGATCATCCGGCGAGTCGGAAGGTGTCTCCTACGAAAAGCAGGTGATCCCGTTTGTCGGTGACCTGGTTCAACGCGATCCTGCAAAATAGAAAGAGATCCGATGTATGTTCGAACCGTCTGCTGCGTGATGATGCTGATCGTTTCGACCTCGGTCTGGTCGCAGGAAAAACCTGCTCTGAAGACATATCAGGCAACAGACAGGCTGGCGCCTGGCGATGAACCGTCAGAGGACGCGAAACAGTGTTTGAACGAGCTGGTCTGGAAAACCGGTTCGTTTGAAGTCACGGTCCAGCCGAACGTGCATCCGCTTGATCCGGCGATCGTGCGGTTTCCCTCCCCCCGGCCGAGTGGTGTTGCCGTTAACGATCTAGTCGCGCTGGAATGGTATTCGGCAAAGAATGAAGCGAACGAAGTAATCGATGCACCTGCCATCGTCGTCGTGCATGAATCGGGTTCAGGCATGACCGTTGGGCGACTGATCGCAAAAGCTCTGCACGCTCAGGGCCTGCACGCATTTATGATTCATCTTCCGACGTATGGATTGCGTCGTCCTGAACCAACGGCAGAGCAGCCGCCTCAGGAACTGGTGTTCGCGGTGATGAAGCAGGGGATTGCCGACGCGAGGCGTGCTCGCGATGCCGTCGCGGCGCTGCCGCATGTCGATACCCGTTCAATCAGCATCCAGGGAACAAGCCTCGGTGGCTTCGTCGCAGCAACGACGGCTGGACTCGATCGCGGATTCACGACCGTTCATATCATGGTCGCTGGCGGAAACCTCTACGAAGTCGTCGTGAATGGCAAACGAGAAGCGGGGAAGTTACGAGAAACACTCGCCGCCGCCGGGATTACGGGAGATCAGTTAAAGCGATTGTTCGCACCGATCGAGCCGTTACGGCTGGCTCATCGGTACGACCGCAAGAATACATGGCTGTACACCGCCAGCCAGGATCAGGTTGTCCCTCCTGAGCATGCCACCGCTTTACGCAAGGCCGCAGGACTTGATGTCGATCACGAGATGATACTACCCGCAGACCATTATTCGGGGATTGTTTACACCCCCCTTATCGTGGCGGAGATCGCGAAAAAGATTCGCGAGGAGTTGGCATCTCGGGACGGTACTGCGAAATGACGCAGCGTCGGGCGATCGACCGTGCAACTGCTTGACCGTCCTCGGTCAAGCAGTGCCGAGTTGCACAATGTCCGTTGATGCGAAGCCACTGCTTCTCCGCAGACTCCGAAGCAGTGGCACATTAGGCAAAGAACAATCCATCACGCCGTTGCGCGATAGGCCGCGTTGGCGGCACCGACACCTGCACCTGCGGGAACTTTTAAACCCTGATCCAGCAAACATTTTTCCAGTGAGGCGAGAAACACCAAGACATTGGCGGCGCTGGATCCCGACCCCATCAGGCCGATTCGCCAGGTCTTCCCCTTCATCGGACCAAGACCACCACCAATCTCGATCCCAAATTCGTTGAGCAGTTGCTTGCGAACTGCCGCATCATCGGCCCCGTTGGGAATCCAGACGGCATTCAGCATGGGCAACTGTTGTCCTTCCTTGACGGAATACTCCAATCCCATGGCTTTCAGCCCCGCCTTCAAAGCCAGATGGTTTCGCTGATGCCGGGCAAAGCGAGCCTCCAGCCCTTCTTCCAGCACGATCCGTAATGCTTCGTGAAGACCGTAGTTCATGTTGATGGGAGCCGTATGGTGATAGGCTCGGTTGCTACCCCAATAATCTTTCACCATCTGCATGTCGAGGTACCAGCTCTGGACCTTCGTCTTGCGGGCGTCGATTGCCGCGACTGCTCGATCACTGAATGTTACCGGAGCGAGTCCTGGCGGACAGCTCAGGCACTTTTGCGTTCCGCTGTACACGGCGTCAAGCTGCCATGCATCAACTTCGACGGGCTGACCGCCGAGCGACGTCACGCAATCGACGGCGATCAGGGTACCATGTTCATGACAAATCCGAGCGATGTCGGCGACAGGTTGGGATGCTCCTGTCGATGTTTCCGCATTCACGATCCCCAGCACTTTCGGTCGATGCAGTTTGACGGCCGCTTCGATTTCTTCCGACGAAAAAATTTCACCGAAGGGTCGTTCCAGCTTGATCACTTCGGCACCGCAGCGGCCTGCCACATCGGCCATGCGTCCGCCGAACACACCGTTGACGCAAACGATCATCTTGTCGCCCGGTTCGATCAGATTGGCGACCACGGTTTCCATCCCGGCGCTGCCAGTACCGCTGACGGCCAGAGTTAATCTGTTCTGGGTACGGAAGACCTGACGCAACATAGTCTGGGTTTCGTCCATGATCTTCAGGAAGTACGGGTCAAGGTGTCCCACGGTCTGGGCTGCCGTCGCCAGCAGGACGCGAGGATGGATATCGCTCGGTCCCGGACCCATCAGGATTCGTCGAGGTGGTGCGACCGGGCCGGGAATTGGTGTTGAATTTGTCATTTGAAGTTTCGATGGAAAATGGAACGAGTCAGATCAGGTGATAGATTGATTAACGGAAGTCTCTTTGAATTAACGAATAGTTGGAAGTCCTGCTGCCAGCTGAGCTTGAGTAACGGTTGTTTGCAGTGGCAACAATCAGATCTATCCACAACTTGGCAGCGATTATAACCAGCCACATCCCCATTTCCCACCTGTTGCGTTGTCTGGTGTTGGCTGAATCGGCAAAACGCAATACTCTGCCTGGACACTGTCAAATCAGCGATCGAGAACTATTGGACTCCCGGCGAGTTTCGATAGTCGAGCGGTGGCTTTTGACCTGGCAACAGCAGTGGTTCGTATTTACGACCTGCAAGCCGCTTTGTGTGTTCTAATTTTGCCTGGGCAATGACATCGGGCTCCTTCATCAGATCCCAGACACTTGCCGCAAGAGTACGAGCGGCAAGCTGCATTCCCTGTTTGCCAATCGACGTACCACTTGCCGCGACCGCCTGCCAGGAATGCGACGATGTGCCAGGAACGAAGCAGGCGGTCGTGAAACCGGCCGTCGGGACAACCCACGACACGTCACCCACATCGGTCGAGCCTTTTCCGACTTCGCCGCTGGTATCAGTCACCTGACTGATCGACTCCAGCGGTTGAGGCTTCACCAGCGTTTGTTTAATCCGTTGAGCAAACTCCGTCTGCTGAGCGTCATATTTCAGATCGTTCAATTGCCTGAGGTTGACGAGAGCCACCTCAGCCAACCGGTCGTTAGGCAGCAACTCCATGGTCCCGCCAAGATAGATTTCCTCCAGCTTTGTCTCGGTCGCGAGTGCCCCTGCCTGGGCACATTTGACCAGCCTGGGGTACAACTCGCGAACGATTTCGGCTTTGGGATGGCGAATGTAAAAAAAGACTTCGGCGAAATCGGGAACTACGTTTGGAGCCGACCCGCCACTGGTGATGACGTGGTGAATACGAGTGAAATCGGGCGTATGCTCACGCAGCAATTCCGAGGCATGACAAGCCAACTCGATGGCGTCCAGCGATGAACGGCCTTGTTCCGGTGCGCCGGCCGCGTGTGCACTTCGCCCATGAAACCGGAACTTTACCGCAGCACGCGACAGACACGACGAATCACCCGCCGTGTTGCGTCCCGACGGATGCCAGTGGAACGCGGCATCGACATCGTTGAACAACCCGGCCCGCACCATAAAAGTCTTGCCGCTCCCCCCTTCCTCTGCGGGACACCCATAAAAGCGAACGGTTCCGCTCAGGTTCCCGGATTTGATCTGTTCCGCGACAGCGATGGCTGCCGATGCCGACGCGGTACCGAACAGGTGATGCCCGCAGGCGTGACCATAGGTGGCTCGTTCACGCGGCAATTGCTCGGGAACCGCCTGCTGAGAAAGCCCCGGCAGCGCGTCGTATTCACCCAGAATGGCGATGACAGGCTTTCCCGTTCCAAACGTCGCCGTGAACGCCGTTGGAATGTCGGCGACGCCGCGCTCTACATGAAAGCCTACTTTCTCCAGTTGGTCGGCCAGCAGCTTCGCGGATTCAATCTCCTGATATCCCGGTTCTGCCAGATTCCAGATCTTCTGGGCGATCTCCCATGTGGCCTGTTCGCGCTGTCGGATGCTGGTCGACATTGCCTCCTTCTGGGCGAAAGCGCATTGAGTCAGCAACAATAGAAAGGT